>DATATW010000170.1:0-91156 GCA_036268595.1 Terriglobales bacterium
GCTCCGGAGTCGTAGGTTTCCACTTTTTGCCAACCTGCGAAACTTACCAGCGGTTCGTAATAGGGATCGTGAACGAAGATGTACTTCAACCCGTAGTGCGCGGCGTGACGCAACATCATGCGCAAGGCTTCCATACCGGCAGTGCCGAAGTATTTCGCGCTGGTCAATTGGGCGGTGCCGTAGTTGGTGAATTCAGGAAGCAGCCGGGCGGAGTTGTATTCGCCGTCCACGCTGTTGGCTGTAGTGTAGGTGGAAACTTTCGGGAGCGAGTTTCCGAAGCCGAGAGTGAGATAGCGATAACGGTCATGCCCATCGCGGTTCAGAAAACTATCCACGGCGTCGACATTAAGGCTCGCATTGGCGGAGAACGGGCTGATTGAGATCCATGCCATCGGCAACACCAGCGTGAGAACTGCTGCGCATGCCAGGCCCAAAGCAGCCCGACGCGGCGACCGCTCCAGCATTTTTTCCGCAATCAGTCCCACAATTGGAAGCGCCATGAAACAAGCCGACAGGGTAAATCGTTCAAAAGTCAAGATTTCAAAGGCGCGCTGCAAAATCCATTTAGGAAGCGGTGTAGTACCGCCCAGCCCGAAAATGAAGGTGAGCCAGAAACCCAACAGCAGCGGACGCAGACGCCGGTTTGACGAGCCGTAGATGAAGATAAACGGCAGCGCGATGATCAGCATTCCGTAAGGAACGAAGAAGTAATTGGTTAGGAAAGTCAGATTCAATAATAAGTCCGACCGGCTGGCGTGCGGAATCGGCATCTGTTGAATGGGGTGCCGGATGATCGAAAGCCAGTAGGGAAGCAGAACAATCCCGAAAGCAACACCTGCCAAAATGGCAAACACCAGGCCACGAATCAGCACGGCGCCGGCTTTGCGGTCCTCGCGATCAATAACCGCCAGCCACAATACTGGAATGGCAAATAACGGGGCGACGAAAATCAAAGTCACGTGGTGGACTGCACCCGCGGCCACCGTCAAAACCACACCTTTAAGCAAAGCGCGTCCGTCAGAGGAACGCGACCAGTCATAAAAATAAGGGACCGCAAGCAGGTAAAGCGGGGCAGAAAGTGTGGTTGGGAGCTGGCCGGCGGAATAAACCAGAAACACCAGAGCGCCGATAAAGATGCTGAACAACGAAGCGTAGCTGCTGGCCCGTTCATCCACCCAGAGGCGCGCAAATCGGTAAACCCCAACCGGAACGAGCAGGATGGCAACCAATTGCACCAGCAAATAGGCCATATGCAGACCGAAGATGAAAGAAAGTAATGCAATCCACTGGTGTGCCAGCGGCGGATAGGTCGCCTGTGAAAATCCGGCAAACCATTTCGGGTTCCAGGGATTAAACCAGCTGTGTGCGTAATGCGACGCAAAAAATACGTGGAAATTGGCGTCGTAGGAATTGGTCAGCGGCAACTGCATGGCCAGCAGCGGCCCGTGAATGGCAAGCGCCATCAACAGGATTACTCGTAACGGGATCGGCCGCGAGAAATAACTGGTTTCCACGGTTGGGTTTCCTCCGCGCGCAATTGTGAGCACCTGCTTGGATTCACCTAAATCGTCTAAGGTTTGCTATTGTGCAAACATACCCGTGCAAGCTTGGGCCTTGGGCGTAGATAGGAAAATCACCTGTGTAGTGTGGATTTTAGCCGCCGCCCGGGCCTGCTCCGAATCCAACCGCTGCTACTCTGAACGCATCTGATCGTTTCGAGCCCGCCAAGCATTCGGCAGAAAGAAAAACAGGCAGACGCGACGCTCGACACCGCACCATGCAAAGCAAAAACATCTCTCTAGCTGTTGCTGTCTGTCTTTCGTTTGCAATTGCCGCGGCGGCGCAGACTTTCGAAGTCAATCAACCGCCCAGTCAATCGAAAAAAGGCAAGCAGCAGAAGAAAGCCGCAACTCCGTCCGGTAGCCCGGAGAATGGAATCGGCTGGGGGGCGAGTATCGAAACTGCGCGTGAGTCGCGCGCGGTCACCGAGGCGTTACAAAAAGGCGATTACCGGGACGCCATCGCTGCAGCCACCCGCGCCGCGCACTCCGCGCCCAACAACGCGGAGTTATGGTTCCTGCTCGGCTATGCCGCCAGGCTGGGGAACGATTACAACCTTTCGCTGCAAGGCTACCAAAAGGGACTGGCGTTAAAGCCCGATTCGATTGCTGGGCTCTCCGGTGAAGCGCAAACCTACGCCAAGATGGGGCGGGTTGACACAGCGCAGGAATTGCTTAAAAAGGTTCTGGCCGCGAATCCAAAGAGCGC
Source organism: Terriglobales bacterium (assembly GCA_036268595.1). GTDB lineage: Bacteria > Acidobacteriota > Terriglobia > Terriglobales > Acidobacteriaceae > Gp1-AA145. Next base: position 2,269 of record DATATW010000170.1, read on the forward strand.
AACCGACCTGCAGCTTTCGGGAGAGCTCGCGCTTAATACCGATCCCAACACTGCTCTTGATCTGTTGAAACGTGCGGACGGCATTAAGCCAGACCCGCGGACCGATTTATTGATCGCTCGCGCTTATCAGAAGCTCAACCAGCCGGCGTCGGCCAAACAGTATCTTGATAAAGCATTGAGCCGGGCCCCGAACGATCCCAATGTGCTGCGAGCGGTGGCCGCTTACTATCGCGATGCCGGCAACTTTGACCAATCCATCGCAACCCTGCAAAAGGCCGTTCAGCGGGAGCCCGACGCACTCGGTGAACTTGGCTACACCTACAGTCTCGCAGGCAAGAAAAAAGAAGCGGCAGACGCTTACACGCGTGCCGCCAATCGCCGTCCGAAAGATGTCGGGCTTCAGCTAAGCGCCGCGCAGTCGCTGGTGAACATAGGAAGTTTCGAGCCGGCTTCCGATTTCCTCAAGCGCGCGGAATCAACCGAACCTAACAGCTACCGTCTGCATGCAATTCGCGGACAGATGGATGCTCTCGAGGACCACAACGATCAGGCAGTCAGCGAATACCAACTGGCTATTCAGAATCTGCCACAGGCGCCACAGGAAGGCCCGCTCTATCCGGTCTCGCTGCACTTAAGCCTTTCGGAGCTTTATCGTCGCGTCAATCAGGATGCCGCGGCGGACAAGGAACTGGCCAGCGCGCGTGATGCACTCAATGCAATTCCCGGCACAGATCAGGCCTCGCGTCCAGATTATCTGCGCCTGCGTGCGCTGATCGAGGCCGGTTTCAATGATATGCAATCGGCCGAACGCGACCTCAAGCAAGCGATATCGCTGGCGCCGGGCAACATAAGCATCACTCTGAATTACGCCAATCTGTTGTGGAAAATTGGCCGGGATGCCGATGCCCTGGCCATGTACAAACAGGCGTTGCAGTCGGACCCCAATAATCATGCCGCATTGACTGCACTGGGCTATCTCTCACGCGATATGAAAGATCCGGTCGCAGCGGAGCAATATTTCCTCAAGCTGGCGCAACTTTATCCGAACGATTACGTGGCCTATTTTGCTCTCGGCGACCTTTACACCGCGGGCCAAAAATACGATCGCGCGCAAGCGAATTACGAGAAAGCCCACCAGTTGGCTCCAAACAACGCGCTGGTCATCGCCGACGCCATCAATTCGGCGCTTGAGGCCCCAGGCCACCGGTTGCCTCTGGCAAAGACGTGGGTGACTCGCGCGGCCGCGAATTCGGCGGTTAACGACAACCCGCAAGTCATGCGCGAGCGCGAGCGTTACCTGACGTTCACCGGAAATTATCAGGAAGCGGCGGACCTGGGCTACAAGGTGATCGAGAAGCTGCCTAACGATCCGGAGGCCCCGGACTATCTGGCGTATGATCTGCTGTTTCTGAACCGCTTCGACGACGCTTACAAAATTGTTCAGCGATTCGAGCCTTCCAGGCCCCACGACAAGGACCTGCCGCTGGTGGCGGGATATGTCGAAGCTCACACTGGGCATCCGCGCGAGGCGGAGGCTAATTTCACGAAGTCGCTGGCTATCGACCCGAATGATGCCACGGCTTACATGAACCGCGGCTTCGTTCGTAACGATCTTCGCGAGAGCAGCAAGGCGGCCCAGGATTTCGAGATGGCTCTGAAGTTGCGGCCCAATTATGGCGAAGCTCACCTCGGGCTGGCGTTCGCAAACCTGCAGTTGCATAGATCTAAGCCGGCATTGCGCGAGGCCGATTTGGCTGCGGCGACCATGCCCGACTCGGCAGCAATTCACCTGGCGCGCGCCGAAGCCTACCGTCAGCAGATGATCTTCCGCAAAGCCGAGGTCGAATATCGTGCGGCCCTTAAACTTGCGCCTAACGACGTGAACGTTCACTTGGCACTGGCCGAAGCGTTGTACCGTCTGCATCGTTATAACGAATCGCTGGACGCTCTGAAGAGTGGACTGGGGGTTGTGACTCCCGGCGTAGGCACCGGCGTAAACGACGGAATCCTCTATGCCGAAATGGCCCGGGACTATGCTCAACTGCGTGATCGAAGCGACGCGTATAAGGCGATTACCGACGCTGAAAAGCGTGGCGACGACATGAAAGTCCTCATGGCCACCGGCGAGGCGTTACTTCTCATGGGAGATAACCACGGAGCCATGCAGCGCTACTCTCGTGCGCTCGATGCCCAGGGCGCGGACCGGATCGAAGTAAGGCTTGCCCTCGCACGGCTTTTTGCGCAATCGGGACGCCGCCGGGATGCGCAGGACCAGGTCGCCTTCGCCATGGCAGAATCGCGAATTGGCGAATCTAATGCCGTCACTCCTGAGAACTTGATCGAAGCTGGACAGGTCCTGGTTTCGGTTGATCGTTTCAACCTCGGAAAGAAATATTTTGAGCGGGCACAAGCCGAAGGCGCAGACCAGGAATCCGTTTATCTCGGGCTCGCGAATGCTGATCTCGACCTGGGGCAGACCCAGAGCGCGATGACCCTGCTCAAGGCTGTAGGCAACGATCCCGATACGGCGCAAGACTATGAATACCTGATCGCAATGGCGGGTGCCTATCAGCAGGCCCATGAGGATAACCGCGCTCTGAGCATGTTCGCGCGCGCCAACGACGTCATGGCTGGGAACGATTATGCGCAAGACACCGAATTGCGCCTGGCTGGAGAACAGGGTCGCCAGGTTACAGAACAAGTCAGCGCCGGCCCCGAGTTCATGGTCCATCCGATCTTCGAGGACATAAATATCTACCAGCTGGATGCGCGCATTCGGGGGCTGGCGTCAAGTTCCACTGTGCTTCCTCCTCCACGTTCAACCATCGAAACCCTGGGCATAGCGCATTATCATTTGAACTTTAAGGGTTGGCCCACCATCACCGGACTTTTCGAGGAGCGTAACGCCCGTGGAACGGTGTCGTTTCCAAATGAATTACTGATTCAGTACCGCAACACCTACGACACCATTTTCAATACCGGAATCAATCCTGTGTTTCACCTGTTCGGTGCGACCATCAGCCTGAACCCGGGGTTGGCGTTCACACTTCGAAGGGACACTGCTTCTCCCTTGGAACTGAATCAGAACTTGTTCCGCCAGTTTCTATACGTCTACACCAGCGCGTTCGGAAATTGGGTCTCGGTCAACGGTAGCGTGATCCGCGAAACCGGACCCTTTACTGAAATGGATCAGCACTCTCGCGACGCAGCTGGAACCATTGAATGTCAAGTCGGCAGACCGTGGGGCAGAACTTCGCTGCTTACCGGATATCAAGGCCGCGACGTTCTATTCCGTCCGCTGGTCCGCGAGTACTACACGACTGACAGCTACATCGGCATTCAACACAAGTTCAGGTCTTCCTGGAATGCCGCGGTGCTGGCTGAGTATTTACGATCCTGGCGAGTGCAGGATGCTTCTTTTGCCATAGCGCAAGCCTTGCGGCCGGGATTCCGCCTTGACTACAGGCCACTAGCTTCGCATTGGGCAGTGCATGCGGACGGCACCTGGTCGAAGGGCGAGGGGTTCAGCGCCTATAACAACATTAGCAACGAGGTTGTCGTTTCCTACACCCGAGGACTGCAGCGACCCTTAAACGATGATTTGGGAGAAGTTTCGGTCAATTACCCGTTGCGCATATCGTTCGGATTGCAGCAGCAGACTTTTTACGACTTCAATGGGCAGAACCGGAACACTTTTCTACCCGTCATACATCTTAATCTCTTCTGATGACGCGCCCCCTCGCATCACTCAGTCCCAGGATTTTCCACCATGGCCGATGAAGGAATTGAAGCCGCAGCGGCAATAAGTCCACCGCCCGGAGGTCGCGGCTCCTACCGTCCTAAAATTCGTGACCTACGGCGCGGCGTACTGAGCGGCAGCCTGATCATGCTGGTGAGCTCAGTATTTGTCGGGGTGATAAACCTCATCTACAACTTTGCCGTCGCCCATAAACTGGGCGCGGGGCAGTTCGGCCACGCCAGCGCAGTTTACACAGTCCTGATGCTGCTGTCGTCAGTGACTCTCTCTTTCCAGCTCCTGTGTTCGAAGTTCGTGGCGCGCAGCGATTCCGAATCCGAGCGGATAGCCATTTATAACCTGCTGCACCGGCGTTCCTGGCTGGGAGGCTTGGGCGTCGGGATTGTGCTCTTCTTCAGCAGTTCGGCGGTGGCGAATTACCTGAATCTGCCCTCGCCCCTGTTGGTGCAATTTTTGGCTGTGGGTACGGTGTTCTACATTCCTCTCGGAACCCGTCGCGGGTTCATGCAGGGGACCTACGACTTCGTTCCCCTGGCTGTGAACTTTGTTCTGGAAGTGGTGGTAAAGCTGGTGGGTGCCGTGGCCTTGATGTGGGGCGGCTATGGCGTTCGAGGGGTTGTTGGTGCAATCTCGGCGTCGGTGATCCTGGCTTATTTTGTTGCGATTCCGCGCAAACACCACTTGGGCAAGGTGCAGCACGCTACGTTGCGCGCCGGCATGGAAGAGGGCATCCAGGCGGTCATCTTTTTCATCGGCCAGGTAATCATCAACAATCTCGACATCATCCTGGTCAAGCATTTTTTCGACGCTACCCAGGCCGGAGTTTATGCCGCGGTAGCCCTGATTGGCAGGGTGGTTTACATGCTCTCCTGGTCAGTGGTGAGCAGCATGTTCCCGTTCTCTGCCGGCGTCCGCTCCAGCGAACGCGATGGGCGGACCGTCCTTAGCACAGCTTTGCTGCTCGCCTCTGGAATATCAGCATTGTTCATCTTTGCTGCCTGGCTCATGCCCGCCGCCCTGTGGCATATTTTGCTGGGGTCCGGTTTTCCCAGCGAGGGACACAATTTCTATTCTTCTCTTTTGGTGCTCTACGCTCTGACCACCGCGATCTATGCTCTCAGCGTGGTGCTCATGACATATGAGATTTCACGCAAGATCGGCAACGTCAGCTGGCTTCAACTTGGTTTTAGCCTGGCGATCATCGTCGGAATTTACACCTTTCACGACACTCTGCGAAGCGTGATTTTGGTGCAATTGGTGCTGATGATGATCTTGTTGCTGCTGGTTTCGCTGCCATTTCTGCGAAGACCTGAACCGGCTGATGCGTCAGCGGCTTCATTGGGTGCGATTTCGCAGGTTCCCCATTTCGAAACCGGCCTACGAAAAATCCGGCGGGTCGACGAAAATATGGTCATCGCCGAGTTTCTACGGGGCGAGTTTTACCAGGACGAATTCGCTCATTTCCGTGAGCGTTTTACTGAGCTGGTCAGCCATCCCGATTTCTCCAACGAGAAGGAGAACACTTTGCGGCGCGCCCTGCTTTATCGGCGGCGGGGAAGATTGTGGCGCGAGCTTCCGATTGATACGGAATGGTGGGAAGTCGAACTGAGCCCGGTGGATTTAAATCGTGTTCGGGTTTTCCCTCGCAATCAGTGGCTGCGATACGGAGTTCCAAGTTTCTTGCTTCCTGAAACCGCGGAACGAATACGGACCCGCATTCTGTCACACTCCGGTGACGCCTTTATTGAGAAGCTGCGCTCTCTCAGCCTGGAGATGAAACAAAACTCGGTCTTCAGTTCGGTCATTCTGATTTCCATCGATGAGGCCACGCCTCTGACCATCATTGAAGGCAATCACCGCGTGACCGCGGCAATCATAGGCTCTCCTGAAGAGACACATAAGCGTTTTCGCTACCTTTGCGGGTTCTCACCGCATATGGCTGAGTGTTGCTGGTACCAAACTGACGTTTCAACCCTGTGGCGTTATGCGAAGAACACGGTGTCGTATTATCTGAAGCATCGGCATAAGATCGCCGCCGAGATCTCGACGCGCGCCTTGGACGAACCAACAGATCCCGAACCCGCGCGGCCACGAGCCTAAAAAGATTGCAGCTTTTCGGAGCTGAGCCAGTGCTTCAAAAGCAGAAAGAATAAGAGATAGAGGTTCAATTACTGCGCCGATTTTGCTTTAATGACATCCACGCTCCGGGCTGAGTATCGGTTGCCATCAAACACAGTGGAAACTGAAACATCCTCGCCCTCATCGATCTGTCGTAGAACGCTGGGCGCAATCGCTTCCACCGAGACATCGTATTTTTTTCCGTCGCTGCGGTTATCGATGGCGATCATCTTCTGTGACAAGTCGATGTATGTCACCCGTCCGGCGAAGGTGAATGCGGATCCGGGGCTGGCAAGAACGTCAATCGAACGCAATTCGTTCTGCGGAGCGAATTCAATGCTTACCAGTGCGCCCTGGACCAGATCGTTCTCAGAACCAGATTGGTTTCCTTTACGTATGGTTGCATTCGGCATCAGATGTAAGCGCAAGGGCTGACCGGAAAGCTCGTCTCGAACGGTGACCGTCCGGTGCGCAGGATCAAAATCTACGATCTGCCCGCGTCCCATGCCGCTTTCGGCCGAAGTGCGAATCCAGATCGTCTTCGCGAACACCCGGTCTCCGTTCAGTTGGGTATCCAGGTAAAGTCGTTGCCCTTGCTTAATCTCGCGCTCGGTAATCGGCTTGCCGTCAAGATAGAAATGCGTGCGGGTATCAAAATGCACCTGCATTCTTCGCTTTGTGCCGAACGGCTCGAAGACCATGTGATTCATCACTTCGTCAAGGCTGACCACGACTCCACCCATCAGGGTCACAGTGTTGTGCTTAAGCGGCGGCAAGTCGAGAAGAGGATCGTAGTCTTCATTGCGGGCGGCATTCGAAGTACTGGCTGCGGCTGGTACAGAGGCGCCATTGCTGTACCCCTGGCCTTGCCCGTATCCGGAATTAACGGCTAACGCCATCCCAAAAATCACCGACAGTGCCGCGACAGGTTTGCGCATGATTGTGCTCACCCCTTGGATGCCGCCAAAGCCGGTCAGGTAGCCAGAGCTGCTGGTGTTAAGGCGATAAACGCGAACTGCTGAATTGGCATCCAAAGCTATCGAAAACAAGGTTTAAGCCCCTAATGTACTCAGCCCCTAAATGCCGAAAGGTCAGCCCTATCGCTGTGGCTATTTTGTCCGTGTCTTTGGCGCATGCCGGCGGCCTCAGGATTACCATTCCCAAACGTTCCGAAGTCACGCCGGTGCAGAAGCTGAACCGAGAAGGGGTCAGGGAAATACAACATCATCACCTGCAGAAGGCAGAAGAGCTTTTCTACCGCGCCTATCTCATCGACCCCGACAATCCTTTCACGCTTAATAATCTGGGTTACATCTCCGAATTGCAGGGCAAGATCGATCGTGCGCAGCGCTATTACCAGCTGGCCGCCAAGGAAAATGATTCGGAAACGGTGATCGCGATGGCCAGCGCCCGCAAGATCGAAGGCAAAAAGCTAAGCTACGTCACCGAGGCCTATGGCAACCTGGAACTCCGGGTAAATCGCGGCAACATTGAAGCCATGACGCTTCTGGAGCAGGGAAGAAGCCAGGAAGCTGAAGATGTGCTGCGCGACACTCTGAAATTAGACCCACGAAATCCCTTCACCCTGAATAATCTGGGTTTCACTATGGAAAAACAGGGAGATCTGGAAGCTGCACTCCGCTACTATAACGACGCTTCGATTACGCACTCGACTGAGCCGATTGTGGTGTCGCTCGATCCGAAGTCGCGCGGAAAAGCCATCAGCGACGTGGCGTTTAGGAACGAACAGGCGGTTCGAGCCCGTTTAGAATCTCAGCAAAGCAATCTGGACAAAGCGGCACGGCTGAACGTCCAGGGCGTTTCAGCGCTCAACCATAATCAGGACCAGAAGGCGTATCAGGATTTCCGCGAGGCTTATAAGCTCGATCCGCAGAGCGCGTTTTCACTCAACAACATGGGTTTCGTCTCTGAGGCAATGGGCGACGAAGAAACCGCGGACGGCTTCTACTCGTCGGCGCAGCATGGCGATGAAGCCAGCGCGCCGGTCAGCGTGGCCAGTCATCACGAGATGGTGGGAGAAGCGGTGGGAACGGTTGCGGGCACGAACTCGCAAGGTACGCAGGCAGATCTGCAGGCAGAAGCTGAAGCCAAGCGGCGAAGTCACACGCCCATCGTTTTACGCCGCCGCGATAATACTCCTGTAACCATGCCGGAGACGCAGGCTCCTCCAACTCAGCCCCCGGCCAATCAGGGCTCGCAACCTCCGCTCGATAACGCTCCGGTTGAAAACACTAATCCGGGTCCTCCGCAATAATAACCACAATCCTTTGGCTCGAACTCTGTTGATAACGAGTACCTTGGTGTATTCAATTAAGGCTTTCCGCTGATTGCCCATGTTCTTGGGCATACTTTAAGCTCATCCCATTAACTACTCAGGGTTTTGAAATATGCGGGCCTCCTGGGTCCGCGCCGACCCGAATTTCGCGGAGGGGCAATGAAGAAAATCACTTGGCTCGCAGTAGTGTGTCTATCGTTCTTAGGATTGATCGGATCTAGTGTGAAAGCCCGAGCCGAATCGACGATGAACTGTCCATCAGGAACCTACGACATGCTGGACTGGATGACCCTCGATTCCAATCTCCGGGGTACTTATCATGTGACCGGAACCGCCAACCCTCTTTACACCAAAATGATGGATGGGAAGTTTTACTGGACCAAAGGCGGCAATGGTTCGCCCTGGGACATTCAGCTCTACGACAACAATTTTATCTACCTGTGGATCACCGAATACGACTGGAACAACGCTCATACCTTCAAAAAGTTTGCGCAAAACACGAATCTGCCCTTGGTTCCGCGTTGCGCAAAGGCGGGCTTTCCCGGATCGGAGATTCACGTACCCAATACTTCCTACCAGACCTACACCGATTGCACGCATTACAAGACGCAGAATTTGCTGAAAAGCATCAACCAGGTTTGGGGACCGTACTGGGTCAATCTCGGAGGTGGTCTGCCCAGCAGCCTGAAGGTGCTGGTGGCCAGCTATCGTTACAACTGCAATTCCAGTTACGCCAACTGCGCAGATAAGGAAGAGTATTATCTCGCGCAAAAATATGGACTGGTGCAGTGGGTGCACTATCGGCTGATGTCGGGAACCTACAAGCTCCAGCAGAGGACACTTTTTAATAAACTGACGGTGGGAACCGCCAATCCGTCCTTCCCCTGCTTTTAGTTCGCGTTATTCGGTGCCAGTTGGACGTTGTTTGTGTGCGGCTGGACCGCTAGCAGCCACGTACACGACTTCGGCTGGATCTGAGCTGTTGCCGGCCGCAGCAGCGGCGGCCGAAGCGTTTCTGGATTCCGAGCGCAAAAATGTCTTACGCGCGTTTCGCCGCACCAATATGTCGCGCATAGGCATCCAGCGTGGAATTTTGCGTAGGGACGAAAGCGAACGCATCTGCTCGAGTTCCTGGCGCAGTTCGAATGTGCTTAGGTATTGGCGGATAATTTCGGGCATGCTCATGCGCAGTGCCGCAGAAACGTTCTGCATTGCCATTTCGATCTGACGGTCTCGATTTTCCAACAGGTCGATCAAATGCTGAGCGAGCTCGCCGGTCTGTCCGGGCGGGAAGAAGTCAATTGCCAGACCCTCCTCCTCTGCCAGTCTCCTGAAATCGGGAATATCCGACGCCACAACCGGTAGTCCGTACGTACATGCCAGATGCGCAATCCCGCTTGATCCTGCCGACGAGGTGTAGGGAAGCACGGCAACGCTGGAACTCTGGAACAGCTGCGGAATGTCATCTTCTGCGACATAGCCGGTAAAAATCACGTCGGAGCGGGAAGCCAGCTTTTCGCGGATAGATTGCAGGTAGCCGGGGGTTTTGGGATGGTCGGTGCCGGCAATAACTAACCGAGCCTCCGGAATTTTGCGCGACACTTCTTTGAAAGCCTCAATCATCGGCTCCAGGCGCTTGTAGGTGCCCCACTTTCCGAAGGCCAGAATGCGGTGTTCGGGGTTTCCTCGCAACGCGAGATCTGGATATTCGGGCCGCGCAGAAAAAATCCCGTGACGGCGCACGTAAACCGAGCCGCGGCCGTACTTCTCCACTAACACGCTACGATATGCCGGAAGCATGACCGAGACTGAGTTTGCGAAAAGCACCAGGTGTGTGGCCAGAGCGCCACCCCATTGATAAAGCTTCGGAAATCTCACGCCTGCATCTTCGAGGTTCACCGTCTCCATTAACTGGTGCAGAGTCACGTGAGTATAAAAGCCCGCCATGCGGGCCAAAGCCGGCGTGGCAATTCCCAGGAATGCCGAGGGAGGCGTTCCGCCGAAGCTGGCAAAGCCGAGATTGAACCAGACAACGTCGGGCTTCTCCTGCTTGATGGCTCGTAACAGGCGCCAGGGATTGCTGAGACTATTAAACTTCCAGCAACGCTTGACCGAAAATCCCTCAAGCTCAGATTGCTCCGGAGAATATTGGTCCCCCAAAACCGTGAGTTCGATTCCAGGAATTCGTTGCAGCTCGCTGGCGATGTGAAACCCGTATTCGTTCAGCGCGTCCCGGCTTGGCGGGAACGACGTTACCAGACAAATTTTCATTTACTGCCCTTGTCCGAAAATCGCATATCGCGAAAGTTTTCCCAGCAAAGTGAAGTAGTGGAGTGCGACTCTAATGTCTGCCTTGCTCTTTCCCGATTGGCGAGTTGCGAACTGGAACGGTACTTCGGTTGTCTTCTTGATTCGACCTTTGACCAGAATCTCCAGAAGAATCTTGAATCCTTCCGGCTGCAACTTAAGATCGTCAATGCATTGACGACGTACTACAAAAAATCCAGAGAGCGGGTCTGAAACTTTCAATCCGCGGCTGCGAAGCGGAGCGGTTGCCAACAGCGTGCTGCAACGCGAAACAAAAACCCGAAATTTGTTCCACTCACCCAGGCCGCCTTCGTTTCCGGCAACGTAGCGGCTTGCGATCGCAATGTCGTCTCCGTTCAATACCGGTTCTAGAAGCTCCGGCAAGAGCTCCGGCGGATGTTGCAGATCGGCGTCGATTACGCCCAAAAGATCAGCATCTGTTTGTGCCCATCCATGAATGACCGCCCCCGCCAAGCCACGTTCGCCATTGCGCACGAAAACTCGTACTCGCGGATCATGCGCTGCGCAGGCCCGTCCCACCTCAGCAGTTCCATCGGTGCTGCCGTCATCGACGATAATGAACTCGCAATCAAGCGGTGCTTCGGCAACTGCGGCGCTTAATCTTTCAAGAAGTACTGGAATATTTCCTGCTTCGTTAAGAGTCGGAATTACCAGCCCTAGCTTCGGTCGATTACTCATGGGGTCCCTGTCCTAATTCAAAGTTCAGTTCAGCTCAAATACTTGGATGTCCCGCAGCATCAACACGTTGGTCTTTTTGCAATCAGAACTGCTGTAATTGATGCGATTTAAAACCTGAGTGACTCAAGCCGCGACGGTGGAATCAGCCTGCGGGTGAAAGGAACTATCCAGAGCTGCATTCAGCTCGGAAATAATGGCAGCGTGCACGCTGTCCGGGTCACTCGCTGGCATCAAGCTGAGAGGCGCGAATTTCCGCAACTCAAGATAAGAGCTGCGGTATTGGCGCATAAAGTCGAGAGGGTACTCAGGCTTTCGAGCGCGAGCCTCTTCCGGCACCGCATCCAGCAGATACGAGACATCAGTCTTAGGTGCGAGCGCCAGAACAAATCGCGCGTAAGTGCGAGCTAGCCAGTGGTGCATGGGAAGAGCAGCTAACTGGTCATAGATGTAGCGATCAAAAATTATTACTCCGTCTGCGCCGCTCGATCGCTCGCGACGAACGATTTGACGTAAACGGCAGACGTCCAGGATATGCAATAACGATCTTCCAATTAATAAAGGAAACGACCGTGTATTTTTATCGTTACGATTCGCCGGCTTGTCGGGTGAACCTACATTTCCATCGCTTTGCAAAACTTTCTTGCTAAACCCGGATCGCATCGACGAGAGCACGGCCACGTTATCCCAGAACGTGAGTATGCGGACCGAGAGACCTTGTTGAATGAGATACTCGCGAAGTTTTTCGATTTGAGTGCTTTTACCTGCGCCGTCAATACCCGAGAACGTGATGAGTAAGGGTCCCAACAAAATTAAACCTCACAAATAAAAAGTTAACTATGCAAAGTGTCAGTGCGTCGGAGCATTAGGAACCCGGCTCGGACTGGCGGCCGATAGGGCTGCCACTGTGCCAAGAGCCACTCCCGCGCCGGCGATGAAGCCGAACCGGATAAGCCAAGTGCGTATCTGTCGTTGTTTGGGAGGCGCGATTGCGACTCCCGCAGGTTTGGACGCGGTAATGCCGCTTGCCTGAATTTCCGGCGCCACTGCAGTGCCGCTGGGCTGAGGTGCAGGGGGAGGAACGTTATTCTGCGGAGCTGGAGCCGGAGTAGAAGAACGGCCAGGATTTTCCGGCAGTTCAACCGGCGGCTGTGTGGAATTTTGTGCAGGCTGTGCCGTCTGCGGCTGCTCTTGCGCTATCAGCGGCTCTGCCGCAGCGCTCAATAAAAAAACCAAGAGACAGACCGTTGCCCGATGAACGATCCGATTCATAAGACCTCCGCCCAGGCGTGCGATTATGCCGCCAGGGGCTGCGCTTGAGACACCTTGTCCGCGACAACCTCTTCGCTTTCGCTGCCCAGTTCAGAAGTGAAACTCGAACTCGCGTCGAATGCTGGAAATTTATTGAACAACTGATCCATACGCGTAAGTTCAAGAAATACTGCCGCCTCCGGCGACATTTCTCCCAATTGCACGGCCCCGTCATTTCTGGCGATCATTTCCATGCAGTCCAGCAAGCCCTCGAGGGCTGCGAGATCCATTTCTCGCACACGCGAAAAATCTACGACTATGCGGGGTGATGCCTCTGACATCCGGTTTTTTAATTCCCGCCCGAGCCGGCGCGCTTCTTTGCCCCCAAATGCCTCCGGTAACTTAATTAAGATTGCGGACTGCGTTTCCATATCGTATTCCCCTGGGTTCTGCAACCAGTGCAGAAACTTAATATCCATTGATTTTTTACTGCCGTTCTATTTCTTCTTTTTGGTATCCATTTCTACTCTGCCTATATACAGATGCGAATAGTTAACAACTGGTTCACAGATTATTAATAGCTTTGTGTTCCTGTCGATAGCCTGTTCAGCAACATCGAGCCCGCCCCAAATAGGGAGAACGATTTTGTAGCGCGAATCAATCTTGGGTCGCTGATTGGCAGTTCGGTTTTGCGATCTAAATGAAACATTTTTTGATTGCTGACGATTGAACGGCGTACGTTAAGACCTAACCCGACATAGGTCTCCTGCAAAATCCAGGACTCGTCGACGCTAGTGCTGCAATCGATTTCGCAATCACGTTCAATCGCTGTTGCTCCGCTGATATTTGCGCAGGCTGCAATTCGCGTATTCGCCCCAATAAATGCCGGCCCGGTGATCTGAGCAGAGTCGTCGACTTCAGCCCCAGGTCCAAACCATATTCCCTCGGCGACTTGACTGCCTACGGGGCGCAGGTTGCATTTCCCATTGAGTGCGTCCTCGACCAGTCGACGGAAGTCCGTGGATTTGCGCAGGCGATTTACATATCCGTGGTAGAAAAAATGCTCTTGTTGTGGAATAAGGGCGCTTAGCGCCTTTCTATAGCCATCTCCGGAGTTCCGGAGAAAGTTCGCATCTACAACCGCAACGTCAACGGATTGATCAGATGAGTAAACCCGGGTCAGGGCGGCGCGGCGTTGGGCGTGAAAGCTAAACAGTTCTTCGTAATCGAGGTCAATGTAGGTGCTGGTGCGTAGCAACAAAAGCGTGTCGACGCCTTGATTAATAATTCTTGCAACCGACTTCTCCCACGCGGAGGTGAAATCGTTTTGCAGAATTGGCTTGGCAGGCAGTAATTGATTGAGTGTTGAACCTTCGGGAATTACAGAAGCCGCCTCAATCCCTGCAGCCTCGAGCTTAGCGAACGTGCGATCCAGCAAGCTCTGACCTAAAACATCAAGCTTTGCGTCGGGGATGGCGGTGAACCGCTTGCGCCGGCGGTTAGCAGAGATTGACGATTCCACGGAATCGATGTCATCTTCGGTCCTTGCCGCCAATGTCAGGATTGCACCGATTTGCACTTTGTCCTCTCCGCACCGTTACAGCTTGCTTGTCAGTCTTCTGCTACAACCCGGCATCAGGCAGCATTACTCGCAGGAGTTTGCGAAACCACAGGAAAAATTGCCCGCGGGAACTCGCGAGTGAGTTCTTCGGAGTTCCAGCGAATTGCTTCCCGACGAGAACGAGAGCGCTGTGCGCGGCTGACGACGGCGTCACCGTCCTGTTGCGTACGTCCGAGTAATTCGCGAATTCGCAGTTTTGCTTTATGAAGTTGAGATTTTGAATTACCCACTGAACAGTCGAGCAGTTCGGCGATCTCCTGGTGCTCATAACCTTCCACTTCATGTAATAAGAAGATGGTGCGGTATCCATCAGGAAGCTCTTTGATTGCGCGTGCCAGCGCGATGCGATCGACCGATCCGGCTAAACGATCGTCACGGCTTCCGTATTCGCGGCGAACCACCTTGGCGTCCTGGCTGTAGGGTTCATCCAGAGAAACCTGTTTCAAGGCTTTCTTGCGAAAGTGCATGAGCACTGTGTTTACCGCTATGCGGTAGAGCCAAGTCGATAATGCTGAGTCGCCGCGAAAAGTAGCCAACTTCCGGAACACCTGGAGGAATGCATCCTGGGTCAGGTCCTCGGCCTCAGCCGTGTTATTGGTCATGCGCAGGCACACCGAATAAACTTTTGCCTTATGGGCATGAAATAAAGAAGCGAACGCATCAGAGTCGCCGCATTGGGCGCGCTTTACTAGGTCTAGGTCGGACTCAAATCGTGCGAGAGCAATGGTGTCGGTGGTGGTCACTGGAACACTCCTTTCAAAATGCTTGTCGTTCGTGCGGTTGCAAAACGCTGGATTCGCCGTCATCACAGTTATGAAGTTAAAATTCTTTGCGCAAATGGTCTATCCGGTGAGGTCTGTATCCGTTAGCGAACGTTCCTGTACCGCTCTGACCAGCAAGAAGTTCGTCGTGATTCGCACATTGAGTAGAATTGGCGCGGGTGCGGAAGACTTTTCATCAGTGCTGGAAATATTTGCTCTCTGAGGGTTTCTGGACCACGCATCTAAGGGTGTCGTTGCAGGTTCGCCTCCATCTTCTAACCGATTGGTGCCGCATCAGGCATTTTCCGTACTAATGAGTGGATATTAAGTCCTACAGAAAAACCGTCATTACTTGGCCCGCCAGTCAGCGATCGGTTTGTCTTCTCTGCTACATGAATGTCCTCAGTCGAATTACAGATTTCGCAGGATTGTGACAACCATGCTCTGCGCCTATTCTCGGCATATGAACGTTGCCCTCAACTTCCCTACCTTTCGAGCAGGCGCCGGCGCAATATAGTGTCCGGCTCCTGCTTCTCGCCTCAAATCTGGCCCGGGGTGGCAGAAGTTCAGGAGAATTAGCCAGCACAACGTTTAGACAAAAACCAATTCATCCCGGAGGACTACTGTGGCCGTTGAATCTCTAAATGAACTCTTTGTGGAACAGCTTCGCGATCTATATGACGCGGAAAACCAGCTTATTAAAGCACTTCCAAAAATGGCAAAAGGCGCAAACTCCGACAAGCTACGCCAGGGTTTTGAGGAACATCTGGAGCAGACCAAGGGCCACGCACAGCGCATCGAGGAAATTTTTGAGCAGCTCGGCGAAAAGGCCAAAGGCAAAAAGTGCAAAGCCATGGAAGGCCTGGTCAAAGAGGGAAGTGAGACGCTCGAAGAAGATATGAACGACGACGTAAAGGATGCTGCGCTCATTGCTGCCGCGCAGCGCGTGGAGCATTATGAGATCGCGGGCTACGGAACCGCCCGGACGTTCGCCAATCTTTTGGGCGAGCGCGAAGCGGCGTCGTTATTGGAGCAAACGCTCGAAGAAGAAAAGGAAACTGACGCCAAACTCACCGAGCTGGCTGAGGGAATTAACGTTGCTGCGGAACAGGTCGGGGAAAAGAAATCCAGGACCACATCGCGCAAAAAATCGGCTGCTTAAATTAAAACGAATTAAAGGCGGCAGCGCTTGATTGTGCTGCCGCCTTTTTGTTTCTAAAATCGTCTACTCAATGCCCGCTTGAACCACATGAACGATATTGTTGCGCACTGCATAAAGCACCAGGTCACTAACTGAATGCAACTGCAATTTGCGCATAATGTTGGACCGGTGAGTTTCCGCGGTTTTCACACTCAATCCCAGCGCCACCGCGACTTCTTTGGTGCTCTTGCCCTCGGCGAGCAGTTGCACGATTTCCCGCTCACGCGGCGTCAGGCGATTGCGGCCTGCAGTGGGGATTGGCGCGCCCGGAGTTCCACCCTTTAAATATCCCTCCAACACCATGGTTGCAACTTTTGAGGTGAAGTAGGTCTTATCGCGGCGCAGAGCTTCTACTGCAGCCACCAGATCACGGGCGGCATCGGATTTCAACAGGAAGCCGCGGGCGCCGGCATTCAAAACTTCACGCACCACCTGATCGGAATCGTGCAAGGTCAAAATCAGCACGCGCGCCTGCGGGTTCGATTTCAATATCTGTCGCGTAGCCTCAAGACCGTTAAGGCCTGGCATGCCGATATCCAGAATCACGACGTCAGGCTTGAGTTGCTGCGCTTTGTCCACAGCTTCGCGCCCATCACCGGCCTCACCACACACTTGCCAGTCGTGTTGAGACTGAAGCAGTGCAATCAACCCTTTGCGAACTACTTCATGATCGTCCGCAATTAAAATCCGGAATATTGCCATCTTGCACCTCTCGTCGAACCTGGATAGACCACGACCCAGCTACTTTGAAATCAGAAGCTGCACCCTCATTGCCAAATCAACTGTAAGCATAGAAAGGAAAAATGTAACTCGACCGTTTTCAGGCACGTAAATTTTACAACCGACTATTAGCTCAAAAGCGCGCTAAACCCCAAACTTGATCAGCACTCCTTCGCACTCGGGACGCCAGTTCCGGACGCAGCCAGTTGCGGTCTTTCTGGTTCCCGATCATCGATCAATGCAACTTTTACTCCGCGGGCAGGCTCAAGTACCAGCGTCATACTGGAAGCGCAACGGCCACAGAGCCACAAGTGCAAAGTCTGGCGCTCGGGATGCTCGTCAAAGGGTGCACATTTCTCATCACTGGCAGCGACCGAGATCGATACCACTTCGAACTGAAACAGCCGCCCTTCTGAAAAAGAATGCAACGGACGCTTACAGCATTCATTTGCACAATAAGCCAACATGAGACTCCGGACACTATAGACTTTTCGAACATCAATCCGAGCCGATGACACCTTACAGCTAAAACCCTAATCGTCCAATACAGTGTGAACTGTATTTTCTTGAGGTGGCTACGGCACTTAACGAGTTAGATGCGATACCGCTCCAGTTGGGTCAAAGCAATTGTGACGATAAGGCAAAACTCTGTAATCACAGCTCATCTCAGGTCATATGCCCCCGCGAACGTTATCGCGTACCAAAGTACAGGGTAATGCAGCCTTCTTCGTCCCTAGAAAACCTACAATCGAGAGTTTGCGAGACGCATCGCAAAAATGCAAAGCCTGCGATCTCTGGAAAAACGCCACCCAGACCGTATTTGGCGAAGGCGACTCCCGGCCATCCCTCATGCTGATCGGTGAACAGCCGGGCGACAAGGAAGACATCGCCGGACATCCATTCGTCGGACCCGCAGGGCGTGTTCTCGACGAAGCTCTCGAAGCTGCAGGAATCAATCGCAAAGATGTGTACGTCACCAACGCGGTGAAACATTTCAGCTGGAAACCTGCTGAGCGTGGTAAACGCAGGATCCATAAGAAACCACGATATTCGGAAGTAAAGGCCTGCCGCCCGTGGCTGGACGCCGAGATTGCCCTCACCAAGCCTCAGGTGATTGTTTGCATGGGGGCTACGGCCGCCCAAGCCCTGCTCGGCAGAGAGTTCAGCGTGACGCGCGACCGCGCTAAGTTCTTTCCACTACCCCTCGCACCCTACGTTATGGCCACGGTTCATCCATCCTCCATTCTCCGCGCTCAGGATGAAGAATCGCGACGTGAGCAGAAACAAGCTTTCATCGCCGATCTGCGCATCGCCGCTGCTCAGATCAAAAAACAGCGTCGCGCGGCATGAACGCGAAAGCTTAGTTTCGTTACATTTTTTCCTCAGAGTGCCTACAGTGCTCATCCGATGCCTATCGATGTACACCATGGCTAGACTGAACACTCCGGTATGAATTTCCTGCAAAGCGCAACCAAGCACTCTCCTGCCGAGGAGGACGACCTCGATACGCCGCGTATGCCGGGGCTCAAAGAGCCCGAGCCCGATACTCCAGAGCCAGATCGCCAAGAAGACGATCACGGCTTGGACGGCGTTCAGGTACGAGAAGAATTGCGGCCAGAATTATGACTCTCACCGGATCACTAACTCGCAAGCTAATTTTCGGTGGCGTGGTAGTTTCAGGCGCTGGTGTCGGAATTGGCGCGGGCGCGATTGCGGGTCTGGGCCTTGCCTACTGGGGATTTCGCCAAGCGCGCCGCTACCGGCTCGGCGGCAGAGTGGTGGCGATTACCGGCGGCTCGCGCGGTCTTGGACTCGCGATGGCGCGCGTGTTTCTGCGTCGTGGCGCAAAGGTGGCGCTGTTAGCGCGCGATCCCGAAGCCCTGGAACGGGCGCGGCAACTTCTCGCCGGGTTGGGAACAGTTTTTGTCCGTCCCTGCGATGTTCGCGACGAAACGCAAGTCAGAGATGCCATGCGTGATGTCCGTCAGGAATTGGGTGAGATCGACGTCCTGGTAAATAATGCGGGGACAATTACCGTCGGACCTATGGACACAATGACCGCGGAGGAATACCGCGAGTCGCTCGATGTTTTTTTCTGGGGGCCATTACACACAACTCTGGCGGTCCTTTCGGAGATGCGAAAACGGCAACACGGCCGCATCGTAAATATTTCTTCCATCGGTGGGAAAATAAGCGTTCCGCATCTTCTGCCATATAGCGTCGGTAAATTCGCTCTCGCTGGATTTTCGGAAGGGCTTCGCGCCGAGCTCCTGAAAGACAACATATATGTGACCACGATCTACCCCGGACTGATGCGCACCGGCAGCCCTCGAAACGCCGAGTTCAAAGGAAAACATCGGGCCGAGTACACGTGGTTCTTGCTCAGCGACTCTACGCCGGGATTCTCGGTCAATGCTGATCGCGCAGCTCGCCAGATCGTCAGAGCCTGTGAGTACGGGAAGACGGAACTCGTTCTTAGCGTGCCGGCGAAAATTGCCGTCAAAGCACACGCTTTATTCCCCTCGGTTTCTTCTGCCGTTCTTTCGACGGTGAATCGCGCGCTGCCTGAGCCAGGAGATATTGGGCAAGGCAAAGCGAAAGGCGCGGCAAGCAAAACTCCCATTACTGAATCCTGGCTCTCCACGCTCGATGAGCGTGCAGCCAAACGAAACAACCAAGTGCAGAATCCAATACCGGTGACCTCATGACAATTACTACGAATCTTGCGGGAAAAAAAGCATTTTCCCATCGCCCTGCAACTACCAACATTGAAACCGTGCTTACCCTTGCCGGCGGCGCGGCGCTTGCGATCTACGGCGCTTTGCGGCGGGATTGGTTTGGCGCAGCCTTAGCTGGAAGCGGAGGTTATCTGGTTTATAGGGGCGTGACTGATTTACGGCGACCATACCAGGGCCGAGTACGGGAAGCGTTCACCATCAACAAAAGCCGGCTCGAAGTTTACGACTTCGTGCGCAATCCCGATAACTGGGGCGCATCATTACGCGAGCCTAAGTTTGAACATGACGGCCAGAATAACGTCACCCTGCGCTTCGGAAACGAAGATGGGGCGGAGTTCAGCTCGCGTGTCGAGCTCACGGATGAGAAGCCCGAAGATTTCATTGCCTGGTCATCGGATGACCAGATGATTGAGCACCGAGGGGTGGTGCGCTTCAAACAAGCGCCCGGAGATCGCGGCACCGAGATCAGCATTGCGCTGGAATATAAATCCCCCACTGGTCCGATTTCCAATGCACTGGCGGCTCTGGCAGGATTGCATCCCGAACAACTGGTGCGCGAAGGCCTCCGCCAGATCAAGCAGCTCATGGAAACCGGTGAGATTCCGACTACCGAAGGACAGCCCGTCGGAGCTCGGGGCATCAGCGGCACCACCAAGAGAGTTCTTTATCACGAACGGCCAGCCATTGAAATGCAGCCCGAACAGCGGTTGGCCGGCGACTAGAAAAGGTGAAAAAGTTTAGGAGGAAGTGTGAAAGCGCTTTGTTGGCAGGGAAAAAATAAAGTTGAAGTCGAACGCGTTAATGACCCGGTAATTCTCAACCCGCGGGACGGTATTGTGCGAATCACTCGCACCGCCATCTGCGGATCGGACCTTCACCTCTACGATGGCTACATTCCGACCCTGGAAGCCGGCGATGTTCTCGGCCACGAGTTCATGGGGGAAGTTGTCGAGACCGGATCCGAGGTCAGCCGTATTAAGAGGGGAGACCGTGTGGTTATCCCTTTTACCATCGCTTGCGGGCAATGCGGCTTCTGTAAAAAAAATCTGTGGTCTGCCTGTGACAATACCAACCCGAATGCCTGGATGATGGAAAAGCTCTACGGCTATTCCGGCTCCGGTTTGTTTGGCTATTCGCACATGATGGGCGGTTACGCTGGTGGCCAGGCGCAATTTGTACGCGTACCCTTTATCGATGTCGGTGCGGTGCAGATTCCTGACGGGATCGATGACGAGAAGGTACTGTTCCTTTCAGATATCTTTCCGACTGGTTATATGGCCGCGGAGAACTGCAACATCAAACCCGGCGACGTGATTGCCATCTGGGGATGCGGTCCGGTCGGTCAGTTTGCTATCCGCAGCGCGTTTTTACTTGGCGCTGAGCGGGTGATTGCCATTGACCGTCTACCGGAGCGTTTGAAAATGGCGCGTGCCGGAGGCGCCGAAGTTATCAATTACGAAGAAGTGGACGATGTTATCACCGAGTTGAAGTGGATGACTGCGGGCCGAGGACCTGACGCTTGCATGGATGCAGTCGGGCTGGAAGCCCACGGGACCGGGGTTGCCAGCGCTTATGACTACGCCAAGCAGCGGCTAAAAGTGGCTTTCGATCGTCCGACAGTTCTGAGACAGGCGATTCAAGCCTGCAGAAAAGGGGGCGTGGTTTCGATTCCCGGCGTTTACGGTGGAGTGCTGGATAAAATTCCGTTTGGTGCAGCCTTCGGAAAAGGTCTGATTTTCAAGATGGGTCAAACCCACATGCACAGTTACACTGGCCGACTGCTTGAGCACGTGCAGAAGGGTGATATCGATCCCTCGTTCGTAATTACCCATAGATTCAGTCTCGACGAGGCACCGGAAGCGTATCGAATCTTCCGCGACAAAAAAGACGAGTGCATCAAAGTCGTGCTGGATCCGTGGCAGGAGCCCATCGCAGCCTGATCGGCTTTTAAGCCCTAGGAGAATCTGGAAGCGGATCTCGATGTCCGCTCCTTTTCTCCCGATGGTGATGAGTTGGAAATCATGGGAAACAGGCGTGTTGCACGATCCGCTACCACCTTTTGAATCCCAAATTCATTAGAATGCGTCTGTTATAATGGATATCAAGTAAAAGGAGAATTATGGCCACAATAACGCCCGAAATTAAGCCCCAGGAAACCACCAAGAAAACTCCCGTTATTCTGACCTCGAAGGCAATCGCCAAAGTAAAAGAGATCATGAGCCAGCAGGACCCGGTTCCGGCAGGGCTGCGCGTCGGCGTGGTCGGCGGCGGCTGCTCCGGCTTCTCCTATTCCATGTCTTTTGAAAATGCTCCCGGCATGATGGATAAAGTTTTCGACATGGACGGCCTGAAAGTTTACGTGGACGGCACCTCAGTTATGTACCTGGACGGCTGCAGAGTCGACTACCTCGAGACCATCGAGGGCGCGGGCTTCAAGTTCGAAAATCCGAATGTGAAGAGTACCTGCGGCTGCGGATCTTCGTTCAGCGTTTAATCATCATCTGGACGCAACAATTTGAAAAAGCTTAAGGCCCTCAGAAACGAGGGCCTTTCCTTTTGCAACAGCCATGTAGCCGCGGGCGTCCACGCCCGCCCTACACGATCCTGAATTCTTCCAGCCCTATGGCTGTTGATTGGGTTGCTGCTGATTTGTCTCAGGCGGCTGCATCCCTGGATTGGTTCCAGGAGGCCCTGAGCCGAATCCCTGCTGGCCGTTATTATTCTGCTGGCCATTTGGCTGCTGTACCTGCACTGCGTTCTGTAATGGCGGTTGATTGGGCGTAGTCAGCAGGCCGCCGCGATCGGTGCTCGGGTCATAGATAAACTGCCACTGGTTGTAGTGGTCTTTCTTGTTGAACTCGCGAATAGTTTTCGCCTTGCTGGTGCTGGCGACACCAACGATCGGCAGACCTCCGAAGCTTGGTCCGTTGCCGGGTCCCGCCTGATTGGTCGGTCCGCCTGAATTTTGCGCAGAGCTTGCTTGGCCGGGTTCGTTTTGCGCTTGGCCGCTTTGATCTTGCGGTTGACCGCTTTGATCAGAGTCCGTGTTGTCTCCCGGCTGCGGTGGCATTCCACCCTGCGGACCAGGACTTGAGTTTGGCCCAGCGGCGCCTTGACCCACGTTGTTGGCCAGACTCACCGCTCCCGGCGCTCCGCCTTGAATTGCAGACCCAGGGTCGCCGGGTGGCATTCCGCTGGCTGCTCCTGGATTGAACGACGTCTGCACTTCGTTCATATGCAGCAGCTTGAAATCTTTGCCGGTAATGGGATCTTTGTAGCGCTTTCGAAGGAAGTGAATATTGTTGGTCGCTTCCAGGTCTTCAATGCGTCCTGGATAATGCCCGAATTTCTTGACGTAGTGCCGGATGGCCCGCGAATATTGCACGCCGCGGTGAATAAGTTCTTCTTCGCGCTCGCGCTTGATCTCAAAATCAACTTTCTGGATCCACGCCAATGACGCGATCGCCAGCAGGGCGACAAACAACATGAGGGTAAGCAGCATGTACCCTCGTTCGCCGCGCCGGAATGGAAGAGATTGATTCATCGAACATTGAAACATTGAAACATTCGGTCATTGGTTTCAATGATCCGATGATTCAATGACTTAATTTCTCACCCCTGGTTGAGCGGAATGCTCTGCCGGTTGTTACTGAGCACGTCAAGTATTTCGACCGCAGTCGGAGAGATTCTGACCACCTTGTAACGGCGGTCCACGATGTCGCCTTCGCGCGCGATAAAAACGTCTTCTCCCTGTGCCAGAAAGATACGGCGCGTGCCTCCGGCCGGAGTTGCGTAGCCATAAAATTTCAAATCGATCGGCGGTGGTGGCGGCGGCCCGGCCGGGGTTTGTGGCTGAGGCGCTTGCGTTGCCACCTCAGCAACCGGCTTCGGAATATCAACGAATACTTTGAAAATATTTCGACCGGAGCCTTCGTATTTCGTATCCTCGCTGATCTTTAAAAGATCAGTGCGAAGAGTTGGATCGAGCGATTGCGCCGCATTTTGCCTTGCACTGGTACCTTTGTGAGTGTTGGAGCGAGGCGCAGGCGCTGGCGGCTGTTCCGAAGCATGACTTCCAAGCTGTGCCGGAGGCGGGACGGACGCGCTCGAGGAACTCGATCCCAAAAATCCGGAGAAGCGCGTGGCCATCAGCACGATGGCAATGACCACCAGCGAAACCGCGGCGATCACTTTATTACGATTTTCAGCGCCCAGGTTCACTAAGTCGACCTCAAGTAGGTTTCGATTCTGAGCTGTAAACCCACGATCCCGTTCTGCTCGCCCCCAAGCTCCACGCCCTCAACCAGAAAAAATAATTTATTGCGTTCGAGAGCGTTGATGAAGCGTACCAGCTGCAGATAATCGCCCGAAAGATTGGCCGCGATTTCAACCCGCTCTAATCCTTCGACCGGCGCGTCTTTCACCGTATATTTCACGCCTGAAATTCGCACTCCGGTTCCCGCGGCCACCGTGCCGAGGTTGTCGGAAATCGCCGATTCCTCCGTCGGAATACGTTCCTGATAAAAGTCGGCGATCTGCTCCTTCGCGCGGGGAAGTTTTTTGTCCAATCCGCGCCAGGGCGCGTATTCGCGCGCCTTCAGTTGCTGCCACTCCTGCCGCAGCTCCTGCTGGCGGGCTTCGCGCATTCCGGCGATCGGGGTCAAGAGCATGGCCATCGCCGCCGCATCGACCAGCACTAAGGCGGCAATCGCGATCTTCAGTCCATTTCGGGTCCGCTTCAGGTCCGGCATCAGTTCATGCCTCCGCTGTTGTCGCGAAGCTCGTTCGAGGGCACATAAAGCGCATTGATGTCGAATTGAACGCGATCATTGTTGCCGCTAAGGTTGTTGGCACTCTCGAACTTTTCGCTGTCGATGCGCGTTTGCTTAAAGTGCTTGGAACCTTCCATCTTTCTCACCAGGTCGAGCGCCTGCTCGCGGGTTTCCCCGCCCACCACCAGCTTCAGCTCCAGATTATTGTCGGCGGAGATTCCGGGATGAATCGAAATCACGTGCAGATGGGCCGGCATGACCTGTTCGAGTTGTTCGAACGCCAGCGTCCAGGAAAACGCCTTGCGCTCAAACAGTCCATTCAGAAAACGGGACTGATCACGTACGGTTCGATTTTGCGGTTGGCTAAGCATTGCCTCGGCCTGGACTTTCTCGCGGTCGACCTGGGCCAGCTGATTTTTCAGTTTGTCCATCTGCTGCCGATCTCGGCTCCCCTCAATGAAACCGTTGACCGCCATAAACACCAGCATAACGGTAACCAGCGCCAGCAATCCCAGGCCGGTGCCCCAGTAGCTCCAGAACTGCCGGGAATCCTCATAGGGCTGTGTTGCGAGATTGATATTGAGTTTCATGTCAGGAAAGCAGCGCGCCGACCACGCCCGCCATCCTCCATTTTGGAATCGATCCGCCGCCGAGTCCCAGCTGCGAAGCCCTCACCAGCTCCTTTACTTCAGCCCCGGTTTGCGCGTGAAGCGCAGGAGTTGCGCCGGCAATGTCAGAAATTCCCGCAACGTAAACCGATTTGATATCGGTAGAGTAGGTGTCCTGAAAAAATACCACCGATGGATATACGTCTTCGGCAAGCTGTTCGCCGCTGATGGTCACGCCGCGCGCATTTTCGAGGGTGCGGAAGAGCAGCAACTGCTGTTTATCCAGGATAGAAATACTGGTGGTGTGAGCATCCACCTTGATCACCAGCGTGCCGCCATCGCTGGGAGCTCCGCCCAGCGCCGCTAGCATAGAGGGCAGCACGACACCCGGGTTGAATCCGGCCTCGCGAAATGCCGCTTCGTAATCCTGGATCACGTTATTCAGAGAAACTGCTGCGATTACACGCATTCCCGACGGCGTATTTTGCGCATGATAAGACACTGCGGCCTTGTCGACGTCGAAGGGAAGTGACTTGCGCAGTCGAAAGCGAACCACGCTTTCGGCTTCTTTCGCCTTCTCCGGTAAAGTATCGAAATCAAGCAACGCCACCCGCACCGCAGCGTCAGGAAGAATGGCGATCACATCCCGCGAGTGCCCTCCCACCTGCTCGAGCGCATGACGAAGAGCATTGACCACCATCTCGCGCTGGCGAACATTATTTTCTGTCAGGTCCGGCACTACGCACCCCGGCGTCAGCTCGCTGGTCGAGCACAGCTCGAGCACCTGGCGCGAATCGGAAGCGCGGGCGGCAATCACCCGGTCAGGCGCGATTTCGCATGCCAGCTTCGGTCTTGCGGAATGGTTTGTGCGTGCCATAAAAGTGTTCAGTGGCTAGTGGTCAGTGGTTTCAGATCAGTGGCGCGGCCACTAGCCACTGAACACTGATCACCGGTTTACCTCATCGTCTCAATGAACGTAACCTTATTGATCTCCTTCAGCGTGGTCATTCCAGTGCGAACTTTGTCGAGCGCGGACTCACGCAGGAAGCGCATGCCTTCTTCGCGAGCGGCGCGGCGGATTTCCGAAGTCGGCTTGCGCGCCAGAATCATCTCGCGGATGCGGTCGCTTAGATCGAGCAATTCGTGAATTGCGCTTCGCCCCCGGAAACCGGTTCCCGCGCACTCGATGCATCCCTGGCCTTCGTAGAACGAAACCTTCGACCATTGCTCCGGGTCAAGGCCGCTGGCTTCGAGCACGTCTGCCGGATAGTGCACTACCTCGCGGCAGGAGTTGCAGATCAAACGCACCAGGCGCTGAGCAAGAATGCAATTTAACGCGGATACAAAATTGTAAGGCTCAACTCCCATGTTCAAGAAGCGCCCGAGTACATCGACCACATTGTTGGCGTGAACCGTGGTGAATACCAGGTGCCCGGTAAGCGCCGACTGGATGGCGATCTGGGCAGTTTCGGTATCGCGGATTTCGCCGACCATGATCTTGTCGGGATCGTGCCGCAAAATCGACCGCAGTCCGCGGGCGAAAGTCAGTCCCTTTTTCTCGTTGACCGGAATCTGGGTGATGCCGCGAATTTGATATTCCACCGGATCTTCAATGGTGATGATCTTGTCTTCTTCGGTTTTGATTTCATTCACCGCGGCGTAAAGCGTGGTGGTCTTGCCGCTCCCGGTCGGCCCGGTCACCAGCACCATGCCGTAGGGTTCTTTGATATAGCGGCGGAATTTCCGCAGATCGTCTTCGTCAAAACCTACAACGTCGAGGGTGAGCGAACGAAATTTTTCGCTCATCGATTCTTTATCGAGCACGCGCAGCACTGCATCTTCGCCGTGAATAGATGGCATGATCGAAACACGGAAATCGATTGGCCGCTCCGGCTGCCCGTACTTCACGCGGAAACGCCCGTCCTGAGGCACGCGGCGCTCGGAAATGTCCAGCTCGCTCATGACCTTGATGCGCGAGATGATGGTCGAGTGATGCTCCTTGGCAATGGGCGGCATTGCCTGGGTCAGTACGCCGTCGATGCGGAATTTGATGCCAACCGAATCATCCTGCGTTTCGATATGGATGTCGCTGGCGCGCCGCTGCAGCGCTGTAAAAATCGTGGTGTCCACAAGCCGGATAATCGGGCTCATGTCGCCCTGCGCGGTCAGTTTGTCGATCGAGATGCTTTCGTCGCCGCCTTCTTCTTCATGAACTACAGCGAGAGTGAACCCTTCGCTGGCGTCTTCAAGAACGCGCTTCGATTGTTCCGTTTTCTTAAGAATTTCGCTGATCTGCGCCAGGGTCGCGACCTTGGTGACAATGCGCTTTCCCAGCAGCAGGCTGATTTCATCGATCATCATCAGCTGGCTGGGATCGGCAATCGCGATCGCCAGACGCCCGTCAGCGGTTTCTTCCAGGGGAACGAAGTTGTAGCGGAACATCAGGTGCGGCGAAATCTTGGTGAATAAATCGTGATGCAACTGAAAATTGTGCAGGTCAATGAACTCACAGCGATACCGCCGCGCGACGTCCTTCGCGTGCTCCAGATCGGTGGCATGAGAGCCGGTCGAGCCCTGTCCATTTCCGCCCCCGACGAAGACCGATTTCTTTTCGAGTTTTTCTACTTTTTCAGCCATGCTTGCCATTCCACACCTGCCCTAAAACTAATGGATGCTCGATCCCAGAGTGAATATCGGCAGGTAGAGCGAAATCAGGATTCCACCCACAAATACCGCCATGATGATGAGGATCAGCGGTTCAATTAATGCCATCGCGCCCGCGAGCGCGGTCTGCACATCTTCCTCGTAAAATTCGGCTACCGAATTCAGCATTGCCGGTAACGCGCCTGTCGATTCCCCAACTTCGATCATTTCCACTGCGAGGTCGGGGAAAACTTTCTGTTCTTCCAGGCTCTTGGCCAGCGATTGGCCTTCGCGCACCCGCACCGATGATCGCTGAATTCCATTCAAAATCTTCCGGCTATTCATGGATGCACCCGCAGTCTCAAGCGAAGGCACTAGCGGCATACCGCCGGTCAGCAGCGTCGATAGCATTCGCGAAAAGGTGGAGACGTGATACTTCATCCAGATATCGCCCACCAGCGGGATTTTGTGGGTGGCGCGGTCGATGGTTTGCGCGCCGCTTTCCGTCGCCTTCCAACGCCAAAGCAGAAAAATCACCAACGCCAGCACGATCAACCCAATGGGCGCATATCGCTGGGCGTGCGTGCCCATTTCCAGCATGAACAGGGTGATCGCCGGCAGTTGCGCATTCAAGTCCGCATACAGCTTGGCGAATTGCGGGACCACATAAGTCACCAGAAAAATCAACATGACAATTACAACTGACACCAGCAACGCCGGATAGACGAGAGAAACCGCCAGCTTTTTCTTAAAGGTCAATGACATCTTCTGAAAATTGACATATCGGCTCAGGACCTCGTCCATGTTGCCGCTCTTCTCGCCAGCCATCAACGTGGTGGTGTATATCTTCGGAAAAACATGCTGCGCGGCGAAGGCTTCAGAGAGCAGTTCTCCGCCTTTAACCCGCTCCCTCACATTCTGCAGAAGCCCGCGGAAATATACGTCCCGCTGCCGCTTCACCAGCAGGTCCATCGAGCCCAATACCGGCAATCCGGCTTTCAGCAAAGTGAGCAGTTGCTGGTTGAAAATGAGGAAAATTGAGGGACGTATCCGCTTCCTGCGTCCCGTCTGACCGCCAAGAAGCATCCCCTTGGGCTTAACCCAGTAGACAAGGAAACCCTGTTGCGCGAAGCGCTCCCGCACCTCGGTCTCGGAAATACCGGTCTCGACCTGCTGCAGCAGACGTCCGCGTTCGTCAGCGACTTTGATTAGAAATTCAGCCATTGATTTGTCGGGAAAGCGGACGTTCGCCCACTCCAGTTTAACATTCAAAAGTCCCCGATTTTGCAGCTACTTAGCACGGAAGCCTATCCCCAGTAACGTTTAGGGAACGCTAGTTCCCAGCCTCGTCTTCAATCACTTCAATTCCCGCCGGAGGACTGAACCGGAACTGCGAATCGAGAACAGGAACGTTTTCTTCCTGGTTACTGAAACGATACTCGGTTACGGAATCATCGGTGGCGTAGAGCATGATCCGGGCAATTTGGTTCCCCGGCGTGATCTCCAGCAGCACTTGCCTGACTGTGTCCTCCATGTTGCGCGGAACCCCACGTAAAATCACATCGCCGGAATGCCAGACCTCGACGTCCGGCGCAAAGGACAATCCGGTTAACTCTTTCTCCAGCTTGGTCTTGCCCAGCAAAAATGCAAGCGGCGATCGAAGGTCGTCAAGATTTCTCATAGCCGACTTTCGCACCTGCTTCTCGGCCGGAAGATATAGCCAGCCCGTACGGCCGTCGTCGATAAACAGCTTCTCCTCAGGAGAACGGTAGTCCCAGCGCATCTTGCCGGGTTTTTTCAGCCAAAGCGTTCCGGACTCGCTCCTGTCCATGCCGGACCCCTGGTAGATCTCTGTGAAATCGGCCTTCAGGCTGGCCAAGTGGTTGTAGTGATCATCGACCTGGCGTGCGACCTCGTGCACACTGGGCAGTGCCCATCCCAGACTGGTGCACAAGCAGAGGGCGGCGACGGGTGCAGCTAAGGCTCTTATTTTCATTGTGCTTACAGGGTATCGTATACGGTTTACAACGGACCGACGGAGACGAGGGGGGTCATTCCTCCGTCCTGCAAATTGGATGCTCGAAGTACGGGCATGGAATCTTAGCCTCTATACCCGAAACCTCCTGCTGAATACCTACTGTACTGTAGCTTACAATTCTCATAGCCGTCCTATAATCACTGTGAAAAGCTATGTCAACAGGGCCCAAAGTGCCTATCGAGCGGCGACGGCGTAACAACCTTTGGGAAGGAATGATGGGTGCCTTGAGCCATTCCGAAGCCCCTCCCATGAGACGGGAGAGCGATCTGGCGCGATCGCGAATGCAGCGTTGGATTGAACTCGCCGACCGGGCTCTAGGGAGAAATCGCGGCAGCGGTCCCGCGAAGTCTTATCCCGCTGCGCTACGAAACAACAAAGATTGATGCGTCCCGCCCAGCATTTGCAATGACCGGAAATCCGAAAACGTCTGGGCAAAAATCGGGTTGGCATATACCACAAACGTTGGGCGTGGAAATTCGAGTAGGGATCGCTCAGTGTTTTCCAGGAATGCCCGCAAAGCCGGTTCCGGCAGGGGATTGAACAAGAAAATCACCATCGGTTCGACTGGAAGACAAAAAGTTGTAGCGTCGCCGCAGATGAGCTCGATCCTGGAAGTTTCGCCGTGCGGCTCGAACTGCAGGATATTCTCGCGCGCCACCTGGTCGAGCTCAGGAAGGAGTTCCACTCCGATAATCCGTCGGAATCCAAACTGCGATGCCAACAGCAGGGCCCGCCCTTTGCCGGATCCGATATCGATGAAGGTGAATCCGCTGAGCGTTTTATCCCCACCCAGGTAGTCCGCCAGCGCCGTCATCATTTCGCGGAATTGCTCCGGCGGAATGGGCTGGTAAGTCGAATTCAGCATGCCCAGCAGGCGCGAGCGCCAGGTTACGGTAGCGGCGGTTGTATTGACGCGGTACTCCCAATCGAACTCCATGTCTCCGTAACGCCGGCGGCGGTGAGCGGGCAGGGAATCGCGGAGGAATTCGTAGGCCATGGTTGCCAGCCGATAAAGCGCCGCGAGTATTCCCAGTTGCTTTCGCTGTCGACGCCACCACACCCTGAAGGCGGAGAACAGACTTAGCTGACGCTCAGAAACTGAATGGCTTTGGTTCGGCAATATTCCTAACTAGCAGGCGTCAGAGTTGGAAAAGGGTTAGGGACATAGCCGTTAGGCAGCCCCTTATCAAGGAATGGTAGATCATCGGGATGGGTCACCACCACCTTGCCCCCGGGCTCGAGCTTGTAGGGATGATTGAGTGGATCTAACGGAATACCTCGGATCAGGCCTGCTGAGACCATCTCTGAAAAATCTTCCGGAAAGCGCCCTGCGCGCTCGCGGTAGGCGCGAGCCAAGTTCTCCAGCACGGTCACATTATCATCCACCTGGATTGCCCGTAAGTGAGCGGCGGCATTGGCCTGGATCATTTTGTCATGAGTGGTTCGGTAAGTTTCACTCCACATCATGCGGGCGGTCTGCAGATCTCCGCCATGCTGGGCCATTTGTGCGGCCATGATTTTCAAGAATGGATGGGCGTCGGGTAACTGCGATCCGCGAAGAAAGGCTTCCGCGGCGTTCCGGTAATCTTTCAGGTCGTAATAAATGAACGCCAGGTCGTAATAGAGGTGCCAATCGCCGGGATTGTTTTGGATCCCATGGCGCACTAGTTCAATGGCCTTCTCCGGATCTCCTGCGCCTTCAGGCGGCTTGGCGACAAGAAACGTCTCCCCGAATTCGTAGGCCGGAATTAAGTGAGGGTCCAGTTGCGTGGTGATGTTGAGAAGTGGCCATAGCAGCTGGTAGTTGCCGCCGCCGCGGCTGTGAGTTCCACCGAAATATTGGACAGTACGAGTCCAGTAAATGTCCGCGAGCAGTCCGTCGTACCCAAGGGACAGTCGCTTCAGCAGCTTCGGGGAAGTGATGTACAGCATCTGCTGCAAGGTTGCGCTGGGACGCAGCTCATCGACCGCGTGAATGAGTAACGCTGCCGTTGCCATGCCGCAAACCAGAAGCGCGCTCGCGATGCAGGTTACCTGCCGGGAACGAATCATTTCAGGTTCCGGCGTTCGAAAATCAATACAGCCGCGCTGAGCACAGCCATCGAGTAAACCAGCGCGTAAACAGTGTTCAGAACTATCAGGGTGTGCGGCACCGGTTCGCCATGGGCTACCTGGGTAATTACATTGAGCGCGGAAAAATTAGGGATCAGGTAGGCAGCTCCGGTCGCCATCCAGCGCGTGAATCCGTGAGTCATTGCCGCAAAGTTACGCAGGTCCTGCGCGAAGCTGCCAATCACAAATAGCCAGAAGGCGAAAATGGCGGAAAAGATGGGAGTCGAGAAAGATGAAAAGAAAAGCGCCAGGGCGGTAATGATCACAAATTGCAACACAATGAAATAAAGCGCCACCAGCACTCCAAGATCGGAACTCACGAAATGGTGCGAGACGTAAGCCAGCGCGGCGAATACTCCGATCGCCATGAAAAACGTGTTGACCGCCAGCGTACCGGACAGTCCGAAGAATTTACCGGCGATGAATTCCCAGCGCCTCACTGGCCGCGAGAGTACGGTGTAGAGCGTACGCTTATCGATTTCTTTCGAGACCAGCCCGATACCAATGAAAATGGCAATGATAATTCCGAACAGCGAAACTGCGGTGAGACCGAGATTAATCACCACCAGGCGCTCGATGTTAAGCGAAATCTGTCCTACCAAAACTGCTGCCGCCGACATCAGAAGAGCGAAGGCGATCAGGTTATAAAGCACACGATCGCGCACCGCCTCGCGGAAAGTATTGGTCGCGATATGGAAGATTCTGGAATTCATGCAGCGCAATTTTTCCTTTTCAAGACTCGAGCCTCACCTAGCTGCGCGAAGTCACCGCCTCGGATTTCATCGGCGTGCCGAGTTGGGACACGAAATAGTCTTCCAGCGAAGCTCGTACCGGGACCACCGAGATCAGCCGGAGCTGCTCGCGCCGCAACGCCTCCAGCACCGAGTCTTGGCTCTCTTCCGGAACGACGATCCGCGTGCTCTCTCCGGCTGCGCGGCAGTCTGCGTTCATCGATCGAATTGCGGCGGGCACGATCGATCCGTGCCAGACAATTTCCACCTTGCCATGCACTCCGGCGGTGAGATCAGCTACTGCGCCCACTCCACGCAACTCTCCCTGATGAATAATTCCCACGCGGTCGCACAAGGCTTCGGCGTCAGACAGAATATGTGTCGAAAAAAAGACGGTCTTGCCCTTCGCTTTCAACTCCTCGATCAGGCTTCGCACCTCGCGCCTGCCCATGGGATCAAGGCCGGACATGGGTTCATCCAGAAATACCACCTTGGGGTCATGCAGGATCGCCTGGGCTATGCCCGCGCGCTGCAGCATGCCCTTGGAAAATTTCCGCAACTGCACATTGGCTGAGCTGCCCAGCTTGACTTGCTCGAGCATGGCATCGACTTTGTGCGGAAGTTGTTTCGCGTCCATGCCGGAAAGCTGACCGTAATAGCGGAGCAACTCGCGCGCGGTTAAATGATCGTAGAAATAAGGCTGTTCCGGCAGAAATCCGATCTGCGCTTTCATTCGGGGATCATTCAGGTCCATCCCCAGGATTTGCGCGCGGCCGGCGGTCGGGAATACCAGCCCCATAAGAATTTTCAGGGTAGTAGTTTTGCCCGCGCCATTTGGGCCCAGGAAGCCGAAGATCTCGCCGGGATTCACAGTAAGGCTCAACGGGCGCAATGCGCGCTTCGAGCGCTGGCGCCAGAAACCGGCATTGTAAACTTTTTCCAGACCCTCTATTTCGATCGCATACATAGCAGAAAATGCCTAGAAAATTATATGCAATCGCCGGCGGTAATTGGACTGCACTGGCGCAACCGTGATTACGACAGTTTCCTACTGCGCGATGGGGTACGCAGAGCAGGTGGCGACATCGGGCGCAATCGGAGCCGAGGAGGGGTTGCTGCGCAATACGCCGTCGGTCACCATGCAATAGTTCTTGGTGCCGGTCACGTTGTAGGAAAGCGGCGCGGAACTGCTCACGAATTCAATATTCGGACTTGGACCGCCGGCGGAATCGCCCACTGCCGAAAATTGATATCCGCTCTTGGATCCGCTGGAGAGCACCGCATCAAGAATGCAGGCGGTGGTACTGGTGGGTCCCGAGGCCGCGCAGGCAGCGTTACCGGTGCCCGGACCAAGGGCGGCGAGATTGGCTGCATAGCCAACCACTGGATAGGAAGCGGCATAAGCGATTTGAGCAGTCGAGATCTGCCGAATGCTGGCAGCAGCCGATGACTCGTTCGCCGAAATCTTGGCCCTGATCAGGCTAGGAATGGCGATCGCGGCGATGATCAAAATGATCGCTACGACGATCAACAGCTCGATAAGCGAAAAGCCTTTTTGGCGACGCATTGTCTTGCTCCTGATAGATTTCAGTGCACTCGGAGTACCATCGCCGCATTACTAGAGTCGTGTGCGGCGTGAATTTGGATATCCGGCTGAACTGGACCTTACAAAAAAAAGAGCATCGGATGTTTCCATCCGATGCTCCCAGGCTGGTACCCTCCCCCAGGTACTTTGCCATACTTGCAATCTACTGAAGAGCCGTCAGAGGCAAGCAGGTTGCGTAGCCCGTCTCTTTCGAAGATGCAGGCGTTTCAAACCGCACCACACCATCTTCTTCAGCGCAGAAACCCTTCACGCCGCTGGTGCTCGGTGTAACCGGGGTAGCGGATACCACAAAGCCCTGTGCAGGCAATGTCGCAGCGCTGGCCACTGAGGCAACCGTGTAACCGCTCTTGGTACCGCTCGCCAAAACCGCATCTACGATGCAAGCATTGACGCTGGTCGGACCACTCGCGGCGCAAGCGGTGCCCCCCGGGCCAAGTGCTGCCAGGGTCTGGGCGTAGCCGTTGCTCGGATACGAAGTGGAA
Source organism: Terriglobales bacterium (assembly GCA_036268595.1). Lineage (GTDB taxonomy): Bacteria > Acidobacteriota > Terriglobia > Terriglobales > Acidobacteriaceae > Gp1-AA145. The sequence continues at coordinate 36,727 of DATATW010000170.1, forward strand.
TATTCGATGTTGGCGGTGACGAGTGAACGAACCGAGGCCGCTGCCGAAGATTCATTAGCCGCAATCTTGGCGCGCAGCAGGTTCGGGATTGCGATCGCGGCGATGATCAAAATGATCGCGACCACGATCAGCAGCTCGATTAATGAGAAACCCTTCTGTTTACGCATGTTAATGTTTTCCCTCTCTTGTTTTGTCGAATCCTCGGTCTCAGCGACCCGATGCCAGTACTCTCGCACTTCGCTCGCCACCGTCCAAATTACCAAAGTCCTCTCGCTCCATCATGCCCGACTTAACATTATGAGCCACTTACGGGTATATGCCATGTTACTTGCCCGCCTGGATCAGTTGCCAGGCGTTTTTATGTCGCTTCCAATTGACGTTTTTTGTCAGCCTGCCAGTGTTTGACTGACTTCGGGTGGTACAAACATTCAGACCAGATTTTCTATATTGGAACGGGCGACCGCCGCTTTCTTGCATTACAAATGTCCCAATTAAGAAGAGTGCTCTTGCCATGGTCGGAGAGCCGGTTCATCCTTAATCCCTTCGAAGGGGGTTCGGGACGACTCTTCGCGAAAGCGCATTTTTTACGCCATGTTCTGCGAATTGCTCAAGTCTCTTGGGACGATCCCATCTATAAGTGCTGTCAATAACTTGCGATTTACCTCATAAGTGTTTATGAAGCAGCCAAGCTCGAATTGTCATTTGAAGTCACACGCACTAACAAATTTTGTCAAAATGGGAAATTTCTTTGAAACCACGACCGAGGATCATTAGTTCTCAACACATGGATTGGTGACCTTGGTCATCGCACTCGACTCCGACTTCTGCAGCCCCGTTCGCAGCGCGATAAAATGCCCAAAAGCAATGCCTTCCGCCTCAACCCAGGTCGCAGCCCCGGACAATTCGCGCAAGCCAGCCGAACTATTTTCCTCGCCGGGAAGAAAGAACCTGGTGCTGTCGCTCGCGCTGGTGCTGCTGACCGTTGTGGTCTATCTCCCCGTCCGCAACAATGCCTTTATCAACTTTGATGACAATCACTACATAACTGAAAACCCGCATGTGAAAGCCGGTCTCAGCTGGGACACGGTGAACTGGGCCTTTACTACTTACGACGCGGCCAATTGGCATCCGCTGACCTGGCTTTCGCATGCCCTCGATTGTGAATTATTCGGTCTCAATCCGGCCGGCCATCACTTCGTCAATCTTCTGCTGCATGGGTTCAATGCGATCTTGTTGTTTCTGATTTTGCAGAGCCTGACCGGATTTACCTGGCGCAGCTTGATGGTTTCAGCATTGTTCGCGGTGCATCCACTGAACGTCGAATCCGTAGCTTGGGCCGCCGAACGTAAAACGATCCTGAGCACTTTATTGTTTTTGCTGGCGATTTGGGCTTATGGCCGGTATGTTCGCCGGCCGGGGACCGGACGTTACCTGGAAGTGGCCGGTTTTTTCGCTCTGGCTCTGATGTCTAAGCCGCAAGTGATTACTCTCCCATTCGTATTGCTTCTTTTGGATTATTGGCCGCTTGGCAGAACCAGGTTCGCGTCCGCTGCCGCGCCGCCGTCTTTCAATGTGGTTCAGCAAACGTCATTCAAGTGGCTGCTGCTTGAAAAACTTCCGCTGCTAGGGTTCAGCGCAGCAAGCGCATTCATCACCCTGCAGGCCCAGCGATCTGGACACGCGGTACGTACCGTCGTCGAATATTCATTAGGCTCTCGGATCGAGACCGCAATCGTTTCTTATGCGGTATACGTTCGCGATGCTTTTTTCCCTCGCCACCTGGCGCCGATTTATCCGCACGCATACGGCTTGCTGGCGACCTGGCAAGTTGTGCTCGCCGCCGCGATACTGATTGGGCTCTCAGCACTCGCTGTCATTAACAGAAAACGCGCGGCGTACCTGCTTTTTGGCTGGCTCTGGTTCCTGGGAACGCTGGTTCCGATGATCGGACTAATACAAGTTGGAGAGCAGGCCCGTGCCGATCGCTACATGTACATTTCGCTGATCGGAATTCTGGTGGCGTGCGTTTGGGGCGTCGCCGAACTATTCGATCGCTACGACGTTTCGACGGCAGTGAGAGCGCCGGCGTGTGCTGCAATAGTGACTGTGCTATCGATCGCCACTTTTCAGCAGACCGGCCACTGGCGCGACAGCGAGACTTTGTGGAACTACACGATGAGCGTGACCAATCGAAACTTCATGGCGGAGGACAACCTCGCCCAGGAACTCGCTCATCAGGGACGAACAAAAGAAGCGTTGGTGCATTTTCACAACATCCTCGGGCTGCATGATTGGCAGCCGTCGGAATTGATTGCGTTTGGCATGTATGAGCAACGTCAGGGCTACGCGGCCGACGCCATCCTTCAATACCAACACGCTTTGAGCCATACCAGCGATTCTGAAACGCGTTCTGTGGAACTCAGCAACATCGGCTCCGCATACCTCGATCTGAAAAAGTTAGAGCACGCGCGGCAAAGTTTTGATCAAGCCCTGGAATTAAATGGCAAAAACGTACCTGCGTTGATCGGGGCGGGAATCGTTGCGCAAAAAACCGGAAATTTGGATCTGGCGATTCGCGACTTCACCAAAGCGGTTTCGCTCAAGCCGACTGACTTGGGATACGCGCTGCTGGGGCGCGCCTTCGAACAAAGCGGGCGGACTGCTGACGCCAACGCGGCCTATGCGCAGGCACAAACACTCTCACCAGACATGAATCAGACTCGCTCGGCGATTGACCATCTCCTCTCGCAATAGACGGCCGAAGCTCAGGATACTTTTCTCAATACCAGCGCCGAGTTCTTTGATCCGAATGCTATGCAGTTGCATACCGCATGTTCGATGGGCTTTTTCCTGCCTGCCTGCGGTACATAATCGAGATCGCAGTCTTTGTCGGCATCTTCCAGATTAAGGGTCGGTGGAATCTGGTTGGCGTGCATCGCTACGATGGTTGCCGCAACTCCGGCAGCGCCCGATGCTCCCTGCGGATGGCCGATCTGCGACTTCAAGGCGGACATCGGCACCTGGTGTGCGCGGTCCTCTCCTAAAGCTAACTTCAAAGCTCGCGTTTCAATGCGATCGTTTAATTGCGTCGAGGTGCCATGAAGGTTTACGTAATCCACGCTCTCCGGGCCGATTCCTGCCTGTTGCATTGCCAGGCCTATCGCGCGCGCCGGTTCTTCGCCACACTCCATCAGTCGTACGCGATGAAAAGCTTCGCAGGTCGATCCATACCCTGCAACCTCCGCCAGGATATTGGCGCCACGCGCCTTCGCGTGCTCGTACTCTTCGAGGACAAATATCCAGGCGCCTTCCGCTAGTACGAATCCATCACGGTCTGCAGAAAAGGGTCGCGAACCGCGCTCGGGTATTCCGTTCCAACTCTCGGTGAGGATCCTCATCAATATGAATCCCTTCACTGTGCCGAGCGAAATTGGCGCGTCCGCGCCGCCGGTGAGCACCATGTCTGCTCGGCCGAATTGAATTTGCCGCACCGCATAAGCCATTGCGTCAGTCGAAGAGGTGCACCCGCTGGTGATCACGTGACTTGGTCCGCGCAATCCAAACCGCACGCTTAGCTCGCTGGAGATGCCTCCCATTACCCCGGTCGGAACACAGAACAGACTCATCTTGCTGAATTGTCCGTGAAAAAAAAGCCGGTACTGCTCTTCGGTGAACTCCTGTGATCCGCCGCCGGTGCCGATGATCACGCCAAAGCGCCGCCGGACTTCCATCGGCAGCGAAGATGCATCGATACCGGCGCTCTCGAGCGCTTCACTTGCTGCGCACAATGCAATCGGAAGAACCCGCGAAACGTGCTTGCGCTCCTTTTTCTCCACCCACGCGAGCTCATCGAAGCCCGAAACCTCGCCGGCAATCTGCACTTCGATCTCCGAGGGATCGAATCTTGAGATTTTCTTGACCCCGCTGCGGCCTTCGAGAATTGCCTCGGCAAAAGCAGCTGTGCCCATGGCGTTAGGACTAACCACTCCCATTCCTGTGATCACACAACGTCGCGTCAAAAGCTGCTCCTGTGGTGAAACGTATACGCTCGCGCCATGCCCGGCGTGGTTATTTATCAAGTTATCAGGACTTGCGCTTTAACTGCTCCTAACCCGGTCAAAATCTTGTCAAGGCCCGGAAATGGTGCAATTCCGGCCAATCGCCTGATTCGGAAAGAGAAATAAACTTCAGAATCGTGGCACAAGTGGTATATCCAATTTGTTATTCTGAAAATAGAGAGAAAATCGTAGCGGTCTCACCCGATTCCCAGTTCTTTCGCGAGCGTCTTCCACTTACTGTTCACCAAAGTTTTCGTTTTTTCGTCCATCAGGATCTCATCCGGCCAGGGGCGGGCAAAGCCTTCGCTTTCCCATTTGCGGGTGGCGTCGATGCCCATCTTCGATCCGAAATTCGGCAACCGGGATGCATGGTCGAGTGAATCTACCGGTCCGAGGGTGAACTGAATGTCGCGCTCGGGGTCAATGTGGTTCAACACCTTCAAAGTGACTTCTCCAATGTCCTGAACGTTCACGTCCTCATCGACTACGATGACGCACTTAGTGAACATCGCTTGGCCAAGCGACCAGATGGCATTCATCACTTTACGTGCCTGGCCCGGATACGATTTGCGGATGGAAACGATCATCAGGTTGTGAAACACGCCCTCGATGGGAAGATTCACGTCCACGAGTTCGGGAATCGTCAACTTCATCAGCGGCAAGAAAATACGTTCGACCGCCTTGCCCATGTAAGCATCTTCCTGCGGCGGCTTGCCCACGATGGTAGTCGCATAGATCGGGTTATTGCGGTGGGTTACGCAGGTCAAATGGAAAACCGGATAAAGATCGGGAAGGGAATAGAAACCAGTGTGATCGCCAAACGGGCCTTCCATGCGGAGTTCGTCGAGATTGACGTAACCTTCGAGAACGATTTCTGAAGTGGCGGGAACTTCAAGATCCACGGTTTCGCATTTCACAAGTTCAACCGGGCTTTGCCGCAGAAATCCGGCGATCAAATATTCTTCGACATCGGGAGGCGCCGGAACAATCGCGGCAAATGTCAACGCGGGATCAGTGCCGATAGCGACCGCAACTTCCATCTTTCCTGCAGGCAATTTGCCTTCGGGAAGCACAGACCCCCCCGAAGTCTGGGCCATGATGTCGACTGAAGATGTTGCATGCGCAGGCTGTCGATGGGCGAGGACGCCCGTCCCTCCATCAACCGAGGGGTGTGGGGACACGGGCGTTCCCGCCCGTGCAGCTTCTCTTCGCAACATCTCGCGATAATGTTCAGCCCCGACTTTCTGTCGCTGCCAGTGCATGCCGGTGCTTTGGCCGTCATAAACCTGCATGCGATACATGCCGACGTTGCGCTTGCCAGTCTTCGGATCGCGCGTGACCACGCACGGCAAGGTGATGAAACGCCCGGCATCCTGCGGCCAGCATTGCAAGATCGGCAGATGTTTAAGATCGAAGTGTTCTTTGCGAATGACTTCTTTACACGGTCCAGTCGCTACCGTCTTGGGGAAAAACTTGCCCATCTCGGCCAGCATGGGAAGCATTTTGATCTTGTCGAGGAAACCTTGCGGCGACTTCACATCCATGAACTGGCGAATGCGGTCGGCAACTTCGTCGAGCGAGTCAACTCCCAGCGCCATGCGCATGCGCTTCTCAGAACCAAATTGATTGATCAGCACCGGAATATGACTGCCCTTAGGATTTTCAAACAGCAACGCAGGTCCGCCAGGGTTCAGTGTGGCGCGGGCGCCCTCGCCCACGAAGTTCCCTTTGGAAACGCGATCAGTGATCTCGGCAATTTCGAGCACTGGATCAACTTCGGCCTTAATTCTCTTAAGCTCGCCGGCGCGTTCGAGCGCAGCGATCCATTCACGCAAGTCGTTATATGCCAAAGGGCTCCTCAGGTTCAGCGATCAGAAGCGCGATTATATATAATCCCGAGTCTTCAGCTTGGCGCGGCACTCACGGTACGGAGATTCTTGGATGGAAAACTTTCCTCGATTCGACTTAAACGGCAAGACTGCACTGGTCACCGGAGCTTCACGCGGCCTGGGTCGGGCGATTTCGCTGGCGTTGGCGAACGCCGGGGCGGATGTTGCGCTTGGGCTTCGAGATGCAAAAACCGGCGATGACGTGATCCGCGAGATCGAAAGGCTCGGGCGAAAAGCTTTGCCGCTTCAAATGGACATGTCAAAGCTCGATCAGATTTCGTCTGCAATCGAGCAGGCGGCCGCGCGTTTCGGCCATCTCGACATCCTGGTCAACAACGCCGGAATCGCGCCCGACAACCTGGCGGAGAACGTTACGGAAAAAGATTTCGATGCCACGCTTGCAATCAATTTGAAAGGTACGTTTTTTGCCAGCCAAGCCGCGGGCCGCATCATGATCCGTCAGAAATATGGCCGCATCATCAATATGAGTTCGCAGGCTGGGTTTGCCGCGCTGCCGACCGAGAGCATTTATTGCATGACCAAAGCCGGCATCGCTCACCTGACGAAGTGCCTTGCAGTCGAATGGGGCAAGTACAACATCACGGTTAACGCGGTCGCGCCTACTTTCATTCACACGCCCGGAACCGAAGAGTATCTTTCGGTGCAGCAAAATCGTGCCGATACCGTGGAACGCATTGCCGCTCTGCACCGCATCGGCGAACCTATGGAAGTCGCGGGAGCGGTCGTATTTTTAGTCTCTGACGCAGCATCGCTGATCACCGGGCACACCATGCTGATCGATGGCGGGTGGACGGCGAGATGAAAGCAGTCAGCACTTAGCATAGCCACTGTTGCGATAGCCCAGCGATTTTCGAACGCAATTCCTCATCTCTTCTGACCACTGACCACCGTTTTTATTCAGCAAAAGGAGACCTTATGTCTTATTTCTCGGGCGAAGCTTCGCCCGCTGCGCTCACGCCCCCGCATGGGCTCGATGAAATCTGCGCGACCTTTGGAGACATTGTCGGCTACATCGCGAAAGATCACACGCTCGAGGTTGGATGGCAATCTGACTTTCTTGTACGCATCACGCTGCCGTTTCCCTTGATCATTTCCTGGGACCAATCGCAAAGCGTGAGCGCGATGACATGCCATAAAATGCTGGCCAGCGTTTTCACCGGAGTTTTTGATCGCCTTCAGAGTGGCAGCTTGCAAAGCAAAATCACCAGCTTCGGTGGATGCTTCTCGTTCCGCCCCCAGCGTACCGGTACGAAGCTTTCGACCCACGCCTGGGGGATTGCTATTGATCTGAACCCAGAAACGAACCAGCAGGGAACTGCCGGCAACATGGATCCGGCGGTGATCGCAACTTTTCGCGATGCCGGCTTTGAATGGGGTGGCGACTGGCAGGGGAGAACTCGCGATCCGATGCATTTCCAATTCTGTACTGGTTACTAGCTGCGCCCGCTTCGCCCACCATCCTCATGCGGTCTGCTGTAATAAGATGAAAGAAAACTCAAAATATGAGGAGCAACATGGCAGAACCAACCTATGAAGAACTGAAAGCCAAGCTTGCAGAGTTGGAAAAACAGGGACCGAAGCGTACTGGAAGCCTGGAATTTCGCGTGGGCGAAAAAGGTGGCGTAAGTGTATACGGACTGGGGCGTTTCCCCGTGACACTCTATTACGAGCAATGGAACCGTTTGCTGGATGCGTCTGACAAACTCCGCGAGTTCATGGAAGACAACAAATCCAGATTGAAGCTGAAGGAACAATAACCCCGGCCCGATGAAATCGAAAGTGTCCGACAGTAAAACGCGGAAGAAAACCAGTGCCCGCAAGCCGGCTCCGGGCAAAGCGGTTGGGAACAATACGCAGGCCGATGCTCGACTGTTCAAAGACCAAGCTGCATGGTCGGCATGGCTGGATAAAAATCACGAACGTTCGAGCGGAGTCTGGCTGCGGCTGGCAAAGAAAAATTCCGGATTGCAATCCGTTACCTATGCCGAGGCACTCGAAGCTGCCCTTTGTTACGGCTGGATCGATGGCCACAAGCGTCCGGAGAGCGATCAGGCTTGGTTGCAGAGATTTTGCCCGCGTTCGGCGAAGAGCATCTGGTCAAGGATTAATCGCGAGAAGGCGCGCGCACTGGTCAAAAGCGGCCGTATGATGCCTGCCGGCCAGCAAGCCATCGAACAAGCCCTTAGCAATGGACGCTGGGAGTCGGCCTACGATTCTCCGAGTCGCGCCAGCGTGCCTGACGATTTTCAAGCCGCGCTGAAACTCAGTCCGAAAGCCAAGAGTTTCTTCGAGACCTTGGACCGCGCTAATCGCTACGCCATTCTCTTTCGAATTCAAACCGCCAAGAAGCCAGAAACCCGCGCGCGTAATATTCAGAAATTTGTTGCCATGCTCGAACGCGGCGAAAAAATTCACTAATAATCCGTGAGTTTCATCCGAATAAAGTCATCTGCAGCTGTTGCGGCTGAATCCGCAGACTTTTATTCCATCCTGAATCTTTCCTGATGCCGTGCTTTTCCCTTAGCCGCGCAAATAATTCAGAAATTCTCTTGCGGTAGGCCCGCGCCAGAAAGGAACGGTCTTTGAACCGCTGCTCATAATCCGGCACCAACTGGGGAAAATTCTCGCGCAGGAAAGGCATAAACACCGCAGCGGAGCACGGCTTCAGAAACAGCGGGTTGGCGTAGACGTAGTTCGCTCCAGCCTCGGCTGCGCCGCGCACCACGGCTTCGAGTTGTTTTGGCGAGTCGGTGATTCCGGGCAGCACCGGGGCGCAAATCACTCCCGCTCCGATCCCGGCGTCCCTGAGCTTCCGCAAAGCCTGTAACCGCAGGTCAGGGCGCGGCACCCGCGGCTCCAGTATCCTGGCCAGCTCGGCATCGGTGGTGGTGATCGTGCAATTTACGAAGATCTCGTTACGTTGCGCGATCTGTTGAAGCACATCGATGTCGCGGGCCACCAGCGCCGATTTCGTTACGATGCCCAGCTCCAACCCCGAATGGCGGGCGAATTCCTCGAGAATCGCCCGTGTGATTTCCAGTTTCCGCTCGATCGGCTGATAGGGATCAGTAGCGGTGCCGATAGCGATCTGCTCGCCCGCTTTCACTTTGCGAATTTCCTGTCGCAAAAGTTCGGCCGCGTGCTGCTTGGCATAGATTTTCTGCTCAAATTCGATACCGTCCCGCATCTCCATGAACTCGTGAGTGTAGCGCGCGTAACAATATTTACAGGCGAACTCGCAACCGCGGTAAGGATTGATCGTCCATGCAAACGGCATCTGTCGTCGGCTCACGCAGCGATTCAGAAGTGAGCGCACCGGCATCGTGAAGTATTCCACTTCATGCCCCTGGCGAACGCTTTCGCCGTGAGCAGCCAGGCGTGCAATCCCAACCAGACGCGGAGAATCATTCGGAAGAAGCGGAAGGGAAGCCATGATATATTCGCCGTTTGTTCGCTAGTATAGCACGACAAAAGATACGAGAAAAGGTCGTTCACCAGAATGAATTGGCTGCCGGCTAGCCTGCAAATCTGAGCGACGCGGTTACCGCAACTCGCGCGCGCAGTCTTTTATGCGAGAAATGATTGACAACATTTCAGTCTTCGGCCCATGCTCAATATATGAGTACGATCGCGCTTACGGAACTGCTGGGCGCTCCGGTGACCGATTCGTCGGGGGCGCACGGCCGCGTGCGCGAAGTAGCCATTACCCCCGCCGAGGACCTCGCCCTGGTTTCCACGTTGATCGTGCGAACGAAACATGGCGACCGCCTGCTGCCGTTTTCCGCAGTATCGTCCATCAACGGCGGAGTTCGCGCGGAGTCTGATGTGTCGAACTGGGCGAAGGTCGACAGCGAAGGCCTCTTCCTACTGGAGCGCGATCTCCTGGACCAGCAGATCATCGACGTCCATGGCCGCAAAGTTGTTCGGGTAAATGACGTTGACCTGCACAGCGAGACCACCAACGGGCTGGTAATTCTGAAAGTTGCGTCCGTCGATGTGGGCGTGCGCGGCGCGGTTCGACGCTTGCTTAAGGGGATCGTTCCCATGTCGGCTCTGAATCTGGTGCTGCACAAGCTTCCGCCACGTCTGATTCCTTGGGAGTTCGTCGACCTGATCGAGACCGATCCCGCGCGCCGGGTAAAACTGAAAATCTCTCATGATCGCCTTGCCAAACTCCATCCTGCCGATATTGCCGACATTATTGAAGAGCTCACGCCCAGCGAACGGCAGGCGGTGTTTCAGTCCCTTGACGAAGAGGTTGCGGCCGGCGCGCTGGAAGAGGTGCGCCCGAAAGTTCAGAAGTCGATCGTTGAGTCCTTAGATTCCGGGCGCGCCGCGGAAATCGTCGAAGAAATGAATCCGGATGCCGCGGCTGATCTTTTGGCCGATCTTCCGGAGGAGCGGACCTCGGAAATCCTGCAGGAGATGGAGCCCGAAGAACGCGACGAAATGGCCGAGCTTCTGGAGTTCCGCGAGAACACCGCCGCCGGCCGGATGAACACGGAGTATCTGGCGCTTGATTCAAAGGCCAGCGTGGACGATGCAATTGAGACGCTGCGCAATTTCGAGGGTGGAGTTGAGACAGTTCACACCATTTATTTAGTCGACGAGCAGGGCAAGCTGGTGGGTGCGGTGCCTCTGGCCAGGCTGATTCTGGCTAAACCTGACGATAAATTGATCTCGCTGATTATCGATCCGCTGATTTCCGTTCATGCCGGCACCCGGGAGAAAGAAGTCACCGAACTATTCGACAAGTACAACCTGGTGATCCTCCCGGTGCTTGACGACAAAGGCATCCTCACCGGTGTCATCACCTCTGACGACGTAATCAGTCTGTTGCGCGCAAAACTGTAAACAGGCCCTGACCCCATTGACCGTCGTATGGGTCAACAAAAATTAACCTGCCTCTCCGTACTTTCGCCTGTTCAAATTCACACATCTACATTTATCCTGAGTTCGCGCTGAAGCCCATCGCATATGTCCAACAGTGCAGGAGCAATCTCCGGAAAGCGGGAAGATTTGGAGCCTGACCCCGGTTCCGCTCATCACACGGCGCGAAATGAAACAGATGGTCACGACGAAGAAAATCTCGCGATCTCCCCGTGCAAAAAAGCGCCGAGGCGGCCTGCCGTTTCGCTCCATGAAGTTCCGCCTGCTGGCGTTTCTGGCCATCTTCGGTCCGGGCTTTATTACCGCCAATGTTGACAACGATCCTGGCGGAATTCTCACCTATTCGCAGGCGGGCGCGAAATTCGGCTACGCCCTGCTGTGGACGCTGATCCCGATCACCATAGCGCTGATTATTGTTCAGGAAATGGCCGCCCGCATGGGCGCGGTCACGGGCAAAGGCTTGTCGGACCTGATCCGCGAAGAATTTGGTCTGCGTGCAACCTTCTTCACCATGCTTATCCTGGGCGTGGCCGATGTCGGCAATATCATGTCCGAATTTGCGGGCGTGGCCGCCGGCATGGGCCTTTTCGGCGTGAGCAAATACATCGCCGTACCGTTTGCCGCCGGACTGGTCTGGTTCATGGTGGTCAAGAATTCCTACAAGCCGTTCGAAAGAATTCTCATCATCTTTTCCATGCTTTACTTCTCGTACGTAATTTCCGCCTTTTTCGCTCATCCCGACTGGAAGGCGGCGGTGCACAACACCATCGTCCCTACGGTAAGCAAAAGCTCCGAATACGTGGTCATGGTGATCGGCCTGATCGGCACCACCATTACCCCCTGGATGCAGTTCTATTTGCAGGCTTCGATTGTGGAGAAGGGAATTGGCAAAAAGCAATACGGGCTCAGCCGCTGGGACGTAATTCTCGGCTGCATCATCACCGATGTAATTGCATTTTTCATTGTGCTGGCATGCGCAGCAACCCTGTACACTTCAGGCATTCACAACATCAGTGACGTGGCCGACGCTGCTTCGGCGTTGAAGCCGCTGGCCGGACAATGGGCATTTCTGCTCTTCGCCATCGGATTGGTGAATGCATCGCTTCTTTCTGCGGCGATCCTGCCGCTGGCAACCGCCTACAACATCTGCGAAGGCATGGGGTTCGAGTCCGGCGTGAACAAAAGTTTTTCCGAAGCGCCGGTCTTTTACTGGCTCTACACTCTGCTTATCGCCTTGGGCGCCGGGGTGGTACTGTTGCCGGGAATCCCTCTGCTGAAGATCATCCTCTATTCGCAGGTTGTAAATGGAATTTTGCTGCCTTTCCTTTTGGTATTCATGCTCATTCTGATTAACAAAAAGGAATTAATGGGCGAGTATCGCAATTCGAGGATCGTGAATCTGATGGCGTGGTCCACGAGCGGAATTCTGATCGTTCTGTCGCTGGCCTGGTTCTGGACCACCGTGACCGGGCAATAACTCAAGCAAAAACAGCGAAAATCAGAACGCCATCAGCACCACGCCGGCTGCAACAAAAAGGGCCGCAGCCCAGCGCTTGCGATCGACCCGCTCATGCAGGAACATTTTGGCCGCGAAGGCATTGACCACAAATGAAAGCGACGCGGCTGCCGGACCGACCAGGCTCACATCGTCCCATGAAAGTCCAAACAGCAGGCTGTAGAAGGAAATCGCCATGCATGCCACTCCCATCAGGAAGTAGCGATTACGCAAAATCTGCATTAAGACGAAACTGAAGCCACGCTGCTGTCGCACCTTGCCAAGGTCGCCGATCTGCTTCATCCCCCGCGACAAAAGCACATCTCCGGCGCTGGAAGAAAGCACGATGGCCAAAATGGCCAGCCAACCGTTCAGATTGCTGATGGCATGGTGGATCATGGATGCTCCGCAGCCACGCCATCTGCGTGGTGCCGTGGCGGCCTGCGAGTCACTTCCGGGCCGCTGGTCACAAAACCTACGCCGCCGGAGACCAGTGCGATTCCCACCCATCGCATGACGCTGATCTGTTCGTGCAGAGCAAATCGCGCTATCAGAGCGAGCAGAACGTAACCCAGCGAACTAGCGGGCAACACGTAAGTGAGGTCTGCCCAGGAAAGGGCAGTCATATACGAAGCAAAAAAGCCGAGCAGAAGGAGGATTCCCATGGCCACCCAGGGATTGGTGATAGCCAGTAGAAGATCAGGAATATTTTTCAGCGAAATATTGCCCACCTGCTTCATGCCATACGAAAGCAGGGAGTCTCCGACCGGAGCGAACACACTCACTCCGGCCAGTACCAGATACTTGCGGAGATTCACGGGCCGTCAGACCTGGACAGTTTCCGGAGGTGGCGGAACGGTAGCCGGCGGCTTACCGCTGGCCGCGTCCTTAGCATTATCTTTCACCAGCTTGTTCCGCATCGATCGCACCTTCAGGAAGGTCTTGGCCTCTTTGTACAGGCGCTTACGATCTCCTGAATGAAATGCAGCCTTCCGCAAAATACGAAAAACAGCTTTTGGCCGGAAATAATATTCGTCGTAGAAACGATGGACGGAGTGCAGTATCTCATCCGCGGGCAATCCGGGATATTCAATATGCGCCAGCTGGTGGCCGCCGGCATCGACCATGCTGCCCTTTACCATGAAGTTGTTCTTGACGGCGAAATCGTACAACTCGGTTCCCGGATAAGCGTGAGCCACTGAGACCTGAATCGTCTCGACATCCAGCTCTTTGGCAAATGCGATCGTGTTGCGGATGGTCTCGCGGCTTTCTCCCGGCAAGCCAAGGATGAAGTCTCCATGAATCACCAGTCCGAGCTTGTGTGCGTCCTTGGTGAACTGGCGGGCGCGCTCGAGAGTTGCGCCCTTCTTGATATTCTTCAAGATCTGCGCATCGCCGGATTCGTAACCCACGATTAAAAGCCGGCAACCTGCTTCCTTCATGGCCTTCAAGGTCTCGTAGTCGGTTGTCACTCGCGACGTACAAGACCATGTAAGTTTCAGAGGCTTGAGCTTGGCGCACAGCTCGACGGTTCGAGCTTTTTGAATGTTGAAAGTATCGTCGTCGAAGAAATATTCCCGGACATACGGCCAGTATTCCTTGGCCTTTGCCATTTCTCGCGCTACATCGTCCGTCGAACGTTTGCGCCAGGCGTGCCCGCTGGTGGTCTGCGGCCACAGGCAGAAGGTGCACTGCGCCGGACACCCGCGCGTAGTGTAAAGCGAGACATAGGGGTGCAAAAGAAACGGCACGTTGTAGCGCCGGACGTCCAGGTCGCGATGATAGACGTCGGTGACATGAGGCAATGAATCCAGGTCCTGCAATTGCGGACGGTCCGCATTGTGCCCGATCGAGCCGTTCTTGCGGTAAGAAACTCCCAGGATCTCATCGACCGGCTTGCCGTCGGCAAATTCCTTTACCGCATAGTCGAATTCCTTGCGCACGATAAAATCGATGGCCCGCCCTTCGCGCAGCGTCTCCTCCGGCAATACCGTAACGTGCGGTCCGACAAATGCAATTTTGATTTTCGGATTAGCTTCTTTGATCCGCTCCGCCAGTCGAATGTCTCCAGGAAAGCCAGGGGTACTGGTGTAGAGCACGAGAAACTCATATTCCTTGGCAATCTTGATGGTCTCCTCAGCGGAGACGTAATGCGGGGGTGCGTCGAGCAAACGCGCACCCTCGATCATGCCTGTTGGATAAGCCAGCCAGACTGGATACCAGTAAGACTCAATTTCGCGAGTAGCCGGCCAGCGAGAGCCCGCTCCGCCGTCAAAATTCTCGAAAGAAGGGGGATTCAAGAACAGTGTTTTTAATGGCATATGGGTAATTGTTTATAGTAACATTCGCGCCTGGGAAATCAGGGACTTGCGTATCCAATCGGTCACCCGCGGCGGCGCGGGACGTAGCTCAAGGACATTCCTTCTTGGATGCTTTCAGCCTAAAGGCCGCCTAGCCCTGATGCAATGACATGGCCCTGAACGGCGTGTAGGAGCAGTGAACAGGGTAAAAAGCCCGTTCGCCAGAGCTGGCCTACTTAGCTTGATCTACCCAGGATTGCAATTCTCCCGTAGCTCGTAGAAGGCCAACGCGAGCGCGAACCAGTTCAAAGTTGGCGTCCTGAAGTGCATTGTATTTTGCCGATAAATCTGCGCGAGCTTGATCCCCCTCATTCAAAGTTGCTGTTCCTGACTTTATTTTGATCTGCATGGCTTCCACATTCGATTGCGCGATCTCATATTCCAACTCTGAAACCTCTTGCGCCGCCTGCAACTGCTCGACTGAACGGCGCAGCTTCAACGTCTGCTGGGAAAGTTGATTCTTAGTCGATTCCACTTCTTTCTTGGCGCGTAGCGCTTCTGCATCCGCGGCTTCGGCGTGAGCCCTTTGCGAGGGACTGAAAAAAGGAAAGCGGATTACCACTCCGACCGTAGCATTGTTTCTTTCAAACACATTGTTGGGAAAAAACTGCGTCCAGTTGTTGAACTTGGCCAGCACCGCATATTGAGTAGCAAAATCCACAGACGGCCATAATGAGCGATGCTCGCCGCGTGCTCGAAACTGTTGTGCAATCGCGTGCTGTTGCGCGAACAACACCGCCGGATTCGATTCTGATTCTTTGGCCGCATCGGTGCTTTCATGTTTGATCTCTGGGAGTGCAGGCACCGACTCCGGCGCGATTCGCAATGAGTTTACGGGTACGCCGGTCAGCTGCGACAAATTCGTCCGCAGCACATCGATCGCGCCTTCCGCCTGGGTTATTTGTAAATGAGCGCGGGCGGTGGCCAATCGCGCTTCTTTGCCAGCCAGTTGGCTGTCCACGCCGGCTTGTACCCGTTGATCTTCAATCTCCCCGGCCTTGCCGGCATCGTCGCGTTCCTGGCGTAATTGGTCCATCTGCCGCTCCCACTTTGCCAGTTCCATGTAGGTGAGGACGGTGTCCTGCACGATCTGGTCACGCCGGTTCTTGGTGCCTTCGCCAACCGCTTCAAACTCGAGATGCGCTGCCCGGACAAAATCCCGCAGCGCCGGATTGAACAGCGTCGATTGCGCGTTGATGTTGACCAGGGACGGAGCGGAACCCTCCAGGCTTAGCGGATATCCCCAGGAGTCTCCGAGACCGGAGCCTACGATCAGTTGTGGCAGGTACTGGTCTTTGGCTTCGCGATACGAGGCAAACGCTCTCTGGTTGTCGGCATTTGCTTCCGCGGCTGCCGGACTATGCGACAAAGCCAGCTGGACGGCGCGCTTGAGCGAAAGCGCTTCATCAGCGGTTACGGAAAACGCCGCGCCCTCCCCCAGCACAGCAAATAGCAGTGCGAACAAACACACCCTGACCAGGGCAGGTTTCATGGCATCCACCTTCGGTGTGAAATAGCAATTGATTTTACTGAGATGTGGCTTTTGAAACAGCTCGTGCAAAGCTACTGGCTCACTCGCTGCAACGCCTGCTGGGCTGGCCGAAACTCCTTCGCCATCGAGAGAGCGGTCCGGTATTCGGACGCCGCATCCTTTTTTCGGCCAAGCTCCTCATTGGCGGTTCCCAGAAGGAAATGGACTTTGAATGCCGGCGCTTGCTCGACCTTGGCATTGGATTTCAAGTAGGCATGCAGCAACTGCGTCGCTTCCGGCAGGTTTCGCTGCGTGTGAATCAGAATCTCCGCCGCGTCGACCAGGGCTTCGGGACGGTCCAAGGGCGCCGAGCGTACGTGCGACAACGCCTCCTGCATCTGGTCGAATTGCTGGCGATGCTTGTAAAAAAGTCCCAGATTCAGCCACGCGCTGGCGCTGCCATGGCTGGCATTGATGGCCTGACGATATTCCCATTCGGCAGTCGCATAGTCTTTTCGCTTCTCGGCAATGCGGGCTTCCACCCCGTGCGCAATGACCGGATCAATGGTGGCGAGAGAGCTGGCCTGGGCCTCCGCTTTGGCGCGACCACCGCCGATCACTCCAGGGGCCTCAAGATAAAACTGCGCCAGATCGCTGCGTGCATCGACATTCTCGGGATTGAGCCGAACGGCTTCTTCAAATTCGCTTTTTACTCTGCGGGCAAGACCGGTGGCGGTGACGAAGCTCGAGCTATCTGCTTTTTCGCCATAAATCCTTCCCAGCCATAAATGGAATTGGCTATTGTCGGGCGCCAGGGCAACCGCTTTCTCGCAGTCTGCGATTCCGCGGTCCCAGTCACCCAGGCTGAAATAGGCACGGCACAAAAGATTGTGCGCCTGAGCGTCATTAGGCGAGGAATTGATCTGGCTATCAAGCCGCGCTATAGCTTCATCAACCTGGCCGTTAGCGATCAGGGAAGGAGCCGTTTCGTCAGCCCCGGCACTTGCGACCGAGACACTGAAAAAGAAGATAACCACAATCAACAGCAGACAACGCATTTCTATTGCACCACTTTCACTGAGAGATGATCATGCAAAGGTTTGGAATTCACTGATCCGAGCGCCACTTTCTCGCCATCCGAGAGGCCGCTGGTTATTTCCGCACGCGTCAAATCTGAGATCGATATTTCAACCGTGCGCCGCGCCAGTTCATTGTTCGCGACCAGGAAAACGTATGGCTTGCCGCCATCCATACGCAGCGCTTCTCGCGGAATTGTGAGGACGTGATCGTGCTCGGCGGTCACGATGGTTACGCCGACATTGATGTTGGGAAGCAGTTTGAAATCCTTATTAGGAAGGATGCAGGTGGTTTCGCCGACGTTGCGGGTTCCATGAAGCTTTACCGACGCCGGCAGCGTGCCGACCGTGCCGCGCCAGATTCGACCTGGAATTGCGTCCCACGTGACTTCGATCTTTTCTCCGCGGCTCAGGCGCGCGACATCGGGCTCGTCGACGTAAGCGCGTACCAGCACGCTCGATAAATCTGCTTCCTGCAGGATCAGATCTCCGGGATTGACGTATGCTCCCTGCTTTACCGGAAGGGAATAAACCACACCAGAAAACGGAGCACGAATCAGAAGTTGATGAAGCACATCCTCGGCGGCGGAATACGCGCTTTGTGCCTGGGATTGCCGGGCCTGAACGCTCGAGATTTCCGGGCGGGAATAACGGCCGCTCTGCTTCGATTGCAACAATTTCACCTGTGCTTCCGTCGTGGCCAGTTGTGCTTGCGCCGCGCGCACTTCGCCGGGCGATGCTGCGCCGGTTTGTTGAAGCCGCTGTAGCGCATCAAGATTTCGTTGTGCGGCATCGCGATCGGCGGTAGCTTTCACCAGTTCCGCCTGCAGGGTCAGGAGTTCTTCCTGGGTTCCACCGTGCTGAATCGCATTCATGTCCGCCTCGGAAGCGCGAATTTCAGCTTGGGCCTGCGCCGCTTGACTCTGCGCGCTGGCGGCGTCCAACTCAACCAGCAGCTCGCCCTTCCGAACGTGGTCGCCTTCCTTGACTAGAACTCTTTTCACCACGGTCCCGATTGGAGCGTGCGCCTCGAAGTTATCGATCGGCTCAATCTTCCCGTTGGTTGAGATCAGGCTGCGGATGTCCCCGCGGCTTACGGTCGCGGTGAAAACCGCAACGGAATCGTCGCGCGATGCAAATGAAGCGAGAAGGATGACTGCGGCCACCGCTCCCGCGGTCCACAATATCCACCGCCGCTGGGCGAAAAAGCCCGATTTTCGGCCATTTTGAGCCATTGAATGATCTGAGATTAATGTAACACTCGTCGCGATCGGCCCGGCCGAGCCGCACTTAACCGTTTAGATGCATCGCCTTCCGGAAAAAGACCAAGAAAAGGTTGAGACCGGCTGCCATGGGGCTTGATTACAATGAGAGCGTATGCCGAAGCAGCCCCGCTACACGTCCGAACACGCGCAAGCTGGACTTGGCGCCAAGTTTCCCGAGATCGAGACCTGGCCTAATCAGTTTCCTGGATATGAAATCGTCATCGACGATCCAGAGTTCACTTCGGTCTGCCCGAAGACGGGACTCCCTGATTTCGGCGTAATCGTCCTGCGCTACATGCCGGACAAACTTTGCCTCGAGTTGAAATCGTACAAAGAATATTTGCAGTCCTACCGCAACCTGGGAATTTTTCAGGAGAACATCGTAAACCAGGTTCTAGAAGACGTCGTGCGCTGGGCCAAACCAGTTTGGGCGGAAGTGAAAGGCGATTTCCGTCCTCGCGGCGGAATTTCGACGGTTGTTATCGCGCGCTGGCCGCGTCCGCAGAGAAGGCGGGCATAATGCTATTTGTGTTTATGCCTGGAGCTTCGACCGCGGGCTGAGAGTCTCGAATCGTAGGTAAGCGGTTCCGTTTCCCGAATCGTGATCTTGCGAAACTCGCCGTGCAGGGGATTGATGAGCCAGTTGTTCTCGCTTGGAACCAGCGCCGACGGAACGATCAACAGACATCCGTTACCTAGCTGCACGAATTCATCCCCCATGCGGGCCAACTCGGGCGGTGCCGGAATGTCGCGCCAATTTACCGGTAATTTTCCGACGTCAATTCGTTGTCGAGGCAGATCATCCGGAACGTCGGCGCTTGCTAGAACAAGATCCGGCGGCGCATCGCTAGCCTCCAGATGAACGAAATATTCGAGCATTGCGAGCGATTGGTGCTCAGAGGCGTAGCTGAACCGGATGCCGGGACTCGACCAGCGCCCTCCATATTGGTATGAACCTTCGCCGTCAAACGGGGTGCGCGCATACGATTTGCGCAGCACGCGATACACTCGCGTCAACTGATTCCGCCATAAGCGATACGTCCCAAAATATTTTCCACTTGCCTTGCGCCCAGTTCGGTATCGATGAATGAAACCGGGGCTGAACCTGCCAAAGCGCGGTTGGGCCGCTTCAGCCAGCGTGCAGCCAACTCAGCTCCGCCGAGCGCCTGATGCGCGAAAGCCACAATACGCGCCAATCGAAACAAGCGGTCTGATTCGAAGCGCGCCAGCCGTCCGCTACGCCGTCTGCGTTGCAGGCTTCGGGGCGACAAATCGAGCGCGTCGGCCAATTCTTTCAGCGTCAGGCCGGACGACCTCATGAGTTGTTCGACCACAGCGGGCGGGAATCCTTCACGAATCGCTTCTTTCAATTGGCCCATCGTTGTGAGGCTACGGCCCAGGGTTTGTCTTCCGCCGAGCTCCTTAACCACCGCGTTTAGTTCATTTACCATTTGTCGCCTAGTATAGCGACATTTGTCGCTCACGACAAATGTCGCTTCTGCTCGCCGAAGTGTTTATTCGTCGTGCTATATTGCGTAATCTCCTGTGACCCAGACCAAACTCTATCCCTGGACTGCGCTCATTCTTCTTACCGCGCTGAACCTGCTCAACTATATTGACCGGTCGGTGCTGTTCGCAGTGCAGCCGCTGGTGCAGAACGAGTTTCACGTCAGCAACGCGCAAATCGGATACCTCACCAGCGCCTTTCTCGGGTTTTACATGATTGCGGCGCCATTTACTGGACCTCTGGCAGACCGGTATTCGCGCCGCCTGATCATTTTTTTCGGCGCGATTTTCTGGAGCGCGCTCACCTTGCTCACGGCTGTCACCCATACTTATTGGGAACTGCTGCTGCGGCACACTCTGGTGGGAATTGGCGAAGCAACTTTTGTCACCATCGCGCCAACTTTTGTTGCCGATCTTTTTCCTGAGCAAAAGCGTGGCCGTATCTTCGGAATCTTTTATCTCGCTATTCCTGTGGGCACCGCTGCCGGATACATACTGGGCGGCAAATTGGGCGCCACGCACGGGTGGCGATTTCCCTTTTACATTGCGGCTGCTCCAGGTTTTCTGTTGGCGCTGGCGTTGCTTTTTATCCCGGAGCCAGAGCGTGGACATTTCGATTCTGTGAAGGAAACCCCCGAGCGCGGCACCTTGCGAGGCCTGACCCACAATCCTGCTTTCTGGACCGCTACCCTGGGCATGGCGGCCATGACATTCGCCCTTGGCGGTATTCAAGTGTGGATGCCGACCTTTCTGTCTCGTGTCCGAGGCTATACGCTCGAATCCGCCAACTACACCTTCGGCCTGATTGTGGTGGTTGACGGCATTGTGGCTTCGCTGGCCGGTGGGTGGCTGGGCGATTATTTGTTGCCGAGGATGAAAGGCGCGTACTACTTTGTTTCGGCGGTCAGCATGGCGCTGGGCGTACCCTTCATGATTGTTGCGTTGTTTAATCCAGGGCGATTGATGCTGCCGGCCATTGCCATCGCGGCTTTCCTGCTCTTATTCAACACATCGCCGCTCAACGCTGCAGTAGTGAATTCGGTTGGAGCTCACATTCGAGCCACCGCCATCGCGTTCAATATTTTTATTCTGCACTTCCTGGGAGACGTCCCGTCGCCCGCTATGATGGGCTGGGTGGCCGACAAGCATTCGCTGCAATCGGCTTTCATCTTACCCGTGATCGCGATGGTAATTTCCGCGGTCATTCTGTTTCTGGGAGCGCGCTTCGCACCAGCGGTCGCAGTCGACAACCGGCCCGCGCAGGTCCACGCCGGATGACTTATTTCCACTGGATCGCCGGCACTTTGCTGGCGGTGATCTGGCTCTCTCGTGTGATCGACACTTCGTTCGGCGTCCGCACTCTGGTGAACATTACTCGTCCTGAATGGGACCGTAAGCCCGCAACTCCCTCAGGAAATCCCAGCGTCAGCATCGTCGTTCCCGCGCGAAATGAAGATCCATCCATCCATCAGGCGCTATCTCAGTTGCTCGCCCTCGATTACGACAACTACGAAGTGATCGCGGTTGACGATCGCTCCACCGATCGCACCGGCGAAATTATGGACCACTTGGCGACATGGGGGGTCGGGCGTCCCCGCCCGTCCAATGCGAAACTTCGGGTCGTGCACATTACTGAACTCCCTCCCCGCTGGATGGGCAAAGCCCATGCCATGTGGAGCGCCGCCAAAGAATCCACCGCCGATTGGATTCTATTTACCGACGCCGACGTGATGTTCCGTCCCGATTGCCTTCGCCGCGCCATCGCTTACGCTGAGGCCGAGCGCGCCGACCATCTGGTGCTCTTTCCCCGGACCATCATGAAACGTCCGGGCGAAAAAATGATGCTGGCATTTTTTCAACTCATGTTCGTCTTCGGGCACCGTCCCTGGAAAGTTGCCGATCCCAAAGCCAAAGACCACATTGGTGTCGGGGCGTTCAATTTGGTTCGCCGACAGGTATATGAAGCCGTCGGAACCTACGAAGCATTGCGCTTTGAGGTTGTGGACGACATGAAACTCGGCAAAGTCATCAAGAATACCGGCTTCCGTCAGCGCAACGTGCTCGGAGAAGATCTGCTCGAACTTCATTGGGCCCAAGGCGCGCTGGGTGTAGTTCGCAACCTGACAAAAAATTTCTTCGCCGTGATGTCATTTCAATCCTGGCGGGCGATCGGTTTCTGCTTTGCCGCCGCCTTCATCAACATCATGCCCTTCGCCGGAGTGTTTCTCGCCCACGGTTGGGCGCGTCTTCCGTATGGGATCGCGCTGCTTTGTTTATTTTTTCTTTACTTCGGAATGTCATTGTTTTCTGATGTGCGGCCCTGGTATCTTCTGCTGCATCCCGTCGCCACACTGCTTTTTATTTACATCATGCTGCGATCCATGTTTTTTGCTTTCCGAAATAAGGGCGTAGAGTGGCGCGGCACAATGTATCCGTTAGACGAGTTGCGACGTGGTCTGGTCTGACGATCTTGCTGGCGGAACGCTAGCTTCACTCGGACTCGGCATCGGCAACGTCCGCGGGCAGCGTCGGAATTCCTTTTTTCTTCGAGGTGCTTCGTTTGCTCGGCGGCCGCGAGGTTCCGGCGCTGAAATGTCCTCGCTGTTCGACATCGAAGGATTTCGGCAATGGTGAAAGCCGCATGAGACCGTTGTTCAGTTGCCTGGAACTTTCCAGAACAATTTCTGCGCGGTCGTCATAATCCTTTATCTCGCCTCTGATTTCCACAACTTTGCCCGCCAGTTGACGTACGTCGCCGATCTTCTGCAGATCATGCGGGAAGACCACAACGGTGAATGAACAAAGCCGGTAATCTTCGCAGAAATCCAGGTAGTGCACGCCGCGTTCGCCGGCCTGCACGCGAATCACTTTGCCGGTGACGCATTGTGTTTCATCAAGATGATTGCGTGCCTGATCGAAGGGAATGCAGGCGCCAAGGGAAAGAGAAGGCACTATCAGAACAATCAGAAATAGAAGCGCATGGTACACGGGCAGATTCTATTTGTGAGAGCAGGGAACAGAAGACAGGAAATGAAAATAAATTCGTCTTTTTCCCAAAATGAAATCAGATGATGAAATTGGATGTGGAGGGGCGGGCGTCTCGCCCGCCCACGGGCAAGGGTGCCCGTGTCTCCATCCAAGAACTTACCGGAAAGATTTTACTGCCGCCGCCTCGTCGTCCTTCACGTCGAACACCGTGTAGAGTTTGGTGATCTGCAGCAGGTCGTGGACTTTCTTGGTCAACTTGAGCAGCTTTAATTCGCCGCCCTGGTTCTTCACCGTGGTGTAGGCACTCACTAACTCGCCGATTCCCGAGCTGTCGATGTAATTCACATCGCCCAGGTTCAGCAGAATCTTCTTCTGGCCCTTGCTGAGCAGGTCCTTCACCGTCTCGCGAAGAACCACGCTGCCTTCGCCGAGGGTTATACGTCCACTGCAATCCACAATGCTGACTCCGTCCACCTGGCGTGTGCTGACTTTCAAATTCACTGGGAAGCCTCCTTGCCGCCCTCGGTCATGCCGTGGACGTGCTTGATTAGTTTGATTTCTGTTCCCGTACTCGACGGGTGAATCTCTACATCATCCATAAACGAACGAATTAAAAAAATTCCCCGGCCGGAGGTTTTTAAAAGATTTTCCGGCGACAGCGGATCAGGAATTCTCGCCATATCCATGCCCTTACCCTGATCACGAATCGTGATCACCAGGTCGCGGGTCGTGCGCTCAAATTCTAGTGCAACTTTTTTCTCCGGATCGTAAGCATTGCCGTGCAGCACTGCATTTACCGCCGCTTCCCGCACCGCCATGGCAATTTGCATGACTTCGTCTTCGTCGAAGCCGGTTTCGCTGGCAATACGGCTGGCAGTCTGCTCCGCTCGGTCTACGGTCTCCAGCGTCGAATCCAGGTTGTAGGAGAACCGGTCACCGGCCATAAGCAAAAGTTTCAAATGAATTCGGGAACGGCGGATACCGCATCGTGCCTGCTTACGGGCGAAACGACTCGTCCGGCAGAGTGGGTAGTTTGAACCTTCTGCTGTGGAAATGTCAACGTGGGGTGAATACAAATCTTCCGGTCCTGTAATTACCGGATCCGAATCGGGTGCCCCATCCTTCCCGCGTATTTTGCGGCAGGGCGGGTCTTTGATCTCGGTAGTGCTGCATTAAACTCAACATCCCCGCCCTTTCGGCTGCGCTCAGGGCAGAACTCTGCCTTTCGCAAAGGACGCGAAAGACCAGGACGGGCACCCCATCGGAAACGGTGCGCCCGTTTATTTTTTTTCCCTCTTCCTTCGGGCCCAGCCTTCCTTCACAACTTGCGCCGCGCGTCCTAATGCGAGCGAGTCGGGCGGGACATCGTAGGTGATGCAAGATCCGGCTCCGATATAAGCTCCCTTGCCAATTTTTACCGGGGCCACTAGCGTGGCGTCGCTGCCTATGAACGAGCCATCTTCAATGATCGTCTTGTACTTGTTCGCGCCATCGTAATTGCAGGTAATTGTTCCCGCGCCGATGTTTACGCCGTCGCCGATCTCTGCGTCGCCGAGATAAGTGAGGTGATTGGCCTTCGACTTTTTTCCCAGGCGGATTTTCTTGGTTTCCACGAAGTTTCCCACGCGCGCACCTTCGCCGATTTCGCTTCCTGGCCGCAAGTGAGAATATGGACCAAGAATCGCGCCATTCGCGACCACAGCCGCGTCGAGGATGCATCCTGGCTTCATGAGCACTTCGTCGCCAATTGATGAATTTTGAATCACGGAATAAGAGCGTATCCGGCAATCGCTTCCGATGCGTGTGCTCCCCAGCAATTGAACGAACGGTTCGATGATCGTGTCCGGGCCCACTTCCACATCCCAGTCGATCACGCACGTATCTGGATAGAAGATGGTTACGCCTTCCGACATCAGCTTCAGGCACTTGTCCAGTCGCATCTTGCGGTCGAGATCGACCATCTCGGCGCGTGTGTTGCTGCCCAGAATTTCCGCAGGATCGGCGGTTTCGATCGCCGCCACCCGCTGCTTTGCTTTTCGTAGTACCGCTGCCATGTCAGTCAGGTAATACTCGCCGTGCGGATTGTCGGTTTTGAGGCGTTCGATATTTTCGAACAGCGGTTTGGTCGAGAACACATAAAATCCGGAATTGATCTCGCGGATTTTTCTTTGCGCCGGCGTGGCTGACTTTTCTTCAATTACCGCTTTTACCTCGCCGCTTCGTCCACTGTCGCGAATGATTCGGCCGTAGCCGGTGGGATCTTCGAGCTTCGCGCTCAGAATCGTCATGGCGGCTTTTTTCTGCTGATGAAAGTCGCGTAGCCGTGAAATGGTTTCCGCAGTAATCAGCGGGGCATCGCCCGAAAGCACAATCACCTGGTCATATTTAGAAAGCGAATTGGCGGCGCACATCAGTGCATGGCCGGTACCGCGCTGCGGTTCCTGCAACACAAATTGCACTCCCGTCTGCTGCACGGATTCGCGGACTTTTTCCGCTTCATGTCCCACGATCACGAAAATATCTTTCGCAGAAATGACTTGCTGGGCGGCGGCGACCACATGCGACAACAGCGGCTTGCCGCCTACCTGATGCAGAACTTTAGGGTGTTTCGACTTTAGCCGGGTGCCTTTGCCCGCTGCCATGATCGCAATCGCGGTGCGTGTGTTTTGAGCAGCCAGATTCGGCGACGATTTCATCGAGTTCCAATATAACCCGCGGGCTAATTGAAATGGCGCAAAGGTGCCATGCAGCAGCCGAATATTCACAGCCTTCCAGCGTGCCTAAGTTGCTGGATTTGCTGTTATTTACCTTTCATGAAGTTCGCATCAGAACCTGAAATATCAACAGATTATTATTGTGCAATAGTTTTCCTACTCTGCTAGCATCCCCAAAAATAGCAGTACTTACTCTCACCATTTCATACATTTAGACGGTTGCGGTTGGGGCGTACTGGCGCCGCGATTGCAGTGACACTCTCAATTGCAGTTTCGTCTAATCGCGTAGGGAGATGATTTGAATTATTTGCGTCGCCGGGCTAGCAGGGGGCTAGTCAGGAAGAAAACCGATCTAGCCGCGTTAATTTTTCGCATCACCGCGTTGCTCGCACTGGTTGCGGTGTGCGTGGCCGGTATCCGCTGGTTCTCCAACCCCTCCCGGACCTCTGAAATTGGAGGGAAATCGACACTTTCTACCGCTTCGAATACCGCGTATCTTGGCGAATTTCAGGGTGCGCCGAAAATTCAGGCGCGCAGCCGTCGCCTTGTCTACCCATACTCCATAGTTCCGGGCGGCGTATCGTCGGCTGATGAGTTGCGCCAAGCCGCAGCCCACGATTCGGTGGTTGCGACTCATTACGCAGGCTTCAACTATCGGCGCGCGCATGTTATCGAAGTGAAGCAACCGCAGAAGGTCTACCTCTCTTATCGGCTGCATAACAAGGTTTATTGGACAGTTCGGCAAGCCAGCCTGCACGTTGGCGAAAAATTGCTGACCGACGGCACCGTGACCGCGCGGAGCCGTTGCGGAAATCAGGTTTCGGTCCTGCCGCGGGTCGCCAGTTCACCCGAAGAGCCCACCCTGGCGGAACTTGATCGTCCGGACGCTATGGCCAGCGGTATCGAAGGATTTCCGGCAGCGCTCAACTCGAAAATTCTTAATGTGGATCCTGGTCTTCCTCTTGGCCCCGCTAACTCCGGGGTTCCAGTCGCCGGCGGAGGCACTCCGCCGGGAGTGTTTGTTCCTCCACCCATTGGCGGAGGTGGAATCGGTATCGGTGGCGGAGGAGGCTCAGGCGGAGGCCCCGGCGGTGGAGGCGGCGCGGGCGGCGGTGGAGGTGGTCACCCGCCTGCTACGCCGGAGCCGGGAACGATTGTTTTGGTGCTTTCCGGAGCCGGGATCATTTTCGCTCGCTATCGTAAAAGCTAGTTGCAGAACGCAGCGAATCCTGCTCACCTGCCATATTCTGGGCCCGATTAGTACTTAAGTGCGGCTCGCGTGTCTTGCACACTGCTAAAATTTGCACAGGATTATGCAATCCCCACGCAATCTCTGGCAAGTTCTAGCATTGGCACTTTTGGCCTTACCTGCTTACTCGCAGGTCAAGGTGCAGAAGATTTCTGTCAGCCCGCAGAATCCACTCCAACTGCAAATTCAAACCAGCTCACCGGTTACTCCTCAAACGCAGCTGATCCCGAATCCTGAACGCCTGGTGATTGATCTTCCAGGCGCCCTTCCCAGCGCGGCTTTGCATGAATTGAACGTGAACCGGAATGAAGTGAAGCGGGTTCGGGTGGGAGTGTTTTCGACCTCGCCATTGGTCACGCGAATTGTTCTGGACCTCAATTCTCCCGCGCCGTATCAAGTGGCGCGCGTCGCGTCGGGGTTCACTGTGACTGTTGGAGGCGAGAAGGCGGTCGAACCAGCCAATGATTCATCCGACTCCGATTCGCAGCCGATCATCGGCTGGGTATCCTCCAGTTCGGCAACGGGCCGCAGCGGCGCTCGAACAAAACCGCCCGTGGTGAGAGCGATCTCAACAATCGTATCGGTTCCATCAAACGAGTTGCGGGTGGAATTCACCAAAGGGCGGCTCGAAATTCACGCCCACAATGTGACCTTGTCTGCGGTTTTGTTTCAGGTCCAAAAAAAGACTGGCGCCGAAATTGCCATTCCCGCCGGAACCGAGCAGGAACGAGTCTTTGTTGACGCGGGCCCCGGGCCGGCAAGCGAAGTCATGGCAGAATTGCTCAACGGGTCGAGTCTTAATTTTGTGCTGGTTGGTTCAGAAGCGGATCCTAACATTCTGCGCAGCGTGATTCTCAGCCGCAAGGACGGGTTCGCCGAGAACGCGCCCAGCTACACACCGCCTCCTACCGCCGCAAACACAATGCCGGAAAATCAGACCTCCGACAATCCGCCGGATATGGACCAGCCGCAGGATGAAAACGTTCCGCCGCCTGACATGGCTGCGCCACCACCGCAGCTCAATTAATTCAGCATTCTAAAATGCCACCCACGGCTGACCGCCGACGTAGAGCAAGGTTGCTATGGCCGCGGCGATGCCGAATGGAATTTTGTTGGTTTCGGAGTTCTCGATGGTCAACGCCGGCCCCGGCACGTGAAATCTGAATAACGCACCCGCAATCTGCGCCATGTTTCTCAGAGTCTGGCCGAGGCGCCTTCTCCACACCACCAGAACAAGCGCCATGATGCCATTGATGATCAAGGTAAGCAGCAGGACTGGTACAAGTCTCCGGGCTTCGAAGAATGCGCCCAGCGCTCCTACCAGCTTCCAATCGCCACCGCCCAACCCGCCCAGTAGAACCAATGGCAGCAGAACCCCCAAGCCGATCGCGGCCCCGGCAAGAGACAGCAATGCCGCGTGACCGCCAGCGATCAGCCAGTGAAGAAAAATGGCAATCGGAATTGCAGGGTAGGTAAGCCAGTTGGGAATCTTCCGGTAGCGGAAGTCGGTGATTCCCGCCGTCACAGCGAAGGCGGCAGCCAATATCCAAAGGGTTTGAGCCAAGGCAGTTCTGGAATTCTACAGTCCATAGGCTGGAAAACCAAAAAACCTTTTAACCGCAGAGAACGCGGAGAAAATCCAGAGTACGCAGAGAAAAGCAAAACGCTTCGATAAGAGTGTTCGTCATTTTGATTTTCTCGGCGATCTCTGCGGGGTTTCTCAGCGTTCTCTGCGGTTAAAAGCTTTTGATTTTGCGAAAATAGAAACGGCCTGCTTTTAGCAGGCCGTTCACGTCGAACTAAAACCAATTATCGGTTCAAGCTGCCGCTATTGCGCTCGGCAATGATCTTCTTTGCGTTTTCGACCAATGCCCGCGCCTGTGGCAGTAATTCGAGGCCCTTGAGCACCTCAGGATCGGTCTCCGCTTTCACCTTCAATCCTTCTTCCTGGCCAAAGGCGTCGACGAAGATTTCGCTCTTCAGGTTTGACTTGACCCACTCATCATTCTGAAGCAGATCAGCTTCCGTGTAAGGAACCTTGTCAGCATCCAGCGATTTGCGGAATTCCTGCATGACTGCATCATCCACCTGGAAGCCCTTGGTGACGTGGTGGACCACGATGTAGTGCTTGGCGAAATTGAAAAATGCGTAATGTTGTAACAGCGTGTCCTGGAAGCGATTGCTCTTGACCGGATCGATCTTCACGTCCGGGGTGATTCCGCCGCCGCCGTATACCGTGCGCCCGCTGTCAGTCAGTTTTACTTCTTTGTTAGTGGTATCGCCGATTCCGTCGCGATCGAAATAATAGTCATACAACGAGACGTTGCTGTAGTCGCGCTGAATCAATCGTCCACTTGGCGTGTAGTACTTCGCGGTGGTCAATGCCAAGCCAGTATCGTTCGAAAGCGGATACACCGTCTGCACCAGGCCCTTGCCGAACGTCGTTTCGCCGACCACTAATGCGCGGTCATGGTCCTGAAGCGCTCCCGCGACAATTTCCGCCGCCGAAGCGGTTCCGCGGTTCACCAACACAACTATCGGATAATCTCTGCCCCCGTCGCCATGCATCGCGGTGTAACGTCGCTCGGGTGAAGAACGCCCGTGGTGCGAGACGATCAATTGTCCTTTGTGCAGGAACTTGTCAGCTACGCCTACACCTTCGTTCAGCAAGCCTCCGGGATTCTGCCGGAGATCGAGGATCAGGCCCTTCATCTCGCCGGATTGCGAGAAGCTGTCTAACGCATCCTGCACTTCCTTGTCGGTGGTTTCGTTGAACTGGGCAATGTGCATGTAGCCAATGCCCGGACGGACCAGGAAATGGAGATCGACGCTGTAGCGCGGAATTTCGTCGCGCACCACTGCAAACTCCAGCGGCTTTTCTGCGCCTTCACGCAGTATGGTGATATGAACCGTGGTGCCCTTCGGCCCCTTCAACAGATCGGCCACGTCGCTGGTGGTCATGTTATCTGTGGGCTTGCCGTCAACCGCGGCGATAATGTCGCCAGGGTGAATTCCCGCGCGGTACGCCGGCGTTCCGGCGAAAGGCGCGATCACAATCACTTTGTTGTTGCGCGGACCAACCGTCATTCCCACGCCGTAGTATTTGCCGCGCTGATCTTCGCGCAACAGTGAGTACGACTTGGGATCGAAGAAATTCGAGTGCGGATCGAGTACGTGCAGCATGCCCGGAATCGCGCCGTTATAAATGGCTTTGTCGGGATTCACCGGCTCGGCATAATTCTGCTCGACGATGTCATAGACCTCGGTGAACTGCTTGAGGCTCTGATTAACATCGGAGTCGCTGTCATGCGCGGTAGCGGGATTCTTCTGGGCGGAAACCATTCCCAAAAAGCCGCAAACCGCCAAAAATAAAACTACGAGAAAGGAAGCGCGGTGAGAACTACGGGCCATCTTTAGTTGTCCTTGCGCCGGGACGGCAAGCCGTCCGAGCAGGCTGATTTGGTGCAGTATAACACGCGAAAAAACAGAAGCTTAGGCACTCGCGGCACCACAGGTCACATTACTGGCGCCTTAGTCTTAGGATGCGGGAAGCTGAAGAAATGATGCGTTTTTGTGGCTGTCAATAATGCCGGCTCGGGTGGCTTCCGCGAGATGAGGTTAGCTGGCCAGCTTCTTAAGGAATTCCTGTTCGTCCAATCGGTATTTGAACGCCTTGCGCCCGTCGATGAATATTACCGGGACCTCGTCAGTGAACTGACGCTTAAGCTGATCGTCGGTTTCAACATCGACCTCGCGCCAGTGAAATCCGCCGCGCCGTTCCAGCTTTGAAAGCTTCTCTTTCACGATCTCGCAAAGGTGGCATCCCTTGCGGGAATACACGATGACTTCGCGCAGGGCTGACATGGGGCCGAGTCTAGCAAACCAGAAAACAGTTTGCCAGTAAAAGTCTTGTTACTAACACGCTCGGTGCACAAACGGGGAAATCAAGTCCTTCGGGCTTTCATCGAGCGGAAGACGGTACAATCCTGCCATGGCAAACGGCAAGCCACTTTCAGGAAAGGTCGCGTTAGTCACCGGCGGAGCCAAGCGGCTGGGCCGCGCCTCAGCCCTGGCTCTCGCGCAAGCCGGCGCCGACGTGGCCATCACTTACCTGAGTTCAGAGAAGCAAGTTCAGAGCACCCGCAAAGAGCTGCAAAAGACTGGTGGCCGGGTGTTGGCGATTCGGTGCGACGTCACTGATAAAAAGAGTGTGCAAGCTGCGGTCGGGCAAACGGTATCTGAATTCGGCGGCCTCGACATTCTGGTAAACAACGCAGGCGCCTACGAGACCGTTTCTTTCGAAGATATTACTGTCCAGCAATGGGATGCGATCTTCAGCGTGAATGTCCGGGGGCCGTTCCTGGTATCCCAGGCCGCCGAACCTCACTTACGCCGCCGCAAGGGGAGGATCGTAAATCTTGGTTCTCTCGGCGGTTTGCGCGCCTGGCCGACCCACGCCCATTACTGTTCGTCAAAGGCCGCCCTGCATATGCTTACCAAGGCCATGGCGAAAGCGCTGGCGCCTGAAATTGCCGTAAACTGTGTGGCCCCGGGCATGATTGATCTTGGCGAAAAAGCCGCAGCTGCATTCATGAGCCGGATGGCTAAACAAACTCCTATGCTTCGCAACGGGACCGGCGACGATGTGGCGGCTGCAATACTATTCTTTGTTACCGCTCCCAGATTTATCACCGGCCAGGTGTTATACGTAGACGGCGGGTTGGGGCTCTGACCAACGCTCCGGCACTCAACTTTTCATGAAGACAGCGACCACTACCCTCGCCACCGTACTACTATCGATTTCACTGGCGCTGGCTCAAAAGGCGCCCGTCAATGCTCCCACTTCCGAAGCGCATATGTCCGGCCAGCCCCAGACTTTCCCGTTGTGGGAGAACGGCGCTACTGGTGCGCTGGGCACCGCCGATGAAGATATTCCGACCGTAACCGTTTATTTGCCTCCTCATCCCAACTTCTCGGCAACTGCAGTGATCGTCGCACCTGGCGGAGGCTATGTTGCCCTCGCCATCAATCACGAAGGGCGGCAGATTGCGAACTGGTTGAATTCCCTCGGTCTGACCGCGTTTGTTTTGAAATACCGGCTGGCGCCGAAATATCGTCACCCGGTTGAGCTTCACGATGGCCAACGCGCCATGCGCTGGGTGCGGGCCCGCGCTCAGCAATATGGCTACTCGCCAGATCGTATCGGGATGATGGGCTTCTCTGCTGGCGGCCATCTCGCGGCGACAGTAGGAACGCATTATGACCACGGGGATCAGGCGGCCACCGATCCGATCGACCGGGTGAGTTGCCGTCCCGATTTCCTGATCCTGGCTTATCCGGTGATTTCGTTTGTCGCGCCCTATTCGCACTCTGCCTCGGCTCGACACTTGCTCGGTGACAATCCGGACATGAAACTGCGCGAGGATCTTTCGGATGACCTGCAGGTCACCCCGGACACTCCCCCCGCATTCCTGTTTAGTACCACTACCGACAAAGTGGTTCCTCCGGAAAATTCCGTGGCATTTTATCTGGCATTGCACAGCGCCGGCGTCTCCGCCGAACTCCATATTTTTCAGAAAGGTTCACACGGCGTGGGTCTGGATTTGGCCGATCCTTATTTGGGCGTCTGGCCTACCCTGCTCGCAGACTGGTTGCGACAACGAGGACTGCTCGCGAAATGATGCCCTCGGTTGCGCTTCCAAAACTCACTGGTTCAACCTTTGGCAGGATTTCGCGGGTCGTGCTGGCTTCGCTTCTGCTGCTCTGCGGAGCCCATGTTTTGGCTCAAGTCGGACCCCAGCAAGGCGGTAGTGAAATGCAAGTTTGGACTGCGGGCGGTCATTCGGTTTCAGGCGGCCGCGGCAATACCGGAATCTTCGACGTTGGGCTTCGCTATGGCTGGGTTTTGCTCGACAGCCACGGACCGAGTTTCCTGAAAGGCCGGTTCGAATATGCGATCGATGCCGTGCCAATGTATCTGATCTTCCAGCCCACCAATACCGCATACGGCGTCGGTCTGAACCCGTTGAACTTGAAGTGGAATTTTGAGCGGCATGGAAGGATTGTTCCATACACCGAACTCAGCGGTGGTCTTTTGTTTACCACTCACGACGTTCCCGCCAACACGTCGCAGATAAATTTCACTCCCTCGGCGGGATTTGGTTTCCACTACCTTGCAGACAGGTTCGCCTGGACATTAGAAGGACGCTATCTGCATATCTCGGACGCCGGGCTGAGTCGCTTGAATCCTGGGGTCAATACTTTTGAAGTGAGGATTGGAGTGGGGAAGTTCCGGAAGTAAATGCCGGGCGGGAAATCCGCCCACTCCATTTAATCGAACACGGTCAATCCACCTCAGTCGTAGTACTCCAGCCCCAAATGCGTGATCAACTCCTCGCCCTTCAAATGCCGCAATGTATTTTTCAGCTTCATCAGCTGAATAAATAAATCATGCTCGGGGTACAGTCCCGGCACCGTCATCGGTGATTTGAAATAGAAGCTGAGCCACTCCTGAATGCCAATTCCGCGTAAGTTAGAAGTGCGCTTTGCCAGGTCAAGGAAGAGCACCAGGTCGAGCACAATCGGCGCCGCCAGGATCGAATCACGGCAGAGGAAATCGACCTTGATCTGCATGGGATATCCCAGCCAGCCAAAAATGTCGATATTGTCCCAGCCTTCTTTGTTGTCGCCACGCGGCGGATAGTAATTGATGCGGACGACGTGACTCATTTTCCCGTATAGATTCGGGTAAAGGTCCGGCTGAAGAATATGCTCCAGCACCGACAACTTTGATTCTTCCTTGGTTTTGAACGACGCGGGATCGTCGAGCACCTCGCCATCGCGGTTACCCAAAATGTTGGTCGAGAACCAGCCGTTCAGCCCGAGGAGGCGGGCTTTGAATCCCGGAGCCAGGATCGTCTTCATCAGCGTCTGACCGGTCTTGAAATCCTTGCCGCAAATCGGGGCTTCGTTCTTGCGCGAAAGCTCAAGCATTACCGGCAGGTCGACCGTTAGATTCGGCGCGCCGTTGGCAAATGGAACGCCTTCCATCAGCGAAGCATATGCATAGATCATCGACGGCGCGATCGCCTCATCATTTGATTGCATTGCTTTCTCGAAAGCCTTTAGCGACTGATGTGCCGCCGTTGGCTTAAGAAAAATTTCGGTCGATCCGCACCAGATCGTAATCAGCCGCGAGGCGCCGGAAGTCTTTTTGAAGTCGCGAATGTCCGCCCGGACCTGCTCCGCCAGGTCCATCTTGTTCTTGCCCTTTTTGACGTGGTGCCCGTCCAGCTTCTTTACATAATTGCGATCAAATACCGCAGGCCGCGGCTTGATCGTACTCAGGAAAGGCTTGACTTGATCCAGCAGGTCGCGCTCAAGCACCCCAGCTTTTCGCGCGGCGGTATACATGTCGTCGTCAAAGGGATCCCAGCCGGTGAATACCAGGTCGGGAAGGGACGCCAGCGGCAGGAATTCCTTTATCAGGGGCGATCGGCCGTCAGTGCGCTTTCCAAGGCGAATAGTTCCCATCTGGGTCAGAGAGCCGATGGGGCTGGCCAATCCCTTGCGGACGGCCTCTACCCCGGCGACAAATGTGGTTGCAACGGCTCCCATGCCCGGGATCATTACCCCGAGTTTGCCCTTTGCGGGCTGGATTTCAGAGGTAGTAGTGTTGTTCGGAGCGGACTTTTGGCGTGCAGCCATTGAGGGCATCTTCCTTATGACATTAAGTGATTGTGGGCAAACGGGTATGTTCTCGTATTAGCAGAGCTTTTGCAACTTGGCGGGGCTGAATGGCAAAGCTGGACGCTGAAAGTGTCACATCTGGCAGCAGGCGGGTAACTTTGTGAGGAGAAGTTGCGTCCAACCTATTAGCAAAAATCTTGGGGGGCTTCTGCGTACTGGAATCCTTCGCACCCGGGACTATAATCGAGGCGAGGGTCAGGCGCCTGGGCGGATCCGGAGAACTTTATGAAAAACCTGCTGTCACTCATCGCGGCCACTGTTGTAACTGTCTGCCTTTCTCCCCTGTCGTTCGCGGCGGGCAATAGCGCGGATCAATCGCCATCGACCGCCAAACCCGCCCCCGCTCCGGCTGAACCCGCAGCGACGAAAGTCGTGCATGACGGCGGAATTAACGACATTGACGCAATCGGCAACCGCAACGTCGGCTGCGCCCGCGGCATGGGCAACTGGTACAGCCTCGAGCGCCAGATCGCTCTTGGCAAGCAGGTCTCCATGCAGGTGGAGAGTCAATCAAAGATCATTAATGATCCGGTGGTCTCCGAGTACATCAACCGGCTGGGACAGAACATCGTCCGCAATTCTGATTCGCAGGTGCCTTTCACCATCAAAGTCATCGATTCCGATGACATTAACGCTTTCGCCCTTCCCGGTGGGTTCTTCTACGTGAATTCGGGTCTAATCCTGGCTGCCGACGAAGAAGCCGAACTCGCCGGCGTGATGGCGCACGAAATCGGACACGTCGCTGCCTGCCATGCAGCTCGCGAAAACACCCGCGCCAACCTGATGCAGATGATGACCATTCCGCTGATCTTCATGGGCGGCCCGATCGGTTACGCGGCGTATGAAGGCGCAGGCCTTGCGGTACCGCTAACCTTCCTGAAGTTCTCGCGCGGCTTTGAAGCTCAGGCTGACTATCTCGGCGTGGAATACATGTACAAGGCGGGATACGATCCTCAGGCCTTCATATCGTTCTTTGAAAAAGTGCAGGCGCAGGAGAAGAAGAAGCCAGGCACAATCTCGAAAGCTTTTGAGACCCATCCTCAGACACCCGACCGCATACAGGCTTCGCAGCAGGAGATCGCCAAAATTCTGCCGCCGAAGTCGGAATACATCGTCACGACCTCAGAGTTTGACGACGTCAAATCGCGGCTGGCTGCAATTGAGAATCGTCATAAGCTGAACGACCAGAAGGATGGCAAGAAGCCTTCGCTACGGCGCGCTTCCTCGACCGACAAAAATGGCACTGATGACAAGACGTCGGATGATGGTCGTCCGACTTTGAAGCGGCGTCCCGACGACAACAACTAAATCTGCCCAGTGCGGCCAATTGTTTCCTTCGTGGACTTTCGTGTCCCTGGTGGTTATTGGTTTTCAGTTCGAAGGCATGAACCACAAAGGACACGAAGGTCCACGAAGGAAAGCAAATCAAATAAAAGACGGCGGACTTATCGAAGCCCGCCGTCTTTTATTTTCAGCAGCAGGAAAATTCTTATGCTGCTTCTTTTGTGGCCAATGATCCGACCGCCGCGCGATCAGCCTGGCTGCTTATAACTTTCATCTGCTTCCAGTCGTAGGGAAGCTCTTTCCCGCAGTCCATGCAAACCACATAGGTCCCGGTCGCAAATGCGGCGCGACTGCGAGGGCCCTTTTTAATGGTGATAGGAAAACTGTAATGCTGGTGCCAGCAGCCGAAGAGCGCATCAACGACGCGAGCAAACATCCCTCTACCTCCCACAGAATGCCGCAAAGGCCTGGGAAGCCCGACGAAGTGGCATTCATCTACTTAGATTCAGCTTCTCTGAAAAGGGTTCGTCGTACCGGGCGCAAAATATGCGCCGGTACAACTCTGGGAATTAGAAGGAGTTACCTTGCCGAGCCTTCTGGACCAGTTTTTTTATGGGACTTACAACGGCTGGCTATGGCTGATCTGAGCTTGGTTTCGAGGTCTTCGGGAAGTTCGTACAGCTTGGAATCGCGGTAAATTTCGATGGTCTTTTTAGTGGTATCGCAGACAACATAGCAGTTATGGCACCAAGCAAGGTGCTCGTCCAGTTCGGCCTTTGTGCTGGCGTCGATCACGCCGTCCAGGTAGTCGGTCAATTCGTGGAGAAATTCAGAGCATTTCACTGTGTTTCATCTCCACTGCTTGGTTTTGACTGCGATCCATTCGACCTCTCTCTTTTTTGAAAATATTTGTTCAGCCGTTCGCGCAATTGCAACCGTGCCCGCAACAATCTTGACTTCACTGCCGGCACGCTCAACTCCAGCGCCTCCGCCGTTTCTTCTGTCGACAGACCTTCAACGTCACGCAGCACAAACACCGTACGAAACGTCGCCGGCAGTCCATGGATCGTTCGGTCTAAAATGTCCCGCAATTCCGCTTGCGTATATTGCTGCTCCGGATTCGGCGACCAGTCCGCCACTTCGCGCGGAACCGAATCGTCTTCCGTCTTTACTTCTTCATCCAGCGAAATGGTGCGCTCTGGACGACGGCGCCGCAATTTCATCAGCGCTTCGTTGACCGCAATCCGCACCAACCAGGTATAAAACTTCGACTGCCCCTGGAACTGCGCCAGATTGTTGTACGCCTTTAGAAAGGCGTCCTGTACAACGTCTTCCGCATCCTCGCGATTCTGCGTAATGTGCTGCGCGATGCGAAAAACGTTCCGGTCATAACGGCGAACCAGCTCTTCAAAGGCACTGACGTCGCCGCCTTTGGCCTTCTGTACCAGAACCAGTTCATCACTGATTGGCTCGCTTACCTTTGGTTGGATTGCGCCCATTCGTCATTCGATGCAGGATTTTTCACTTTAAATGGAGGGCCTGTATCGCTTTTTAATTCTAATGTGTAAGAGCTGGTTTGTGCTAACCCAACCTCTAGGTAGAAGAAAAGCCTTTAACCGCAGAGGTCGCTGAGAACGCAACCGAGAGCGCCGAGAAGTTCAGCGCGAAGGCCCATTCTTTGGACCCGTAACCGCGGAGAAATTTAATGTT
Organism: Terriglobales bacterium; assembly: GCA_036268595.1. Classification (GTDB taxonomy): domain Bacteria; phylum Acidobacteriota; class Terriglobia; order Terriglobales; family Acidobacteriaceae; genus Gp1-AA145. The sequence goes on from DATATW010000170.1 coordinate 74,452, forward strand.
TTTTTGGTTTTCTCTGCGTGTTCGGTGAATTTCTCTGCGTTCTCTGCGGTTAAAAGCTTTTTTGGTATTGTCGCTAACCCCATTACGTCGGTTATCTTTCGCCTGATTACCCCGGCAAGCATAATCAGCCAGGATGAAACCCTGGCTGACACTATTGCTCTTGCTGGGAATGAGCCTGGGCCCGTGCCAGCTCTTTGCCAAGCAACTGGCGGTCGTTACCGATACCTCGAATCCCACAACCAATCTGACCACCGCTGAACTAGTCAAAATTTTTAACGCACGCACCCATAACTGGTCGGACGGGAAGCCGGTAATCGTGGTCATACGCGATCCGGAGTCGGCCGATATGGAATTGGTATTGCGGAAGGTCTTCGATATGACGCCGATTCAGGCGCGGGCCTTCATTCAAGTCCATAAACCTTCAATTGTCGTAGCGGGATCGGATGATGCCGTTCTGCACTTCGTCTCCACCATCCGGGGCGCGGTGGGAATTATCGACCTTTATTCCCTGACCAAAGACGTGAATGTGATCAAGATTGATGGCAAGCTGCCGGTACAGCAGGGCTACCTTCTGCGAGGAAACTAGTCATGAGAAAGATCTGGGTATTTATCGCCGCGCTGGGGTTCGCGTCTTTGCCGATGGTGCGCGCCGGCCAGCAACCAGATGTAATGCCGCTAACCATTAAATCTTCGCAAGTGCGCCATCTGCTGGACCAGACCTGGGTCCTGGACTCCGATCAGGGCGAACAGTCTCAGGCCATCGAAGTCATGCGCAAAGCGGTGAAGATCGAACCTGAGTTCGCCATGGGACACGAAATTCTGGCCCAGATCAGCCTCGATCCCGCTGAGCAAGTCAGTGAGCAGAGGCAGGCTTTCGCGAATCGTGAGCACGCTAATGCTTCTGAGCAAATCGTGATCGAGTGGTTTCAGGAGGCGGCCGACCATAAATTAATTCCCGCCATCACCAATATGAACGAGGTGCTGCACCAATATCCGCACGATCGATGGTTGGTGTTCCTTGCGAATTCGTGGCTGATGGAGCAGACCCAATATGAACGCGCGGCAGCCGTTTATGAGAACTCCGGGCTCACCGATTCGCCCGGCCTGGTTAACAATGCCGCCTACACCTACGCCAACATGCGGCAATTCAGCAAGGCATTTTCACTGATGGACAAGTTCGTCACCTTGATGCCCAAGGATCCCAATCCGCAGGATTCCTATGCTGAAATTTTGCGCATGGCAGGCTACTACACCGTTGCCATCGATCACTATCGGGTCGCGCTGAGTATTAATCCGCAGTTCTACTCGTCACAGTTTGGGATTGCAGATACGTATCTGCTGATGGGCGACGAAACCCGGGCCCGCAAAGAATACGACGCTGCGTTCAAGAAATTCTCTTCGTTGGGAGAACTCGACCGTATTCAGTGGCGAACACGAGAGGCAACTACTTACATATATGAAGGCGACTTAGCAGCAGCGGACAAGGCACTGCAGGCACTTGTCGACTACGCGCATACCCGGCACCTTAGCCAGGTAGAAGCCGAAACCTATCGCCAAATGGCCATGTATCAACCCGAGAAGCGGCGGGGAATGGATCTGTTGCACAAAGCTGAAATTGCGCTTAGCGAGGGCAGCAACATTTCTGAAACCGAAGCGCAACAAGAGGCGGCTCAGATTTTGCGCACCCGAGTATATCTGGCGATCGGGGCGGGGGACGCCCCGGCGGCTGACTTAGCGGTCGGAAAGCTGGCTCGGCTTTCAGTGGACTCTAACGATAAGTTGATCGACTCTGCTTTTGACGGTGCGGCGGGTGCGCACCTGTTCTACGAACGCAAATACCGCCAAGCCATTCCGTATCTTGAAGAAGACATGAGCAGCCCGCTATCGCTCAAGCTGCTGACTGCAGCGTATCAGGCCACTGGCTATTATGCTGGCGCGAGACGAACTCAGGAAATACTGACTCATTTTAACTATCCAACCATAGAACAGGCGATGATTGTCCCGGCGTTTCGCAAGTGCCTGGCGAATCCGGCCTGCGAAGTCAACGTGAAAAATGCAGCAATGACTGTCAGGCGCTAGTTTGGTCGCAAAAGTGTCTTAAAAGCTTATAGCCGCACATTCCTGCTGCGCGCCGGCTTCATTTTCACTTTCACTGCCCCGTCTATTTCTCGTCTATAATGCTGCGTTTCCCAAAATCAACAAATTTTTTGATCGAGGATCTTCATGACTTTCCTGCGTCGTGCGTCTGAGTGGATTGGGTGCTGCTGTGTGGTCGTGCTATTCAGCGTTGGCCTCTCGCTGGCGCAGGATGCGCAATCTCAATATCCGAACTATCCCAGCGAAACTCCTGAGCACTTCCAGCCCAGTTCGTCTACCTGGGACTACACGCGCCGCGAAGTGATGATCCCCATGCGCGATGGCGTGAAGCTGCACACCGTCATTCTGGTCCCCAAAGGTGCAAATCATGCGCCCATTCTGCTGACCCGCACGCCTTATGACGCCGACGCTCTCACCAGCCACAACGCCAGCTCCCATCTTGGGCCGGAGCTTTGGGGCTATGACAATGCGACGGAAGTGATCGTGAAAGGCGGCTACATCCGCGTGGTGCAGGACGTGCGCGGCAAGTACAACTCCGAGGGTGATTACGTGATGAACCGCCCGCTGCACGGTCCACTGAATCCCACACCCGTCGATCATGCCACCGACACGTATGACACCATCGATTGGCTGGTGAAGAATATTCCAGAGAGCAATGGCAAGGTCGGAATAATTGGCATCTCCTACGACGGCTTCCTGCCGCTGATGGCGCTGATCAATCCTCATCCTGCGCTGAAAGTTTCGGTTCCCATGAATCCCATGGTCGATGGCTGGATGGGCGATGACTGGTTCCACAATGGCGCATTCCGCCAACAGAACATGCCCTATATTTTGGAGCAGGAAGCCACACGCAAAAATGATGCGAAATGGTGGACCGATCACTTCGACGATTACGACTTATATATGGAAGGCTCGGCGGGTGAAATCGGCAAAACTCACGGACTCGCCCAGGTTGGATTTTGGAGAAAGCTGATCGCACATCCTGCCTACGACTCGTTCTGGCAAGATCAAGCAATGGACAAGATCCTGGCTGAACAGCCGTTGAAAGTTCCAGTCATGCTGGTCGACAGTCTTTGGGACCAGGAGGACATCTACGGCGCACCCGCGGTCTACAAGGCCATCAAGCCCAAAGACGTGAACAACGACAAAGTTTTTCTGGTGCTCGGTCCCTGGCACCACGGCCAGGAGATCGAAGACGGCAGCTCGCTTGGTGCCATCAAGTTCAACAGTGACACGGGACTCTACTTCCGAATGAAGATTCTTCTTCCATTCCTCGACCACTTCCTGAAAGACGATGCCCCCAAACTCACCGTCGCGCCGGTTACCGCTTTTGAAACCGGGACTAACGTGTGGGAACGCCTTCCCGCGTGGCCGGCGGGATGCGAAAGCGGTTGTGCGCCAAAGCCAACGCCGCTTTATCTGAACGGCAATTTGAAGTTGAGTTTCTCGGAGCCCAAGCGCGGCGACTCTGCCTACGATGAGTATGTTTCCGATCCCGCCAAGCCGGTTCCGTATCGCGCGCGCCCAAGCCAGCCGGTAGGATACAGCGGACGCTTGACCTGGCCGGAGTGGCTGGTAGACGACCAGCGTGAAGCTTCCGGAAGGCCGGATGTTGCCGTCTTTACCTCCGACGTCTTGACTGAGCCGGTCAAGATCAGCGGCCAGCCTATGGCCAATCTTGTCGCTTCGACCAGCGGCACCGACTCAGATTGGGTAGTGAAGTTAATCGATGTCTACCCGGATGAGGTCGCCAGTGACGAAGAAATGGGCGGCTACCAGCTGATGGTTTCTGCCGACATCTTCCGGGGCCGCTATCGCGAAAGCCTGGAAAATCCCAAGGCCATAACGCCAGACAAGCCTTTGCTTTACCGTTTCGCGCTGCCAACGGCGAACCACGTCTTCCTGCCAGGTCACCGCATTATGGTGCAGGTGCAGTCGAGTTGGTTCCCTTTGTATGACCGCAACCCCCAGACCTACGTGCCCTCAATTTTCTGGGCCAAGCCTGAGAACTATAAAAAGGCTACGCAGCGGGTTTATCACGGCCCAGGTGAGGAAAGCTTCATCGAACTGCCGCTGGTCAAGGAGTAATGCAGGTTTTCCTTCGTGGACCTTCGTGCCCTTTGTGGTCAATGCCCTTCGACCGCAGGCCTCGATAGTGACTAAAGTGACCTGCTGCCCACGCCGTACCTCGTCCTATAATCAAAGGTCAATCCACCCCAAGTAGCGAAGGTATGCCCGAAAAGTCCGCCGAAGAGATCGTCCGCACTGCCGTTGCCCAGGCGCTTGAGCGTCAACTCACCTCATTTCGCGAAAGCGTTGTTCAAGAGGTTTTACGGGAGGTCGGGCCCGCCCTCAGCGGCAAACCGGCAGCGGGCGGAAGCAATGCCGCAGGCTTGCAAAAGGCGGTTGCGCGAATCCAAGCTGGGACAACACAAAAAGAAATCCTGCGTGCGCTGTTGGACAACACAGTTCTATACAGCGGACGTGCCGCGTTATTCGTCGTAAAAAGCGGGGCCGCCACTGGTTGGCAGGGAACTGGCTTTTCGAATAACGATGCCATCAAGGATTTCGCTTTGGATATGGGCTCAGGAGTCACAGCGCGAGTGTTAGCATCGCGCGCCGCGGAAAATGGTTCTGCCTCCGACTTTGATCAGAATTTTATTTCGAAGTTCGGCAGCCCCACAGATGGCAAGCTGTCGCTACTGCCATTGCTGTTGAAAGACAAGATTTCTGCTTTGATCTACGCTGACGGCGGATCGCAAGCCGGGGCGCTCGATGCGGCCGCGCTGGATGTGCTGGTGCACGCCACGGGTGCCTGGCTGGAAGTGATTTCGCAACGCAAGCAATCTCAGAAAGAAGGTCCGCCGGAGCCGGAGATGCACTCTGCCCCGCCGGTCAACGATCCTTTTGCCGCCCATGCGCCGCTGCATACCCCAAAAGCCGAGTCGGTTCCCGAAAGTGAACCCGCAGTTGCAATGTCGGCAGCAGCTGCCTCGGGCGGATCATCATCCGCCGCCGCACCCGGTCTAAGCGCCGAAGATGCCGAGGTCCATCGCAAGGCCCAGCGATTTGCCCGCCTGCTGATGGATGAAATCAAGCTTTACAATCAGGCCAAGGTTTCCGAAGGCCGCAAACACAAGGACCTTTACGATCGGCTGAAGGAAGATATCGACAAAAGCCGCGCCACGTACCTAAAACGTTATGGAAATACCGCCGCGGCAAGCGGAGACTATTTCAATCAGGAATTGATTCGCAGTCTCGCCGAAGATGACGTTTCTCTCCTGGGCAAAAATTTTCAACGATAATTAGCTGTGCTGAATGCCGTCAGCATCTTACTAAGAGATAATCATCAAAACAGTGGTGGGGCACTTTCGCAGGTTTCTTTTTTTCGCGCTTACGCTCTCCGCATTAGTGTGCGCGGCCGCGCTGCCGCAGCAGTCTGCGGATTCCCAATCAGCTCCTCAGTCCACAGATTCTAAGACATCACCAGGCCACGTTGATCCGGACGCCCACGTCCGCGCAGCCCCGGCTGAATCAAGCAAGCCTGCACCGAAAAAGAAGACACGTAAAACCAAATATCGCAAGCCGCGTTCTTCCGCGCGCGCACGCCGCGACAGCCTGCGCTTTCGAAAAATGCATCAGGCCTTCATAAAGTCATCTACTTTGAAGCCCATGGCGTTGCAGTTGCTGCAAAACCGGATCCCCGCGGCTTACGCCGGCGTGGAGGCCTATGCGCGCAAACATAATGGCGAAGACGCAGGCTCACTGGCATGGCTCGCAGTCGGCTATGCATATTTTCTGGATCATCAATACACAAAATCGATCGACGCACTTGAACATGCCCGATCACAGGCTGGGGAGATCGGCGATTACATCGCATATTACCTGGCAAGTTCGCAACTGCAGAGCGGACATACACCTGAAGCGTTGGCTTCGCTCAGCAAGTTTGACGATAATTTTCCGGAGTCCCTGCTGATTCGCGATGCCCATGTTTTGTATGCGGGAGCGCTGACTTCATCCAATCGCGCAAAAGAAGCAGTTGCGCTATTGGAGAAGGACCGCGAGCCCATTCGCGCCGATCTTGAACTTACCCTGGGGCGCGCCTACGAAGCGGCCGGCGATCCTTCAAAGGCTTATGCAGTATTCAAACATCTATATACCGGGTTGCCGCTCAGCTTTGAAGCCACCGTAGCTGAGTCGGAATTACAGAGACTGTCTTCCACTCCGGGGATTGCGCCGCTTACCTTCGGCGAACAGAAGAGCCGCGCCGACGCACTCGCCCATGCCAAGCGCTTTGCCGAGGCTGCGGATGAATACCGCAGCTTGCTCCGTGTGGCCTCGCCCACCGATAAGCCGGAAATACAACTCGGGTTTGCTGAGGCGCTTCACCATTCCGGACAGGAGCGCGAAGTCAAAGCCCTGCTGAATTCGGTGGAGAGCTCGTCGCCCGAGATCACTGCCCGCCGGCTGTGGGACATTGGGGAACTGCAGCGCGCAGCCAACGATGACGACGCATTTCTGCGGACGGTTGACCAGATGCGACAGGCCGCGCCCACCAGTCCATGGCTGGAGCAGGCATTGCTCTATGTAGGCAACATCTATCTTTTGCGCAAGGACTACGACAAAGCGATTGACGCTTATCGCGAGATCGAGAGCCGGTTTCCTGGAGGAGCGCGAACTCCATATGCCCACTGGAAGGCCGCGTGGCTAAGTTTGCGCGAGGGTCGCAACACTGACGCCAAGACCGGATTCGAGAAGCAGATCGAGATCTATCCTGACTCGACCGAAATTCCGGCGGCACTCTACTGGCGCGGGCGCCTGGCCGAAGAAGAGGGCGACGTGGCCATGGCCAGCGCCTACTACCAAAAAGTGTCCGATCGCTTCCGCAATTATTATTACGGACCCCTGGCGCGCGAGCGCATGAGCAAGCTGAAAGTCAGTAATCCGCCGCATTATGCGCTTCTCGACCACGTTCCTCCTATTAGTGGCGCCGAGACAATTGCGGACGATCCTCCGCCAGAAGACGATCTTCGGGTGGAGAAAGCCCGCCTGCTGGAAAATGGCGGGTTATTGGATTTTGCTGTCCGCGAAATGAAGGCTGCCGCTGACGAGGACAAAGGCACATGGTTGCCAGCCGAAATTGCACGCATGTATCAAGACGCGGGCCGTTACGACATTGCCGTTGAAACTTTAAAGCGGGCGGTTCCGAATTATTTTGCGGTCGATCTGAGTGCCATGCCCCGCTCGTACTGGGAGGCTCTCTTTCCCAAACCCTATTGGACAGATTTCAAGCGTTTCTCTGATGCCAATGGCTTGGATCCTTATTTGGTGGCTTCACTGGTACGGCAGGAATCGGAATTCAATCCCAACGCCGTTTCCAACAAAAACGCGCTCGGGCTGATGCAGCTTCTGCCGCGGGTAGGCAAAGGCGTGGCCAAGCAAGTGAAGCTGAAACATTTTTCTGCCCCGCAGCTCTTTACCCCGGCGGTCAATATTCAACTGGGAACGCGCTATTTCCGCTCCATGGTCGATCAGTTTGGCGGATTCGAATATGCCCTCGCAGCTTACAACGCCGGCGACGACCGGGTGAAAGATTGGCAGTCAGCAGGGAAGTTTCGTGATGTGCAGGAATTCGTGGAATCCATACCGTTCACCGAGACCCGCGAATACGTGCAGGCAATCATGCGCAACGCCAACGTCTATCGCCAGCTCTACGGGACTCCTTAAGCCGACGCTTCCTCCAGTGATCGTGTAGCCCGCACGTCCACGCCCCGGAGGGCGACTGGACACCCGACCCTACACGTTCCTGCGCATCGGGGCCTTTCGCTATCATGATCCTCTATGTTTTCCCGCCGCACTCAGTGGGACCTCGCGCCCAATCGCCTCACCCTCGCGCATCAGGAAGCTCTCGCCTCCGGAAAAAAAACCATCGATCTGACGATCTCGAATCCCACCCGCGCTGAAATCAGATACGACGAGTCCGCGATCCTCAATGCTTTGAATAATGGAAATGCACTCGACTACGATCCCCAACCCAGAGGGTTGCATAGCGCCAGACACGCGGTGTCGCAGTATTACACTCCGGCCATCGATCCAGAATCTCTCATCCTGACCACCAGCACCAGCGAAGGATATTCTTTTGTCTTCCGTCTTCTGTGCAATCCCGGCGAGGAAGTCCTGGTTCCTAAGCCCAGTTATCCGCTCTTTGATTTTTTGGCGGAACTGCAAGACGTGAATCTGGTTCCATATTCACTGCTTTACGATCATGGTTGGCAGATCGACCTCCATTCGCTGGAAAACGCGATCACATCCAAATCGCGCGCAATCGTTTTGGTTCATCCCAACAATCCAACCGGCTCCTACGTCAGCGCGCAGGAGCGTCAGCAACTCAACGACCTCTGCCGGCGCCGCAGCCTCGCGCTGATCGTGGATGAAGTTTTTCTCGACTATGCGCATGGCGGCGAGCACAGGCCGAGCTTCGTCACAAATAAAGACGCTCTGACTTTCACTCTTAGCGGGATCTCAAAAATTGCTGCGCTTCCGCAAATGAAGCTGGCATGGATTGCGATAAGCGGGCCGTCGGCGGAAGTCACTCCAGCGGTGCAAAGGCTCGAGGTGATCGCCGATACGTATTTGTCGCTCAATGCTCCCATCCAGCTCGCGGCGCCCGTTCTCCTCGATCAGAGAAAGACCGTCCAGCCGCAACTCCTGCAGCGGGTCCGCGCCAACCTCGCCGAGCTCGATCGCCAACTCACCGCTCAGAAATCTTGCGCTCGCCTCGAAGTTCAAGGTGGTTGGTATGCAGTTCTCAGAATTCCCATTACGCGATCTGACGAAGACTTTTCAATTGAACTACTGCAGCGCTCAGGCGTCCTGATCCATCCCGGGCATTTTTACGATTTCCCAAGCGACGGCTATCTTGTCTTGAGCCTGATCGCGATGGAAGATGAATTTCGCAACGGCGTCGCCGCAGTGCTGGAATTTGCGGACAAGCTCTAGCTTCGTGGACCAGTGCGCAGGACTGCCCCGCAAAAAGCGTTTAACCGCAGAGCTCGCAGAGAAAAAGCGAGCTCGCGGAGAGAATCATTAATATTCCAATGTCTTTGCCCCAATGTCTTTCTCAGCGAGCTCTGGGTTTTCTCCGCGATCTCTGCGGTCAAAAGCTTTAAGATTTCTGCGGTTAAAAGCTCTTGAGTGCGCAGCAGACAATCTCCTCCGCTTCGCAGTAAAATGCACTGCGACAATCATTCTGACCACGAGGGCCTTTGAATGGCAGACAAGGCAAGCGTTTTCGCTCCTAGCGTCAATATCGACTCCACCCTGCAGGAACAGCGCACCTTCGAACCTCCTGAGTCTTTTCGCCAGACCGCCTACATTAAGAGCGCCGAGGATTACGAGCGCATCTATCGCGAATCAGTTGAGCACCCGGAGAAGTTCTGGGGACGTATCGCCTCTGAACTGCACTGGTTCAAGCCGTGGGAGACCGTGCTGGAATGGAAAAATCCCTGGGCGAAATGGTTTGTGGGAGGCGAGATTAACCTCTCCTACAACTGCCTCGATCGCCACGTGCAGACATCACGCAAGAACAAGGCCGCAATCATCTGGGAGAGCGAACCGGGCGAGGTGCGCACGCTCACTTACCAGCAACTACATCGCGAGGTGCAGAAATTCGCCAACGTCATGAAGTCGTTAGGAGTGAAGAAAGGCGATCGGGTTGCCATTTACATGGGCATGACGCCCGAACTGCCCATCGCCATGCTGGCCTGCGCGCGCATCGGCGCTCCTCATACTGTCATCTTTGGCGGCTTTGCGGCCAATGCACTTATCGACCGTATCCACGACTCGCAAGCCACAATGGTGATCACCCAGGACGGATCTTTCCGTCGCGGGGGCGAGGTCAAGCTTTTCCCGGCGGTGGAAGAGGCTTTGAAATCGTGTCCGACAGTAAAGAATGTTGTGGTTTACAAGCGCAGCGGGACCGCAATCAACATGCAGGCTGGCCGTGATCACTGGTGGCATGACGTGATGGCCAAAGCTTCCGATGAGTGTCCTGCCGAGCCGCTCGATGCCGAGCACCCGCTTTATATCCTTTATACCTCGGGGACGACTGGAAAGCCCAAGGGCGTTGTACATACAACCGGCGGATATTCAGTTGGTACTTACATCACCACCAAGTGGGTCTTCGACATTCACGAAGAAGATACCTACTGGTGTACGGCTGATATCGGGTGGGTGACCGGTCACAGCTACATCGTTTACGGTCCATTGCAGAACGGCGCCACCACTCTCATGTACGAAGGCGCGCCTAACTTTCCCGAGCCCGACCGCTTCTGGAGCATCATCGACCGGCACAAAGTAAATATCTTCTACACCGCTCCTACGGCGATCCGGACCTTCCTGCGTTGGGGAGACCAGTGGCCTAAGAAGCACAAGCTCGATAGCCTGCGCCTTCTCGGCACGGTGGGCGAGCCGATCAATCCTGAGGCGTGGATGTGGTATCGCGAGGTCATCGGCCACAATCGCTGCCCGATCGTTGATACCTGGTGGCAGACCGAAACCGGGCACATCATGATTTCTCCGCTTCCCGGCGCCATCGCGACCAAACCTGGATCAGGAACCAAGCCATTCCCCGGCGTTGTGCCCGAAGTAGTCAACATGGAGGGCGAACCGGTCCCGGCGGGTTCGGGCGGATTTCTGGTGTTGAAGCAGCCCTGGCCGGGAATGCTGCGCACCATTTACGGCGATCCCGATCGTTACGTGAAACAGTACTGGTCGCAGATTCCGGGCACCTATTTTACCGGCGATGGTGCGCGCAAAGATAAAGACGGCTATTTCTGGATCATGGGCCGGGTCGATGATGTGATCAACGTTTCAGGTCATCGCCTGAGCACAATGGAAGTAGAATCCGCCCTGGTTGCCCATGATTTCGTGGCCGAGGCGGCTGTAGTCGGGCGGCCCGACGAAGTCAAAGGACAGGCGATTTCGGCTTTTGTGACCCTGGAAGGTGGCCGTATACCCTCGCCAGAACTGAAGGAGGAGCTGCGCAAATGGGTGGCTAAAGAGATCGGTTCTTTGGCCAAACCTGACGATATCCGCTTCACTGACTCTTTGCCGAAAACTCGCAGCGGCAAGATCATGCGCCGGTTGCTGCGCGAGCTGGCCACCAATGGTGAGGTGAAGGGCGATACGACTACTCTCGAAGACTTCACCGTACTCGCCAAGCTCAAAGAACAGGACGAGGCGTAAGAACTTTCCTGCTACGAGTAATCCCTTGGTTGGCTATTCATCATCCTAAGGCTACGCTTTGCCTAACATTCAAGGAGGATTTGATGAAAGCTAAACTGCTCCTGATTCCGGCTTTGCTGATTGTGGCTTCGGCTTGGGGGCAAAACAACCAGCCTAATCCGCAAGCTGAGCAACGTATTCAGAAAGAGGTGCGGCATCAACTGCTATTGCTTCCGCGTCTAAGTGTGTTCGATAACCTCGCCTTCAAGGTGGAGGGTTATACCGTGACTTTGATGGGACAGGTTACCCAACCAATCGTAAAATCAGACGCGGAAAATGCCGTCAAAAGCGTCGAGGGTGTTGAAAAGGTCGACAACCAGATTGAAGTTCTGCCGCTGTCACCCATGGATAACGGGCTCCGGCGTAAGCTCTATTTCGCTATCTACGGCTTCCCGTCGCTTCAGAAATATGACATGCCGGTGGTCAAGCCTATCCGAATTATCGTAAAGAATGGGCATGTCACATTAGAAGGAGTGGTGGATAACGAAGCTGACAAGAACACAGCCGAAATACGGGCAAAGAGCGTGCCAGGAGTTTTTTCGGTCACCAACAATCTGCAGGTTGTAAAACCATAAGACTTGCGCCACGGCGGCTGCGGACTTGCTATAGCCCAATGTCCGCAGCCGCAGTCAGGCGCTCCCATTCAGGCTTTCGGCTGCGCAGCTGGAGTTGCCATATCCCCGCCGCAGCGAGCTCTCATGGAGGCGCGAAATTTTTCGCGTTCTTCAGGTGTCATCTTCTCCCAACGGCGCCGCATATAGCGGCCACGTCCCATGTGTGGCCGCATCCATCCTCTTTGCCCGCCAAATAAAATCCAGCATAGGCCCAGCAATCCCAGGGCCTGCCAGTAAGTTATTTGGCGGAGCCCGAAGAGCGCCGGCATCAGCCAGTTCCATAGGTGCAGGACGGCCTCGCCAAACCCGACCGCAAAAATCGAAATCGCAACCACGCCGATGACAAAGAATTTAACAATTCTCACTGCTCTGTTGTCCGCCATATGTTCTCCTTCTTACCCCAAAAATTCGTCATACACCGACTGCAGCCTTTGTCGCAGGTGCAGCACCGCGTATCTTTTTCGCGAGAGCAGCGTGTTAATACTGACTCCACTCTCTGCCGCCAACTCCTTAAAACTTTTTCCTTCGATCTCGTTCTGGATGAATACCCAGCGCTGCTCCCCCGGCAATTCATCCAGCGCAGCTTCTAGTTCTTCCATCAGCACTGTTCGTGCGTAAGCCGCTTCCGGCCCGATGTCTGGCGAAAGCAGGAAATCTTCGATCGAGAGCTCTTCGCCTTCATCTGAAGGCTCGCTCATGTCTGCCAGGGGCTCGGGTTTCTTTTTGCGAAATTGGTCGATGATCCGGTTGCGCGCCACCTGAAACAACCACGCGCCCGCCATTTCGACGGGCTTCATCAGCCGATACGCCTCGACCAGTTCGAAGAAGACCTCCTGCAGAACGTCTTCGACATCGCCGGGATCGGCGATCCGGCGGCGAATGAAATTTCGCAGCCGGGACTGCTCTCGCTCGACGACCTCAGAAATTTGCCGGTCCTGTTCGCGCGTCATATCGATGGCCAGCGCCTTCATCTAAGAATGAAGACGATTAAGAAGCCGAAATATTGTAGAGGTCAAGGGATGGGGAGAGGGCACAACCGGGAAGAGCACGACTTGCAGTCGTGCCGACTGATCCGCCTTTAAATCGATTGCGAGCGAAGCCAGCGGCATCCTGCCGAAACACGACCGGCGTAGAACACAATTCGTCTATGCACTCTGCGTCCTCGGTCGACTTCCTCTGCGAGCTCTGCGGCTAAAAGCTTTTTGGCTGCTAAGCACAATGGAGAAGCCACAATTAAAGAATGATGGCGGCGGCCTGAGTTACTGCGGCTGAGGCGACTCTGCACGCCAATCCTTAAAGGCGGAGTCTTTTTTCAAGCGTTCGGGAAAGTGCGTTTCGTAAGGTCCCAGGCTCGGGCAAATCAAACGATGGAAACCGAATTTTTCCATTTCTTCTCGCGCTTCCTTGGACGTCCAGCCCTCGTCCGCCATGCGATAAGCGGCAATCATCATGCCGGTACGGTCGTCGCCATAACGGCAATGCACGAAGATCTTCTTGTCCGGATTGTCATGCAAGAGCTGCAGAAATTTTGCGAAAACTTCATCTCTCGGAAATAAGCAGTGCCACGGAAGAGCTACAAATTTCATTCCTGCTTTGTTGACATCCCGCTCTTCATTGCCTTTTCCGCTCAACCGCAAATCCACCACGATATCGATGCCCATTTCTTTCAGATGTTCATATCCGGCCTGCTTCGGCTGTCCACCGCGAAACAGATGCGGAGTTACTTCGCCAACGTTCGACACCCCAACGATGGTGATTTTGCGGGCAGGAACGTGAGTTGGGGAGCTGTGGGTTTGCGTCCCTTTGTCGGACGCGATGGCGACACACGCAACCAAAAGAAAAAATACGGCGTACCCAGGACGCCATGACATGGTCATTAAAAGTTTAATCCCGTGCTGCTGAGTTTGCGAGGAAGAATCCTGTCAAGATCGCACTCGCCCATCATAATGATTGGGTGTCTGATTACTGGCCGCGGTTAGTAGCCAGCTGCTTTTCCTGAGGGGTCATCTGCCGCCACAACACCTGCAGGTCCGCGGAGATGCGGCTGTTCTGCGGTTCCTCATGCAATGCCCGCGCAAACCATCGATAAGCTGAAGGCAAATCGCGCCCCACGCAATGCCCGGTGGCATACATGGTGCCGAGCACGGTTTCAGCTTTGGAATTTCCATGCATAGCTGCCGTCCGCAGGCTGCTCTCAGCCCGGGTGCAATTTTGCGGCACGCCATTTCCATACAGAAATTTTTCGCCTGCGAGTTCGAGATCGGCGTCCGGCGCACCGCTCGGCGCCAGCGCCGCCGCCTTGTGGGACGGTGCAGGCTTAGGTTCGCGCGCGTGCGCAGGTTCTTTGGCGACTCGTGAGGCTTTATCCACGCCCGGTGGCGGCGTCGCGTTCGCCTCTTCGGTGGTGTTCTCTTCGGCATTCTGCTTTGAGGCCGCAGCGTTCTGCTTGGCTGTCGAATTGTCGCCTGGCGCCGGAGTTCCAGCGTTCTGCGTGGTCGTATTCGGTGGTTGCGTCGAAGCCGGCTGCGAACCCGCGTTCTGCTGCGCAGCCCCGTTCGCCGGAGGAATATCGGTTTCCGTCGGCTTGCCTGGAGTTTGGTTCTGCGCGTTCTGGTCAGGCTGCGTGGGCAACACTTCGCCCGCGCCCGTCATCGGCTTGTCGATATGAGTTTGCTGGTCAGGATTTGAAGCGGGCGCCACTTCCGACGGCGAAGCCGATGCCTGCTGTTCGCCCGCGCCCATGCGGTTAAATGGGAATCCGTTGTGCTTCCATTGCCAGCCGGCAAAACCGGCTGCGCCCAGGGCAAGGAACAGGAATACGATCAGGCCTACATGGCTCTTGGGTTGTTCGTCTTCGTAGAGATAATGAAATTCAACTTTGGGATCAGCCGCATCGTCGGCCAGCCCCAGAAATGACGGGCCATGCACCGGCTCTACTTGCCCATTGTCCTGCTTGGGAAGGCGTGCCGCCTCTTTCGCAGGCGTTGTCACCGCCACCGGCGGATGCGCCAGCGAGGCCCCGCACATACCGCAGAAGCGATACTCCGGGCTATTGTCGTACCCGCAATGGGTACATCTCACGTACATGGTTTCAAGCATATCTTAATACTGTGATGGCAGAAAGGGTGTAGCTGTTGGAAGCTGCTGAACTAGGGAGTACAGGCGGCTAAACGCTACGAATCGAAGATATTAAGGCAAACCCTGCCGGCTCAGATGGTTAATTCATGCAGGTAAAGTCGCTGTCGCGCGGCTTCCATCTCGGGGCGAGTGGCCCGTCCTTTTCGGACACGGTACAAACAGGATGCCCCATGCTTTCGCCCGCTTTTGCGAAAGGGTGGGTACCACGTACCTCAACGTCGAATCCCAAGAGCTACACAATCCGACCTGCCCACCCTTGCTCGGGTGCCCCACTCAAGCTCCGCTTGGGTGGGGGTATTCCAATTCATCACCTTGTAGTCAGGTAGATCCGCTCCCGTTTCCAGTTGGGGACATCTAACCGGGGCACCAGGATTAAGCACGACACCAGAATCATACCCCCGCCCAAGCGAAGTTTGGAGGGCACCCGATTGAGTTAGCATGGGCCACCCGTCCTATTTTTTTCGAGCTGGCAGGAGTCAATGAGTGTGATGGCAATGTTATGCCAACAATAGGAACTGCTGCAGTCCCGCGGGTACGTTCGGCAGCAGTCAGGCCTACCACATCAAGCCTTGCGGTTATACCTCTTTTCCTTTGGGTAACTCGATAGCAAAGAGTATTGGCTACAGCCACTCCCGCCAGTTCAAATCGATAGTTCAATTAGCGTAAGGAGACGTGCTTTGAGCCCTCAAGATTTGCAACGAAAGTATTTGGCTGCTTTGGAGAGAATAGGCGGGACAGACACTTCGAAGAGGCAGACGCCAATATTCCAGCGCCAACCAGCAATCACCGAAGAACGAACCATTCAAGATGCAGCCAGGGCCTTGGCGGCGCTCTGGAAGCTCACCAAATCCTAGGAGGAAAGTGCAATGGCAATTACTAGGGGGGCAAAGGGCCAGAAGGGCCGCCGTGGAGAACGTGGAATTCCTGGACCGCCCGGGGCACCAGGAACGGCTGGGGTAGAGGGTTCCCAGGGACGTGAAGGACCGAGAGGCGAAACTGGTTCTCAAGGGCCCGAAGGAGCTGCAGGTCCTGCTGGGAAGATTCCAGATGCTGCTCAGATGGCAGAGCAGCTCGTATACATTGACCGGAGCGTTGAGAATATCTACAGGGAAATGGGGAACCACATCACCCGTATGACGCAACTTCAACGAGAGCTCGACGCCCTACGCGACCATGTTCGCCGGTTGGCTACAGCAACCTCTAAATGAGTGCATCTGTAAGGTGAGCGTTAGTATCCAGTGGTAAGCTGCTTTTCCAATTCCAGTGCCTTGCGGTAGTAGACAAGAGGCGGGTGGCCCACATCTTCCACGCCATGAACAACGCGTTGACCTTGATTTAAAACTCGAGGGTGCCCCATTTCTCGCGTTTTTGGCGAGAAGTGGGGCTTTTCAATTGATTGAGATTTATCCACGGCGGGTGGCCCGACCTTCAGCTTTTTTGTCTTACCACGGTCGAGGGTGCCCCGTTCTTCGCGTACTTTGCGAAGGGCGGGAACCGCAGACATTTGCAGTAAAGGGTACTCTCACGCCGCAAGGGATCAAACACTAACCATCGTCAATCCTCGACACTAA
>DATATW010000171.1:0-20400 GCA_036268595.1 Terriglobales bacterium
CCGAAGGCGAAGGAGAGAGGGACCTTACGCTGCGTTTGCATCATCACGAACGCAAGCAGGATTATGATCAGCGCTTCCGCCGGGTGGCCCACTTCTCAATTACAAACCCGAGGGTGCCCCATTTCTCGCGTTCTTCGCGAGAAAGCCTCCCCTGACCGAAGTCGAATGGCTGGGCTTTGCCAAGTTCATCCGTCGCATCCCGACGTACGATTCTCGAGTGCCCAAACGTCCGCTCGCGATAGCGGGGGTCCCTGTCTAGGGCGTCACGTCTTCCAATCTGAAGTGCCGTACACGTCGTCAAGTGGTAAACACGCCGGACCTAAAATTGTTTGACCATCCATCGCGCAAAATTTGATGATGAAGCACTTCCAGAATGTCAGATCGAATCTTCCGTGGTGCCTTGACTGTCACCTTTGCTGGGGCTGCAGTGTTGTATGCACTTCAGGTTTTTACGCCTCTCAGACTCACAACGGATGGCATAGCATATTTGTCACTCGCTGATTCGGCTACTCGAAATGGCCTCTGGAGTGCGTTGAGACAGCCGGACTTCCCCTTTCCGAAGGGCTACCCCGTCTTCCTCTTCCTCATCATGAAGGGAGGGCTGTTTTCGTCGGCAATACTAGTCATCTCCAATCTGACTCTGTTTGCACTCGGCCTGTTCTTTGCATTTCGAACGCTATTGGCCCTCAATTTTGAGCGTTTGCATGCTGAAGTTGCCTGTCTGCTCACAATCCTGTCTTTCGCTTCGGTAAAGCACATCAGTCAGGGCATGAGCGATTTCCTTTTCTTTGCGCTCTCAGCTTGTGTCTGTTGGCTGCTGACTTTAAAACATCCGTACCGGTGGTTCGGCATCATTTTATGTACCCCGGCCGCAATCGAAGTAAGATTTGTCGGGCTTGCGCTGGTTGCACCGATTCTGGCGGTTGCATTATCTTCCGTGCGAAGGACAACAGTTGCGATCGCAATCGCGCTAGGCATTGCAGTTGCGATGGTTTCGGCAGGCCTTATGGCGGGCCATCATTACTTACTAAATTTCACTAAAACGCTGGAAAACACAGGATGGTGGCAGTTGGCCGGGAGCTCAGTTACAGCGCATTTCCAAGACTTCGGCGAGCTTTTTGCAAACCTACCCTTGTCGAAGATTCCCAGCCAGCTGCGTGCACCGGTTCTCCTGTTAGGCTGTGTCGCCTGGGTTGTATTCCTGGTAGGTCTGATTGCGCTGCGAAAGCGCTCAGTATGGTTGTGCTTTTATTTGGTGGCTTACAGTATCTTAGTTTTACCTTGGCCTTATACAGATCCCCGGTTTTGGATTCCGGTTTTACCCTTCATAATCCTTTCGCTCTCTGACGGATTAGTACTGCTGTGGGGCCATACACCAAGAGGTTTGGTTGTTGCTTACGCTATGGTGTTCAGTATCTTCGGCTTCGTGGCACTAGGATATAGCACCAAGCTGACATTCGCCGGGCAGCGCTTTGCGGAGCAGTACGGGGATGGGCGACTGACGAATGCCTACCTAAGTCGGTGCAATACTGATACCGCTCCAGGGGAAAATGAAGCATTGGCTCTATTACAGCGCTATGAGTGGCATTGTAAAAGCTCTGAAGTTCGAAGTACTCTGCCAGCCAATTAGCGACTAAAGATGCCCATTCTTTTTTGCTTGCGCAGGGTCCGGAGTCTCCTTTCACTCCGGATCCGTTGGGTCGTTAAACAGGACCGTCAGTTTGATGCTGCCGTGTCCGAACTGGGGAAAATTCGGGGTGGTTCGAATTCCCGGGTCGAGTGTGGACGCGGTGTCATCTGGGGGGAACAGGATTAACGAGTTGAGGAATTTCAATACTGCCTCCGACTCTGATCCAGACAGTCTCGCGTAGGCATTCCGCGAAGCTTGCGATTCCCCGCCGTGCCGCAGAATGACGTCGTCGAGGGTAACGCTGCGACCATCATGGCCGTAAGGGCCTGTCGATCCTACTCCCCAGAGCGGCCGCGTCAAAAATACCTTTTGCACAGTGCCGTCATAATTCCGCTCGTAGAAACTCGGGCCCACATCATGACGCTTGAAGTCGGTGAAGATGTTCTTCACCACGAATGGATCGCCTTGCGCTTGTTTGAGCGTGGGCAATCCGCTGCCGTCATCCGTCGTTTTGATCAGAGCCGTGGCGGTCGAAAACATTGAGTTAAAGATTCCATTCATCCGATCATATTTCGTGTCCAGGTCGGCGACGCGCCGGTCATGATCGATCTGCAAATTCGAGATATGGCACTGGTTGCAACCGATCTGGTTGAATATTGCCCGGCCCAACGAAGTGCTATTGTCCTGCTTGCCTAACCTGCTTTAAAGTAGTTCAACAAGTAGAACTCGATATAATCCACAACCGCCGGATCGATTTCGTACTGTCCGGTTTGGGCGTCGGGCGCCGGTGGCGCGTCGATCTTATCTTGCGTCCCGTCCAGCACCATGCCGGAAGGGGTAACCACTTTGTGGCCGCTGCTGGCGCTCGCCAGATCGGGATCGTTGACTTCCAGTCCCACTTCCTTGTGCAGCGCGCCCACAATAAATTCGCGCATTGATATCGTGGAGCCTTCAGCGAAGAAAGGCTTGATTCGCAGATCAGGATCAATGCCCTCTATCTGCGAGTAATCGACCGCGCCGCCAGGACTAACCGTGATGGATCCGAAATGAATTCCCTTGCTCTTGAGCGTGACCGTCAAAGGCCGTCCGCGTCGAGCCGCG
Organism: Terriglobales bacterium; assembly: GCA_036268595.1. Taxonomy (GTDB): domain Bacteria; phylum Acidobacteriota; class Terriglobia; order Terriglobales; family Acidobacteriaceae; genus Gp1-AA145. Next base: position 2,732 of record DATATW010000171.1, read on the forward strand.
TTAATGATTGCCTGCTGGCGAACGTTTCGCAGGTCGGTTGTGATCTCGTCGGCCAGCATTTCCTTCAAGCCGAGGCCAAAAAGATGGGGAGCATCGCGACTGTCCGGCCGGGTCGCGTTATCCCCCCCTGACCCGGCCGAACCCTTCGGGCGGCCATGACATGCCGAACAACTGTCGGCAAGCCCGGCACCGATGGCGCTGTTCGTGCTTATGTCTCCAGCGCCGTCCCCCTCGTTCCCGCCTTGCCCCTGCGCCCGCGTAAACTTCCGCTGAAAAAGCTGCCGCCCGCGGCGGACGGCCCGGAAAGGATCGCGGTTAATATTGAAAAGAGAAGAGTTCCAGGTCATTACGTCGGCGCGGCCCGGACCGGTTTCATCCTCCAGCGACTTCGCAATTCCCGCGGCGGCGGGGTTCGGCGCCAGCGTTCGGTCAGTTAACTGGGCCCACACGGCAGACGACCCAACACACAACAGCAGCCCCACCCCAAGACTTCTGAACTTCATCTTCGATCTCCCCCAACCGGATCGTCGGCCCGGTTGCACGAATAAATAGCTCTGGCTGATCTGAAACTTTCCGTTGTACAATCGCAGGCCTGCAGAGCTGCCTCCCCTGGCGGAAAGCAACCCTATTTTGTATGTTGGTGGAATGTCCTAAAAACCGCTTTCAAAAGTTCTCAAAGTTTCTCAAGCGGAGCGTATGCCGAATCTAATCAACAGCTTTTATGAATTCGGCGAGTTCCGCCTCGACCCCCAAAACCGTGTGTTGCGGCGCCGCCAGGAAGTCATTCCGCTGACTCCCAAAGCATTCGACGTGCTGTGGCTATTAGCTGGCAAAGAAGGTCAGGTGGTCACCAAAGATGAGCTCATGCGCTCGGTCTGGTCCGATAGTTTTGTGGAAGAGTCCAACCTGACGCAGACGGTTTTCATGTTGCGCAAGGCGCTACAGGAAAGCCCGGGTGAACGCTACATTTTGACTGTTCAGGGCCGAGGTTATCGCTTCGCGGCGCCGGTTAAAGAAATTCCTCGAGGCGAGCGGAAGGATGCAGAAGAGTTGGCAAGTCGGCAACCGATTGGCACCGACGCGGCTGATTCCGCTTCGGTCTCCGCGGTCAGTCGGCCAGATTCCGGTCCACTCCCCGGAAAGCGATTCCCGAGCTATGCCTGGATGTGGCCGGCCGCAACTATCACAGTTCTTTTGATCGCAGGGTCATGGGGTTACCTCCATAAACCGAGTTGGCCGAGCAGAACGCACACCGCTCCGGGTCGCATCATGCTCGCGGTTTTGCCTTTTAAGAATCTCACCGGCGATCCTACCCAGGAGTACTTCAGTGACGGCCTCACGGAAGAGATGATCACGCGCCTGGGCAACCTTGATCCCGCGCATCTGGGTATGATTGCTCGCACTTCCATCATGCATTACAAGGACACCACAACCGCCCTCGACCAGATCGGCCGTGAACTGGGCGTGCAATACGTGCTTGAGGGCAGCGTCCGCCGTGAAGGTGCGCAGGTGCGGGTGACGGCGCAACTCGTGCAGATAAAAGATCAGAGTCATCTGTGGTCGAGGCAATACGATCGCGACCTCAGCCATTTGCTGGCGCTGCAAGGCGAAATTGCGCAGGAGATTGCGGACGAAATTGAGCTGACCCTTAGCGAAACGAAGAAGCCGGCCGATATCCCGCGACGGACTTCCTCCACGCAATCCTATGAGGCTTACGACTCCTACCTGCGCGGCCGCTATTTTTGGAACAAGCGAACCGTGGATGGTTTTCGGCAGGGGATTGAATACTTCCAGAAAGCAATTAATGAGGACCCCAATTTTGCTCCGGCATATGCCGGCTTAGCCGACACTTATGCATTGATCAGTACTTATGGCCTTGCCCGTCCGGCTGAATATATGCCGAAAGCCCGGGCCGCAGCCGTGCGTTCCCTCGCACTTGATGAAACTGAGGCAGAAGCCCACGCTTCGCTTGCCGTGATCGCGGAAAGTTACGACTATGATTGGGTAACTGCCGAAAAAGAGTACCGGCGCGCCATCCAGCTAAATCCCAACTATGCCACCGCTCATCAGTGGTATGCGGAATACCTGGCCTTTCAGGGCCGCTTCGACGAGGCGCTTAAAGAAAGCGACATCGCTCTGGGCTTGGATCCGCTCTCACTGATTATTGCCTCCGACCGTGGCGTAATACTTTATTTTTCGCGTCATTACGATCAGGCCATCGAACAATTTCACGCAGTCCAGGAGCTGGATCCGAATTTTCCGCGCGCCCGCATGGTGATTTTCGCCTACGTCGAGAAAGGCCAGTATGCGAACGCGATTTCGGAAATCGAAAAATGGCGCCGCACAGACTCGAATCCCTGGAGCTGGGCACTTGAGGCCGACATCGAAGGGCGGGCCGGACACATGACCCAGGCGCGGCGTGCGCTGGCAAGAATGGAAGAAGAGATGAATCGCCAACAGCACATGGATCCGACGGTCATGTCGACGGTCGCCTATCTCGCCGTGCATGATTACGACAAAGCTCTGGCATCGCTTGAAAGCGCATACTCCGAACGTTCAAACGCGCTCACTGCGCTGAAAGTGGATCCGGTTTACGACGCGGTGCGAGGCGAGCCGCGCTTCCAGGCCTTGATGCATCAAGTCGGGCTGGCTCAATAACCGCCATCGGCGACGGTTCGTGGTAACCCACCCTGCGAAAAAGCGCGGGGGGTGGGATAACCGCAGCCGATTTTACTTGTGACCCAAAGGGCGGGTGGCCCGCTTCTCAATCACAAACCCGAGGGTGCCCCATTTCTCGCGTTTTTTGCGAGAAGTGGGGCTTTTCATTGACCGGGATTGATTCACGCCGCCCGGACTTTCATCTTTAGTACAGACCAGTCATTGACGACCACAGGCCCGGTTTCACCAAAAGCGTAAGCTCGAAAGCTGCTCCACCTCCACTGATCGGGAGTTTCAACCAGCCCGCGTTTGACGGGATTGCGATGTATATAACGCAGCTTCTCGCGATGTTTGTCCGCGCTCCATACATTGAAGTCGTAAAAGCGTCTCTGCCAAAAATGTTTCGGAGCGCGCTTATCACCAAATAACTTGAGGTTGCCCCGCTTCTCCCGGGTTTTGAGAGAAGTGGGAATACACACCTGACCACTCCCAACTTCAGTGCCTGAATGACTACGGAAGGATTGGCTCTCGTCGGTTCGCTGATCAGGAGATGAAAGTGCTCGGGCATTACCACATATCCGACCACCACAAATTCGTAGCGTTGGCGCACCTGTTCCAGAACTTTCACAAATAAGTCTTTGCGATACGCAGTTCCGAGCAGCGGCTCGCGACGATAGCAGCTGGCGGTTATGAAATGCAGGTCGCCATTGCCATAGAACCGCTTGAGACCTTTGGGCACTCAGGAATCGTACGTCGGGATCTCTGAGATGTCTGTGACGGATGAACATGGAAAGCCCCACTTCTCGCAAAGTACGCGAGAAATGGGGCACCCTGATAATTTTTTGTAAGTAAGATAGAGTCTTGCGCCGAGGAGAAGTGGGCCACCCGCCCGGCGTCGCCTCGGGCAATGTTACTTCAAAGGACTAGCAATACTCGCGGTGAGTTTGAGCCCTTCCTGATTGTAAATTCCGTCATCTGGAATCGGACCTGCTTGATACGTCGCCTCCAAAATACTTCCACCATCCAAAAGGCGCATCTCGAAACAAAGAGTCGGATTAGCAAAAACTTCTGCCCTCGTACATCCGCCGAAGGCAGCATTCTTCTCAAGGAAAGCGACATCTTTGTTTACTAGAAGAGTGTCCAGCCTGGTAATTACCGGTAGCCCGTCGGCTCTTTGAAATCCGAACCCGCTTCGTAGCGCATGTACGGTCGCGTCCGTTTCAGCCAGAATCTTTACTTGTGCCAATGAAATATTAAATCCAGCGGTCAGGTCGTCGGGATATCGCAGGCTATAGGCTTTTCCCAAGGTCGTGAGAAACTCAGCATCCAGAGGTGCTACGCGGCCGCTAGATTTCAGAGTTCGGTATAGTGAGGTCACATCGTGCGTGTTTCGGAATGAAACGCCGCGAGCCACGAGAGCGGCTTTCATGTATTTTTCAATAGCCGTGTTAGCAAATATTGCGCCCTGCACCAGAAATCCGCGAATCAGCAGCATCCGGGCTGCCAAATAATCCTCATCTGCCCATGCGAGCCACTGAATTACCTGAATTCCGTGCGGCGTGCTCAGGTTTCTCTTTGCCATCGGACTTCTAACAATGCGTCTCGTATTATTCTAGCGGACGTGAACTTCACTAATTCCGACTCTGTCGCAGCATGCGTCATGTCGCGAGCACCACAGATTCAGCTCGTAACTTAGGGGCGTGCTTCGCGGACATTGTAGAATCGCCCAACGTGCCCTCTATAACGATCGGCGAAACTCTTACCGGACCGAATGGCGAGACATTTAAAATCACGGCCTTTGTAGGTAAAGGGGCCTTCGGCGAGGTGTACCGCGCAGTTGGAAATAATTCCGGAGTGGTCGTAGCAGTAAAACTCCTAGCTGTCTCAACCCTCTCCTCAGGTAACTCGAGGATTGCGTTGCTGAATGAAGTCAGAGCTGCTCAGCAAGTTAAACATCCCAATGTCGTCGAAGTGGTTCACATAGATGACGGGACGACATCTTCTATAGGGCCTTTCGTATTCATGGAATACGTTTCGGGCGGAACGCTCGCAACCCTGCTCCGGATACAGCTTCAATCAGCCAAGCCGCTGGACATCGACCGAGCGATCGCCATGATGATTGACATCGCCAAAGGAACACAAGCAATCAATGAGAAGTTGATCCATAGAGATATTAAGCCCGACAATATTCTCGTTGAGGGTGGGAAGTTGAAAATCAGTGACTTCGGTATCTCGAAGTTCATTGACGAGAGCACTCGGTTACATACGTTTAAAGGCGGACAACACATCGCATACATGGCTCCCGAAGGTTGGCGAAATCAGCCAAACACCTTCAAACTCGACGTCTATTCTGTAGGCTTAGTTTTTTACCAAATACTTGCCCTGAAGCACCCGCTTGCCAGCAAAGTCGTGGACCTAGGCAATTTCCTGGACTGGGAAACGGTGCATCTTTACGAGAACTGTCCAGATGTCCGAACATTCCGAAACGAGGTTCCGGTCTCCATCTCTCAGTTGGTGAGCAGGATGGTTAATAAACGACCGAGCGACCGACCAGACTGGGACGAAGTCTTAGCAATACTCACGAAACCAGGAACAGATGAGCCAGCCGACCATCCAGCAGTCAGGGCTGCGGTTGAGGCCGTGATCGCGCGAAGGGAAAGGGAGCAGCAGGAGATTCTGAAGGAGACGCAGCGCCAGAGTGAGCGTGAAAAACAGGTTGCTCTTTACGGATACGCCTGCGAGGAACTGATAAAGCAATTTGAACCAGCCGTCGAACAATTCAATCGTGCATGCCAACATGGCCAAATTATGAAAGGCAGAGAGCTGGAATCCGTACTGTATCGAATTCCCTCCGGAAAAAATATTGCAATTACCTTCTACGAGCCGCGGACGACGGGGCTGAAGATTGGAGCTGGAGAGGTGATCGGTGGAGGATGGATCGGCATTGATAACGGCCGAAGTGCAAACCTAGTCTTGTTAAAGCAGGGTCCTGACGACCTTTACGGGCGATGGACGGTTTGCGAGATCGGCATCATGGCAGTGGTAGACGCAAGCAAACTTATCGGGCGCTTCGGGCTTACAAATGAGACGATAGTCCCGTTTGGTTTCAAGGATGCATACTTCTATGATCAAATACGGTACGCCACGGGAATCACGCATGCGTTCACTTACAACTTCATCGATAACGTAACCGATTTTTTCGCGCAACTTCTTCTTGAAGCGTCCCACTAACGCCGGGTGCCCCATTTCTCGCGTTTGTTGCGAGAAGGGGGCCTCGTCGGGAAAAACCAAGAGGCGGCCTGTGGAAAATCCTTGTCAAGCCCCCTTTTCACCTCAATTCCGCCCAAGCTGCTGATTGCAACCCAAATATAAATCTCCAAAGCGTGGCACAATCACCCCTTTCAACCTGCTACTCTGAATATAGCAATCAGATAACTCTCAAGAGCGCGGCTATAGCCGCGCTCTTTGTGTTTTTGGGACTCGAATTTTGAGTCGGACTGGGGCCGAATCTTGGGCATCTCCGAAGAAGATTTAGAACCGACGTACGCAACTTTGCACAATAAACATCGCGGCGAACTCGCCGAGCTTGCCTTTATGCGCACAGCCGCCAGCCGCGGATACGCTGTGTCCAAGCCTTGGGGAGAGTGTGAACGTTACGACTTTGTCGTTCGCTTCGGCAAAGTGTTCTGGCGGGTGCAGGTAAAATCCGTGCGGGCCAAAGATCCGCGAAGGTCTTACTATCGACTTGGTACAGTAAACTCGCACAGACTTCCCTACACCTCGGAGCACATCGATTTCCTCGCCGCCTACATTTTCCCGAGGACACCTGGTACATTTTTCCCGCTGTCGTAGTCGAAAATCGTAAGTCGTTGTGCATTACTCCAAACTCCAAACGCTCGCCCCTCGAAACATTCCGCGAAGCCTGGAAATTAATGGAGCACCCCACAACGAACTATGAGTCGTAGAGACGTTGCTTGCAACGTCTAGGCGCCCTCGCCCGAACCTAAAAGATCTAGGGGTGGCCCTCCGGCCCGCCCCTGAAATTGCGTAGCAGTCTGCCGCGCAATTTCGTCGCTGTAAAAAGACGCACCCGATCCCTGCCTTGGGAAATTAGGGCTGGCTGCCCCACGCTTGCGGTTTTCAAAGGATGGGAATCTCGAACGCTTGCGAAAAGCGCTCACCGCTTACGTCCCTTGGGACCACTGCTGAGGTCCGGCACCTTTTCGCCGAGTGCGGTGGCTAAATCAATTTGATGGTCCTGCTCCTGCACCAGGATTTGCCGAATCTGTTCGGCCATCGCATACTCACCCAGCGCCTCGCATTGCCGGATACGGTCGCGATAGTTGCGGACGGTCTCGTTTTCGTTATCGAGATCGAAACGCAGCATTTCCTTCGCGTCTTTCGAGGTGCGCACCGGCTTGGGAGTGACCACCGGCATTTTGCCGAGATAGTCAATTTGCCGCGAGAGCGTCAGCGCATGGTCGAGTTCCTGCTTGGCGTGGAGTTCCAGCTGGGCCGCAATGTCCATGTATTGCGCGCCGCTGAGCACTTGCGAATAAACCACGTAAGCAATGATGGCTTGATATTCACGCGCCAGATCTTCGTTCAATAATTCCGCCAGGCGGTCGCGTGAAATTTCAACTTCCGCGGCAGCAGACTTAAGTTCAGCCATGTGCGTTCTCCTTGGAATGAAAGGCAACCCTAGGATGCTGGGATTGCGTCGGCAGTTTTCACAAATCTGTTGCTCATTCGTACCTGAGGCTCTCCACCGGGTCTAATTTCGCGGCGCGGGCGGCGGGCACAGTGCCAAATAAAATTCCTACCAGCGACGAAACTACAATGGCCACGATCGCCGACAAACCCGAAATCGGGACGCGGTATTCGGTCAGGAAGCGAATAGAGTAAGGCAACGCCAGGCCAAGCACAACCCCGATCAGTCCGCCGCCGACGGAAATCACAATCGCCTCGGAAAGAAATTGAAAACGGATTTCCCGATTGGTCGCGCCCAAGGCTTTGCGAATCCCGATCTCGCGAATGCGTGAACTCACCGTCGCCAACATGATGTTCATGATTCCGATTCCGCTGACCAGCAACACCACGGCGGCCACCGCCAGCAGCACTGCGGTCAGCGCGTTAGCCGTCTTGTCGGCGACGGTCACCAACTGAGTGAGATTGGTCACGTCATAAACCGACTCTGCGCGGTGACGCGACTGGATCACCTCTTTAATTTGACTTGTCACCGGTTCGATCATCGAAGGATCAGAGACCGAGAAGTAGATCAGCTTTACGGTAGCGTTTTCGGTGAAATAGCGGGCTACGCTGTAAGGAATAAGAAAAGTGCTGGTAGTCACTTCCGATTCGCCGAAGGTGTTCACCCGCTCGCGAAATGTGCCAATGACGGTGAACGGCAAATGACTGAGCGGGATAATTCTTCCAATCGCCGCTTCCGGAGAGCCATATAACTGATTAGCCAGCGTTTCGGTGATCAAACCTACTTTGTTGTGCGCCTGTTCGTCCTGTTTGTCGAAAAACCGGCCCGAGGCCACGACCAGGTTGCGCACATTGCGGTATTCGGGATAGACGCCGAGAATCTGCAGATCGCGCTCTTTCCCGTTGCCAACCGGAACGCGCTCGTTGAGGTCCAGCACCGGCGACGCACTCACGATGCCGGGCACCTCGGCCTCCGCGGCCTTCATATCTTCGATGGTTAACGGATCGGGTGCGGTATTGGTAATCCGCTGCGCGCCGCCTTCGTATTCGGCGTAAACCAGATTCGCCCCAATGCCCTGAATCAGGTTCAGTACGTATTGCTTGCCGGTGAGGCCAATGGTGACCACCAAAATCAATGACGCAGTGCCGATCACCATGCCCAACCCAGTGAGCAGAAAACGGACCTTATTAGCGCAGAAGGTCTCGAACGCAAAGCTCATGATTTCGCTGAAGGCGAGCTTCGGGGCAAGGTTCGATACCGTGGCGGTAACCGGCATACGTTTTAGATGCTACGCGTTGCGCCCGAGAGTCGCAAAGTGGCAGGCAGCATTCGGCAGGCAGCATTCCGCACTCAGGCAGCTGTGATAGATGCGGCCATCGCCGAACTCTGGCCCCAATCTAAAATCTGCAATTCTGAAATCTGCAATCCGATTCTGCATTCTGACTTCTCATTTCTGCATCCTGCGTTCTCACTTCCGCGCTCGCCTCATCTACAATTTGATCTGATGAAGTCCGCTCTGATCCGCTCTCTTCCGAAGGCTGAGCTCCACCTGCATCTCGAAGGCTCGGTCACGCCGCAGAGCCTGGTCGGACTCCGGCACAGACACGGGAAGCACAGCAGCCTGGCTGAGGCGGAATCGCTCTACCAGTACAAAGACTTCACGGGCTTCCTTATGGCTTTCAAAACACTCACTGAAGACCTGCGATCGCCTGAAGATTATGAATTCGTCGCCTACCAGTTGATGGAGCAGCTCAAGGCCGAAAACGTGCTTCACGCGGAAGTCTATGTCTCGGTCGGCGTCTGCCTTTGGCGCAAACTGGATTTCGATGCGATCTTCGAAGGCCTGGAGCGCGGCCGCCTGCGGGGAGAGAAAGACTTTGGCATTTCGCTGTTATGGATATTCGATGCCGTCCGCCAATTCGGTCCGGGCGCGGCCCAGGATGTGTTCGAAATGGCGGCGAAATATCGCGATAGAAATGTGGTTGGCATCGGCATCGGTGGCGACGAGCAGAAAGCCCCGCCGGAGCTGTTTCGTGAGCAATACAAGTATGCTGCCGGCGAGGGGCTGCGGCTTACCGCCCACGCCGGGGAGAGCGCCGGACCGGAATCCATTTGGGGCGCATTGAATTTAGGCGCCGAGCGCATCGGCCACGGGCTGACCGCTGGCCGCGATCCTGAGCTGATCGAAGAGCTGGCGCAACGCCAGATTCCCATTGAGATCTGCCTGACCAGCAACCTCCGCACCAATTGTTGCGCGAAGATTTCCCAGCACCCGGTTCGCAACTATTTCGATCAGGGAATCATGCTCACCGTGAACACCGACGATCCTGCTATGTTCGGGACGACACTTACATACGAATACGAGCTCGCGCAAACTGAATTCGCTTTCAGCGACGACCATCTGCGCGAACTGGCGCGGAATTCATTCGAAGCCTCATTTCTTCCCGCAGAAAAGAAGCTGGCGTTTCTTAACCTTTTCGACGCTGCCCCGGCGCGAGCCTAGCCGTGCTACATTTCAGCAGAATGGCTGAGGCCAAAAATCCCGCTTCGCCGCACAAGTCTGAACTCTACTGCCCGAAGTGCGCCGCCGAAGTTACCGATCCTCTGACCTGCGGGGATTGCGGTGCGGTCATTTGCCGACGCTGTGGCACGCCGCTCGAATCCGCCGACGAACTGGGGATGGGATAGTGAAGAAGTGCTGCTTTTAAGGCCTTTCGCGCCCGGGCGAGGACTTGCGGGTCTGCCGATCTGTTTTTACCCAGCTCTCGACTGCAGTGGAGTGCGCGCCTCGCATCGCCAGACGCGCTCGTTCCGCTAATAGCCAGCCTTGGAAGCGTGGAAGGTTTGATTTGAACTCGCGAAGCAGTTGTTGATATTCGATGAGAGCTGCGGCCACTTCCGGCAAAGCGATAGTGCCAGCCTGAAGGACCTTTTGAGTGCGTGCTACCTCGGCGAAGGCCATAGTCAGAGCGGAGAGACTGATCGGCAAAGATGAATTCGCTGCCGTATGCACAGCGACACTGCGAGGATGGAGCACGGAACTCAGCGCCGCCGCAGCGGTTGAAAGTTGCGCTATGTGCCCGCTGATCGCAATGCGCTCGGGCAAGACATCGGCGGCTGAGCTTTTCACTCTACTGCCTCGCTGGAATGGTTTCCGCTTCCACTTTGACCCAGGCCTCGCGCACCTCCGTGAGCTGCTGGCGCAAGTCATCCAGAATGGGTATCGAGGAGCGGACCTGGGCTTCCATCAGCCTTTCTCGCAGCATGGTGTAAAAGCGTGAAAGGTTACGCGCAACGTCATGTCCGGTTTTATGCCGCAACGTAGCCTGAAGATATCCGATCACTGCGATCGCGTGTCCGATCTCCTGGGCGCATGGTTCGATGCGGCCGGCAGCTAGGGACTCGCTGGCCCGGGACACATCTTGAATAAGTTGGTCATAGAGCAGGATGGTAAGCCGCACCGGGTTTGCCCCCCGCACCGCAGTTTCCTGATATGAGCGTTTGGGGTTCATATATTCTGCCGTTAGCCGCTCGTCCCGGCAGTAGGTGTGGTATTGGCGGATCCGCTCGGCTGGATTCCGAGTTGCAGGTCAATGGCCTGCACCAGAAACGGGTACTCCTCGATGAGGGCGTTGACCTGGCTGAATTCTGTGATCAGTTGTGTCTGCTGAGAGGCAATTTGATCTTGAAGGTTGAGCACGGTATTGCCGAGGTCAGTTTGCTCCTGTTGATTTTGCGACAGGTCAATGTTCAACAACCCCACGGTTGGATCAGTGAGATTTTGCAGATCGCCGGCAAAGTTATTGGCAAAGCCGGTGGACGCAACATTTTGAAAAAAATTCGCCACGCCCGCGGGATCGGAGGTAAGTGCGGCCGTGAGAGCGCTGCTGTCGACGCTGAGAGTGCCATCATTGTTCGTAGTGATGCCCAGCGAGTCGAGGTTGCCGAAAACGCTCTCGGCCGGCGGATTAAAACTCAGGCTGCTGGTATTGGCAACTACATTCACCGCCCCGACGGTGCTGCTGTTATTTGTAATCGCCAGGCGCGCTCCGCCGGGGCCATTGATCACGCTGGCGGCCAGTCCCCAGTTCTGATTGTTGACATAACCGGCCAGCGAGTTGAGCGTGTCATTGCTTCCAGGAGCTACTGGGATATCGAAGGTTGGGCCGCTGCTCCCTACCTGAAGTTGAATGTCTGCCGCTGGCGCGCCATTGGGGAGAATTGACGTGTTCGCATCTGTTACCGCATTGGCAAACAGGGTTCCGTTAGCCGGGGTATACGCCGCGTCTGCCAGTAGGCTCGATTGCAGCAAGCGCAGCGAGTTGTCGCCGCCGAGTGGCCCCTCCGAATTGGTGCTGGGGTCAACAGTAAATTGCTGGTTAATGTCACCCACAACTGTGTTGTAAGCTGACACGAAATTATTGATTGCCTGGGTCGCCTGGTTTACGTCGGGACCGACTGATATCTGCACCGGCACGGTAGGAATAACCGCCAGCAGGTTCAGAGTGACTCCGGGAATCGCGCCGGCAAAAGTGTTGGTAGTGCTGTCAAAGGGCACACCATCGACGGTGAAGGTTGCATCAGTGCCGCCAACTGGAGTATTGAAGCTGAGATTGCTGGTGTTGCTCGAGACCGAAACCGCTCCCGTGCCGCCGGTGCTCTGGCTAAAAATCGCGAGCCGCGCGCCACTGGCATCATTCAATACCGTCCCCGTAACTCCCCAATTCTGGGCGGCAATGTAGTTGGCCAGCGTTGTCAACGTGTCGTTGCTTCCTTGGGTGATGGAAATATCGCGCGTTTGCCCAGATAATCCCCCGATCTGAATTTTCAGATCGCCACTTGTCTGGCCGGCAGGAAGAATGGAAGTATTCGCATCGGTGACTGGCTGGGTGTAAAGCGTGCCTTGAGTCGCCAGCGTACTTACCACGATGGTGTGATTGCCGGGAGTTGCAGTCGCTTGCGCCGTCCCAGTCAGAATGCTGGGCTGCGACGAATTCACGGTTTGAGCAGTCAGTGGGCCAAGCACGTCGGTGAGTGAGTTCACTGCCGACAACAAGTTATTCAGATCATTATTGAGGCTGGTCAGCAGGCCGGCCTGGGTCTGCAATCCGGTTTGTTGCTGCTGATAGAGCTGTATCTCGCTCTGGACCGGGGCTTGCGCCGCCGCTACCAGTGAGTTGACGTCGATCCCGTTTCCGGATAACAGAGTGGCGGAGTTGAGACTGATCATGACAGCTTCCTAATCTCGTCGGGCGATCCAAGCCATGGGCTGCAACTTACTTGCATGACCGCTGATCTCAAGCAGTTTCTAATTGACGATGCCGCCTTCCGTGCGGATCGAGAGCGCCGCGTCGCGGTCCAAAACGAACAGGGAGGGTGCGGTTACGTCCTCCCTGTTCTGCTCGCCGTCTTACTTGATCAACGAAAGCACGAGCTGTTGCGCCTGATTGGCCTGGGCCAGGGCGGCAATGCCGGTCTGCTCCAGGATGGAAAACTTGGTCAGGTTTGCGACCGTCGATGGAATATCGGCGGCGCGAATTCCATCTTCGGCTGTGGTCAGGTTTTGTACCTGGTTGTTGATGACGTTGCTGGCGCTTTGCAACCGGTTAATGCCCGCGCCCAAGGTACCGCGGGTGCTGGCTACGTTCTGAATTGCCTGGTTAATGGAACTCAGAGCGGTTTGGGCCGCGGCTTGGCTGGAAAGCGAAGTGGTTGAAAGATTGATCGGATTCCCGCCGCTGCCATTGGTGATGCTGGTCGCGCTAATTGCGCCGATACCCACATCGATCGGGCTCGAACCTGCAGCGGTTGAATCGCTCAGGTAGATTGCAGTCTGAGCCGCTCCGGTCGAGGTACTGAATCCTCCCAGCACGCCACCTGCAGTCGCGCTGCCGCTGACAGTAGGCGACAACGTACTTGAGGTATCGGTAATGACCAGAGCGCCATTCACCAATTCGCCGGTGAACCCCTGGTTGGCATTTCCGATGTCAGTGATCAGTTGCTGAACCGTGAGCCCACCATTGTCAGTGACGGTCACCGACCGGGTTGCGTCTGACGATGTCACGGTAATGGCTTTCGCCGTCCCGGCGGTTCCGGCGAAGGTGCCAATCGCAGTATTCGCATCCGTGGTAAGGGTACCGGCGACGGCCGGAGCAGTGGTGCTGCCGAGGGCGCTGATAACTAAGTGTCCGCCTGAAAGGGTTGCCGTGTACTGGTTGGTTGCATCGACAGCAGTGATGAGGTTCTGAACGGTGTCGGTCGCCGCAGCCGTGTAAACAAGGTTGCCGTTCACGGTGAGAGTTTCCCCGGCTGGTGAGCCGCTGGTAAGCAGCGCAGAACCTGTGGTCAGGCCGGTGCCGGTTCCGGTGCCAAAACCTCCGATGCCGCCCAGCGTGGTGTTCGGCGTGAGGCTTGTGGTGGCGCCGGTCGAGTCGCCCTGATTTTGAAAAATGGTGGTTCCGTTATATGTAGTGGTGCTGCCGATGCGGTTGATTTCTGCCAAAATCGACGAATACTCAGCCTGGATAGCGGTTCGCTGAGGATCAGAAACCGTACCGTTGGCCGACTCGGTGGCCAGTGTAATGGCGCGGTTCAGCAGGCTGGTTACCTGTGACAGCGCGCCGTCAGCCACCTGCAATTTGCCTACGCCATCATTCGCGTTTCGGGCTGATTGGGTAAGAGCTGTTATGTTGGCGTGCAATCCGTCGGCAATAGCCAGGCCAGCAGCATCATCAGCTCCGCTATTGATCCGCGAACCAGAAGACAACTGGAAAAGAGTATTTTGCAAGCTGCTGTTGGTAATTCCCAGCTCGCCTTGAGCGGCAAGTGATGCCGGATTGTTCAAAATGCTGAGGGACATTGGTTGACTCCTATGGGCTGAGTTGGTCCCGTAGTTCCGGAATCGCCCTGCCTTCTCCCGCAGAGGCCGTCAAGAGTTTGGGAACCTTGCTGCTTTTCTACTCATATCGACTGATCAGGGGCGGCCTTTAGCTTTTGGCCTGGCCGCTTTGCCAGAACTTCAGTAACGGCCGTACATGGCCGCTGGTGGACTTCTCCGCACCCGCGCCGATACTGCCTAATGGCGCTTGCCATGGTCAACCTCACCCGCCTGAACAACTCGAAGTTAATCGTCAATTCGGACCTCATTAAATGGGTCGAGCAAAACCCGGATACTGTGATCACCTTGCTTAACGGCGAAAAAATCCTGGTGCAGGAGCCGGCCCATGAAGTCGTAAGCCGGGTAATCGATTTCAGGCGCCAGGTATTCGCCGGCATTTTGATGTCTCACGCATCCACCAGTGAGCGGCCGGTTGTTTGCAGCACTCCCGCGGCGCCCACGGAAAGCGCAGGTTAGACGCCGGTGGATAAGGCCAGTGTGAGCGGGATGCTGCTGGGATTGGGCGGGATTGTCGGCGGCCTGCTGCTCGAAGGCGGCAAAGTTTCCCAAATCCTGCAACCCACGGCTGCACTCATTGTGTTTGGCGGGACCGCGGGCGCGGTGCTGATCCAGTTCCCGCTTCCCGTGGTTTTAAATGCGGTCCGCGCCTTGGCGGGAATTTTTTCTTCCCCACCGGACATCTTTGAGTCCGCCATCCACTCCCTCGTAGGTTTCGCCAACACCGCACGCCGGCGCGGCATCGTCGCCCTCGACGCCGAGCTGCCCAATGTTCATGACCCATTCATGCGAAGGGTGCTCACCCTGGCCGTGGACGGCACCGAGCCTGAGGAGCTGAGGAAAATCGCCGAACTCGAGCTCGACAATCAATATGAAAGAGAAGAACACCTCTCGCAGGTATTCGAGTCAGCCGGAGGATTCTCGCCGACGGTGGGCATTATCGGTGCGGTGCTGGGACTGATTCAGGTGATGCAGCATCTTGATCACATCGATGAAGTCGGGCGCGGGATCGCAGTCGCGTTCGTGGCCACGGTTTACGGAGTCGGCGCTGCCAACCTGTTGTTCCTGCCGGCCGCAGGCAAGTTGCGAATTCGCCTGCGCGATGCACAGCGGCAACGCGAAATGGTGCTGGAAGGCGTGGTATCAATTATTGGCGGCATGAATCCGCGCATGCTGCGGAGTTCATTGCGCAGTTTCCTCGGACAGTCGAATGGCGTGGACGAAAATATTGCAGCCAAAGCGGCGGGAGCGTGAGGCGAAGGCGAAGGTTCCACATGCGCCGGCCTTCCCGTGACCGCTGGCTGGTTTCATATGCCGACTTCATCACTTTGCTGTTCGCATTTTTCGTAGTGATGTATTCCGCTGCCCAGCTCGATAAGCGCCGCGCCGCCGAACTGGCTACGGCAATCCAGACCGCGTTCCTGCAAGGCGGATCCCTTCCGCCGAACCCGGCGGGAGCGTCCGTCGCTTCTTCTGACGCGACGCTGCTGGCTACTCGGGTCGAACACACTCTCGCGCCTGAGATCGCCAGCGGCGACGTTGCGGTGCGCAGCTCGTCCGAAGGCCTGATCGTCAGTTTGCGCGAGATCGGTTTTTTCGACAGCGGCTCGGACAAGATCAAGCCCGGCGCCGCAGCCGCGTTTGCCCGGCTGGCTGAGGTTTTGCAGCCGACGACAAACCACATTCGCATTGAAGGGCACACCGATAACGTCCCCATTCACAACGCGCGCTTTTTTTCTAACTGGGACCTCTCGAGCGCGCGGGCGACCGAGACAGTGCGCCTGTTGATCCATGACGGGCTCGGCCCCGAACGGCTGGCCGCGGCGGGATATTCCGAATATCATGCGGTCGCGAGCAATGACACTCCTGACGGCCGCGCCTTAAACCGGAGAGTCGATGTCGTGATCATCCGCCACACTGCTCCCTGATTGGCTCTCCGCTAAAATGATCCGGTGCCAAGCAGCAGTCCAAAAAAACGCGGTAAGCGCGAACTCAACTCCGAAAATGTTCCGCGACACCTGTGGCTGGAAAACATTGGCCTCATCGTCGTCGCCATTCTCATTCTGGCCATCACCCTCACCCGCTATTGGCACAATATTCATTGGAGAGCGCGCTGATTGCCCCGCGATCCTCTGCTGGTTGTTATTCTCGGTCCTACAGGCAGCGGTAAAACCGCATTGTCGCTGCAGCTTGCCACTCGTTTTCATGGCGAGATCGTGAACTGCGATTCGGTAGCAACGTATCGCGAGTTTCGCATCGGCACCGCAAAACCTACGACGGAAGAACAGTCGCGAGCGCCGCATCACCTCTTCGACGTAATTGACCCCACTGGCTACACCACGGCCGGAAAATATGCGCGGACGGCACGAGAAGTCCTGCGGGACATTCAGCAGCGCGGAGCGTTGCCAATCGTGGTCGGCGGCACCGGGCTTTATTTGCGGGCATTGCTCGACGGCTTATTTTCCGGCCCGGAGCGTTCAGAAGAATTGCGCGAACGTCTTCGCGAGCGGGCCCACGAAAAGGGCGCCCACTATCTGCACCGCGTATTGCAGCGAATGGATAGTCTGGCTGCCTCGCGAATTCACGCCAACGATATCCCCAAGATGATTCGCGCCATCGAAGTTTGCCTCGCCGCGAAACAGCCAATGAGCGAGCAATGGAAGTCGGGCAGGGATCCACTCACAGGATTTGAGATCCTCCGAATCGGCCTCGATCCTCATCGCGCAGCCCTTTACCGGCGGATTCATGAGCGTGTGTTGGCTATGTTCGACGCGGGACTGGTCGAAGAAACGAAACAGCTGCTCGAGAAATATGGCGAGGCCGCACGTCCGCTCTCCTCGATCGGATACAAACAGGTGGTGCAACTTCTCAGAGCAGAAATCGATCGCGAAGCCGCGGTTGATGCCGTTCAGCAGGCCCATCGCAACTATGCGAAGCGGCAGATGACCTGGTTTCGGCGGGAGCCGGACGTGACCTGGATTCATGATTTCGGCGATCAGCCCCACGCAATTGCCAGCGCAGTCGCCTTAGTGCAAAACAATCTGCAGCGCGTGTCGTGATATCTTCCTCTCGATGAAGCATTCAATTGCCCGGCGCACATTCTTTCTACTGATAGCCGCACTCTTTGCGGTTTCCGCTCTCGCCAAAACTAAATATCAGCCGCTTCCAGTTCATCTCGATCATGACGGGGAAAAGTGGGCCGAGAAGACTCTTCATAAAATGTCGACCGAAGAGAAGGTCGGGCAGCTGTTCATGATTTGGACGCGCGCCGAATTTCTCAACGCCGACAGTTCCACTTATCAGCAGCTTCGCGACAACATGAACAAGTATCACGTCGGCTCGTTCGCCATGACTGTGCCCTACGAGCCGCCGTTTCTATACAAAAGCGGCCCGTACGAGGCGGCT
>DATATW010000172.1:0-5943 GCA_036268595.1 Terriglobales bacterium
GATGCCGCGCGCAGTCCAGACGACGCGCGTGTAATCCCGGTTCAGCAGCGCGAAGACTGAGTTTCCCATCCCCGCGAAGAACACCTGCCAGGCAGTGGCCGCGAAAGTTGGCGGGCCGGACTGCCATTTTTTTGAGAGCACAGACCCGAAGGCCCAGCTCAACGCTCCCACGATAAGTGCCAGCGACCACCCGAGTTGGCGGCGGCCAATTTCGCCAGTCGCGCTGAGTTGCGGCCACAGGAGAACCATGGTGCCAGCGAATCCCAGCGCCAGCCCGATGAGTGCCCGGCCTGAGATGCGGTGATGGCCAAGCATCAGGGAATCGAGCACCACAAACCACAATGGAATGCAGGCTACCAAGAGCGCCGCAAGGCCGCTGGGGATGTACTGTTCAGCATAAGAAAGCGTGAGGTTGCCTCCCATCAGCAGCAGGTTGCCGATGATGGCGAGTTGGAGAAGTTTCTTGGCGCTGTAGCGGATGTTTTCTCCGCGCAACAGGCAATAGCCGAGCATGATGATGCCGGCGATGGTGAAGCGAGTGGCGCACATGAGAGCAGGAGGGATGTGTTCGACCGCGAGATCGATGGCGAGGTAAGTGGATCCCCAGAAGAGATAAACCAGGCCGAAGCTCAGGACCAGCGTGGCGCGGGATGAAGAAGTAGAGGACATGGTCAAACGGCCGGCTGCGGTAAGTAATAAGACGAGGCCGAGGCGCAGGTCGATTCAGATTTGCCGCTGGCGATGAAGGAACATATGTATATGGTAGGACGCGTCGCATGGTTCTGCTATCCGAATCTTGCGGTCAAACTGCTTGCTGAATACGACGCGGAGCCTGGGTTCGGCGTGGGTTCCTGCATCGCTGATAAACTACGATGTTATGCAAGGCTTTTAGAATCCTTCTGATCGTAGGTTCTCATGCTTAAACCAGGCGACATTGCAATTGTGAGCGGAGCGCGCACACCGTTTGGCCGATATTGCGGCAAACTGAAAGATTTTACGGCGCAGGAATTGGGCGCCATTGCGGCCAAGGCGGCGATCGAGCGGTCGAAGCTGGGTGTTGAAGAATTTGGGCAGGTGATTTTCGGCAACGCACAGCAGACCTCGGGCGACGCGCTGTATGGGGCGCGGCACGTGGGTTTGCGTGCGGGACTTCCGATTGAAACTCCGGCGCTGACGGTGAACCGGCTGTGCGGGAGCGGCATGCAGTCGATTGTGAATGCGGCGCAGATGATCCAGTTGGGAGAGGCGACGACGGTGCTGGCCGGGGGCATGGAGGCAATGTCGCAGGCGCCGTTTTCGATTCGCGGGCGCGATGGATTTGCGCTGGCGCCGGGCGGCAAGCTGGAAGATTCGCTGATGGTGGCGCTGCTGGATAGTTATTGCGGGTCGTACATGGCGAACACCGCGGAACTTTATGGATCGCAGCACGGGATCACGCGCGAGATGCAGGATGAGTTTGCGCTGCGCTCGCAGAAGTGCGCCGACGATGCTTACAAAGCTGGCCGCATCCAGGAAGAGCTGGTACCGGTGCCGCTGAAAAATACGAAGGGCGAGTTGACCGGCGAATCGCTGACCGAGGATGACCATAGGCGTCCGCAGACCACGATGGAAGGATTGGCGAAGTTGAAGCCGGCATTCGGAAAAGGCGGAACTGTGACCGCGGGAAATGCGAGCGGGATTGTGGATGGCGCGGCCGCGGTGGTGTTGATGTCACTGGACGAGGTGCGGAAGCGCAACATGGATCCGCTGGGCCGAATTGTGAGTTGGGGCGTGGCGGGGGTCGATCCAAAGATCATGGGCAGCGGCCCGGTCCCAGCCACGAAGATTGCGCTTCAAAAAGCCGGCATGACTTTGGAGCACATAGATCTCATCGAAGTGAATGAAGCTTTCGCGGCGCAGTATCTGGCGGTAGAAAAGCAGCTTGGACTCGATCGCGAGAAGGTGAACGTGAATGGCGGCGCGATTGCGCTGGGGCATCCGCTGGGTGCGACCGGAACGCGGCTGGTGATTACGCTGCTGAACGAACTGCGCCGGCGGAAGAAGAAGTATGGGCTGTCGACGGCGTGCATCGGGGGTGGGCAGGGGATTGCGATGGTGGTGGAGAACTTCAATTAAATTCCTTTTCACCAGGGGAGACACGGCACGGAGAAAACGTCGGGATTGGACGGGCTGTGGTAGTGACGACGAAGGCTATTTTAGATCCTGTTTTACGGCATTGACGATGCCGGCTGTCGTAAGGTCCCTCTCTCGTCTCGCTTCGCAGGACGAGTTCGGGATGACAAGTTTTAAAGTTGTTCTCAGTGCCTTCGTGTCTCCGTGGTGAAATGAGTCTTTATCCTTGCTCATTTCGCGTTAATCCGTGGCCAAGAATTTGTGGAAGGAAGTGAAATGGAAATTAAGAAAGTTGGAGTTCTGGGTTGTGGGTTGATGGGATCTGGCATTGCGCAGGTTGCGGCGATGGCCGGGTTCGAGACCACGGTGCTCGAAGTCGAACAGAAATATCTGGACAAGGGCTTTTCCGGGATTGAGAAGTCGTTAAGCAAATTTGCCGAGCGGCCGCCGGAGAAGGGCGGGATCACGGCGCACCAAAAAAAAGAAATTCAGTCGCGGCTAAGAGGCACTACCAAGGCCGCCGATCTCGCCGATTGCGACATCGTGATTGAAGCGATTATCGAGAATGTCCCTACGAAAAAAGAAATGTATGCCGCGCTTGATGGAGTGGTGAAGAAGAGCGCGATTTTTGCGTCGAATACTTCTTCGATTTCGATCACCGAACTGATGACGTCGACCAAGCGCCCGGAGAGATTCATTGGACTGCACTTTTTTAATCCGGTGCCGCTGATGAAATTGGTCGAAGTGGTGCGGACCATCGCTACTGCTCCAGATGTCTACGAGGCGGCTTACGAGTTTGCGAAGAAGCTGGGCAAAGTTCCGGTGCGCGCGAAGGACTCGACTGGATTCATCGTAAACCGGCTGCTGGTGCCATATATGCTCGATGCCATCCGCGCCTACGAAGAGGGCGTGGGATCAATCGATGACATTGATAATGCCATGAAGCTTGGCTGCGGCTATCCCATGGGGCCATTTGCGTTGCTCGATTTCGTCGGTCTCGACACGACTTACTACATCACGCATGTGATGTTTGATGAGTTCAAAGAGCAGCGGTTTGCGTCGCCTCCGTTGCTGAAGCGGCTGGTGATGGCCGGCTGGTACGGGCGGAAGTCGGGCAAGGGTTTCTACGATTATGCGGACCCGAATAGTCCGAAGGTGAATAAGCTGTAAATACTTGGCCACGGATTTCACGGATAAATGCGGATTTACTTAGATGGAAAAGATGTGGCTAATTCTGACGGAGATTATTGGTGACAGCAAGGTTCGTCATCGGACTCCGAAATCGGTTTCATGAACCTCACGACGTCGGCCGAGTCGGAGGAAATCGCAGGTGAGAAGATCCGCCAATACCTCGCATCATGCGGCTGGCATCTGGTGTCCGTCGAAAAAGTCGATGTGATTGATGAGGAACTGCAATGCGGAGAGGATGTTTCTGAGATGATCGAAAGAACACCGTTAAGTCCGAATGCCATCATTCTCGGTACCTTTCACACCTACAAAACAAATTAAGGAAATAATCCGTGTTCATCCGTGCAAATCCGTGGCAAAGAATTTAAATTTATGACCTTCTCCAACATCATCTTCGAAAAGAAAAACACTATCGCCTACGTGACCGTGAATCGGCCGAAGGTGCTCAATGCGCTGAATATGGCCACCATGGAAGAGCTGCGCGCAGCGTTTCATGAGATTAAGAATGATGCCGAAGTGCGCGTGGTCATCCTGGCCGGGGCGGGCGAGAAGGCGTTTATTGCCGGCGCGGACATTGGTGAACTGGCGAAGCACGACGCGGTGTCAGGCAAGGAGTACACGCACCGCGGTCAGAGCGTGCTGAACCTGATCGAGAACCTGGGCAAGCCAGTGATTGCGTGCATCAATGGATTTGCGCTCGGCGGCGGATGCGAGATTGCCATGGCCTGCACCATGCGCCTGGCCAGCGATACTGCCAAGCTCGGCCAGCCCGAGGTGAAGCTGGGAATTATTCCGGGCTACGGCGGCACGCAGCGGCTGCCGCGGCTGGTTGGAAAGGGAATCGCAATGCAGCTGTTGCTTGCGGGTGAGATGATCAGTGCGCATGAAGCCCATCGCATTGGGCTGGTGAATGAAGTTGTGCCGGCGGCGGAGTTGATTGCGCGAGCGGAGGCGATTGCGGCGAAGATCATCGCCAATGGGCCGCTTGCGGTGCAGTACACGATGGAAGCGGTGAATAAAGGCATGGAGATGCCGCTGGCCGAGGGGTTGTATTTGGAGGCCGTGTTGTTCGGGGCGGCCTGCGCGACGGAAGATAAGAAGGAAGGCACGGCGGCGTTTTTGGAGAAGCGACAGGCGGGATTTAAAGGGAAATAAACCTCGGGCCACGGATTTTCGCGGATTTTCAGGATTCCATTTATTATTGCCGTTTCAGGGACCGTGGAAGAGCGGCGCTTTCAGCGCCGCGTTAGCGGGCGCGAGAAAATTTACGCGGCGCTGAAAGCGCCGCTCTTCCACGGTTGTCCTGTCATATTCGGTAGTCCCATCACGGTATTAGTTGATTTCACGAATGAAAGAGATTTCACCACCAAGGTATCCTTCGACTGCGCTCCGGACACGTTCCGGCGCGGAAAAAATCGCCGAAGAAAAAATTCGGAGGAAGACGGTTGTGGGAAAGTTGAATGCGGACGGATTGCGCTTCGGAATCGTTGTTTCCCGGTTTAACGAATTTATTACTGACCGTCTGCTGCGCAGCGCCTATGACGGACTTGTCCGATCAGGCGCAAATGAAAAACATATCGAGATTGTTCGGGTGCCGGGATCTTTTGAAATTCCTTCGGCGGCGCGCACGCTCGCGGAGACTAAGAAATACGACGCCATCATCTGCTTGGGATGCCTGATTCGAGGGGACACGGCGCACTACGACGTGATCGTGAACGAAGTCACCCGCGGGATCGGGCAATCGGCGCAGGAGACGGGAGTGCCGCATGCCTTCGGAGTTCTCACTTGCGAGAATCTTGAGCAGGCGATTGATCGTGCTGGATTGAAGATGGGGAACAAGGGATTCGAAGCGGCGCTGGCTGCAATTGAGATGGCGAATTTGAAAAGAGCTATCAGCCGTCAGCCATTAGCTGTCAGCAAAGGCGTCGTGCGTCGTGCGTCGTTGGTCGTGCGCAAAGGCAAACGCCGCAAACGGTCATCATAATTTTCCTTCCTGTAAACTGGTTGCAGGTTTGTGCGCACGACCTACGACGTGCGACGCACGACGCTTTTGCTCATGGGTACTCGCCGCAAATCACGCGAACTGGCTTTGCAGATGCTGTTTCAGGCTGATCTTGGGCAGCAGGCGGCCGAGGACGTCCGCAAGACGTTTTGGAAGGGACGCGGCGAGGTAGAGCGCGAGGTGCAAGGCTTCGCGGACGATATCTTTCGCGTGGCGCAAGACCGGGGTGAGGAAATTGACAAGCTGATCACGTCTCATGCCGACAACTGGCGCATGGATCGAATGGCGGCCGTCGACCGGAATGTGCTGCGTGCGGCGGTCGCGGAGATGGTTGGGTTTCCTGGTACGCCTCGCGCCGTGATTATTAATGAAGCGATTGAGATTGCGCGGAAATTTTCTGCTCCGGAGTCGGCGCAGTTTATTAATGGCGTGCTGGATAGTATCGGAAAAGAGTTGGAAGCTTCACGTGCTGTTGAGCGGTGATGCCGATCATCAGCTTTAGCTTTGCGACATAAGCCTCAGCCGAGTTCCACAGAGTAAGAACACAGAGGAATCCATAAAGAATGCGGGCGTGGACGCAGCTCATGGACTCGCTTAGGGCTTGACGGCGACCAAGTCGGGGTTGCAGGAAATGGGAACGG
>DATATW010000173.1:0-3620 GCA_036268595.1 Terriglobales bacterium
GCTTCGGCGCGCAGAATCTCACGCTCGGACTTGCGGTCGGGATATCCCATTTGCACGCGCATCAAAAACCGATCCAGCTGCGACTCGGGCAGCGGATAAGTTCCGTGATGTTCGACTGGGTTCTGGGTGGCGATCACCAGAAAGGGCTGCGGCAGCGGATGACAATGGGCATCAACCGTCACTTGGCCTTCGTTCATGGCTTCGAGCAGCGCCGATTGAGTCTTGGGGGTAGTGCGATTAATCTCATCGGCCAGCAGAATGTTGGTGAAAACTGGGCCGCGCTTGAATTCGAATTTCTGCTCGGTGGCCGAGTAGATGGAGATCCCGATAATGTCGGACGGAAGCATATCGCTGGTGAATTGCACCCGCTGAAAGCTGCAACCGAGCAGCCGCGCTAACGCTTGTGCCAGCGTGGTTTTGCCGACGCCAGGCACGCCTTCGATGAGCAAATGTCCATGTGCCAGCACCGAAACCAGGGCGAGACGGACGATTTCGTCCTTGCCGCGAATGACCTTTTTCAGCTCATTTTCCAGGCGGGAAGCGCGATCTGAGGCGGCTATCACAGTATCCGGGGACATGAAGGCGATTCTACTATGCGAGGATGTGAGTGCATTGGTTACCTTAGTGACTCGATGGTCGTTCGTCAGTTGTCAGTGAGAAGCCCTTCGACCTGAGGAGCAATCACCAGCCACTAACCACGATCTATCTCTGCATCGTGAACTCTGCGGGACGCCCGGTCAGCCGCTCAATCCGCTTGGCGATCGGCGGGTGCGTAGAGAACAGGTTTCCCAGGCTCATACCTAAGAACGGTTGAACTATGAAAAGATGCGCAGTAGATGGAGTGGCCTGCAAAGGCACGCGTTTGGAGTAGGCGTCGAGCTTGGCCAATGCGCTAGCCAGAGCGTAAGGATTGCCGGTGTAATGCGCGCCGCTTTCGTCAGCCTGGTATTCGCGCGAGCGCGAAACCGCCAACTGAATCAGCATGGCCGCAATAGGCGCAAGGATCAGCATCAGCAGGGCGCCGAATCCGCCTCCGCCACGATCATTTGAATCGCGCTCGTACCCGCCAAAGATCATTCCCCACCGCGCGATTTCCGCAAGGTACGTAATTGCGCCCGCAACGGTGGCCGCGATCGAACTGATCAGGATGTCGCGATTACGCACGTGGCCGAGTTCGTGGGCGAGCACGCCCTCGAGTTCTTCGTCAGTTAGCAGACCCAAAATCCCTTGTGTAACGGCGACCGACGCGTGGTTCGGATTGCGGCCAGTCGCGAATGCGTTCGGCGACTCGGTGGGGATCACGTAAATTTTCGGCATCGGAATGCCGATTTTCTGGGTGAGCCGCTCAACTACTTGATAGGCCCGCGGCAGTTCTTCCCGTGTCACTGGTTTCGCGTGGTACATGGCCAGAGCAATTTTGTCCGAGTAGAAGTAGGAGACGAAATTCAGCACCGCCGCGAACACGAGCGCGATCAGCATGCCGTTCTGCCCGCCGAACGCCCGGCCAACAAACATCAACAGCAGTGTGAGTGCGGTCAGCAGAAATGCGGTCTTGAATGTGTTGCCCATGAGGATGCCTCTAACAGAATAGATGCGGATTAACCGCGGTACGGTTCAGGTGGCAATTGCTCTTGTAGGGTCGACAACGGCTTAGCTTTTGCGCTTGATCGCACGGGCCAGCGTCTGATCCAGGGCCGATTTCGCCTTGGCGTATTCCGGATCAGAAATCTGGCCGCCGGTATGTTCCATCTCCAACTGGAAGAGTTCTTCTTTCAAAGCATCCAGCAGAGCGGTGGATTGAGTACCGCTTCCCGCCAAAGCAGCAGTCGGAACTGGAGCGCTCGCCTTAGACCGTGAGCTGATGTATACCGCGCCTCCCGCCAGCACCGCTCCTAACCCACCCAGCAGCCACCAGCGATATTGGTCGAGCGGATCGGGATCCTCGCCCGGTTTTCCCAAACCGCCGCCGGGTCGATTATCAACCGATGGAGCGGCCGTGCCTGGAGCACCGTTTGAAGCAGTCTGGTTCTGATCCTGCAGCGTGCCTTCACCTGAAACATCAAAGGCCAGATTCTGCCCGGGTTTTGGATTGCTCGCGACCTCGGCGATGGCATCCGGCAGATCAGGCGGCTGTTTGTCCTGGTAGACACCGGACTGCGTGGGCGTGAAGCCGAGAGTGCGCGGCATGATGACCACAAAATGCTGCAGCGGATAAAGCTCCCGTGGATTGACGCTATATTTCCCGGAGTAAGTCAGATGATAAGTGACGCGGAACTGCGTCTGGCCTGGACGCAGAGGAAAGACGAAGGCGTAACGCCCTTTTATTTTTTGCGGGACGGGCGCGGTGTTCACCCACTGTCCGCCGGCAGTCTGCGCCTGGCCCTCATCGATTTCGGCATTCTCGGGCGCGTTGAATTCGAAACCAGCGTCGCTCATCTGGGTACGCGGCGGCTGCGAAGTATTGTCAACCGCAAAAAGCCGCATGATGGCGAGATCGCCCTTGCCCGCCTGCAAATACATGAGATCAGCGACGGCGCTCACGCCCTCAACTTTTTTGGCGGCGTCGTAAACCTTCACCTCGATCGACTGCGTTCCCGGCGGCGCGGGTTGATGATAGGTAACGCCCTGATGAATCACGCGCACCAGATGCGGCGCGTTTTCATCGTCGAAACTTAAAGAAAATTTTCCCTGCGAATCGGTCTTGGCGTGCGCGGCTTCTTCCATGCCGGCGGCCAGTTTGATGAGGATGACCTCGTCCCCCGCAGAAGGCTTGCTGGTGGTGCCGTTGGTGACCGTGCCGGTGAGAGTGGCGGCATGCGCGAAGGTTGCGATTAGCAAAGTTGCGAGCGTGATGGCTGAGAGTCGCATCGATTTGTTTTTAGTTTGCACGTGTTGCTTTTGCTTTCTTCGTGAAACTTCGCGTCCTTCGTGGTTCACGCTTTAAAGATCTTAACCACAGAGGATACTGAGTAACACAGAGGTAAACAGAGAACTTCTCGCACCTATCGGGCCCGCGCTCCAGATTCCAGCCGGGAGATCTCCGCCAGAATTGCTGCGGCTTCCTCTTCCAGAGAGTTTTTCATCGATGCATAATCGATCTCCGGGATTTTCCCGGCTTTGTGTTCGAAGTTCAGATCACGCAAATTTTCATAAACCACGTCTTTGCGTTCGCGCAGATACATGGCCCGGGTTTTCTCGGGCCCTGCAACCATGAGGTCGGGAACGCTAAAGACGTAGTAGATCGCGGCGCCGGCGACGGCAAGGCAAAGAAACGGGATCATAATTCAGTCTCCCGGCGCGCCTGATTGCGAAAACGATCGAGATCCACGCCGCGCACCGCCGTGGGCACACTAGCGTGCACAACCAGAGGCCGCTTCTTCCAAACCAGGACGATGACGACTACCAGCCCAATTCCCAGCACCAACGCCAGATACGGCATGATCCATGCAATCCGGTTGAAGCCATGGTCGGTCGGAACCGTAAGCACTGTGGTCCCGTAGGTCTGAATGAACCACTGCAGCACGTTGTTGTCGCTGTCGCCACGGGTGACCGCGGCAGTGAGTTCATCGCGCATGCGGCTCGAATAGGAGCACCCGACGTGATTGCACTCCAGCAGCACC
>DATATW010000174.1:0-21903 GCA_036268595.1 Terriglobales bacterium
CTTCAAGCGGAGCGCGGGGTTCGTTAATAAGAGCCGGTTGGCGCTTCATGCCGTCTATTCGACCGAGGCCCGCAAGCGAATCTCTGGAATGATCGATGACTTCAAGCCTGACGTCGCGCACGTTAGAAATATCTATCACCATCTGACGCCTTCGATTTTATGGGAGTTGAAGTCCCGCGGCGTGCCGGTGCTGTATCACGTCAATGATTTCAAACTCATCTGCCCGAACTACAACCTGATTTCATCTTCAGGCGACGTCTGCGAACGCTGTAAAGACGGGCGATTCTGGAATGTTATTCGTGAGGGATGCTATGCGGGCGGGACGGCAGCTTCAACCGTTCTGGCAGCGGAAGCTTATTTTCATCGCTGGATTTCGACTTACGAAAAATGCGTGGACTTGATTTTGGCTCCCAGCTACTTCGTCAAACAGAAATTGATCGACAACGGCACCGATTGCGCGCGTGGCCGAATCGAGGTCCTGCCCCACCTCCAGAATTGCCCTTCGCAAGTTGCGCCGCCTCCGGGGACGAACGCGCCGATTCTGTATTTCGGGCGGCTGTCTGCCGAAAAGGGCGTTGATGATCTTCTGCTCGCGATGGAACGGCTACCGAATATTCGCCTCATAATTGCTGGCGACGGACCGCAGCGCTCGGCGCTGGAGGCGCTGGCCAGAACCTTGCGGCTGAACAATGTGAGATTTGCCGGGCACGTGACCGGAACGGCATTGAGCGACCTCATTGCGAACTCACAATTCACGGTCTTCCCTTCGCGTGCTTATGAAACCATGGGGAAGAGCATCCTGGAGTCGTATGCGCAAGGGCGAGCAGTAGTTGCCTCGGACCTCGGTTCGCGCCGCGAATTGGTTGATGACGGCAGGACCGGCGTTCTCTACAAAGTCAAAGACGTCGGCCAATTGTCCGCTGCCATTGGGTTTCTGCGCGCACGGCCGCAATTGGCCCAGGAGATGGGCGCGGCTGGCCGGGCTGTGGTGCAAGAAAGACACTCCCAGGATCAGCACTTCGAAGTCCTGGAGAGGATCTACAGTTCATTAGCGAAACCAAAAGTCGCGCCGTCGAAATTCCTCACCTCCCGATCAGCTATTGCTCAAATTCCAGAAGCTCCTCGGCTGCGCATTGCCTTCATCGGAGGCCGGGGCGTAATCGGCAAATACAGCGGGATCGAAACCTGTTACGAAGAGCTGGGAGCGAAGCTGGCGGAGATGGGACACGAGGTCACGGCGTACTGCAGAAGTTATTTCACGCCCAAGAGCATAGGATACCGTGGCATCCGCATCGTGCGTCTGCCGACCATTCGCACCAAGCATTTAGAAACCCTTATACATACGCTTCTGAGCACCATTCATGCATGTTTCAGCAGGTGCGATGTGGTGCAGTACTACACCCTGGGGCCGTCATTATTCTCGTTCCTGCCGCGGCTATTCGGCAAAAAAACTGTGGTCACGGTGCAAGGCCTGGATTGGCAACGCAAGAAATGGGGCTGGGTTGCGCGCCGCGCATTGAAGTTTTGCGAGTGGACTTCGGCGCGCTTGCCGAACGCGACCGCGGTAGTCTCGCACACGCTTGAAAAGTATTACCGTGAGCATTACGCGAAAGGATGTTCCTATGTACCGAACGGTACACGAATTCGCGAATGCCATGGAGGGGATTTCCTGCAAAGCAACGCGCTCGAGCCTGGTGGATACGCGCTTTTTCTCGGACGCTTCTCGCCGGAGAAGAACTGCCATCTGCTGATCGAGGCGTTTGAGAAGTGCAATACGTCCATGAAATTGGTACTGGCGGGGGGCTCAAGCCACACTGATTATTACGTTGCCAGACTGCGCGAGCGCCAGAGCGAAAAAATTAAAGTTCTCGACTGGCTCTCGGGTAACGCGCTCGAAGAACTTTTGACGAACGCGGCGCTTTTCGTTTTGCCATCGGATATGGAGGGGCTTTCTCTTGCTCTCCTGGATGCAATGGGCGCAGGGGTATGCGTATTGGCCAGCGGCGTCGCAGAGAACGTCGAGGCAATGGGCGAAGGCGGCTTCACATTTCGCGCCGGTAGCGTGAACGACCTGCAACGCATGCTGACCACGTTGCTCTCGGATCGAACTCTGCGACAGAGCACCGGGCGTCGTGCCCAGGAACGCGTTCGGAAGAATTATCTATGGGAAGAAGTCGCTAAAAAAATGGAAGCAGTTTACTTGGATTTGTTCGGTTGGCAAACAAGCTCGCCTGCCGTGCCAGCAAAGGCCGTCGGCAAAGCTGCATAACGAAATTGTTTCTCAACTGCCGAAGCTCACCGGCTCCAGCTTTGCGGTGAAGTGCCGCAGGAATGGCGCCTCATAAGTAAGCTTCAGTCCGCTAATCGCGTCACGCTTTTTCCAAACCTCGAGAATAATTTCGACTACGTAATCAATATGGCTCTGGGTGTAGACGCGACGTGGAATTGCCAGTCTCACCAAATCCATTTTTGCAGCTGTGCCAAACATCAGGCGTCCAATTTCGACCGAGCGAATCCCGCCTTCCAGATATAACTCGGTCGCCAGCGCAACCGCAGGAAATTGCTCCGCAGGAATGTGAGGCAGAAACGCCCGCGCGTCGAGGTAAATCGCGTGCCCACCCGGCGGTTGAACAATCGGAACCCCGTGCTCGGAGATGTGGTTGCCCAGATATGCGGTCGACGCAATCCGATAGTGCAGGTATTCTTCGGCCAGCGCTTCCTGCAATCCAACCGCAATTGCCTCCAAGTCGCGGCCAGCTAGTCCGCCGTAAGTCGGGTAGCCCTCCGTCAAAATCAGCAGATCTTTTTGCTGTTGCGCCAGCAAGTCATCGTTAGTGCACAGAAATCCGCCGATATTTGCCATGCCATCTTTCTTGGCGGACATGGTGCAGCCATCGCCGTAGCTGAACATTTCCTGCGCGATCTGCTTGGGTGTTTTTGATTCGTGGCCGGTCTCGCGCAGCTTGATGAAGTACGCATTCTCTGCGAAGCGGCATGCGTCGAAGTAGAGCGGAATTTTGTGCTCGCGGCAAACCGCGCTTACTTGCCGGATGTTTTCCATCGAGACCGGCTGGCCCCCGCCGGAATTATTGGTGATGGTGAGCATCACCAGCGGCACTCGGTCGCGTCCCGTGCGGACGATCAGTGACTCGAGCGCCTGCACGTCCATGTTTCCCTTGAACGGATGTTTGGTTTGCGGCTCGCGCCCGTCGGAGATAACCAAATCAACTGCTTCGGCGCCGACGAATTCCACATTCGCGCGAGTGGTATCAAAGTGCGTGTTATTGGGGACAACATCGCCTTTCTTGCAGGTCACGCCAAAAAGGATTCGTTCGGCGGCGCGGCCCTGATGCGCAGGAATCACGTGACGGTAGCTGAAGATGTCCTGCACCGAATTGCGGAAACGATCGAAGCTTTTGCTGCCGGCATAACTCTCATCGCCCTCCATGATCGCGGCCCATTGATGCGTGGACATGGCCCCAGTGCCGGAATCAGTCAGCAAGTCGATCAGCACATCGTCCGCAGGGAGCAGGAAGAGATTGTAATGAGCGGCACGTAAGCGCTTTTCGCGTTGTGAGCGGGTGGTCCAGCGGATCGGCTCAACGCTCTTGATTCGGAAAGGTTCGATGATTGTGCGGGGCATACAACTTGAATGGGGCCACGAAGCGCAGAGCCGCCAGGATTTTAGCATGAATGCAAAAGGCTGCTTTGTCGGTTGAGATTATGATGGTGTTGCGGTCGCCGAGAGAGCGGAATCTAAATCGCCGCGCGCTCTTGTGAAATTTGAAGCTATGGACAAGGCTTTCATATCTCTTACATTCGATGATGGCCTGTTATGCCAGTTTGAACGGGCAGTTCCCATCCTCGATCGCCACGGTTTTCCCGGAACATTTTTCTTAGTTGCCAATACGGAATCAATTTTTGAGGACCCGTGGGCGGATGCCAAAGGCTATGAGTGGCACAAGATCGCCTGGAGTAACCACGACATACAAATGCTAAAGAGCATGGCGGCGCGTGGACACGAGATCGCAAGCCATACCGTGAAACATGAACGCCAGCCGAGCGATCCGGTTTACGAGGCGAGCGAGTCCAAGCGCTTGATCGAGGGTTGGATGGGAACCGAGGTTCCGTCGTTCTGTTATCCGTTCTACGACACCGTTGAGTCCCTCAAGGAGCCGGTGATCGCCGCCGGTTATCGCCAAGCGCGGGCCGGCAGGCAAAATTCCTTCTACGCTTGCGGGGATTCGGTTGATCGTTTTGCGGTGGACTGCCGTCAGATCGCGCCGACCGGAGAAGACGTTGGTGCATGGATTCGCCCTGCCAGCTGGCACGTTCTGACATTTCACGGCATCGGAACTGAGGAAGACGGATGGGAGGCAGTAACGGAGTTGAAGTTCTCCACGCTGATGCGAGAACTCGCGAGGTTGCGGGATGCGGGCCAGGTAGAAGTCGTGACGTTTAATAACGGAGCTGCGCGGCTAGAAATGCAGCCTGATAGTCGGAAAATCTAAGAAGGCATCTTCATCCCCGCCAGCCTGCGCATCATGTTGCCTTTGCCCATCTGCTTGAACATCTTTCGCATTTGCGCGTACTGGCGAAGAAGGTTGTTCACTTCCTGCACGGTCCTCCCCGATCCGCGGGCGATGCGCTTGCGCCGGCTGCCATTGATTACGTCGTGATGGGTGCGCTCATAAGCGGTCATCGAGTTGATGATGGCTTCGACGTGATTAATCTGCTTCTCGTCGATCTTATCGGCGTGCTTCTGCAATCCGGCAAATGGGCCAATGCTGGGCAGCATGCCCATCAGGCTCTGGATCGAGCCCATCTTCCTTACCTGGCGCAACTGATCGCGAAAATCTTCCAGCGAAAAGCCATCACCGGAAAGGGCGCGGGCGGCGATGTCCTGAGCCTTCTTTTTATCGACCGTCTGCTCGGCACGCTCGATGAGAGAAAGAATGTCACCCATGCCGAGAATGCGCGAAACAATTCGATCAGGATGAAACGGCTCCAGCGCATCATATTTTTCGCCCACGCCAATAAACTTGATTGGCGATCCCGTAACTTGCCGGATCGAAAGCGCCGCGCCCCCGCGAGCGTCGCCATCCATCTTGGTGAGCACCACGCCGGTGAGCGATAGCTTTTTATGGAACTCATCCGCAGATTTGACGGCGTCCTGCCCGGTCATGGCGTCGGCAACGAACAGAATTTCCGACGGATTCAGCATGCGCTTGAGCAGCTGCATCTCGTCCATCAGCTGATCGTCGATGTGCAAACGGCCCGCGGTATCGACGATGAGCACATCACAGCCGGAATTAATGGCTTCGCGCCGCGCTTCCTTGGCGAGCCGTTCGACAGTCGCGGTATTCGCTTCGCCAACCTGACCTTCGTAAATTTGCGCCTTGATCGCCTGCGCCACAACTTTCAACTGCTCGCGCGCGGCAGGACGGTAGACATCGACGGAAACCAGCAGTGGCCGGTGGCCGCCATTCTTGAACCAGTGCGCCAGCTTGCCAGATGTTGTGGTTTTACCGGAACCCTGCAGGCCGGCCATGAGCACCACGGTTGGCGGTTGCGACGCGAACTTTACCCTCGCCGTTTCTTTGCCGAGGATTTCGATTAATTCATCGCGGACAATTTTTATGACCTGCTCGCCCGGCGAAAGCGAAGTCGAAACCTGCTGGCCAACCGCCTTCGCCTGCACCTGGTCGATAAACTGTTTTACGACTTTAAAGTTAACGTCGGCTTCAAGCAGGGCCAGTCGCAGCTCGCGCAGCGTCTCCTGCATGTTTTCTTCATTGAGGACTGCCTGCCCGCGCAGCGATTTAAAAGTCCGTTGAAGCCGTTCCTGAAGGTTCTCAAACATAGCTTGATCAAATCTTATCAGCTTCCGCGTGGTCGGCATTTGGGAGTAAAACCGCGAGGTTCCGACAGCGCACGTATAAAGTGCTCCTGAATTCGAATGCCTTTTCGTTCGACTCGAACTCGCGCGATCGCCGCAACGTTGTGAGCGGCGTCCCAAACTTCCTCAGAATCAGTTACTCTGATTCATTCACGGAAATCCATTGTCGACGCCGGCCAGTCCGCAACCACAAAATCACGCCGTAGCTCCGGCATGGCACACCATTGCCACCGTATTCATTATGCTGGCGATCTCGGGGCTCAGTTATTATTCGCGCGGGCTTGCACCCGTCGGACGGCACAACCAGATTGCTAGCTACGTCGAAGCGATCATCATGGAATGGCTGGTGTTTGGCTTCATCTGGTTCGGCCTCCGCCTCAGGAAGCAGCGGATGCGGGTTTTACTGGGAGAGGATTGGGGAGGCGCCAGGCAGATTTTGCGCGACATCGCTATCGGAGTCTTGTTCCTGATCGCTGCCAACATCGTACTCGGCCTGATCTCACACCTGCTGAAGGCCGCACCTAATGCCGCAATTCAAGGCATTCTGCCGCATACGCCGGCACAGATTGCGGTCTACTTTCTGCTCACCGTGACTGCCGGAATCTGCGAAGAAATTATTTTTCGTGGGTACCTGCAACGGCAATTTTCATTTTTCTTTAAGAATGTCGTGGTCGGGGTAATGCTCCAGGGAGTGATTTTCGGCGCTTCCCATGGTTATCAGGGGCCGAAGTACATCCTGATTATTGTTGTGTACGGCGTTCTGTTTGGAGTGCTGGCGCAATGGCGACACAGCCTGCGTCCAGGAATGATCGCGCATTTCCTTCAAGACTTAATTACCGGAGTTCTGGCCGGACGTTTTCTGAGGTGATCGGGAGTCTCAGTTCTTGAAGGCTTCCTCGGGCAAGCCCGTAATTCGTAGGCCCGAATGCCCTTTGTGCCTGATATTCAGGCCAATCAGAACCGCCGTGATCTGTTCGATGATGCGGGCATTCTCAAGTCTCCCGCCATCCAGGGCGCGCACACCGGGAATTTTGCGCGCTAGTTCGCGAACGCGTTTGCCCGCGCTCTTGTCGTCGCTGCATACGATAACGTCACAATCAACAGGGCCATCTTGTTTCAGAAGATCAGCGGCCAGATTATGAAAGGCGGCGACCACCACCACGCCTTCGGGAACAAGTTCAGCCGCCTGTTGCGCGGCCGAGCCTTGCCACACGCCAAGAGTGCGCGTAGGCTTGCCGCCAATACTCGCTGCCAGCGGAACGGTAGTGTCGATGAGTATCTGACCGGCCCGCAGCGACGGCGCGATGTGCTTCAGAGTTTCGGCGTGGGCTGAAAACGGAACAGTGAGGACAACGATTTCGGCATCGGCGCAGGCGAAACGGTTCTCCGTGCCGGATATTTTTTTATCAGCGCCGGCGCTTGCAGATAAATTGCCGGCGGTTTCCAGGGCACGTTGCGCATCCCGCGAGCCGATGACGATGTTCTCGCCAGCCTGTGCCCATCGCAGGGCCAGCCCCGAGCCTTCCGGCCCGGTCCCTCCGACAATGGCGATGGTCACGCGAACTCCGCTTCCAGCAGCGGTTCGGCGGGGAAGCTCTCGAAGATCTCTTTGATTTGAATTCGTGAATACAGAGTGTTCCGTTCCGCGGGGATTCGTCCGATCTGCCGGATCAACGATTGAAATTCCTGCGGACTGGTGTACTGGCCCGCCGTCGCGCCGGCTTCACGCGAAATATTTTCTTCCATCAGTGTCCCGCCGTAATCGTTCGCGCCGGCCTGCAGGCATAGTTGCGACAACTTGCTGTTCAATTTCACCCATGAGACCTGAATGTTGTTGATCGATCCCGCGAGCATGAATCGAGCCACGGCATGAATTTTGAGGTGCTCAGCCAAAGTTGGTCCGGGACGCGAGAGTCCCTGATGGAAAAGCAGAGTGTTGTTGTGAATGAAGCCGAGCGGCACAAATTCGGTGAAGCCACCAGTCTGATTTTGAATACCGCGCAAGAGCAGCAACTGGTTCACCCAATGTTCGGGTGTCTCAATGTGCCCGTACATCAATGTCGATGTGGTTCGAATGCCGCAACCATGCGCGGTGGTGATCACATCTTTCCACTGCGCGGTTGAAAGTTTGTTGCGCGAGAGCACGTGGCGAACTTCGTCATCGAGAATTTCAGCGGCGGTGCCGGGCAGCGTGCCTAGACCGTTGTCGCACAACATCGTCAGATAATCGCGCAGGTTCATGCCGGTGAGCTCGATGCCGAACATAATTTCCATAGGCGAAAATGCGTGAATGTGCATGCCGGGAACCGCTGACTTCACCGCCCGAAGAATGTCACGATAATAAAAAGCCGGCAGCCCGCGCGGCAACCCACCCTGAATGCAGACTTCCGTCGCTCCGAGCGCCCAGGCTTGAACAGCTTTTTCCGCAACCTGCAGCGGATCTAAAAAGTATGTGTCGGATTCACGGGGCCCGCGGCTAAACGCGCAAAACTTGCAGCCGACGAAACATATATTGGTGAAATTGATATTGCGATTGACGACGTAGGCGACGATGTTTCCCGCGAGCTCGTTGCGGAGCAAATCGGCGGCGACCAGCAAGCCAAGCAGGTCGTCGCCTTCGGCATTCGCGAGAGATAAACCTTCTTCGCGAGTAAGCGTGGACCCATCCTGCGATTCCAGAACTCGCTCAAGCGCAGTGCGAAATTGCGGCTGCAGGCGAGGCGCAATCTCGATCCAATCCAGTTGGGGAAAGTTTTCGAGTTCGGAGTTGGTGCAGGTCCGCATGGCTACTCTCTTTCTATTCAGCCTCAACGGAACAGATCGTTCTTTGCCGGCCTGATCAGTTCGCGCGCGCTGCCTCGGGCACGATGGAAGGCGAAGCCGCGCACGATACAAAACGGTGTCTGCTTAAGCTTGCCGCATACCAGGCCGGCGGCGCAAGCGACCTCGTCGGCGACCGCTTCATAACTGGCGTGCAAGGGATATCCGTGCACATCCTTGCACCCGCGATAATCTGCAATCGACTTCATGCCAGCCACGCCAATGGCAACTTCGGTCAGGCCCTCGCGCCATGGACGCCCGAATGAATCAGAGATGATGACGGCAACGTCGGCGCCACAGAGCCGCTTGAGCCGAGATCGCAAAGTCGCGGCGGAGCGATCGGGATCTTTCGGCAGGAGCACTGCGCTTTTGCCGCCGTCGACGTTTGAAACATCCACTCCGCTGTTGGCGCAGATGAAGCCGTGCCGCGTCTCGGTGATCAACACGCCTTTTTTCTTGCGGACAATACGTTTGCTCTCCGAAAGCGCGAGCTCGATTACTCGGGCATCGTAGCCGGTTTGCCGCGCCCATGATTTAGCGGCCGGTGAAGGGCTAATTCTGCTGAGCCGCACCACCTGGCCTTCAGCTTTGGAAACGACTTTGTGTTTCACCACGACAACGTCGCCCGGTTGCAGTTTGAACTTCTGATGCTTTAGCGCAGCCGTAAGTTTCTCAGCAAGATCATCACCGGGCAGAATCTCACCCGCAAGCGGGACGGGGATCACTCGGATCTCGCAACTCGCCGGCATCAGGATTTCGCCACGAGGCTGCTCTGGCCTGTCGAATCGCGCGCCGGTGGCCGCATTTCGCCGAATCCCAATTTGCGCGCCAAAATTTGCGAGTGCTTCTCTCCGGCTGCGAGTGCGAGATCGCGCAGATCTTCAGGACTATCGATATCTAACCCGATTCGTGGAAGCGATAGCACCACGCAACTTTTCTCGGCCGCAATCGCGACAGCCAGGTGCGGCATGAAGCTGTCATTTCCGAAGCGCAGAGGAAACAACGCGGCTGGACGTCGCAGCACCGCGTTGGTGCCGCGCTTGTCTGCAGCTGGTACCAGCACCGAGCCGGCCTCGGGCTGTGCGTCGTAAATTGCCCGCAGATCCCCTGCGTCGATCAGGGGAATATCGCCGGGTATGACCAAGGTGCTTGCGATTCCCCGACTCACGCACACTTGCGTCGCCATTTCGATGGCATCGGTTTCACTAATATTTGATTCATCAGGGATAACTTCAAAGCTGAATTGCCTTGCGAGATCGAGGGCAAAAGGATCGCTGGTCGCCAGTGCAACCTCGTCGCCGCCGAATTCCGCAATAGCTTCTACCACGTCGGTCAGCATCGCGTGCGCGAGTTCAGTCCTTATTTGCTGATCAAGCACTTCGGCCAGACGCTGCTTGGCCTTGGCCAGATTTTTAACCGGGACAAGAATCATGGCAGTTCCGCCGCCGGTTCGGTCAGAATTTCGGGACAGGCAAGGGAAAGCGCGGTGTGCGCAATCCGAGTTCTATCCTCAGGGGCACGCATCAGAATGTTGGTGCAATGTATTTGAAGCCCCTCAGTAGTCAACTGTTGCGCGGCGCCCGAGTCGGAATCGTCGGCGATCAAGATGTCCAGGAAGTCGCCGTAAGCCTCTGCAATTCCAGCAATCGAAACCGGCAGCCCTTGCGCGGCCATCAGATTCGCGGCCGGTCCTGAAACTGCGGCCGTGCCAATTATCGGGCTGACCGCGACCACACTAGCCTGGGTGGATTGCAGAGCTTCGCGAATGCCGGGAACTGCGAGGATCGGCCCGATGCTGGTGACCGGATTGCTGGGCGCGATCAGCACCGCCTGCGCAGACGCAATCGCCTCGATCACTCCCGGCGCGGGTTCGGCTTCAGATGCTCCCGCAAAGCGGACGGCGTTCACAGGATCCTGAAACCAACGCTTCACGAAATATTCTTCGAAGCTGAGATCGCCTGCCGGAGTGTCGATGCGAGTTTCGACACGCATATCGCTCATGGGCAAAATTCGCGATCGCACGCCCAATTTTGTTGAAATATGAAAGGTTGCGTCGGAGAGCGTCTGCCCTTTCGACAATAGTTGGGTTCGCAAAAGATGGGTCGCCAGGTCGCGGTCGCCAACACTGAACCAGGCTTCTTCGCCGAGTTCTCGCATAGCCTGCAGACAGTGAAATGTGTCACCGCGCACTCCCCAGCCACGCTCGCCGCTCAAAATGTCGGCGAGCACGTAGACGATCGAATCGATGTCAGGCGACACGTACAATCCCCACCACTCGTGGTCGTCGCCGGTGTTCACGACGATGGTGAGCTCTTCCACGGGCAGAAGTCGTCTTACGCCGTCTACGAATTTCGCGCCGCCGGTGCCCCCGGTCAGGACGACGATCATGCGACTCTCCGCGCATAGCGGTCGCAGTCGGCAGTTTGCGCCAGATTTTGCGAAAGCAGTTCGCTCTTCGCCGCCGCCTGCTCCATGAATTCTGGATAAACCGGCAAGCGCTGCCGCAACTGAAATCCTTTTGCTTGCGTTCGTTGCTGGAGTTCCAGCAAGTGGGGCCAGGGCCGCTCGGGATTTATAAAGTCGGGCGTTAGCGGCGAAACTCCGCCCCAGTCATTGATGCCGGCGTCGAGTAGTTCTTCGTAATCGGGATCCGAAAGGTTGGGCGGGGCTTGAATGTTTACCTCCGGCATGAGCAAGCGGGCGACTGCAATTGTTCGCAGCATCTCGGCGCGATTCGGCTCTGGCCAGTTCGCCATTGGAATTCCAGGCTTGACGCGGAAATTCTGAATGATCACCTCTTGAATATATCCATACCGCTGGTGCAGATCGCGAATGGCAATCAGCGCATCGACGCGGTCTTCAGGCGATTCGCCGATGCCGATTAATATTCCGGTGGTGAACGGCACGCCTTGTTTTCCGGCTTCTTCGATTGTGCGCAAACGTCTAGCGGGAAGTTTGTCGGGCGCATTGTCGTGGGCTGCGCCAGTCGCGAGCAGAGTTGCATTGGTGGTTTCGAGCATCAGGCCCATGCTGGGAGACACTCGCGAGAGTCGCGCAATCCACTCTGCGCTCATTAACCCGGGATTGGGGTGAGGCAGCAGCCTGGTTTCCCGAAGCACCAGGTCGCACATGGCTTCGAGATAATGGAGGGTCGAGCGATATCCCAGTATGCGCAGCGTCTCACGCATCTCGGGGAAAATCAGCTCCGGCTTATCGCCCAGGGAAAAAAGCGCTTCGGTGCAGCCAAGTTTTTCGCCTTCGTGCGCCACCCGCAAGACTTCGTCCGGGGTCATCGTGTGTGCCCCCGGTTGACCGGGATCGCGGCGAAATGTGCAGTATCCGCAATAGTCTCGGCAAAGATTCGTAAGCGGAATAAAAACTTTTCGCGAATATGTGATGATCGCGGGTTTGAAGTAATCACGCAGTGCGCGGGCGCGGGCGAGCAGTCCCGGCAGTTCATGATCCGCAGCGTGAATCGCGCGGCAGGCATCCTGCCGGGAAAGCGGCTGGTCGCGATGAAGAGAAATTGGGTTAGGGCCGATTTGGGCTTGCGGAAGCATTTCGATGTTGAGATCGGTCGGGTTCACCGTGGCTCATTTCGTCTCAGCCGAAGCACCCGACATCGAGAATCATAGCGGAAGCGCCGCCGCACCGGAAATCCAGCGTTCATGGTACAAATCTGATTCAAGCCATGAGTGCTACTCAGGAACAATTCCGGCGAGCGATGGGTTGTTTCGCCACCGGGGTCACGGTCATCACCGTCGACGACGCTGGCAAAGTGGAAGGCATGACCGCCAACGCGTTCGCTTCGGTGTCACTCGATCCTATGCTGGTGCTGGTTTGCGTCAGTCACACAGCTCGCACCCACGCACACATTCACACGAGAAAACGATTTGGCATTAACGTGCTCTCGGAAGATCAGCGCAAAATTTCGGAACACTACGCGCTGGCCGAACACGATCCCGTGGTTGCCGAACATGCGGCCGGCGCGAAATTCGATCGGACGGAGCAGGGCACGCCAGTCCTGCACGGAGCTTTGGCTTATCTGGAATGTCGGCTCGAGACTGAGTACGAAGCAGGCGACCACACCATCTTTATTGCGGAAGTCGAAGATGTGGTGGTGGGAGAAGGGCGGCCGCTGCTTTATTTTCAGAGCTCATATCACACGATTGGGCCAGGCATAAAATAATCCCGACTGGAAAATAAGCAACGCGACAGGCAGGAATTACTCGGTGAGGGTTTCTCCGTTTTACGGAGGAAAATACCGAGGAGAAAATTCTTACTCCAGAACTCCGTCTTCCGCTTTTTCGGTTTTCCACTTCGAGGCTGCACGCAGAAACTCGAGGATGATCGGGTGCGGTTTGCCGGGCTTCGATGAGAGCTGCGGCTGGAACAAGGTTGCGATGAAAAATTTGTGCTTGGGGGCTTCAATGGCGCGAATCTCGCCATTTTCACCACGCGCCGCGATGGAAAATCCGGCTTCGATAATCGCACCCTCGAAGTCGGGATTCACTTCGTAGTTACAGAAAAATTCTTCGGTGACTAGATCTTTTTTGTAAAAGCCCTGCAGATACGACCCCGGACGGATGCGAATTTCAGGAACTTTGCCGGAAAGTTTCGGAGCGTTCTCCGCCCGGTTGGGCAACGCGCAACTGACTGGCGAGATCACAATGTTCTTCGAATTCGGATTATTCTCCGCCGAATCCGCGTCCTTCATGCCCAGCAGATTGCGCGCGCACTCGATCAGGGTGTACTGAAACCCGCCGCAGGTGCCAAGGAATGGCCAGTCATTCTTGCGCGCGAATTCGATCCCGCGCAGCATTCCTTCGAAGCTCTTATACGGGCTGCCAGGCGCGGCCCACAGTCCATCGAATGCTTCGAGCTTATTTTCAAGCTCTGAGCTCAGCAGGGAATCGGTCGGTAGCCACCGCACCACAACTGTAATTTTCAGTTTTTCAGCTGCATGCTTGATCGACTGCTCGATGGCAGGAAGGTTGGGAGAGGCAGGATCGAAATCTCCGAAAACGCCGATCTGTAGCGGCTCTGGCACTGGAGTATTTAAACAGTTCAATAGAACGAAACGAAGTCCTATTTTCCCTGCGCGAACGACATAGCCACATCCATCTTGTCGGCTTCATCCACTTTCAGCATGGTGCGCGGTGTAAGCCGCATGAATGCAGCTACAAAAGTGTCCGGGACCTGCTGGATGCGAATATTAAAAGTGTTGACCGAATCGTTGTAGAACTCGCGCCGGTCAGCAATCTGATTTTCGAGCGAGGAAATCCGCTGCTCCAGCATTTGGAAGTTGCTGTTGGCTTTCAGGTCGGGATAGTTCTCCGCCACCGCAAAAAATCCCCGCAGTGCAGAAGTCATGCTCTGGTCGGCCTGCGCCTTCTGGTCAAAAGTCACTGCCTGCTGATACTGGTTGCGGGCTTGCGTGACCTTCATCATGGTATCGCGCTCGAAGTCGGCGTAGCCCTTGGTCACGTCGAGCAATTTGCTCAGCTCGTCATGGCGCTGTTTGAGCATTACGTCGATGTTGGCCCAGGCCTTGTCGATATCGTTCTTGATCGCGACCAGGCCGTTGTAAATCGTCGTCAGATAAATGGCCACTCCGGCGATTGCAAACAGAAAGCCAAGCAGAATAACGGTGTTCATATTTCCCCCAAGCGCGGTCAGAATTTAAAGCAAGCTAAAGTGTGCGAGCAAAATGTAAACGCAAACAAGTGTTAGGGCTGGCCCTCCCCAAATCATCAGCGTGGATTTCCAACCTAAGGTCGAGATCAGGTCGCGCTGGCTTCGCCAGGAAATGAAAAATGTCGGATCGTGGCTGCCTTTCATCAGGACCACGGGAGGATGAAGATCGAAGGCTTCTTTGGCTTCTTGGCTGTGCTCCTCGGGCGTTTCAGGCGAAATTGCAACAGCCGAAGAGCCTGGCGATCCGCCGTGAACTGCCGCCTGCTGATTTACGTCCGCGGCCATCCATGCGGCCGGGCTGTTGATTCCAGCTTTCAGGAGCGCAGCGGCAATTTTCTGCTGTTGCGTCATTTCAATCGCTGGGACCGCGGCAGACTCGTTAGACAAATAGACGACCTGCGGCTGAGGATCTATTGCTGACTGCATGGTCGCCGAAATATCGCTGGTGTTTTTCTGACTATTTCCCCCAGACCAGCCCGGCACAACGCTCGCATCCAAGCCAGGATTCTGCGAAAGCGTTCCCAGAACAAACAGGATATTTTCCGGTTGTATGCAGTATTCCTCGACCTTAATGGGTCGGCTTGAATCCACGCCGTTGCGTCCCAAAAAGCTGTAGACCGGTGCTGTCATGTCGGCGTCGCCCATCAGCATCGAGCGGTTATACTCCTGGTGCAACTCACAGTGCAGATCCATCTCCGCGCCCCTCGGATCGACCAGCAACTTGCCGGAGCTGTCATCAATGTAAAAAGGAACGTGAAGGCTCTCCTCGGCGACTTTGACCCATTCGCTGCTCTTGCCGCGCTGCCTCAACTCCCACGCCACGCTGCGATAGTAGTAACAACTGAGCTGCTTCAAAGGCGAGGTGATGACATTTGGTCCCTGGGCAATGCCGTTAACTTCAACCAAGCCCATGGAAGCGCTGCGAATTTTGGAAGCCGGAGTATTCAGGATGAGCCGTTTGCGCTGAAGCAGCCGGAAGCCTCGGTAAAAAAGGTAAATTCCGGCGCCGGCACCCAATAAAGCCATGGCAAGGACATTGGCCGGCAAAGAAGCCGCCGTGCCTTCTGCCATATAAATTGCCCCGATGTGACCCATGCTGAATGAACACACTACGTAGTCTCCCGGAGTGTAGCCGGGCCACAAGCGCGGGACCGCTAAAACACGAGGAATTTGCTTACCGGGGTAATGCCCGGCCGCTTGAGGCACGGCGCTGTGACCTTAGTAATTGCGGGTCTTCGTTACTCGGTTTTCGAGTTTCGCTAAGCCGCCTAGAATCTTGAAGTGGACGACTCCGCACACCCGGAGGTCCGCAGGCGCCCGATTCTGTCATGTGGCGCCAGAAATCTTCCCATGGCTGAGACTCCAAAACGGGCAGACCGGCAAGAAATCGCCAGGCGAGTTGAACGCGGCGAAAAGCTCTTACAAAAGGGCAAGCCCGCTGAAGCGCTTGAAGAATTCCTGCAGATTCTTGCACTCGATACGGGTAATGACACGGTTCGCCAGATGGCGTCCGACTTGTGTCTTTCCCTGCAACGAATTCCCGAAGCGGTGCATCTGCTGGGTGAGCTATTTGAGCGCCAGGTGGCAGCGGGGGACGCCATTCGGGCCAGCTTGACCTACAAAAAACTGGCGCGTTTTGCCACCCCGACCTCCGGCCAGAAAATCCGATTCGCGCAACTGCTCGAACCCTCGAATCGCAAGCTCGCGCTTGAAACTTACGAGAGCGCGGTAGAGGAACTGAATCGCGCGGGTCGAAAAACCGACGCGCTGGCCGCTTTGAACAGAATCGTTGCGCTCGATCCAGCCGAAAAGAATTTGGTGCGGCTGGCCGAGGCTTCATCGGAAGCGGGCGAGCGCAAGCCTGCAGGCGCCGCTTTCCTGAAAATTGCGCAGCAGAATGAATGCGCAGGGTCCGACGCCACCCAGTGGTATGAGCGGGGTTACTCCGAAGATCCCACCGAAGAACCCATTGCCTTGGGTTACGCGAAGTGCCTGATGCACCAGCAGCAGATAGGCGCCGCCATTTTTGTGCTTGAGCCGCTGGCGACTATCGGCCACAACTCACCCGAGTTTCGCGATCTCTATGCGCGCGCGCTCCTGAGCGCTAATCGGCTGACTGAGGCGTTGCCTTTGGTGTGGCAAATTTTTGAGCAGAATCCATCCCGCATCGAGCAGGTTCGCGATCTCATTGGCGCTTTCCTCGACTCGCAATTGGATAAAGAGGCGGTTATGCTGGCGGAAAAGCTCGACCACTTCCAGCGCCGAAAGGGCGAACGCCGGGCCTTTCTGGCGATGATGCAGGACATTGCCGCCGGACACAGGCCATCGGCCGAGATGCTGGAATTTCTCGCTGACCAGTTCAACACCGCAAATCGCGAGTCAGATTATTCCGCGACATTGCTACGGCTTTTTGATGTTTATTGCGAACAGCAGAATTTTTCTAAAGCGGCCGATGCGCTCGATCGCGCGGTGGAGATTGATCCGTATGAGACCGGCCACCAGAAGCGACTGGAATCTCTCAAGGGAAAAATCG
Source organism: Terriglobales bacterium (assembly GCA_036268595.1). GTDB lineage: Bacteria > Acidobacteriota > Terriglobia > Terriglobales > Acidobacteriaceae > Gp1-AA145. The sequence goes on from DATATW010000174.1 coordinate 16,950, forward strand.
AGTCGAACCGATACGATCTGATTGCGTCGCGCTTTACGGGGACTTCGGCTGTACAACCGCCGCGCACTAATCCCGAAGACAAGATGTTAGGTTCAGGCACGCTGCAGGACCTGATGCTGCAGGCTGAGATACTCGTTCAGTATGGGATGCGCAACAAAGCCCTCGAACGGTTACAACGAATCCAGCAACTTTTCCCGCACGAAGAAGACCGCAATCCTGATCTCTACCAGCTTTATGCGACTGCTGGAATGACGCCGCAGTACGCCACCGGCAACGCCAGCCCGCAGCCCACTTCGGTTGCCGCAGCTTCAGTTTCTGCCCCAGCCATGGTGGCGCCCGCAGCCGCCGAAAGCCTGGATATGGTCAGCTTTGCCCGCGTTCCAGACATTACCCGCAAGCTCAATCAGCAGAACACCGCGGATGGAGTCTTGAACGTCGCTGCCACCGAACTGGGAACGCAATGGAAGCTCTCCCGCTGCATGGTTGCACTCAGAAAACCCGGGCTGGTGACCAGCGCCGCGAAGCAGTACGCGGGCAATGGAAACAAACCTGCGGATTCTGAGTTGATAGAGCAGGTGGTCTCGACCTTGCACGATCTGGCAATCAGCCGGGGCACGCTGGCTTATACCGACACCTCATCTGCGCCCGAGTTGCAAGGACTAACCCAGCAGCTTTCTGATCTGAACGCCCGCTCACTGTTTGCTTTACCGCTGATGGATGGCAACGACCACTTGGGCGTGATGCTGCTGATCGAGAATACGTCACGGCCCTGGGCCGCCAGCGATGTAATGGTGTTCAAGATGATTGCCGAGCAGGTGGCAATCGCGCTGAACAACGCAGGCCTGCGCCGGCTGGTCAAGAACCTGTCGGTCACCGACGAGAATTCCGGGCTGCTGAAACGAGCATCTTATATCGACCTGTTGATGGGCGAAGTACGACGCGCCTCGCAGCAGACGACCCCTGTGTCCGTGCTGCTGATGCGTTTCGCAGAGCGCGCCACCATCGCCCGGGAGCAGGGCGAGGCAGCCGCCGATAATTTGATGCAGCGCCTGGGAAAACTAGTCGCCGCCAATGTCCGGCAAAACGATCTCGCATTCCGCTATGCCGCCAACGCCATTGCCGTGGTATTGGGCGAGACCGGCGAAACCGAAGCCTTGCGAGTGGTTGAGAAGATGCGCCGCCTCGTCGGCACGGCCATCGGTGAGAAGCAGATCGCGGCATCGTTCAATGCTGGGATCGCAGAGGCTGTGATTCGCCAGCAGTTCGACGCGGTGGACATTGTCACTGAGCTGATCAACCGGGTTGAACGCGCGCTCGAAAAGGCGGTAGCCGACGGTCCGGGCAAGAGTGTTGCGGTTCCAAGCGTGCTTTCCGCAGCCGCGGTGGCATAAAGTCGTTGAAATAGGACCGCTCCGGATATAATTGAAGTCGAGCCTGTCATGCATTTCCAGAATGCCAATTCGCACCTTCCCGCTTGCTGGTTGCACATGCTCGTGTGCCCGCGACGCTATTTAGCCGTGCTGCCGTCGCAGAGCCGTCCCAGTCTCTTCGGTAGCGACTAAGTCCATCCAATTTTTTCTCAAGGGCTAAAGCCGGAAAAGCTTTGGCCCTTGGTTCGGCACGAGTGAACTCGTGCCCTTCCCGGTCGTGGCCCATCTGCAGAATTGAGATGAAGGCAAGAGGGCCGACGACCGAAGACCGAAGGCCGACGACGAACTTTCAGGAGGATTCCATGTCAACCAAGACCACGTCCGTAATCGAAGGACCCAAGATCAAAACCGCTCTGCCCGGACCGAACGCCAAGCGCGTGCTCGAGGGCGACGAGCGCATCATTTCGCCGTCGTACACGCGGTCTTATCCGCTAGTGGTCAAGCAGGGACGCGGCCTGGTCATTACCGATGTAGACGGCAACGAGTTTCTCGATTTTTCATCCGGCATAGCCGTGACCTCAACCGGCCATTGCCATCCTGATGTCGTAGCTGCAATTCAGAAGCAGGCGGGTGAGCTGATCCACATGTCAGGCACGGATTTCTACTATGAGAGCCTGGTCACGCTGGCGGATCGCTTGTCGAAAATTGCGCCTATGCCGGGCCCGCATCGTGTTTATTACGGCAATTCCGGGGCGGAAGCCGTGGAATGCGCATTGAAGCTGGCGCGCTATCACACCGGCCGGACGAATATCATTGCGTTTTACGGCGCTTTCCACGGCCGGACGATGGGAGCGTTGTCGCTGACCGCGTCAAAACCACAGCAGCGCCGTCGTTTTGCGCCACTGCTTCCGGGCGTGACTCACGTTCCTTATCCAGATGTCTATCGCAAAGGCGAGCAGGACGCGCTGGCCTGTGCCCGCTTCATCGAGGAGAAGCTGTTTAACACCACGCTTCCGCCCGAGGAGGTTGCGGCAATTTTCGTCGAGCCGGTGCAGGGCGAAGGTGGATACGTCCCCGGCCCCAAGGTCTTTATGGAAGAGCTGCGACGGATTTGCGATAAGCATGGAATTCTGCTGGTCGCCGATGAAGTGCAGAGCGGCGTGGGACGCACCGGCAAGTGGTGGGCGATCCAGCACACCGGAGTGCAGCCCGACATTATTTGTGTGGCAAAAGGCATTGCTTCCGGCATGCCGCTGTCCATCACGCTCACCAAAGCCGAGATCATGGACTGGGTTCCGGGATCTCACGCTTCAACTTTTGGCGGTAACCCGGTCTGCATCGCCGCAGCTCTGGCCACGCTGGATGTCATCGAGCGCGAGGGCTTGCTGCGCAACAGCGAAGAAGTCGGCAATCACATGAAGCGCCGCATGGCAGACTGGCCAAAGAAGCACAAGCTGGTCGGCGACGTTCGCGGACTCGGGTTGATGATCGGCGTCGAGCTGGTGAAGAACAAAGAAACCAAGGAACGGGCGTCAGAAGAACGTGAGCGCGTGGTCGAGCTGGCATTCGAGCGCGGAATCCTGCTGCTCGGCTGCGGGCCGAACACGGTTCGCATCTCTCCTCCGCTGATCACCACGAAAGAGCAAGCGGATGTTGCGATGGACGTGCTGGAAGAGTGCATCGAAAGAGTTGGGAGATGAATCGCTTACGGGGCTTTTTCTTATGAAAGATAACGCTTGACGTTATTAACGCCAACCGTTATTATCCAAAGTGATCAAAAGCTTTGCCAACGCTGAAACTGAGCGTATTTGGCGTAGCGGAAAAACGCGGGGCTCTCCTCCAGCGAGTGTGACAAAACGAAAGCTGGCAATGCTCGATTCCGCCGCCCGACTCGACGACCTGCGGATGCCGCCAGGTAATCACCTCGAGAAATTAAAGGCTGGCCGCCAAGGACAACACAGCATTCGCATTAACGATCAATATCGCATTTGTTTTACCTGGGACAAAGGAGATGCGTACGCGGTAGAAATCGTCGATTATCACTGAGGAACAAGAGGCGCAAAATGACTATCACACGAAAAGGTACACCGGAGTGGAGAGTTCATCCTGGAGAAATTCTGCGCGAGGAGTTTCTCAAGCCTATGAAGTTGAGCGTTTATCAGCTCGCTAAGGAATTGCATGTTCCTGCTCCGCGCTTGAACGATGTTGTGCTGCGGAAGCGTGGGGTGAGTGCCGACACTGCCATCCGGCTAGCGAAGTTTTTTGGGACCTCCGAGCAATTCTGGCTTGGATTGCAGGCGGCCTATGAAGTGAGTGTGGCGAAAGAAGAACTACGGAATGAGATTGGCCAGATCAAGCCCTGGCAGCCTGACGCTCACCGTACCCGGGCATAGCCGCATTCCCGCCGCTTACCTCCGGCAAAATTTCACAAAAATCTTCTTGCATCTGTGGAAATTTTCCGTACATTAAATTCTGCGAACTAACTTCAGCGCGATTCCTGGAATCGAATTCACCAGGAGGCTCGCAAGCGAATCCAGCCCCGCTGGGAGCAGCTGAGAGTGAGTCGTTCAAGGAGGAAGCCATCGCAATTGGCAACAGCTAGCGCCACACACCCACCACTCCCGCCCACTCTGCTTTCGCCAAAGAAAAAGAAATCTGCTCGCCTGACGCTCTGGCCTCTGGTGGCTGCCACCTTCTTTATGGTTTCGGGCGGCACCTACGGCATTGAAGACATCGTTCACGGCGCGGGATACGGCCGGGCGATTCTCTTTTTGATCCTCACCCCGCTTCTCTGGAGCCTGCCGACGGCCTTCATGATCGGCGAACTTTCGAGCGCGCTGCCCTTCGAAGGCGGCTACTACGCATGGGTGCGCCGTTCTATGGGCAATTTCTGGGGATTTCAAGAGGCATGGCTCTCGCTGACGGCTTCGATCTTTGATATGGCGATCTACCCGACCCTGTTCGTGCTTTATCTCACGCGTCTGTTTCCCTGGTTTGCGGTGAACCATCGCGGCGTGATGGTGGCCTTGGCTGTGGTCATTGTGTGCTCGCTGCTGAACATTGCCGGCGTGAAAGTTGTCTCGACAACTTCATTGTGGCTGTTCTTCGCACTGTCGTCGCCTTTTCTGCTGATCGTTTTGCTCTCGCCTTTTAAATATGGCGCGCTATTTCACGCCGTGACCGCGCCCACAACCTCCAAAGTGGATTTGATCGGGGGCCTGCTCATCTGCATGTGGAACTACATGGGCTGGGACAACGCTTCCACCATCGCTACCGAGGTCGAGCGCCCACAGCGGACTTATCCGCGGGCCATGCTGGCTGCAGTTGCTATCGTTGCCTTGAGCTACATCGTTCCAGTCGCCGCCGTATGGATGACTCACCTTCCCGCCGGAGCCTGGGAAACCGGCAGCTGGGCTGATATCGCCGGGCTGCTCGGCGGCCCCGCGTTGCGAGTTGCGTTAGTCGTTGGGGGCATGTTCAGCGCCTTCGGAATGTTCAATGCGCTGGTTATGAGCTACTCCCGCTTGCCGCTCGCCATGGCGCAGGACGGGATGCTGCCGAGCATCTTCGGCAAGTTAAATCGT
>DATATW010000175.1:0-32791 GCA_036268595.1 Terriglobales bacterium
GGTTTGGCCTATCCGGCAGACCTGCGCACCCGCGACCTATATGGCTGAAAGTAAGTAAATACTTAAACATCTGACGGATAGGCTGTCAAGTTTGCCCTGCGAATCAAGTTTTTGGGAATCGAGCTTCTTCATGTCTGATGCAGGGGAATTCGTCCAGAGATGCCGGGAAAGAAGAAAGTGGCTGGTGCCAAGTGACGAGAAAATGCCGTAGCGCTGAAACTCGGGCGTTCAAGTCCGTACTGAGGGCTGATGGCTGATAGCTGATGGCTTTCGGTCCATCTCCCTGCGTATCCGCGAATATTTGCGGAACAGTATGGTTAAATACGTACCGTGAATGACCCAAGTCGCACCGTATGCGGCGTAGAGATAGTTCATGGAGTTCATCGCGAACCTTCCTGCAGTGATTCCAGCGCCTGCGCTTCCTCAACTTTTCGGCTGGCAACTTCGAGCTCGTAGCGGGTCCAGCACAGCAGCCATGCAAGGCACAAGAATGCGGCCCAGTTAATGAGGAGCACGTGGGCCATTCGCGGGTCGAGCGCGCCTCCGTCGCCAATCACCGGGGAAGGATGTTGCGTCCTGAAAAACCAGATCGAGAAGTAGACCAGCGGTACATCCAGTGCACCGAAGATCGCCACCACCGCCGCAATCACGGGAGTCTTCCCTCCTGTAGAAAATCGACGGACCATGAGGTAGCTGATGTAGATCAACCACAGCACTAGCGTTGTCGTCAGGCGAATGTCACCTGGCGCCCACCAGATTCCCCACACCGGCCTGGCCCAGATCGGTCCCGTGACAATGACCACGGTGCAGAAGACGACTCCGACCTCTGCGCTGACGTAGGCGAGAATGTCCGCCTTGGCGTTGCGGCGGATGAGGTAAACCACAGAAGCAACAAAATTGATGAGAAAAAGCAGGAATGCGGTCCAGGCTGAGGGCACGTGGTAATAAAAAATCCGCTGCACGTTGCCCATGGTCTGCTCGGTGGGCGCGGCGATCAACGCCTCATAGAGCGCGAAACTGAGCATGCATGCGGTGACGACAGCGAGCATTGGAAATCCACGTTTCATTCGGCTTCGAGCACCAGCTCAAAAAAGAGCAGACACGCTGTAGTGAACACGACATCATACGCCAGCATGAGAGCGATCCAAAATTTCGCCGATTCTTCCCCCGTCAAAACAGCGGTGGTCGCGTTCACCATTCCCAGGAGCGCCGGAATAGAAAATGGAAACAGCAGCAGTGGCAGCATGATTTCGCGGCTGCGGGTGCGCAAAGAGATCGCCGCAAAAAACGTGCCATTGACTATCAGCGCCCAGGTTCCCAGCAAGGCGATAGGCGCAATTTCCCATGCTGGGCCCAATGCGCGCAGTTTATAAAAGGCAATGAACAAGGGAGTCATGAAGGCTTCCAGCAAGCTCACAAATACAAAATTGCCCAATGCCTTGGCGAGAAACAAGGCATTGGCGGGAGCAGGCGAAACCCGGTAAGCATCGAGCACCTGATTGCGCAGCTCGCGCGCCCAGGTTTGGTTCAAAGCCACTACGGAAGCAAACAGAAACGCCACCCAGATCAGGCCGCCCGCAATTCGCCGCGACTCTTCCGCCGTGGGATCAAAAGCGAAACTGAAAATCACAACCACCAGCAGCGCAAAAAACAGCATGGCGTTGATGGCATCTTTCGAACGCCACTCCAGGCGGATATCTTTGGCGAGGGTGGCGCGGGCGATAGCGAAAAGGCTCATTGCCGCACCTGCAGGCGGGGCGTGCGGCGAAGAATTTTCCCGGCTTCCATCCAGACAAATTCGTCGGCGATCGATTCGAGCAGGGCTGCCTGATGCGTCACCACAAAGATGGTTTTTCCTTGGTCGCGCATGTTCGCCAGCAGGGCGGTCATTTCTTTCGCGGAATTTATATCGACGTTCGAGAAGGGTTCATCGAGCAGGAGCAATTTCGGATCATTCAGGATCGCGCGCGCCAGCGACATCCTCTGCCGCATACCTTGGGAGTACTGACCGACCGGGCGTTCGAGATCTGGGTCAAGTTTGACGGCGGCAATAACTTCGCGGCATCTGGCATGTGGCAATCCATATAATCCCGCGAAGTACGACAGATTTTCCAGTCCGCTCATTTCGTCGTACAGCATTGACGGGTGCGCCATGTAGCCGATCTGTGCCCGCACATTTTTAATCTCATGGCTGCCGAGAACGGAAATGGTTCCGCGCGTCTGCTGCGCCAGGCCGGCGATGGTCCGCAGGAATGTGGTCTTGCCGGCGCCGTTGTCGCCAATGATGACGTAGAGCTTGCCTGATGCGAATTGCGCCGTGACACCGCGCAGAGCGGCGAAGCGTCCAAACTGCTTGATCAACCCATCTGCTACAACGATGTCGGAGCTGGATTGCGCCTCGGGCATTGAGAAGCATTCTTTATAGCATTTCGCAAAACCTGCGGTATGGGGCCGTCTCGAATAACATTGAACTATGCCCGCAGAAACCCCATCGCAGCAGTGGAACGCCTGCCGTTACGCGAAGAATGCACGTTTCGTTTCCGAGCTTGGCGAGCCAGTGCTCGATCTGCTCAATCCGCAGCCCGGAGAGCGCATCCTTGACCTGGGCTGCGGCGATGGCGCGCTGACGGAGAAGATCATCGCCAGAGGCGCTGAAGTTGTTGGCGCTGACGCCTCACCCGATATGGTTGCAGCGGCCCAGCGCAAACACATTGACGCGCACGTAATCGACGCATATGAGTTACCTTTCAATTCCGAATTCGACGCGGTATTTTCAAACGCCGCGCTGCACTGGATGAAACGCGATCCGGAGGCGGTTATACAGGGCGTACGCCGAGCCCTGAAGCCCGGAGGCCGATTCATTGGCGAGATGGGCGGCCATGGCAACGTCGCGGCTATCACCGTGGCGCTCTGCAGAGGGCTGGAAAGTCATGGGATAAAAGACGCCGCCGCAATAATTCCCTGGTACTTCCCTTCGGTTGAGGAATACCGAGCTCGTCTTGAAAGCACCGGTTTTCGGGTCGAATACATTGAACTGATCCCGCGTCCGACGCCGCTGCCCACCGGAATACGCGCCTGGCTGGAAACCTTCGCCATCCCTTTCACAAATTCAGTGCCGCAATCGTCGCGCGCTGCATTTCTCGACGAGGTCACGGAAGAATTGCGGCCCGTATTATGCGACACATCAGGCCAGTGGATTGCCGACTACGTGAGGCTGCGCTTTCTGGCGCGATTGGCTAATTAGCGGTTCTGGGATTATCGGGGACAGAAAGCGAGCTCATATTCGAGCCGCCGGCGGGTTTGCCTTGCTGTTGCGGGGCGTACTTGGAGGCGCACTTGGCCTGTATCTGTTTCGCGTGGAAGACACCGTCGCGCCCAAAGCTGCCCACAGCCAGCGCCTGAGCATTGTCTTTGAAAGTGTCGGGCGGCGGCTCGGTACCGTTATAGACCACGTTGAGCACCTGGTCGTTTTCGGTCAGCGCGAAGTCGACATTCATGCCGCTGCGCTTGATCGAACCCGGCAGAACATTTCCCGCCACGCGCAACCGCTTGCTGTATGCGCCGTTGCCCATGCCGCGCAATTCCTTGATGGTGACGTAGTAACTCTTGCTCTCCTGCACACCAGTGTAGGCGAGATAACCGAGCGCCAAAACGATGACCACAATGGCGCTGCCGAACTTCAGGATTTTGCCGGTTTGCGTGGACATCTATTCAGACTCTACTCGCGCCAGAAAACCGGGTCAAGCGAATCAGCGTGCGGTAAACGTCGTCCTTCCGCAGACGCCTGACCGCTATGCTTCCCGTAGAATGGATGCATGATTCACTCCTGGCACGACGTAACTCCCGGCAGCAAACTGCCGCAGGAGTTCAATAGCATTATTGAGATACCTTTCGGCTCGAGTGTGAAGTACGAACTCGACAAGGCCAGCGGATTGATCAAGCTCGATCGCGTCCTATACTCGGCGGTTTATTATCCGGCGAATTATGGCTTCATTCCGCAGACGCTCGCCGAAGATGATGATCCGCTGGATGTGCTGGTGCTGTGCCAGGAGGCGGTCGTGCCCCTGACGATCATTTATGCGCGCGCGATTGGGCTCATGACGATGATTGATTCCGGGAAAAAAGACCACAAAATCATCGCGGTGGCCACCAAAGACCCGGAATTCAATAGTTATACCGAAGCCGCACAGATGCCTGCCCACCGTTCGCTAATGCTGCGGCGCTTTTTTCAGGATTACAAGCTACTTGAAGGCAAGGCGGTAGAGGTAGATGAACTTCAGCCGGCAGCAAAAGCCTATCCCATTATCAGCGATGCGCTGCACCGCTATAGTGAGCAGCGCAGGAAGGGCTTCGCCAGCCATTTTTAGTGTGTTGTTTTTAATGTAGCGTCGGGCCTCCAGGCCCGACGGACGGGCGTGGACGCCAGTCCTACATGGCAATTTTTTAGGACGGCAGGACTAAACCTATTCGTCGCCGCGAACTTGCCACCAGTCGGCTTGCTGGAACTGAGCAAGCTTTTCTGAACCGTGCGCGTCATACCAGCTCTGCCAGGCTGATGCATCGCTGGAAATATTCTCATCTGTGATTTCGTGCAAGGCCAGGAAAGCCCAATTACGTGTTTGTGCCGGGGTGCCGGAGTCCGCAGCCAGGGTTATGAGCTTGGGCGCCATTGCCATACGCTGGGTACGCTTGAAATTACCGCAGTCGGAGACATTGCAGCCGGCGCGGTTGCGCACCATCTCAGACTTGTCGTTCACAAATGAATCGAAGAGTTGATCGAGCGCTTCGTCAGTCCCCAGATAGCGCATGCCTTCGACCGCCCAGACCCGCACGGTCGCATCGGGATCGTGTTTCGCATAATCGAGCAAGACGGGATAGATGCGGTCGTATGCAATCCCGCGACCTGCCATCATTCCCATCAAATACACGGCGTTGGCGCGATACTGTGCGTCATCGCGGGCGCGAAGGATCAATTGCTCGGCGCCTTCATCGTTTTTTTGCCAGCCATCCATCGACAGATTCAAATCAGCATTGGCATAGCGGACGCGCAGATCAGACGAGAATTCCGAGCGTCGCTCCAGGTCTTTCATGCGATCGGTCAGCTTGATTTTGCCGCGCCAATCGTCTGAATCGATGTTCTGTTCAAAAAGGTCAAGGGCCCGGGAATCGTGCTGAAGCGCACGTTCCAGCAATTCTTCGGCCTGGTCCTGTACCGGGAGTTGCTGCAGGCGCTGTACGTCATCGTCGGTTAGCGCGGCATAACGAACGCGGGCGGGAACTCTGTGCGCGGCGGTTCGGACCGCGGCTGCACTTCGCGCGCGATTAATGCCGCCCTGCATGCGAACAAAGTTGAGGATAATGAATCCGATCCATACGAAAAAAAATACCAATCCTATATATCCGACTGCATTTTTGCGGAGAGGGAATCCAGGACTCGAAATTCCACCCGGAAACGCGCCAGAATTTGCACGCTGCGGCGGAGGCGAGTAGAGATGGCCAAAGGAATCCTGCAGGGCGACGTGGGTGTCGAGCTTCAAACCAACCAGCTTTTCAATCTGCGAAACCACCCAGCGCGCTTCCTGGCGATCGGAGATGTTGTCGACCAGAGAGAAGTTTTTTCCGCTCTTGGTTTGCAGGCTTATACGGTAGGAACCGCTGGTTGCACTCGTGCTCTGGATGCCCATGCCCGCGCTGACCGCCTGAATGTCGCTGAAAGGAATTTCGCGCGGAGCGCCGCCCCCGAACATGTTGCGCTGAGAAATTATTTTGCCGTTGCCAGCCAGAATTTTCGTACTTCCAAATGCGCTCTGGAAAAATCCGTAAATCAGAACCAAGTCGAAAAAACCAAATATGGCCGCAAAGAACCAGGGTGCCTTCGAATGCGCGAGCACATAAACGATGGCTGTCCACACCCCGGTAAACAGCAGCAAGCTGAGAGTCTGGCCGCGGTTGCGAAACGCGGGAAAAAGGAACTGCGTCGATCCGTCGTTCGTGGTGCTTACAACCACTTTCGGGTTGCGCGGCGCAGAAACATCCGATGGATCTGATTCGAATGCCGGCGCGGTCCCGGTTGCGGCGGAACTGAAGTTGCTCGCAAATCCGGAGCCAAAGCCATCAGGCGTTGGTGACCCCGCGCTTCCCGCCCGAAACACCGGCACTTCAAATTTGTCGGAGTAATCGACACCGGGGACGTCGGCCTTGGCTGTCAAGATCCAAAGCAACTGGTCCCGAGTACGATCATGGTTGCTCTCGTAAGCGTCTTGAGGAACACCAAAATCCACCGGAATAGCATTGCCCAAGGGCCCACTTGATATGGCTGCCTGCGGCACATTCTTTTGTTCCTGCCACAGGGTGATTTCATTTGTGGTTTGTTGCTTGCCGGTCCCGGTCACGATTCGGCGAATGCAGGCAAGCTGCAGATCGACCCCGTGCGGCACGGAGGTCAGCATGCGAAGTTGAATTTGCCCGCTTACTCTCTTGCCGGGAGAAAAAGGCAACGTACTGAACTCGAAGTAAGTCTTCCCGTAACGTTCACGCCGGATAGTTGCTCGCAGTGCTCCCGCCAGCAGAAGCAACGGAACGAGGCACACACCAATCAGGATCAGCGCTTTGGGATCGGAGTTGCGCAACAGTGGCGGTAAAGCCGTAGTCAGGATTGGCACCACAACCATGCTTGCCAGGATTGTGCCTATCCACCAGCCGATCGCAGAATTGCTCGTCAAACTGAAAGATTTGTTGGCCGCCCAATCGGCGCGCCATAGCCAGGGAGAATTTGGATTGGTTTGCTTGATCGCCTCGGTCTGCTTGAGCCGCTGGTATCCGTAGATGGCCCCGAACATCAGACCGGCGCCGATGAGAGCAAACACTGAAGCAAACATTGCTCCGGCAAGTGGGTTGGTGTTGTTGTGGACTGCGGGCGAAGATGTGAGAAAAGCAAAAACTCCAAACAGGCCAAAACCAAGGAACGGCAACCCGAAAACAAACAAAAACGCTGCTCCGGCTTTGGATGGTTGGGCCACGACAAAATTATAGAATTTGGAAGGTATTGACCTTCGTCACATCTTTGCCAGTGAGTTACGGGAGTCACACCGCGAGGCTCATGCCAATAGCCGACTTATAAAGAGTCAGCGCGAAGCAACGGCGAGGCAAAACACGTTGGGATGCAGACCATGGGGACCAAACCCCGGCCGCTCAAACCTTCGCTTGCGAGTGTTCTCGATCGCTGCGTCCTTAAACGTCTCGGCGCCTCGCACATAAGAAACCTGAGTGGGCTTTCCCTCGCGATCAACCACTACGCGAACCACGACGGTCCTTTGGACTTTGTCGAGTTGGATCAGCACGTGCTTCATGCTCAATTGCTCGCTGGTCAGGATACTCGGCGATGTCGGCGGGAAACTGCCTTCACTGTATTTCTTCTGACGATAATCGTCGGCCGGAGCAGGACGAGGCATTCCGATGTATCTAAAGGCTCCTTGCGAGTACACAAAGAAATTGAGTGTGGTTTCTTTGGACTCGTTAAACGCCCAGAGAACGTACACAGGTTCGTTCTGCCGAACGAGTTTAGACCAAGGGGTTAGGAGCACCGGCACCGTCGTAAACTCTCCGATCAGTTCTTGGGCGGGAGCGATTCGCATCGGACCAGCGCATTGCTCGCTCTGATTAACTGCCTCGAAATTGGCGAGATTTTCGTGAGCTAAATCCGCCAGGGTCAGTGCAAAGGAATCGGGAAGCGTTTTCGCGGTTACTGTGTAGTACCATGCCATTCTCGGGCCCAAGCAGTCGTTTGGGCCCAAATCTCGCGCCTCGCAATCTGCGTCACCAAATTCTGAACTAAACCAAGTCTCAGGATCAGGCAAAACCAAGCTTTGAAAATACGAGGCCAGAGCTGCGGGATCGTTCCGTTGCCGAAGCGAGACCATGTCTCGCATAAGATTCTCTAGCCCGCTCTCTGAATTTGAATACTGAGGAATAGCAGGAGCTACAGCTGCAGGACCTTGAACTTGCTGCGAGCCGGCTGAGCCTTGAGAAACGCTAGGCGATTCGGCTTGCGCTACGAATTGACTCGCCACCCCAACGACCATTACAAACACTACGACTCGTGTAGCAAATATTCGCTCCATAATATCCAGGAAAGAGAACAATGATACCTCACGGCTCGCGCCTAGGACGGCATCGTTTCGAGTTTCGAGTACCATATCTACATCCATGAAGCGCATTGCGATTTTGGGATCGACCGGGAGTATCGGCCGCAGCACTCTCAGCGTGGTCGAATCTTTTCCCGAGCGATTTCAGGTCGCTACCCTGGCTGCTGGACGCAACGTCGAACTCGCGTTCGAGCAGGCAAAACGCTGGCGTCCAAAGGTAATCTCGGTAGCGGCCGAATCTCATGCCAGCAATCTCAAGGCGCGATTGAAGTCCGCGGGCATCACCGACCTGGAAGTCACGCATGGCGCGGCCGGAAATCTGCAAGTGGCTACGTATCCTGATGTTGATTTTGTGGTGAGCGCAATTGTCGGGGTCGCGGGCCTTGAAGCGACCTACGCAGCGGTGCGGGCGGGAAAATCGGTCGGTCTGGCCAATAAAGAATGCCTGGTGGCCGCGGGAGAGCTCATCACCGCCGAAGCCCGTCGCCAGGGCAAACCACTGCTTCCCATTGATAGCGAACACAATGCCGTCCACCAGTGCTTGCGCGGGGGCCGCATGGAGGAAGTTCGGCGAATCTGGCTTACGGCTTCCGGCGGGCCTTTCCTGCAAACTCCGAAATCCAAATTTGCCGATATCACAGTGGAGCAGGCGCTCAATCACCCGACATGGAAGATGGGCGACCGCATCACGATTGACTCGGCCACTTTGATGAACAAAGGATTCGAAGTGATCGAGGCTTGCCGTTTGTTTAACATGCCGGCGGAGCAGGTTTCGGTGATCGTTCATCCGCAATCCACAATTCACTCGCTGGTCGAATTCGTCGATGGCAGTATTCTTGCTCAACTCTCAGTTACTGACATGCGCCTGCCGATCCTTTATGCGTTAACTTATCCAGAGCGTATAGCTTCCGAGCTGAACTTTAGTCTGAGTGACTTACGACACCTCGATTTCTGCCCTCCTGACGTGGAAAAATTTCCTTGCCTGCGACTGGCGTATGAAGCCGCGCGCGCGGGAGGCGGTAAAACCGTTGCCCTGAACGCGGCTGACGAGGTCGCGGTTTCGGCGTTTCTTGAGGGAAGCATCCGGTTTCAGGAAATCCCCGTACTGATTGAAGAAGTGGTTTCTGAAACGCCGGTGGGCAAATTGGAATCTATAAGACAGGTGCTGGATGTGGACCAGAGGGCTCGGGCTCAGGCCCGCGATAGAGTAGCAGCTATGACCGCGAAAGGCCGCAAATCACCGGTTGTTGTGGGGACGCAAGAAAACTAGCCACCATCTATGAATCAATTTTTTATTTCGCTTTTTTATTTTGTGATCGTCATTGGCTTCATGGTTTTGATCCATGAATTTGGCCACTATGCGGTGGCCAAGCTGTTGGGCGTGCGCGTGGAGCAGTTTGCCATCGGCTTTGGCAAGCGGCTGTTCGGCTTCCGCAGAGGTGAAACCGATTACCGCATCAATGCCCTGCCGTTTGGCGGCTACGTCAAAATGAGTGGCGAAAACCCCATGGATGAGCGCAGCGGCGATCCGCGCGAGTTCATGTCACATTCGCGCTGGCACCGTTTTCTGATCGCGATTGCCGGCCCGGTAATGAACATCCTACTGGCCATCGTTCTACTCACCGGCGTGTACATGGTGCACTACGAGCATCCGGCCTATCTTGATCAGCCAGCAGTCGTGGGCTGGGTAGAGCATGGCTCCCCGGCTGAAAAGCAGGGCGTTAAACCCGGAGACCGCATTATTCAGATCGATGGTGTTCAGAACCCGACCTGGGAGCAGGTAGAAGTTAAACAACTGCTAAGCGCCAACCAGCCACTCGGCTTCACGGTGCAGCGGGGTGACGAGGACATTAAAGGCACTGTAGTTCCAGTTTCCGTCTCGAATTCAGGGGCCGGCGCGGCCGGATGGACTCCTTACGAGCCAGTCGTGATAGGTGACGTCGAAGCCGGAATGCCTGCCGCGAAAGCAGGTTTGAAACCGGGTGACAAAATCGTCTCTCTGGATGGAAAGCCAGTGCCGTCGATCCAGGCAATGATCGACAGCCTGCAACAAGCGAAAGGTCATCCCGAGCAGCTTCAGGTTGAACGCAACGGTCAGACCCTCACCTTCAATGTCACCCCGGTTTTGGCTGACACTCCCGGCGCCACTGAAAAGCACTACCGTCTGGGATTCGCAAATTCATACCAGACCAAAATCACGAAATTACCGTTTCAGGAAGCCTTCAGCCACTCGTTGGAAGACAACAAGCGCTATTCGGTCATTCTGCTTCAGTTGGTCGGTAAGCTGATTCAGCACAAGGCATCCTTGAAGACTATGTCCGGCCCCATCGGCATTGCCCAGCAAGCCGGCGAGGCTGCGCAGCAGAAAGGCTGGACTCCGCTTCTCGGATTGTGCGCAGCCATCAGTCTGAACCTGGGAATCTTCAATCTTTTGCCGATTCCGATCATGGACGGCGGAGTGATCCTGCTGCTATTCATCGAGAGCCTGATGCGGCGTGACATCAGCCTGCGGATCAAGGAACGGATCTACCAAGCGGCGTTTGTCTTTCTGATTTTGTTTGCGGCGATGGTGATCTATAACGACATCGCCAAGACGATCGCGCAAAGGCTGCCGTAGGTGAATTCGTCCGGTGGCTAAGGAATAAACGGGTTCACTACCTGCATTCCGGCGTACTTACCACCGTGAGAAAGATCTTCGGAATAGACGGTTTGTGCTCCGGCCCTTTCAGCTGCCTGCAGTACGAGGGCGTCCCAAAAAGAAATCTTGTAGCGGCTTTCCATGTCGATGGCGCGAAAAATGGACTCACGATTGTTAACAACAACCTCCCACTCAGAATAGTCCCGCAGGACCGCAGCAGCTTCCAACGCTGAAATCGGCGACTTTAACTTACGTCGCAGCGCATCGTAGAGTTCCTGCAGCACCTGAGTGCTGATTACACCCTTTCGATCCTCCCACAGCTTACTCATCAAGACCTGAGCGCGCGAACACTTATCCCCGGAGGCAAGGTCTTGCGCGTAGACAAGAATATTAGTGTCCACAAAGTACTTATCGCTCATAAAATTCGTCTCGCGAAGCGGGAGGTGTGTATCCCAAATTTGTGGCCCGCTTCATTCTGGTCAGCGCGCGGCGTTTAGCTTCTTCATAACCGTCGTGTTCGCGCACTGCTTTTTCGAGTTGTTCCACCATAAGCGCACTCATAGAGGTATCTCGCTCCGCTGCGAGCACCCGCACTTTACGTAAAAGATTGCGGTCAAGTTTTAAAGTGACATTGGTTTTCATGAGATCTTTTACCGTGTAGCACATTTTATCGTGCTGCACGATTCTACGTGCTTACGGCCTCCAAGTCAACGGAACCAGATGGCAGGAGTGAGTTCCGCAACTGCCTGGGCGAACACCATTTTCTGCTAAACTGAACTTTCCCATGGCCACAATTGTTCGCCGTAAATCCGTTATCTGCACCATCGGCAAGGTTCGCGTTGGATCCGATGCACCGCTTGTGGTGCAGTCCATGACCAATACCGATACCGCCGACGTAGCCTCTACGGTCGAGCAGGTTGCGTCGCTGGCCCGCGCCGGATCGGAACTGGTCCGCGTCACGGTGAACAATGAAGACGCTGCGGCTGCGGTGCCGGATATCGTAGAGCAACTCGGCAAGCGCGGAATCGATGTCCCGATCATCGGCGACTTCCATTACAACGGCCATATTCTGCTCAAGAAATATCCCGGCTGTGCAAAGGCGCTGGCGAAGTACCGCATTAATCCAGGCAATGTTGGCATCGGACGTAAGGACGATTCCAACTTTCGTACCATGATTGAAGTTGCAGTAGAGAACCAGAAACCGGTGCGCATTGGAGTGAACTGGGGATCACTCGACCAGTCGCTGCTCACCCGCATGATGGACGAAAACTCACGTTCGTCCGAACCCAAAGACGCTCGCGAAGTCACCATGGAAGCGATGGTGGTGAGCGCACTGAATTCCGCGGTGGCGGCGGAAAAATATGGACTGCGGCCCGATCAGATCATCCTCAGCGCCAAGGTAAGCGGAGTTCAGGACCTGGTTGATGTCTATCGTTCGTTGGCCGGGCGTTGCAGTTATCCGCTGCATTTAGGGCTCACTGAAGCCGGTATGGGGGCGAAGGGCATCGTCGCATCCAGTGCGGGTTTATCGATTCTTTTGCAAGAAGGCATCGGCGACACGATTCGGGTTTCACTTACTCCCGCCCCAGGTGGCGATCGCGCTGAAGAAGTTCGCGTAGCTCAGCAGATTCTTCAGTCACTTGGAATCCGCAGTTTTACGCCCCAGGTTACAGCTTGCCCAGGCTGCGGACGTACCACCAGCACTTTCTTTCAGGAGATGGCTGAGCAGATCCAGAGCTACCTGCGCGAACAAATGCCGGTGTGGAAGCAGCGCTACTCTGGCGTAGAAGAAATGAAGGTCGCAGTTATGGGATGCGTGGTCAATGGTCCCGGCGAATCTAAACACGCCAGTCTCGGAATCTCACTTCCAGGTACTTTCGAAGAGCCCAAGGCCCCGGTCTACGTGGACGGACGCTTAATGACAACTCTGCGGGGCGAAAAAATCGTCGAGGAATTTATCGGCATCCTCGACGAATATGTGGACTCTCATTACGCGGTCAAGCAAGAAAGCGTTACCGTTTAGGCCACGCCCATCTTCCTTACAACTAAGCGCCAACCTATTAAGCTGCTGCTTTTTGCTGTGAACGGAATTTTGCCCAACGAGCCTTCTGTGCGGCGGCAATTTTGCGACGTGCCGCTGCTGACAAGGGTTTACGGTTTGGAACCGCACGCGGTCCCGTCGTTGACGCGGCGCCAGCCGGCTTCTTTCGTTGTGCCCATCGTGCGCGCTGGGCGTCGGAGATGCGCTTGCGGGCGGCCGCAGAAAGCCTTCGGCCGGTACGTGGGCCGCTATTACTACGCGTGTTACTGCGGCCGGATAATCCTTCGATCACGGAAATAGCTTGATCTAACTTCTCGACTTGCGATTGCGCCTGCTTCCGCTCATCTCTCAGTTGCTGGAGCGCGGAGTTCAGATTCGACATTAGGTTTCCCCCTCATTAGTAACAGCCCAGAGATTGTAGATGTAGTGAACCTATCTTGGCTACTGCATTATGTTACAAAATCATCCAGCACCTGCACAAATGGTGTAACTCCTAAACTCAGGGATTTCCTAACCAACTTTGGATTGTTAAGCAGGTATTCAGCTTGCACAGGCTAGATCTGATTTGGCTTTGAATAAGCTAAGCTCTACGGGTGTGCAGGCTATGACCTCACCAGCTATGAATGGCCTACGATTGGGAGAGAAATTCGTATTCGTCGATGACCGCAGCGACCGGCACCTTTGAGTCCACCAGTCCGTCGTCAACGCGAACCACCTTACCTCTGCAACGTACTCGAATGCTTTCGGTAAGAGTAATTTCCGGCGGGAGGGTGAGGGTGAATTCTATGGCAGAACCGGCGGACATTGGCGCGTCCAGATAAAAACAAATACCCCGCGCACTGACGTCACGCGTCTGCGCGGTAAGCGGCACGATACTGTGACCAGCGTAATTTACCGAGACTGGCAATCGTAGCGCGAACCGCCGAGTAGCACGTTTTTCCGACTGCTGGACTTCAACGTCCATCCGGGAGACCCTTAAATCCATGTAAGCATGTAGCTTCGCGAGCTACCTGTCAAGCAGAAGTTCAGATGATCTGCCAGCGCCGCCGCGCTGCCTGCTTCTAAGAAAATCAAAGTAGCGCCTGATGTAATCTGATAGCCATGGTATTTGTCCTCGACAATTACGACTCCTTCACCTACAACCTGGTGCAGTATCTGGGCGAGTTGGGGGCTGAAGTAGTGGTGCGCCGGAATGATCAACTCACGGTAAAGGAAGTAGCAGCGCTCCGGCCTGAACGGATCGTCATCTCGCCTGGGCCATGCACGCCGCAGGAAGCCGGGGTCAGTATTGAATTATTTCGTCAACTCGGCGAAGAATTCCCCATTCTCGGAGTATGTCTCGGCCACCAGGCGCTGGGCGCGGCGTTCGGAGGAAAAATAATTCGTGCCCCTCACCTCATGCATGGGAAGACCAGCCCGGTGAAACACGATGGACGGACAGTTTTCAAAAATCTTAAATCGCCGTTCACCGCAACCCGGTACCACTCTTTGATTGTGGAAGAAAATAGTTTACCGCCGGAGTTAGAAATCAGTGCCTGGACTACTGAGAACGACGGCGGTCGCACGATTATGGGATTAAGGCACAAGAAATTGCCGGTCGAAGGTGTGCAGTTTCATCCCGAGAGTGTCTTGACCGATGAAGGGAAAAAGCTGATCGCAAATTTCCTGAATATGTAGAGACGGGTGTCCACACCCGTCCGGCGGAGCGACTGCTCCGCATCCCCCGGACGTGGATTGTCCAGGGCTACACTCGCTTCTCTTTTACGTTTACACCGTTCCTTGCGGCTGCCCTTTCCGCCAAGGCCACGGTCACGATGCGAAGCATGTCTTCTCTGGGAGCGGGTTTCCCGGTCCAGATTTCGAATTGGCGCGCCGCCTGGTGGACGAACATCACACTGCCAGGGATGACTTCGGCGCCGCGCTCTTTTGCAAGTTTCAGCAGCCGGGTCTCGGCGGGATCGTAAACCATGTCGAAGACCAGCTTGGCTCTAATCTCCTCGGGGTTCAGCGGAGACTCGCGAGTGTTGCCCATGCCGACCGGCGTGGCATTGATGATGACATCGAAATCCAATTTCTTCAGATCTGTGCGCTTAACGGTCCGGGCCTTGGCCTGACGCGCGAGTTTCTGCGCGGCGGCCAGGTTGCGATTCAAGATGAAGATTTCCGCGCCGCGCTCTTTCAGGCCAAACACGGCCGCGCGGGCGGCGCCGCCTGCTCCCAATACTAGAATGCGGGCGCCTTCCAGCGGAATCCGCTGTTCAAGTGGCCGAACTACCCCCGAAGTATCAGTGTTGAATCCGTAAAGCTTTCCATCCTGCGATCGGATGACGGTATTGCAGGCACCGATCTTTGATGTGTGGGGATCGGTATTGTCGAGATACTTAAGGATGGCCTCTTTATGCGGCATGGTTATCGCCAGGCCCTGGATCGGTATCTCTTTGACGCAGGCGAGCAGATCCTTCAAAGACTTGGTGTTGAGCGCAAGAAAAACTCCATTCACATTTTCGCTGCGTAAGGCGGCGTTCATAATCGCCGGCGACAACGATTGCGAAACCGGATCTCCGGCAACGCCGTAGACCTTGGTGGCTGCATCAACCTGATCGATA
Organism: Terriglobales bacterium; assembly: GCA_036268595.1. Classification (GTDB taxonomy): domain Bacteria; phylum Acidobacteriota; class Terriglobia; order Terriglobales; family Acidobacteriaceae; genus Gp1-AA145. The sequence continues at coordinate 15,430 of DATATW010000175.1, forward strand.
CGATAAATGCTCCGAAGCTCCTGAGCGGTGACCTGGCCGGGTGCGGTTTTTTCGTCCGCGGTCAGCGCGGCAAACGTAAACACGCTGCCAGCTCTGACTCCCAGTACGCGGCTGATGATTCCCTGCTCGCCCATGCAGAGTCCCACCAGGCTGTGCGCATCCTGATGCTGCTCAAGGAATTTCATCATGGTGACGTTGTCATACAAGGTTGTAGCCGTGCTCACGATCTTATAGAAATCGGCGGGGTAGGCTGACATCTTCTTCAGCGTCTCGTCGAGCTTCTGCGTCGCCTTGAAATCATGAAAAGAAAGCACAACGGCTGCTTTGTCGCGAAGCTTCGCCAACTGCGAAGATTTAAGGCGAACAGCAGTCTGAAGTTCAACATCTACCAACTGACAGCCAGCCTCAGCGGCTTTTCCCAGAATCTCCAGTTGCGAGCTGATTGGGCCTTTGAACTTTCCGCCGCTCGCCGCCCGACGGCAGGTTGCGATCACAGTCACATGGGGATGGGTTTCGCTGAACTCCTTGATCCTGGACAGCGCCAAGCCAGGCCGGGGGATGTAGTCTAACCTTAATTCAACAAAAGGGTTATCGCGAGATACAGCCTCCGCCTTTTCAAGCATCTCGCCCGGAGTTGCCGCCGCGACAGCCACGCAAACCCGCGACAACCGAAGGTGCAGCAACCGAGAATAGTGACTATTTTCCGCGTCCATTTAACCGCGCGATATTACAGGTACACAGCACCGGAGCGCAACAACTTAGCCCTGCCTTGGGGCAGTAAACTTTTTATCAACTCCCATAGTAGACCTGCGTAACCTTGACCCTTCCTGGTTACCTTGCTACTTTCCACATTGGAAGTTTCTTTGTTTTAAGTAACTTAGGGAACAGAGAGTCAGGCGTGGGCCTGGGAGGAATCATGAAGAGAGCAGTATTTTTTCTGTTGCCGTTGATGGCTGGACTTTCCTGGGCGCAGCAGGCACCGTCCGATGCACCGACTCCTAGTGGAACCGTCGCGACCGTGGTTAACTTTCCCGTCGAAAAAGTCCAAACGCCAAGCGTCGCCGATCTGTATTGCGCCGGGTTTGTCCGAAAGCCCGAGCCGCGATCAAATTTTGTGACCGGCGGGACTGAATCGCCGTTCAATACCAACTTCTCCAATGGCGAAGCCATTTACCTGCATGGCAAAGGCTATGAAGTCGGCCAGCAGTACACCATTATTCGAGAGCTGCAGGATCCTAACCGCTACGAACTCTACCCCGGACAGTTCGCAGCCATGAAAGCGGCGGGCCGCCCCTATGAAGAATTGGCGCGAGTGCGAATTATCGACACCCGCCCACGCATGGCTATCGCTCGCATCGAGTTCAGCTGCGACTCCGTGGCGCCCGGGGATCTGGTTATCCCCTTTGAAGAAAAGCAACTCGTCAACTTCCACCCGCCACTCCGTTTTGACCGGTTTGCCCTCGCAAACGGCCAAGTCAGTGGCCGCGTTCTGCTCGCCAAGGACTTTGACTCGGAATTAGGAGCCGGCGGCACCGTTTACGTGAACATCGGATCGAATCAGGGATTAAAAGTCGGCGACTTCCTTCGCGCAGAACGCCTGGCCGAGGCAGTCACACGCGATGCGGTGGATTCACTCTCCTTCAAAGCCGACGCGTATGAGATGACTCAGAGTGAACCCCCGCTCGTTAACCCAAGCTTCCTCGATCGAGGTCACGGCCCGGTAATTCATACTGACCAGATGCCACGGCGAGGGGTTGGCGAAATCGTGATTATAGGAACTACCCCGACAACCGCGACTGGAATGATCGTGTTCTCGCTGGAGCCAGTGCACGTCGGCGATATCGTCGAACTCGACCAGCAGTAGCCAATTAAGATAACTAGCAGGCCGGGAAGGAGAAATCCTTCCCGATTTTTTTGAAAATGCCGGCTGTTTAATATCCGGCTGCGAGACCGGAATCAGCGAATACTTCAGCGGTAAACGCCTCAATGTGTGCTCCGCCTCGCCATGCATCCGGAGCTAAGCCGGCCTTCATGCAGGTTTGTTCTAAGAAGACTTCCCTGCTCCATGCATTCTCTACAGGCACCTGGGGCAGCAGAAGCCCCCGTCGCGTGCCCTGTGAGATTACCAGCCCGTGGATCCCGATCTCGATTTGATCGGGCAACACTGTATGCAGCGGCGACAGTACGCTGATGGATATCTGAAGCTGCCGGGCCTCAGGTAAGCTGACGGCCGGAAAGCGGGGGTCATCATTGGCGGCAGCACGGGCTGTCTCCGCGACGGCCCGATACAGCGGCAGGATCGCAGTCGGATATCCCACACAGCCACGCAACTTTTGATCGGAATACAAAGTGGTGAAAACTCCTCGGGGCTCGGCTAGATGCGGCGAAGGCGGCGAAAATGATATTTGCCGGCCTTCGCTGAATGAAAGAATTGACTCATGCGCGATTTGCAGCAATATCTTCCTTTCATCAGGGTCATATTCCGGCGCAGCGCCGTGGGGGACGGAGACTAACAGAGGATGATCAGATGGCTGCGACATTGCGCTTTTTGCGCCGGCTTAGGATAAAGGCGCGCTTTTGGCGCTTGGCCGCATGACGCTCGATTCTCCGCCAGAAAGCAGCGAAGTAATCTGCCGCCGAAATCAGCGACAATGCGACCATAAACCAGATGGCAATCAACGCGATCCAGTGAACCGAGAGTATGTACGGGCCAATCGCCCACTCCTGCCAGCGATGATCCAGGATGACGGCCACGACCGAAACGATCTGCACGAACATCTTGAATTTACCGAGGTCACTGGCTTCAATGGTGAAGCCTTCCGAGACTGCAATCGCTCTTAAACCGCTGACCAGAAACTCCCTGCCTATGATCACCACTGCAATCCAGGCTGGCACCAGCCGCGGATTAAATTGAACCAGAGTGATGAAAGCCGCCGCGATCAGCAACTTATCGGCCAAGGGATCAAGCAGAATGCCCATGGTGGTGATCTGACCGCGCCGGCGCGCGATGTAGCCATCAATGCCGTCGGTGATGGAAGCCGCAATGAATAATGCAGAAGCCAGAATTTCCTTCTCGCCGTTCGCACTGCTCAGGTGAGGGGTCAAAAGCACCCACATCAGCAGCGGGATCATGCAAATGCGAGCCAGCGTGATGGAATTAGGAAGGTTCACAAGCAACAACATCGCGCGGGGAAATATCCCCAGCCGATACTTGATTATCCTCCACGGGGAATCGCGAACGCAACGCGCAAAGGTGGGGTGTATCTTGGCCCTAAAGCCGTTCCCGCCCGCCAGCCACACGCGCTCGCGGGCGAACTGATTCGATTAGTGCGCGGTGGCTGTATTGTGATGAGCAATAATCTGGTCTTTAACCTTTTCGTAAAGCGATTGCGGGATGATTTTTCTGGTGACCAGATCGCGTTTAGTACGGTATGGGCGACCAGCGATAATTTTATCGGCATAGGCCGAACCGATGCCTGGCAAGGCATCCAGCTGATCTTTGGTAGCGGAGTTGATGTCCAGCTTGTCTCTCATTGCCGCAACGGCCTTGGAAGCCTTGGCACTCATCGAAGAATCAGTGCTAGATTGCGCGGCGGCCGTGACCGCTATACCGAAGACCAGCGAAAGAATCAGTACCGCCGAAAACATCATCTTCAAGGTCGAGCGCATAATTTTTTCTCCACAATTAATCGGCGCCATTAAGCGTAAATTCCCCGTTGTTTGATGGTGTAGGCTACGCGGTCGATGGCCAGCATGTACGCAGCAATGCGGTTATTGACGTTATGCAACTGCGCAAAACGTACAACGTCCTCGAAAGCGTTGACCATGATGTCTTCCAATTGCTCGTTTACCACCGACTCCTTCCAGAAATAGCCCTGACGGTCCTGTACCCATTCAAAGTATGAGGTGGTCACTCCGCCGGCGTTGCAGAGAATGTCAGGGATGACGAAGACCTTCTTCTCGGCCAGAATCTCGTCCGCAGTCGCGGTGGTGGGCCCGTTGGCGCCTTCCGCCAGAATGCGGCATTTGACGCGGTCGGCGTTGCGACTGGTGATCTGATTTTCGGTGGCGGCTGGCACCAGAATCTCGCACTCCGTCAGCATGAGTTCCGCAGGATCGGCGCTTTCAGCTTCTCGAAAACCGGTGATACTGCGGGTGTTGGCGCGATGCTTTTCGAGCGCCACCACATCGATGCCATGCTTATTGTAAATTGCCCCATCGAATTCGATGACTCCGATAATCAGATAACCCGCCTCCGCCATGAGGCGCGCTGCGTTCGACCCCACATTGCCAAATCCCTGCACAATCACCCGTGTGTTCTCTGGCTGCAACCCAAGTTGTTTCAGCGCCTGATCGCAAACAATTTTGATTCCCCGCCCGGTTGCCTCGCGGCGCCCGCGCGATCCCCCGATATTGATGGGTTTGCCGGTAACCACGGCGGTGACAGTCTGCCGCATGTGCATGGAATAGGTATCCATGATCCAGGCCATGGTTTGCTCGTTGGTGTTGACGTCTGGGGCGGGCACATCTTTCTCGGGCCCGATGAACTCAATCAGTTCCGCAGTATAGCGGCGTGTCATTCGTTCCAATTCACCCATCGACATTTTCTTGGGGTCACAGATCACGCCCCCCTTGGCGCCGCCGAAGGGGATGTTCACGATGGCGCATTTCCAGGTCATCCAGCTTGCCAAGGCGCGTACTTCGTCGAGAGTAACGTCGGGGCTATAACGGATGCCGCCTTTCGCGGGACCACGCGCAATCGAATGCTGCACCCGGAATCCGGTAAATACTTCCAGCTTGCCGTTGTCCATGGAGACCGGAATGTGCACGATCAGCTCGCGATTAGGGTACTGGAGAACTTTCCAGAGGCCTTCATCCAGGTTGAGCTTCTGCGCGGCAAAGTTGAAGCGCGCAGATTGCGCCTCCCAGGGATTAATCTCCTGCTCAAGAGAAACAGTCTTCATAAAATCTCCGAATAAGGGCCAGCGTTTTCGCCGGCAAGGACAGGAATGGCGCCAGCGCGCAAACTCTCAGATTTTAGACAGGGCCAGTCGAGTAAGCAAGCAAATGCAAGCGGTTGGTAAACCGTAAAGTACCTGAATGGAACTACTTCTTTTCTGATTTCTTGGACGCAGAGTCCGATTTGGGCTTCTTGTCTTTGGCGTCTTTAGGGTCCTTGCCGGCTTTGGCGTCCTTACTTTCTCCGCTCTCGGTCGAATCCTTACCTGACTCAGATTTGCTGCCGGAGTCGGAACTAGAAGATGGGCCGGAACGCTTTGCGTAATCGGTTACGTACCAGCCGGAACCCTTGAACTGCACAGCTGGCGCGGAGATCATTTGCTCAACCTTGCCGCCGCATTCCGGACACTTTTTAACCATCGGATCGGAAAACTTCTGGATGCGCTCAAAACGGTGGCCGCATTTCTTGCATTCATATTCGTAAAGAGGCATAGGCAGGGACGAAGAAGTCTGATTCTAGCAGGGCGGTTGGAAAAGGTTCAAAGGCAGGGTTAATGTTTCAAGGGTTTCAAATGTTTCACGGCTGAAAGCTTCAAGCCGACCTGCAAACGTGAACATGAAACCTGGAGGTGGTAATTTTGAAACCTTGAAACCTTGAAACCTTTGAAACTTTGAAACATTAATCCCCGATCCTGGAGCTCATACATGCCTCCAATGCTACACTCCCGCTGATGTCCGCACCGGAAAACCTCGCGCCTGGGATCTACCTGGTTGCCACGCCCATCGGCAATCTTGAAGACATTACGCTGCGGGCGATTCGGGTGCTGAAGCAAGCTGACTTGATCGCCTGCGAAGACACTCGTCAGACACAAAAGTTGTTAAATCATTTCGGAATCACGACTCCCACTATCAGCTATCACGAACACAATGAGGCTGCTCGCGCAGCAGAACTGATCGAGAAGCTGGTACGCGGAATTCGAATCGCGGTCGTCAGCGACGCCGGAATGCCAGGAATTTCCGATCCGGGATTTCGTCTGGTGTCACTGGCGATTGAACGCGGAGTACCATTGGTGCCAATTCCCGGGCCTGCCGCTTTTGTAACGGCATTGATTGCCAGCGGATTGCCGGCTGAGTCATTTTCTTTCCGCGGCTTCCTGCCGCCTAAAAGCACTGCCCGACGGCGCGAGTTGGAACAAGTTCAAAATTCCACACAAACTGACATTTTCTACGAAGCGCCGCACCGCATTCTGGCTGCCATGGAAGACGTGCTCGCCGCACTGGGACCACGGCGGCAAATCGTCATCGCCCGCGAGTTGACCAAAATCCACGAGGAATTTTTACGCGGAACGGCGGCCCAAGTTCTCGAAATCGTCAGGAGTCGCGGGGAGATAAAGGGCGAGATCGTGTTAATGATCGGACCCGCAGACGAGCAAGAGAACCGAGCTCCGACACTATCGGTGCGTGACCGTGTCCAGCAGCTCATTCGCGAAGAAAATTTAGACGAAAAAGCGGCATTGAAGAAAGCCGCAAAAGAACGCGGTATTTCTAAGAGCGCAGCTTACCGGGAATTTCAGATACTCAAATGAATTCGTGGGGACAGCCGCCCTCGGCTGTCCGGGCGAGCATGGCTCGCCAATATTTTCGCGCATTGTTATAAACAGCCGCGGAGCTCCGCAGGACAGCCGAGGCGGCTGTCCCCAGATGGTTTATTTCCCCGCCAGTTCCTTCTTTACTGCTTCACTTACCACTTTTCCGTCAACGCGCGTGCCCTGGGCGGAGAATTTTGCCATGACATTTTTCATTACTGTTCCCATGTCTTTCATGGTCGGCGCCCCCATTTCGGCAATCACCGCCTTTACCCCGGCGGTGATGTCGGCTTCGCTCGCCGCTTTCGGCATATAGCTTTCAATGACCACGATCTCGGCGGCTTCTTTGTCGGCCATTTTCTGGCGTCCGCCCTTGGTGAATTGCTCTATGGAATCTTTCCGCTGCTTGATGAGCGTGCCCAGTACCTGCTGAGCTTCTTTGTCATCGAGCGGCGACATTTTTTCGATGGCGCGATTCTGCAGCGCAGATTTCACCATTCGCAAGGTCGAAAGTTTGGCTTCTTCGCGAGCTTTCATCGCGGCGATGATGTCTTTCTGAATCTGATCTACGAGAGGCATGCGAGGATTATAACTACGTCGTTGGTCGTTGGTCGTGCGTCGTGGCAAGACAACTCACCGGCCGAAGTGGAATTCGTTTGGGCGGGAAAATTTGATTTTGACCAACGACAAACGACGAACGACCAATGACGTCTACCAGCCCGACGATATTGCGATTTTCCGATACACTAGTAAGTAATCGTTTCATCCCTGACTTCATCTCAAAAAGGACTCTTGCATGCTGCTGAAGAACCGTCTTTTTACTCCAGGCCCTACTCCTCTGTTGCCGGCGGCACAAAACGCCATGGCGGCATTCACGGCGCACCATCGCACCGCTGACTTTAAAGCTCTCTACACGCGGGTGCTTGCCGACATGAAGGATTTTATCGGCACGACCAATGACGTTCTGGTGGTCGCTTCTTCGGGCACGGGAGTGATGGAAGGCTCGATCTCGAACCTGACTTCGCCCGGCGACCGGGTTCTAGTGCTCAGCGCCGGAAAGTTTGGCGAGCGCTGGCGCGACCTGGCAAAGGCCTATGGCTGCAATATTGATCTGGTTGAAAAGCCTTATGGCGAAACGTTCACTCTGGATGAGATTCGCGCCAAGCTGACGCCCGAAACGCGAGCGGTCTATGTGCAGGCTAATGAAAGCTCCACCGGTGTGCGGCACGACGTGAAAGGAATCGCGAAGCTGGTGCGGGCCAATGGCGATGACACCCTTTTGATCGTTGACGCCATCACCGGCTTGGGCACAACGCATCTCGACGTCGATGGCTGGGGAATTGATGTGACCATTGGCGGCTCGCAAAAAGCTCTGATGATCCCCCCTGGACTCGCGTATTGCGCGGTCAGTGAGCGGGCGTGGAAGCGCATGGAGACGGCAAAGAATCCACGTTACTACTTCGATTTCCGCAAGGAACGAAAAGCCGCAGCCAAAGGCGAATCCGCCTTTACGCCGGCGACATCGTTATTCGCGGCATTGGGAGCGGCGCTGGATTTCATCCGGCAGATGGGCAATGGCGACCTGGCGGCCGGTCGCAAAGCGCTGGTGGACAACGCTGAGCTTGCCGCCGAAATGACGCGCGCGGGCGTGAAAGCCCTTGGACTAAAGCTGTATGCATCCTCGCCCGGCGCGGCCCTTACGGCTGTTACCGCGCCAGCGGGCATTGATTCGGGAAAGATCGTGAAAGAATTCCGCGAGAGCTTCTCCGCAGTGGTGGCCAACGGTCAGGGCGATATGAAAGGCAAGCTGTTTCGCATTGCGCATATTGGGTATTACGATTTCCTGGACACCATCGGAATTCTGGCCGCGCTCGAGCATGTCCTGGCGACGGTCACGGGCAAGCCGGTCGAGTATGGAGTCGCAGTTCGGGCAGCACAGGAGGTATTCGCGCGCGCCCGCAGTGGAGAAATGGCCGAAGTTGCAGGCGCAAAGAATTGATGAATGCGCCCGTACGGTTTGACACTCAGGCCTACCTCGATCCTGCGTTCAGTGAGAGGTGCTGCGTTGCGGCAGCTTACCGGCGCATTGATTGCGATTCGTCGATCCGAGTGAAGGGATAACATTTAGCACCTTAACAGCTCTCTCCAAGGCCTTGGCTCTCGAACTGAAACAGGTTAGGAAGCCACAGATCCAGGCCTTGCTGCAGTAATTTTTCTTTAAAGGAATCACCGAAATGAAAATCGTGATAGCGGAAAAAATGTCCTCATCGGCAGTGAACCTGTTGCGGGAGCCTGAGTGGACGGTCATCACGCCGGACCAACTCAACGGCAATCTTGCCAAGGAATTGGAAACCGCCGACGCGCTGCTGGTGCGCTCAGCCGTGCAAGTTGACGCGGCGTTGCTCGCCAATGCTTCGAAGCTCCGAGTGATCGGCCGCGCCGGCGTGGGGGTCGACAACATCGAACTCGAACCCGCCACCCGTCAGGGTATCGCAGTGATGAATACGCCCGGCGCCAACGCCGTGGCCGTAGCCGAAATTACCATTGGCCTGATGCTGAGTATGGGACGCTTTATCCCTCGCGCAAATGAGCTTATGCACGCCGGAAAATGGGAGAAGAAATCTCTGCAGGGCACCGAGCTTCGTGGCAAAACCCTTGGCATTGTCGGGCTGGGAAAGATTGGACTCGAAGTCGCTAAGCGAGCTCGGGCTTTCGGCATGGAGATTGTCGGGCACGATCCGTTCGTTTCCCCGGGAATCGCAAAAGATGGCGGCATTCGCCTGGTATCACTCGATGAGCTCTATGGCGCATCAGACTATGTAAGTCTTCACGTTGGACTGACCCCTCAGACTGAGAACATGATCAACGCCGAGTCTCTGAAGAAGATGAAAAAAGGGGTGCGGTTGGTCAACTGTGCCCGCGGCGAACTGGTCGATGAAAGCGCTCTGATCGGGGCATTGAAAGATGGCCAAATCGGAGCAGCCGCTTTAGACGTTTTCGTCAAAGAGCCGTTGAAAGACTCGCCCCTGCAGCAAATGGACAATGTGATTCTGACCCCGCACATCGCCGGTTCGACCAATGAGGCCCAGGAAGCGGTCGGCCAGCAGATCGCCATGCAGGTCAAGGAATATCTGAAGCACGGCGTAATACAGAATGCGGTGAACGTGCCCTCGGTCTCACACGACGAATACGTCCAGATGAAGCCGTACATCACGCTGGCCGAAAGATTGGGATCTTTCCTGGCGCAAATCAGCGGCAGCGGGGTTGAAGAAATTTTGATCGCCTACACCGGTCATATCACCGAGTGGAAAACGGAACTGATTCGCAATGCAGCTATCAAGGGCATTCTGAATGTGGCCGTCGATGAGACTGCGAACCTGGTCAACGCCGCGAGCCTGGCGTCATCGCGCGGACTTCGCGTCCATGAGGAGCGCAAGCCCAAAGCTTCCACCGGCGGCGCGGGAAGCGTGCTCACAATCGAGATCCGAACACAAAAAGAGACTCACATCGCAAAAGGAGCTGTACTGAGAGAGAACGCGCTGCGGCTGTTGCACGTGGATGACATTGATGCCGAGGCTCCGCTGGGGAAGAATTTAATTTATCTGCGCAACCAGGACGTCCCCGGAGTAATTGGGAAAGTGGGCACCATTCTCGGCAAGCATGGCATTAACATTGCGAATTTTTCGCTGGGCCGCAGAAGTGGCGAACCGCAACCCGGCCAGCCCCTCGAAGCCATCGCCGTCGTACAAGTGGATGGCAATGTTCCGGAAGCGGTGGTTTCCGAGTTGCGCGGTATACCCGCCATTCACCAGGCTAAAGCTATTCGTCTTGAGTAAGTCGCTACGCGACGCGAAAGGAAATGAATGCTGAAGATAGGGCTATCGGCAGTGGTCCTGGCTCTTTTGTGCGTGCAATTTGCGGCGGCACAGGACGATGTCGGTCATTTTGATGCCAGCTTTTCGTGGGGCGCAGTGTTCAACAAGAGTTCGAGCAGCTCCATTAATGGGGTCACCGTCTCTCCGACGAGCTCAGGGGTGATTCTGGGCAGCTTCCGTTTCCGATTCAATCGCATGAACGGCATTGAAGTGAACGGCGCCCGCACCGATAATTCCCAGGTTTATATCCTGGGCCCCGATGATTACCGGGTGCAGAGCAGCGTCACCGAGATCTCTGGCGCCTATGTTTTCAGTCCCTTTCACTTTCAGAAAATTGAACCCTTTCTTCTTGCCGGAGGCGGCGCGTTGCGCTTCAGCCCCGGCAATCAGTTCATCGACGGCAATTCGTCTTCTTTTGGAGCGGCCCGCCAGACCTCTATGGCCTTTCTTTATGGCGGTGGATTGGATTATCACCTATGGAAACGAGTCAGCCTGCGGCTGCAATATCGGGGTTTGATTTACAAGGAGCCCACATTTCACGTAGCGCAATTTTTTACTGGAGTCAGGGGCCACATGGCTGAGCCCTCGGCGGGAATCGTTTTTAACTTCTGATCCTTGTAGACCTATCAGGATTCAAGCGCTGCTTTGCGCAGCTTGCGGGTCTCCGCCAGCAGGGACATGGAATGCATCAGGTTTTGCAGGGTCACAATCCCTACCAATTGCTGGTTCTCGACAATAGGGATGATGCTCAGGTTGCGGGCGCTGAGTTTGCGAAAAGCTGACGAAAGCGACTCGGTTTTCTGCGCCACGTCGAAGAGACGGTTCATCACCGCCTGCACATAGCCGTTCCCTTCCCGCCGCAGTGTTTGAAGAATCTTCTGCTTCGAAACCACGCCCACCATATCAGCTCCGCGAATGACCGGGAAATCATCTTGTAATGAGTGCACCGCTTTTTCCAGGGCATCTTCCAGAGTGTCCGCCGGAGAAAGAGTGGCAAAATCCGTCAGCATGATGTCTTCCAGCCGCACTGTTTCGAGCACCGAACGAAACACCGCTGAACGATCTTCTATCTGCGCCGCGATGAAGAGAAAGATGCCGATGATGGAGAACCAGTAATTCCACCAGCCCGCGAACATGAAAGCTATCGCAAAACCCCTACCGATACTGACCGCCCGCCGGGTTGCACTGACCGGATCCATGGAACGGCTGAACACGGCTCTAAGCACCCGTCCCCCGTCCATCGGGTACGCCGGCAAAAGATTGAAGATCCCCAGCCACAGGTTCGCCCAAACCAGGCTATGCGGCAGGTTCAAAGATGTGACGTATGGGTCGGCCCACAAATGATCGTGCGGCAATGCCACGCCAAGAACCGCGGCCGAAATACCGGCGATCAGAAAATTCACAGCCGGGCCGGCAGCCGCGATGCGCACGTCGCGCTTCCAATTTGCCGGCACTTCGGGTTGGGCTTCATCAAAAATGGTAACGCCGCCGATCGGCAGCAGCACGATGCCTTTGGGCGGGACGCCGGAATGTCTTCCCACCAGCGCATGCCCTAGTTCGTGCAACACTACGGATCCGAAGACAATCGCCAGTAACGCAGTTCCTCGCCAGGGGCTTATGGTGTTCCGCGCCAGCTGTTCATTTCCCCAGACAAAGACCAGCAGCAACAGGAACGACAGGTGAATTCGGATTTCGACTCCGAAAATCCGTCCCGCGTGAATAGACCAGGTCCGCATCTGTATTCTTTAATCTTATACGTTAGACGGCACATCGGGTTGCGGCGTTACGAAGTGTAGACCCCTGAGTGCATTCAAGCTGATGCGTGCATTTAGATAAAGGTTATGCGAATCATTTCGGGACAATTTCGTGGCCGCCGACTGGCCTCTCTCAAGGGAGAGGACATCAGACCTACATCAGACCGGCTGCGCGAAACTCTGTTCAATGTGCTTACCTCGGGCAATCCTTCTGCGCTCGAAGGTTCGGTTTGGTTGGACTTGTTTGCTGGAACCGGGGCGGTGGGAATTGAAGCGCTCAGCCGCGGCGCGGCCATGGTTTATTTTGTCGACTCATCGAAAGCCGCCACGGAACTCATTCGCCGCAATCTGGATCCACTCGAAGTGTCGAGCAGGTTTCAAGTGCTTTTACAGAAGGCGGAGCGGGCCATTTCGACATTCGATCGGCAGCAGATTCGCGCGGATTTTATTTTTCTTGATCCGCCGTATGCGCTGGGAGATGCGTATCGAGCTACGTTGGAAACTTTGGGAAATAGCGCGCTGGCAGAAAAAGCTCTGGTCATCGCAGAGCATGAAAAGAAGAACGGCTTGGCGGAGGATTTCGGAGTGCTGCAGCGGTTGCGCAAGCTGGAACAGGGAGATGCCGCATTGAGCTTTTATCGCCGCAGCGCGCAAAGTCAAAAGCCCCACCCTCCCTTCGGGGAAGGATGGGGCACACCATTCAGAAAATAATAAGGCCGTTCTACATCAATAGTTCGTTGCCGCGGCGCACGATCGGATGCTGCATTTCCTGCAACTCATTCTTCACGCAATTCAACCCATACACGCACTGCTCAAAGTGGTCGGACAAGCGCTCGAATAACGGAGCCACTTTGGTGTATTCGAAGCAGTCGAACTTGGATACGATGTAATAGCTCTCCTTGCCGGCTTTTACCCAGTCGATAAGGCTCTCCAGGCGATTTTTGCGTAGCCGGAAGTGATTGATGCTCTCGGGAAACATGCCGGTAAAGAAGAGCGTATAGTCGCCGATGTGCTTGCGGACCTGGCGCTCGCGATCAAAAGATGGGGCTGGCCCGAATACCGGGTTCGACTCCACCAGCATCTCGCCCACGTCGGTCAGCGGCTTGCCGGCTTCGTTGCTGACTTTGAATAGTTGCTCGGCATCGCAGAATTCTGCCAACAAATGGGCCACGTAACCCACCACCTCGGAGTCGCGAATTCCGATCTCATGGGCGTAATGGCGTCCCACCATTTCAAGGAAAAGCTTCTGCAGCGGATGATCGTCCGAAATCATGTGAGCACCTCGATCAATACCAAGTTGGATGCGCTACAATTCCTCGTTCTGGTTTGAATACCGCATTAAACCATCGAAAGCAAGTAACTTCCGCATAGGAACTACTGCGCGTTCCTTAGTAGTTACAAACCCTTGAGCTGGCGCGGCTTTTGGAGGTGTTGAATTATTGTCACTCGTGAGTGGCGGCTGCTAATTGCTGCTTCTGAGCTATTCTTAGAAGAACCATTTTGCAGAACCCATAGGCAGGTTCGGGTACAATTCCGGCTACAGCGAAACATCGAGCGTCTTGCTAATGAACTCCCGGTTCGTCGCCGTGAAATTGTTGCTTCCCTTTTTAGCATTATTATCCGTTGCGCAAGAATCTCCCGCGCCTGAGCAGGAATCTCCCGTCACCACGCTGCACGCAAACACGCGCCTCGTAGTTTTGGATGTGGTTGTCACCGACAAAAAAGGCGCGCCCATCCGCGATCTCTCGCAGTCGGATTTTATGGTTTTGGAAGATGGAAAAGAGCAGTCGATCTCATCGTTCGAGCCTCCAGACGAGCATCGGCCCGTCACGATCGAAAACGACAGCGCAGATGAGAACACCCTACCTCAAGGAGGGTCGCCAAAAATCGGCGCTGCGCCTCTGACGATTCTGGTGTTCGACAGCATGAACACCAAAATTATGGATCAAGCATTCGCCCGTTTCGAAATTAAAAAGTTTCTCGTGGCCCATGGTCCGCGCCTGTCGGAGCCCACTGCTTTGATGGCCGTAGAAGAAAACCGTCTCGAATTGCTGCACGATTATACGCGGGACGCAAAAGCTCTGGAAGCAGCGTTGCAGCAGCATCGGGCCGAACTGCCATCCCGCTTACTGAGCGGAATGGGATTCAGCGATATCTACTCGGCGACTGACCCCGTCGAGGCTAGCGAACGTTTCGCCGACACTATTGGAGCATTGCGAGAAATCGCTACAGCAAACACGCAATTTGCCGGACGGAAGAACGTGATCTGGATTGGCCCAGGCTTTCCTAGCCTTGATCACGTGAATGTCCCGCCCGCGGCCAAGTCACGACTCTACATTTGGGGGCGAGAAACGATGGATCTCATCTCTCAAGCAAGGCTAGTCGTGTATACGCTCAATCCCCGCGGGTTAGAGGTCTATCCAGACGAAGTACTTAGCCCAATGACAAACGAACTGGCCTTCGAGTCGATTGCCTCCCTGACGGGCGGCCGCATCTTTCGGGGGCTCAATGACCTTGATTCCCAGATCGAAAGCGGCATCGAGGACGGCGAAGCATACTATGCAATTGGGTACTATCCTTCGAATCGCAATTGGGACGGCACGTTTCGCAGAGTTCGGGTTCTCATGCGTAACTCCAACGTCACCGCTCGGACCAGGGCTGGATATTATGGCGATGAACAAACGGCCCCCACTTATCAACAGTTAGACACTCTGCTTTCTCGTGCAGTGATCAACCCGCTGCCGTATCATGCGCTGGCAGTACAGGCGACAGCGAAGGTTTCAGGATCGCAAAATCAGACGGCAAGTCTCACGGTTGAGGTAGATGCCAGTGGCCTGCATTGGCAGAATGAACCCGGCGACAAATACAAATCAGAAATTACCATAGCTGCCGCTGGGTTTTCCGCTAAGGGCAAAGTCGTAGCTCAGAATGTCAAAGAACTTGAGGTCCTCGTAGACGACACAAAATACGCGCTGCTTCTAAAACACGGAATGGTTGTGAACCTGGCGATGGCGCTCCCTCCGACCGCAGTGCGCATGAGGGTGGTGGCGCGCGATTCAACCAATGGCAACATGGGTACTGCCGATCTCACGCCCACCGGTGAACAATTTCATTAAGCTGTTTTTAAATTCATGCCAATAACCATTTTGCAGAACCATTGGCTCTCTTCAATTACAATTCCGGCACAAAGGCTTCATAACGTATTTGCACTTCCCCGTTTTCCCGCTAGTAGGTTGGAAAAACGGTACGCCTCATCTGGAGAGCCTGAATGAAATCGCGGTTTGCGATGCTGAGATTCTTGCTTCCCTTTCTAACGTTGCTTTCAGCTGCACAGCAGTCCTCCGCCCCTGATCAGGGGGCGCCGGTCACAACCTTGCGCGCAAACACCCGGCTCGTAGTGCTGGACGTAGTGGTGACGGATAAACATGGCGATCCGGTGCGCAATCTTTCGAAGTCGGATTTCACGATCCTCGAAAATGGCCAAGAACAGAAGATCGCGTCCTTCGAGCCTCCAAATCAGCACGCAGCTCCGCCGGTCGGCGAGAACGCGCCAGGGCCCGGCAGTAAACCCGAAGAAGGAAACGTTACGGCAATGACCTCGTCGGCCCTGACCATCATTGTGCTAGATGAATTGGACACGATGCCTATGGATCAAGCCGTGGCGCGCCGGCAAATTCGAAGGTTCTTACACAGCCACGGCCCAAAGCTGCCCGAGCCCACTGCTCTCATGGCGCTCGAAGAGAAGCGTCTCGAACTGTTGCATGACTACACCAGCGACGCGAATGCTCTGGAGTTCTCGCTGCAGCATCATCCCGCACATTTGCCATTTCGCCTGATGACCGCCGAGGGCCAAATTGGCTCGTCAGAACGCCTGGCCGATGCTATCGAAGCTTTGCGGGAGATTGGCGCTTCCAACAGCCAGTTCGCAGGGCGCAAGAATGTGATCTGGATTGGCCCCGGATTTCCCGCCTTGAACTACATGTCCGCTCAACCCTCGGAGAAGGCAAAACTAATGGGATATGTCCGCGAAACCTCGGATCTGATGTGGCGCGGACGTCTCGCTATTTACACTATCGATCCCAAGGGCCTTGAGATCGCGCACGAAAACATCGGGGGCATCAACGCAATGGGACTCACGGCTGCGCCGGACACGCCTACCGGAGAGCTGCTATTTGAGCAACTCGCGCCGCAGACCGGTGGCCGGATTTTTCGCGGATTGAACGACCTGGATGCGCAAATGGCCAGAAGTGTGGAGGACGGCGATTCGTTCTACGCTTTGTCTTACTATCCGTCCAACCGCGTGTGGGATGGAAAATTCCGCAGTCTTCGCGTCGTTATGCGTAATCCAGAACTGATCGCTCGCACCCGTAATGGGTATTATGCCAATCCCGACCTGGCTCCGTCACCGCAAGACATGGACAGGCTACTCTCGCGCGCCGTGATTAATCCGCTGTCCTACCATTCGCTTGAGCTCAAAGCCAGCGCCAGTTTGTCCGGCAAACAGCCTCGTACCGCGAATATCACCGTCGATATTGACGCCAACCAGTTGCACTGGGAAACTCCTGCGAACGGAAAACGCCGCTGCGAAATCACGGTCGTGACTGCCGGGTTCTCCTCAAAAGGTACGGTTGTGGCTCACGCGTTAAAAGAGCTGGAAGTGGTCGTGGACGAAAAAAAATACGCCGAGCTCGCGAAAAAAGGTATGGTAATGAATTTGGCGATGGCGCTGCCCTCGAATGCAGTGCGCATGCGGGTGGTGGCTCGTGACTCGACCAATGGCAATATGGGCACCGCCGATCTCACTCCCACCGGCGAACAGTTTCATTGAGCACACTATGAAAAGAAAAAACATTTCCAGCGGAACACCATGGGAACCAGTGGTAGGCTACTCGCGCGCAGTCCGCATAGGTAAAAGGGTTTACGTTTCCGGGACTACCGCAACCGGACGCGATGGAAAAATCATTGCCGGAGACGTTTATGCGCAAGCTGTGCAAACTCTGAAAAATATCGAGTCGGCGCTTGAGAAAGCTGGGGCAAGCCTGTCCGACGTGGTCCGCACCAGAATATATGTGACTAACATCGCGGACTGGAAAAAAGCCGGAAAGGCGCACGGCGAATTCTTCGGCAAGGTCCGCCCAGCGACCGCGATGTTAGGAATAACCGCGCTGGTGTCACCCGAGATGCTGGT
>DATATW010000176.1:0-21104 GCA_036268595.1 Terriglobales bacterium
GCGCGGTGCATGCGGATCACGTCGAGGAAAGGCTCGCGGTTGATGTAGAAGCCGGGGCACGCGCCGCCGGGCAGAACGGGCGAGCTTTGATTCGGACGGGCGGGGACGCCCGTCCCCCCAGCATCAGAAGCAAATCCTAAATTGGTTTCGGCCAAGCCTTTCTTCGTGGGTTCGGTTGCGGGAACCAGCGGCGGGCAGAGTTCGGCGATGCGTGAAGATTGCAGATAGGCTTCGCCGCACATGATTGCGGTTACGCAGGCGGCGTAGTCGCGGCCGCCGTCTGAGTCGTAGGGCAGGCCGCAGGCCATCAGCAGCGCGCCGAGGTTCGCATATCCCAAACCTAGCGGACGGTAATCATGCGAATTTTTCATGATCATTTCCGTCGGATAGCCGGCGTTGTCAATGATGATCTCTTGCGCGGTGATCAGGATGTCAACGGCATGACGATAGGCTTCAACGTCAAAGGTGCCGTTGGGCGCGAACTTCAGAAGATTCAAGCTGGCCAGGTTGCAGGCGGAGTCGTCGAGGAACATGTATTCGCTGCACGGATTCGAAGCATTGATGCGGTTGGTGTTCTTCGATGTGTGCCAGCGATTGACAGTCGAGTCGTACTGCATGCCGGGATCGCCGCAGTGCCAGGTAGCCTCGGAAATTTTGTCGAGCAAATATTTGGCTTTGAAAGTATTGACCGGGTGACCGTCTTTCACAGCGCGCGTGGAGAAATCCGTGTCGCGCAGTACGGCGTACATGAAGTCGTCGGTCACGCGAACGGAGTTGTTAGCGTTCTGGAAGAAGATGGATGAGTAGGCTTCGGCATCGGGAGATGAACCGTCATATCCCGCGGCGACCAGAGTGTGGGCTTTGGCTTCCTCTTTCTGCTTGCACTCGATGAACTCAACAATATCGGGATGATCGACGTTGAGGATGACCATCTTTGCGGCGCGGCGAGTCTTGCCTCCGGACTTGATGACGCCGGCAAAGGCGTCGAACCCTTTCATGAAGCTGAGCGGACCGCTGGCAGTGCCGCCGCCGCTGAGAGTTTCATTCGACGAACGCAGCGGAGAAAGATTGGTGCCGGTGCCTGATCCCCACTTGAAGAGCATGCCTTCGGTCTTGGCGAGAGTGAGGATGGAGTCGAGCGAATCGTGAACGGAATTGATGAAGCAGGCGGAGCACTGCGGCTTTTTGTATCCGGTGACGCCGAATTCGACGCGGCCCAGAGCGGGATTCCAGTGCCAGTTCCGGCCATCCGAGTCGGGCTCGATGCGATCGCAGCCTACGTTGAACCAGACGGGCGAATTGAAGGCGGCGTACTGGCGGATCAAAAGATGCACGAGTTCGTCATGGAACGTTGCGCCGTCTTCGGGAGTGCGGAAGTAGCCCTGGGCCAATCCCCAGTCGCGGATGGTTTCAGCGACGCGGCCGACGAGTTGGCGCACTCCGGTTTCGCGCTGAGGAGTGCCGACTTCTCCGTGCAAATATTTACTTGCCACGATGTTCGTGGCCGTCATTGACCAATCTTTTGGGACCTCAACGTCTTTTTGCTCGAAGATGATTCCGCCCTTCGAGTCGGTGATTTGCGCCAGGCGCTTTTCCCATTCGACTTCGTCGTAAGGAGATACGCCGGGCTTGGTGAAAAAGCGCCGGAGAGAGAGACCGGAGGTCTTGCTTGGCTTGGGCGTGGTGGCAACGTTAGTGGTGGTTTGAGTCTGTGTTTCGGCCATGTCGTTCTCTCTCCTGAAAGTTATTCCTGCATCAAATCAATATCGAGCTTTGCTCGATTGGACAGCCGAGGGCGGCTGTCCCCACGTGAATCTTTCTTTCCGCAGTTTGCTCCTTTAAAAGCCGGAGGGCAGTGATTGCGGACGTTTTAATTCTTCTGCTTCCCGATCTTGAACTTCCATACCCCACGCGAATGAAGTGGAAGGCTTGTTTACAGATTCGCGGGCGAGGGCGCCCGCGCCACACGTTTCGATGCCTGACGCGGTTTCGGCTGACTCCTGCATCCAGCGCTGAAAAATCTCGGTTGCGAGCCGCCGCTGGGCTGGATCTTCGATTACTGCATAGCGGGCGAAACACTTTCCTGACGTCAGGCGTTCACGCAGCGGAGTGCCGGGAAGAAACAATCGGCCCAGAGCCATACCCAGGTCATCGGCCTCGGAAACTTGAAATAGCGCCAGCATCCGCTTGCTCGCCGGCCGATTTTGGCCATCGACTAGACCCGGGGGCGACAGTGCCCGCGCCCCCACCGACTCTGCGGGAGGAATAATCTCTTCTCCCAAGGCAAAGATCCCCGGCTTAGCAGGAGCAAGCAGCACGCTGAAGCTCGATTCACAGCGGAACCAACTGGTCCACTGCAAGCGGAGATGGTCAAAGTTCGCGGCAACGCCGTGGCGGACCAGCGAACTTTCGACCAATTGCGAAATGTTTTCCATTGCGCGCTCCTTAATTAATTCGGGTTTAGAGGTTGCGTTCCCAACTGGCCAGAATTCGGCTTGGAAACGGTCGCCGCGATTATTGTTTTGAGAACACGCTGGGTCACCTCGGCCGCAAGCCGCGTCTCAGTTATCGGTAAAATCGCGCCCTTTCGGGCGGCGATTACTGCCTCTGGGATAGCAACAGTACTGCTGTATGTTGTGCCTGTCAACAACTAATCACCATATATTGTACCGCATTGAATTAACTGGGTGAATTCCTTCCGGAGGACGCTTTTTCCACATTCGAGCTCTAGATGGTTAAACTTTCGGGTTTCGGACCGGCAGAAGGCTCACCGGGAAGAACGTTTTCTTCCTCGCCAAAAAGTACATACAGGTCCTCAAAAACCTCGCGCGGTGCGATTCGCATCCCGTGCGCCGATTGCACCACATAGTCTCCGGGATTGCCGTGGTGCTCACGACCGAGAACGTCGGTACAAATCATCGGTTCGGTGAGTTGTTTGGCTTTGACAAGGAAGCGAGTTCGGTAGGTGTTCCACACATCGGACATGGGAAAACTCCAGTTTCAAGAGCAATTTTCAAGCTTTCAGAGTTTCAGATTCAACGGCTGATGAAGCGACGCTCAAATCCGTGGCTGGAGTTATGTGAATTGATTGTGAATTTACGCGTTGGGTAATGAGCGGTCAATTATCCATTAGTGGTGCAGTGGCACGGCGGTAATGCGAAATTTTATCGATGTCTTGAAGCACGGTCAATCCGCGTGAAGGCCGCTAATGACGCGGGTTGTGACGGTTTTCGGAATCGAGTGGGGTCGCGGGAAGAATTGCGAGAAACTTTATTGGCGGCTGATTATCCACATGTCAAGCACAGGAAATGCAGAGCAGCTTGCAGCCGTCAGCTGTGAGCTGTCAGCTCTCAGTAGAAGCCAGTGTGCTTACGTTCGTGTTAGTCGAGCAACTGCATCCGCGTTCGTGACGCTGCAACGCGGACAAGAGTGTCCGCTCCACACGACCATCGCGCTGCACCAGTAACCTAGCTGGCGGCTTTTTCTTTTTCTTTGGCGTTGCGGGCGAAGAAACGCTCGATGAAGTTGGTGTCAGTTTTGCCGGCGCGGAATTCAGGGTCGGCGAGAATTTTGCGGTGCAAAGGGATAGTGGTGTAGATGCCTTCAACGATGAACATCTCAAGCGCGCGCGACATGCGAGAGATGGCTTCTTCGCGGTCCTTGCCGCGAACCACGAGCTTGGCAATCAATGAGTCGTAATACGGCGGAATGACGCCTTCAGCGTAGGCGGCTGTGTCCATGCGCACGCCGGTGCCGCCCGGCGGATTGAAGGCGGTTATTTTGCCAGCGGACGGCGTGAATTTCTCGGGATGTTCAGCATTGATTCTGCATTCGATGGCATGGCCGCGCGGCACCACCGGGCCGTGAAGCACATCCTCGAGGCGCTCGCCGGAGGCAAGAAGAATTTGGCTCTTTACCAGGTCAACGTCGGTGACCATTTCCGTGACCGGATGTTCGACTTGTATGCGAGTATTCATCTCGATGAAGTACAGCTTGCGGTCGCTGTCCATCAAGAATTCGATAGTGCCGGCGTTGACGTACCCGATCTCGGACAATGTCTTGCACAACATATCGCCAATTTCTTCGCGAAGTTGAGGCGTCACTTGGGTTGAGGGCGATTCTTCGAGCAGTTTCTGATGACGGCGCTGGATGCTGCACTCGCGCTCGCCGAGACTGGTGACGGTTCCATATTGGTCGGCGAGAATCTGGAATTCTATGTGGCGCGGATGCTCGACATATTTTTCCATGTAGAGATCGCCGTTGCCGAAAGCCGCCGCTGCCTCGGATTGCGCAGCGTGAAATAACGCAGGAAGTTCTTCCGCAGTTCGGACGATGCGCATGCCGCGCCCGCCGCCGCCGGCAGAGGCCTTGATGATCACCGGAAAACCAACGGTCCGCGCCCATTCCATGGCCTCGCCCTCGCTGCCGAGAACGCCTTCGGATCCGGGCAGAATGGGGACGCCGGCTTTCTTCATAGCGCCGCGGGCTTTTTCCTTTTCGCCCATCAGGCGAGTGACTTCTGGCGGCGGGCCAATGAATTTGATGTTGCAGGTTTCGCAGACTTCGGCGAAGTTCGCGTTCTCCGAAAGCAGGCCGTAGCCGGGATGAATCGCGTCAACGTTCGCGATTTCGGCGGCGCTGATGACCGCGGGGATATTTAGATAGCTCAGCGACAGCTGCGGCGGGCCGATGCAGATTGCTTCATCGGCAAAACGCACGGGCAAAGAGTTGCGATCAGCCTCGCTATAGATCGCGACGGTTTTAATTCCCAGCTCTTTGCAGGCGCAGATCACCCGGAGGGCAATTTCACCGCGGTTGGCAATCAGGATCTTCTTGAACATGAATTAGCTATCAGCTTTCAGCCATCAGTCGTCAGCAAAATCGTCAGGCTTCGAGCCTTAGGAGAGAGAATTATTTCTTTGGCCGGATCGCGAACAGCTCCTGGTTGTACTCGATCGGTTGGCCGTTTTTCATAAGAGACTTGACGATTTCGCCGGCCACATCCGCCTCAATTTCATTCATCAATTTCATCGCCTCAACGATGCAGAGCACCTGACCCACTTCGACCGAGTCTCCGGGCTTCACGAATGGCGGAGATCCGGGAGAGGGCGACTCGTAATAGGTGCCGACGATGGGCGACTTCACCATGTGCAGTTCTTCCTGCGGAGGAGCGGGCGGAGGCGCAGCAACCTCAGGAGCGGGCGCAGAAACCTGCGTCGCTACCGGCACCTGTAACGCCGGATGGGGCGCCGAAACTGCGATGATCCGCTCGGAAGCTTGCGCTGCCGGCGGAGTTCCGCGCTTGATACGGACCTTAACGTCGCCGCGCTCGAGTTCGAACTCGGTTACGTCTTTCTCGATGAGGAACTCTACGAGTTCTTTTATCTCTTTCTGGTTCATGATTGAGTGGTTCTCACCCCTATTCAAAATCGCGAAGGGCGCAACCCTTCTCTCGATTCGGAGCGCAGAAAATGCGCGGTTCGCCGTCCGCGCACTCGAGAAAACGAAATCAGAGCGTCAGCAAATCTTTGGGACAGGGAGTCAGAATTTCGCAACCTGTCTCCGTAACCACAACTGTGTCTTCGATGCGAATTCCCCATTTGCCCGGAAGATAAACTCCCGGCTCGATGGTGATTACCATGCCGGGCCGCAGCACCTCTTTTTGTGCAGCGGCAATTTTTGGCGCCTCGTGGATCTCCAGGCCCAACCCGTGGCCGGTCGAATGGGTGAAGAACTTACCCAATCCATGATTATAAAGCAGCTTGCGGGCGGCGTGGTCGATTTCACCGACGGTCGCGCCGGGCTTAACAGCGTCAAGTGCCGCTTGCTGCGCTTCCTTGACAGCTTCATAGGCTGAACGCGCATCGGATTGAGGACGACCAAGGTGGACGGTGCGCGTCATATCAGAACAATAGCCCGCGAGTATAACACCGAAATCGCAGACCACGAACCCGTTGAGAGGTATAGGAGCGCAGGAGGCACGCCCATGGGGAAGAGCGGAACGAACGCCTCCGGCAATGATGGTTGGAAAAGACATCTGCTCGGCGCCAGCCTGGCGGGCGGCAAATTCAAGCTCTCCCGCTACTTCGGATTCGGAGGTCTTGGGCCGCAGATTGGCCGTCACTGTCCGGAATAGCTCGACTCCTAAGTGACAGGCGGCGCGGATACTCGCGATTTCGTCGTCATCTTTGACCATTCGGAGAGGCTCGACGAGCGGTGAACTGGCAATAATGGAAGTCCGCTTACCCATCGCCTTCGCCAGTGTTGCCCGATCAGCCACGGTCAGATGCGCGGCCTCAATTCCGACGCGCCGCAGTTCAGGTTTATTCTGCAGCCATTCAGCGGCGGCAAACAGAGCGGATTTTCGTACGATCCGGACTCTTGCACTTTTGACTTCCTGTTTCGCCTGCTCGGTATAGCGGCCATCGGTTAGTAGAACCTTGTGCCCGTCGGCGATTATGAGGACGCCCGCGCTTCCGGTAAAACCACAGAGATAGCGAATATTAGGCAGATAAGTGATTAGAAGAGCGTTAAGGCGATGCTTGCCGAGCTCCGTTTGCAGGAGCCTTAAACGACGACCAAAGTTCATCAAAGGGAGTGTAGCAATTGGGACGCTCTCATCCCGGGCTAAAAGAACCTCGTTTTCCACAGGATTGGCAACAAACACCTTAGTTTGCATACACTTGAATCTACATGGAAATCCGGGTTTATCCTCTCGCGGGTGAGTTAAACTAAAGGAGCTACTTGCCGCCCCAGCGGCCCAGGTGGAATATGACGATTGAGGTTGACCGTTCCGTGGATGTGGACAAAGACACTTGCCGGAAGTTAATCAGCCTTGGGTATGGTCGCTCCAACCATGTTCGTCTGTATGGTCGGGAGCTCCAGATTGTTTCCGATCCGTTCCCGCACAACGATGGAGGAATCGCAATCGAGGTGGCGGAAGCCAACCAGTCGGTCACCCGGACTATGCGGTTGCCGTTGTCAGTGGTGCAGGTGGCGCGCAAAAAGCCTCGAACCCGTGTAGCTTAACCAGGAAAATTAGTTGCTGAGTAGCGCTTCATACCACGCGCTGCCCCGGCTCTCGGCGATATCGGCAAAGCGTTCGCCAATCCGCGTCGCCACTTCAAGTACGGCTGTTCCCCGCTCGATGTAGGCAGGCAGCTGGCTCCGAATCTCGGCGAATGTGTCCGGATATTCTGAGGCCAGTGCGGCAAGGGCGACACCGCCGAATACCAGACCGCCGGTGCGATTACCCTTTAAAAGAAGAATTGCGGCCACTCCCGCCGAACCCGCCAGTACAAATTTTTTCCAGTTTTCCATTTTCTTTCTCCGCTCAGCTCGGACTTGGGGTCGCCGTGTCCGCGCGCGTTCGTGTGTTCTTGTCATAAGTGTCTCGTATACTGCGAGTCTTCGTGTTGCAACTCAGGAGGACTTGGATGCGCAAAGTCAATCGTACGGTATGGCTGTCAGCTCTGCTTTTTTGGACATTATCAGTAGGCGCACAAAGCAAGCCGCGGGCGCGCGATCTCGGAGTGCCCTTTGATGGTAAGCCTGGGCAGTTGAATGCGATCACCGATGTGAAGGGAATCGAAGTTGGGCACACCACCCTGATCTCCGGCGAAGGCGCGCTGAAGGTTGGCGTCGGACCGGTAAGAACGGGCGTAACCGCGATCCTACCGCGCGGGAAAAATTCGCGCGATGCGGTTTTTGCCGGATGGTTCAACTTGAACGGCAACGGCGAAATGACCGGCACGCACTGGGTGGAAGACTCGGGATTTCTCGATGGGCCGGTGATGATCACCAATACTCACAGCGTTGGAGTGGTTCGAGACGCGGTGATTCGCTGGAAGGTGAAGCGCGGCGAGGCGGATGCGGAGGGTTATTGGTGGTCGCTGCCGGTGGTCGCCGAAACCTGGGACGGGTATCTGAACGACATCAATGGATTTCACGTGACCGCGGAAGATGCGATCCATGCGCTCGATTCGGCACATGGCGGACCCGTGGAAGAAGGCAACGTGGGCGGCGGGACGGGGATGATCTGCAATGAGTTCAAGGGCGGGATTGGAACGTCGTCGCGAGTGGTGACCACAAAAGAAGGGACATTCACAGTTGGAGTGCTGGTGCAATGTAATTACGGCGAGCGTGAGCAACTGCGCATTGCCGGGGTCAACGTTGGACGCGAAATTCCTGCGCCGAAAATCTGGGACGATGACACGGGATCAATCATCGTCGTGGTCGCGACGGATGCGCCGCTGATTCCCATGCAGTTGAAGCGGGTGGCGCGAAGGGTTGCGCTGGGACTTGGGCGAGACGGCAGCTACTCGGGCGACGGATCGGGCGATTTATTCATTGCATTTTCCACTGCGAACCCGGGAGCGATCGGGCCAAAGGGACTTCATCAAATCACCATGATGCCGAATGGCGAGCTTGATTCGATATTTCTTGCTACGGTGCAGGCGACGGAAGAAGCTGTTGTCAACGCCATGATTGCCGCTGAAACCATGACGGGAGTGAATAATCACAAAGTGATCGCGCTGCCACATGATCAGCTGCGGGTAATTTTGAAGAAGTACAACCGGGTAAATTGAGGGCGTAGGATTCAACAGTCAGCGAAGGGAGTACCCATGAAAACCAGCGTTATTGGGCTCGCTTTTGCGTTTATATGTGTGGTCCCAGCCAGTGTCGGGCAATCATCTTCGGCCTCACGCCAGCCGGAGGATTCGGAAATTCGCAAAATTCTCGTCGAGCGCATCGATAAACAGCGCCAAAGCGTTGGAATCATTGTCGGCATAATCGATTCGTCCGGACGCAGATTTGTTTCCTACGGCAGTTTGGGGATTGGCGACAAGCGGACTCTCGACAGCAATACCATCTTCGAAATCGGCTCGATCAGTAAAGTGTTCACATCGCTGTTGCTGGCCGACATGGTGCAGCGCGGCGAAGTGGCACTGACGGATCCAGTCGCGAAGTACTTGCCTGCGGGTGTGAAAATGCCAGAGCGTGGCGGACGGCAGATCACATTGGAAGACCTGTCAACGCATACGTCCGGTCTACCACGCCTTCCTTCGAATTTGGCTCCGAAGAATCCAGCAAATCCTTATGCGGACTATTCTGTCGAGCAGCTTTACCAATTTCTCTCGACCTATCAACTCACCCGAGATATCGGTTCGCAGTATGAATATTCAAATTTGGGCGGAGGACTGCTCGGACACGTATTGGCGAGGCGCGCAGGCATGGACTACGAGGCGCTGGTTGAGAAGCGCATCTGCGGACCTCTGGGAATGAAAGATACGGTGATCACGCTTACGCCGGAGATGAAGGCGCGAATCGCCACTGGATACGACGCCAGTCTCCAGCCTGTCTCGGCCTGGGATTTGCCAACTCTGGCCGGAGCGGGCGCACTGCGGTCGACCGCAAACGATTTATTGACTCTGCTCTCTGCGGAACTTGGTTACACAAAATCATCGCTTGCGCCTGCCATGGCAGCGATGTTGACCGTACGACGGCCTACTGGCCAACCCGGCCTGGAAATTGCTCTCGGATGGCACGTTTTAACGAAGGATGGCCGAGAGATTGTCTGGCACAACGGTGGCACTGGCGGATACAGGTCATTTCTGGCTTTCGATCGAGAAGGTGGTGTAGGCGTGGTTGTGCTTTCGAATGCAGAAACGGCGGCAGGAGTCGACGATATTG
Organism: Terriglobales bacterium; assembly: GCA_036268595.1. Taxonomy (GTDB): domain Bacteria; phylum Acidobacteriota; class Terriglobia; order Terriglobales; family Acidobacteriaceae; genus Gp1-AA145. The sequence continues at coordinate 9,694 of DATATW010000176.1, forward strand.
GAACACATCTGCTGAACACGTCTGCTCCATTATGGCAGCCGCCGAAAGAACATAAAGAAGTCGCCGTCGATCCCAAGATTTTCGACAGCTACATTGGGCAATATCAGTTGGCGCCGAACTTTGTTTTGACGATCACGCGAGAAGGAAACCAGCTGTTTGCGCAGGCCACCGGACAATCGAAGATCGAGATTTTCCCGCAGAGCGATCGCGACTATTTTCTGAAGGTGGTGGACGCGCAGATCACGTTTGATACGGACGCCCAGGGTAAAGCAACAAACTTAGTCTTGCACCAAAATGGTGCCGATCACACCGCGAAGAGGATTCAGTAGAACGTTCCGCTGCATGACGAACTGCTGCTAAACGTTTTGAGAAATATAACCGCCTGGTGGAGTGAGCGAACTCTATCCCGCGAACTTATACCCCAACCCCGGCACGGTCAAAATCAGCTTCGGCTGCTTGGGATTGTCTTCTATCTTCGGGCGCAGGCTGGCAACGTGCACATCGACGGTGCGGGTGAAGGCTTCGCTGCTGTATCCCCAGACTTCTTTCAGCAGCAGGTCGCGGGAAAGAGTTTCGCCGCGGTGTTCGATGAAATATCGCAGCAGCTGAAATTCGCGGGCAGAGAGCGGGACGACTTCGCCATCGCGTCTGACGGCGGTGCCGCGAAAATCGACTTTCAGCGAACCGAACTGATGAATTCCGGTTGCTGCCGGAGCTTTCGAACGGCGCAGAAGCGCCTCGATGCGGGCTACAAGTTCCATGCTGTCGAAAGGCTTGGTCAGATAATCGTCGGCGCCGATCTTCAAACCCAGAACTTTGTCGATGGTCTGTCCTCGGGCGGTCAACATGATGATGGGAAGAACCAAGCCGGCCATGCGCATATCGCGGCAGACGTCGAAGCCATTTTTGCGCGGCAGCATGATGTCGAGGATTACCAGGTCGAAGGGGTCTTGGGTGGCTTTGCGCAGGCCTTCCTCGCCATCTAGAGCATGCTCAAGGCTGTAGCCTTCGCTTTGCAGGCGGTCTTCGAGCGCCATGCGAATGACCGCGTCGTCCTCGACAATGAGAATTTTTTCATGCATGTTCAGCGGGTACCGGCAGTTTCCACCGGAGCGGGTTGGGTAGCCGCTTCTCCTGGAGGAGACTTTCTCTCTGCTGGTAAATGTAAGCTGAAACTGCTCCCTTTGCCCAGTTCACTTCGAACGGTCAGCTTTCCACCCATGGCTTCGGCGATGCTCCTCACGATAGAAAGCCCCAGGCCGCTACCGTGAATTTGCTCGCCAGTCACGGCCGGGCTGCGATAGAAGGGATCGAAAATTCTCTCCAGGTCCTCCGGGCCAATGCCCAGGCCCTTATCGTCCACCCTGACCACTACCTCCCAGGTCGAGTTAGGCATCGGCGCCACCGAAGTAAAGACTCCAATCCAGCGTCCGTTCCCTCCGTATTTAATGGCATTGACGATCAAGTTTTGCAAGCACTGCGTCAGTGCTTTAAAGTCACCCCAGACTTGCGGCACGTCTGACTCTGAGCTTTGTTCGATGAGTACCCCGGCAGCGCGGACCTGGCTGGCAGTGCCGGTCAAAGCTGCAGCGATGACGCGATTGACGTCCAGCCACTGGAAATTGTAAATGCGTCCTCTCTCGGTGGAAGAAAACAGTAGGATCTCTTCCACCAGGTCAGCCAGCTGATGCGCCTGGCCCAGTATGGCGGAGCCATATTGCACCGCCCGCTCCTTGCTGGTCACCAGCCCATCGGCAATGTTCTGCGCGGATGAAAGAATTCCGGTTAGCGGGGTACGCAGTTCGTGCGACACGCTGGCCACGAAATCCATACGCATTTGCGCTAACTGGTGGGCGCGCCTGACCGAAATGACCATGGTTGCGAGCATGGCAGTCAGCACCAGCAGCACGCCGAAGTCAACCGTCAGGTTCCGGCGATAAAGGGCGGCCACTGCGGCTTCTACCGAGCCTTTGCGGTGAAGTGCAATGAGCGTCCATCCGCGCTCGGTAGGACGGTAGCGGATCGGGTCGATTCTTAACGGACCGGGTTGAGAACGGCCCGCAGCGGTTGTGTTGCCGGCAATGGACTCCTGCGTCTGAAACTCGCGTACTGCAGCGGTCGCGGGCACGTCAGCCCTGGATGCGTTGGAGCTGTCTTGTGGCGGGCCGAAAGATGCACCCGGCGGACCAAAAACATTCAGTTGCACGTCAGGAACAAGATTCTCGTTACGACCGAAACCCGGCTCCGAGGAGTAAAGCACATTTCTCCGGTTACTCAGGTCGACGAGCGCGACCCGGTAACTCAGCTTGCCGTTATTTCCGAACTCGCGCTCGGCAAGCTGGGGAAGGACGTCTTGCGCGAGTTCGTGCGGGTCGAGCCGCACAATCAGAAACGAGACGCTTGCGTCGGCTCCGCGCGTGGGATGGACAAGAGCCGGGATGCTTTCATCCACCAACCACGGAAATGATGCGGGCTTAATCTGGTCTCCTTCGCTAGCCTCTTCCGCCGCCATGGTTGAATTAAGCGGAGAAAGCGTGGGCGCAAACTTCACGAGGTAATCGTGGAGCGCGCTTAAGTCCGCGGGCCACTCCGCGGGATAGAATTTTTCCTGAGCATCCGCAAGCTGGAACAAAGCGGGGTGCGGGCGGTTCGCATCCTGGTAAACCAGAACGTTGGCGACCAGACCTGGATGCGAAGCTGTTCCGCGCACGCGCAATGCCTCAGCGGCATAACGCTGCAGACTTGATTCGTAAGCAGGAGACCGCGATGAATCAAAGCCCTTGCAAATCGGAGCTAGCACGTCTTCGAGACCATGCCGTATTCGCAGCAGCGAGGTCTGCGCCTCGGTGAGCATCTGCTGCTGGAGTACGTCGCGAAGCTGACGGTTCGCGCGGTATTGCAGCAGGCCCAGCAGCACCAAAACCACGGCAAGTCCGGCTGCCGGAAGATACCATCGCGCGTTCCTGGAAATGCGGAATGTGGCCATGACAGAGTGAGGGTCCCGCTGTGCGCATTATAGTTTCGGTCGCAAAGCCCCGCAGGCATTGAATCCCAAGTACAACTTTATATCGGGCACCCAGGGATTCTCGTAAATTCCGTGTAAAGTGAGTTCCCTTCCTCTTCACAAAGGCCGCTAAAGCTGCGGTCTTGAGGCCTTTTCTGTGCATGCCATTCCGCCGAATAGTTTTACCGCCTCCTTACAGCCTTCTTACCCTGAACATGCCCGCTTTCGGCTCTAATCATTAGCAGGCAATCAAGCAGACAATTTGGAGGGACATTATGAAGAACAAGATCACTTTAGCGGCACTGGCAGTTCTGGTCACCACGGCATCAGCATTCACGATTCGAAATGAGAGCGTTTCGCCTGCAGCGGTAATCGCTGCCAGCACGGCGGGCAATGCAGCGTTTCGTGACGGCCTGTATATGGGCAAATTCGCGAGCCAGAACGCCAACCAATATCTCGCGGCAACCGGGCGATGGGCGCGAGCTGAAGATCGGGCCAGCTTCGCCGCGGGTTACGCGCGAGGATACAACGCGAACGCCACGTTTTCAGCCGCGAAATAAGTTTGCTGGCGCCTCTCCCCGAGGCGATTTGAACGGCGCCATAAATCCCACCATGGAACCACATGGTGGGATTTTTTTATACTTATCGATGAGATCACGCGATCATGTGGCGCAGCTGAGGCCATGCTGGTTTCTTTTTGATCTCGGTGGCTCAAGTGCAAACGCTAACTGGTTTGGGATTTCGAACAGTTTTTTGGGATCGCATCTCGCGCCACACTGGAGGCGATTTCCTGCTAATACTGGTTTGCCTCGCACTTCTTATAATCTCCAATCAGCCTTTGCAGGGCCAGGAACAGCCGCAGCCTGCCGATTATGCCCTGATCTTCGGGACGGTATGGGGTCCGGATGATCGTCCGGTCTACGGAGTTCAAGTCAAGATCCGCGTCGCCGGGGAGAAGAAAACCCGCTGGGAAGTTCATTCCAACCGCCTGGGAGAGTTTGAGCAGCGCGTACCCGCAGGCAAACAGGATTATGTGTTGTCGCCGGACCTGAGAGGATATAGAAACTCAGCCTACAAACATCTGCAGGCCGGCGAAGAAGTGACGGTCCACATAGAAAATGATGAACGCATTAACACCGGTCTGCATTTAAAATAGGTGCAACTCACGTTTCAGGGTGGTTACGCGGATGAGAATGACCACGGGATTGCGCCGAACACGCCAGGTTCTTACGTTTGCTTTATTCGCGCTGCTGTTAGTGGCTGCGCCCAGCTTGACCGCCAAAACCAAAGACACCACTCCCGGCCGTCTGCTTACCGGCAAGGTGCTCGATCGGAACGATAATCCCGTGCCCGATGCGGTGGTTTATCTGACGGATACTCGCACCCGAGCGGTCAAAACCTACATCGTTGGACCTGACGGAACTTACCGCTTTCCCGCACTTGCGACCAACGTGGATTACGAAATCTACGCGCAATCCAAGGGAAAGACTAGCGACACCAAACGCATGAGCCAGTTTGATGATCGCAAAGTGGTGGATATTCCTTTGCGTCTCGACACTCGGTAAAGGGAACTAATTGGAGCTTACGCTCACACACCTATTGCCGTAATCCCATCCACTTTTCTGACACCACAATCGAGTTTCCTGGATTCTGCGGATCGTACCGCACTGACGTGGGCAGCCCCAACCGGCAGGAGTGCAGATTGATGTGCTGGCGCAGTTGGGTCACGTCCTGCGAGGCCTCATAGGAAACTCCGCCGACGTCGTATTGGAAAATCAGGTGGGTCGCGGGAGCGTGAGCATTCGCGGCAAATTCCTGCACATCGATGACGGTGCCGTCAGTGATACGGCCGATCTGGTTCAGCCAGTCGCGACGCTGGCGTTCAATCTCCGCCGAACTTTTCTTTTTGCGGCCGAACATCAGGTACGCGGCAAGCACGGCGCTCACAGCGCCCACAATCAGGGTGTAAAGACGAAAGGGGAACATATGCTTTTGGGTGCGAGCCCAGGAGGCCCTGCTCTTGATCTCAAGAATAAGCCTAGATGCGCTGTGGGAAAAGATACTGCTTGGTTACGAAGGTTGCAGAGAGAAAAATCAGTACGAACAGTTTCATCCCGGTCTTGTTTGCCTGAGAGCTGAAGGCTGACGGCTGTTTTAGCTTCCCGCTTCGAATCCGCCCACGTGAGCATAGGTCGTGCGCAGGTACTTGTGTGGGTTGACCGGAATATCGTTGATCCGCACTTCGTAATGCAGATGTGGTCCGGTGCTTCGGCCGGTATCCCCAACGTAGCCGATGGTGTCCCCGCGATGCACGTGCTCGCCGGCGAATACTGCCAGGCTCTTCATATGCCCATATCGAGTTGTGATTCCGTGACCATGATCCAGAATCACAGCGCGACCGTATCCTCCCATGAAGTCGGCAAATACTACGGTAGCGTCTGCCGGGGCGATGACCGGCTGTCCAATCGCTGCTCCGATATCAATGCCTGAATGGAACGCGCCTTCACCATTAAACGGATCAATGCGTTCACCGAAAGCCGCGGTGATCGGGCCTTCTACCGGCCAAATATTTGGCGCCGAATTAGCTCGAACCCAGTCCGCCGTGGTCACATTGCGAGTAAGTCCCAGAGTCAAGCCGGCGGTCGTTGCCCCGGTCAGTGCCGTGTCCTTCAGCGTGGCTAGCCGGTCGATGGATGAATTCACCTGTCCATCTTCCACCTGGTCTGATGATGCGCCTGACATCAGCGCTGGATCCGGCTTTAATCCATAAAGTGATGAAACTTCATTGGCCAGCGATCCCAATGACGCGACCTGCATGTCCCGCTCTTTAGCGACCTGCTCCAGGTGGCTATAGCGGTTGCGGAGATCGTCTTTTTCAGCCCGCAATTCGTTGTATTGCGAGGTCTTCAAAAGCATGCGCATATACGATTGCGCCAAACCGGTAAGCCCGAAGAGGCCTACTGCAGCTCCCGCCACAAAGACGTAAAGATAATGAATGGGAATAGGAATCTTGCGGAGTTCGCCGTCTTCTCCGCGAGTCACGAAAAGAATGTAGAAACGTTTACGCAATTGGTCTTAAATCCTTATGGCCAGAATAGGAGCATCCGGCACAATTTTCCGGCCCATGTACTCTGCCTTGCATCTGCAAGGCCTAAGCCGCTCCCCACCATACGACTGGATCCGGAAAACTATATGCCTAAATCACTGTTTCCGCTAACTCTCAGCGGATTCAGTACTTAGCTCGACCACAGGTTTTGGGAAACTGCTTGTAACGGTAGCAAAGCACTTCCAGCCTGTCAACGAGGGTAGACCGTTTTCTCAGTTACAAACGACAGGTAACCCCAGGTGACCGTAAGACCAGTTACCAGTCAGGACGAAGTGACCAAGGTACTCTGCAGACGCATGGCAGCTTTCGAATCCCGCAAAACCAGTTTCTAGATGTGACTGTAAAAGAGCGGGTTGTCTTGCCTTGCCTGCACTTTTCGAATGCAGCTTTGGCCAATGATGTAATTCCGCTTATGATGTTCCTCGCCTTGCCAAAATCAGAAAGAGCGCTCATTTCGAAAATCAGGGGCGCGGCCAGAACCCGCCAGAGCGACCCTTCCGGTCGAAGTCGATCGCCAAGAAACGGCAGGTTGGTGACTGGAATTGGCGATGACTGTGCCGTGCTTCGCCTTCGCGCCGGTCACGACCTGCTTACCACCACCGACTTCAGCCTGGAAGATGTACACTTCCGCCGGAAATGGCACCCGCCGGAATCGGTTGGACACCGCTGCCTGGCGCGCGGATTGAGTGACATCGCAGCCATGGGTGGGGATCCGGCGGCAGCGTTTCTCTCGCTCGCGCTTCCAGCAAAATTGCCCCAGTCCTGGGTGGATGGTTTTATCAGAGGCGTGCTAAAGCTTGCGCATGACTCTAGGATATTGCTCGCCGGCGGTGACACTGCGCAGTCTCCATCAGGAGTTCTGGCGGACATCGTCGTTTTGGGTTCGGTGCGCAGGGGAACGGCAGTGCTGCGGTCGGGCGCTCGTCCCGGCGATCGAATCTATGTGACTGGAACACTTGGTGCGGCCGCTGCGGCGCTGAATTTGTTATTTGCAAAGCGCAAACTCGCGCCCAGGCAGTTTCCCAAGCATTTCTTCCCGCAGCCAAGAATTCATCAGGGACGAGTTCTGCGCGCGAAAAAACTCGCCTCATCAATGATCGATATCAGCGACGGCCTTTCGACCGACCTCAGCCACATTTGCGAGGAAAGCCGGGTAGGCGCGGAGATATGGGAAGATGCGATACCGCGCGCGATCATAGGTCATCCTGCCAGGCCGGTGGCGTTGCAGCTGGCGCTGCATGGCGGGGACGAATACGAGCTGCTATTTACCTCACGGCCGAACCGGCCTGTTCCGTCGGCCACCTCCGGCGTTCCGATCACCTGTATTGGCCAGATAACCCGCTCTACGAAAATCTTCCTTGTCGACAGCCTCGGCCAAAAGTCAGCTCTGCGGCCCGGCGGCTGGGAGCACTTTCGGAATCAGTAAACTTCCTCATCGCCCTATCAAAAATACCTGAGAATCCGTCTCAGGTGCGGCTTTCAGCCAACTGCTCACGACACCGCTCATCCAACTAACCGCTTCATACAGAACAATTCACAGTCCCTTAATAGAGGCCGGTTATGGATCGTCTGGAAAAAATATTCGCGCTCATCATCCTTTTTACGACGGCTATTCTCTTGACCAATTGCGGGGGCGTTTCAACCGGAATGTCCGGCAACTCAGGTACTACTTCCTCGGGATCAGGCTCCGGCTCGAGTGGTGGGTCCGGCTCCGGCGGCAGCGGAGGACAAAGTGTTCCCGGCTATGGCGAAGGTATCGGCGCGTCAGGCCAGACCAGCGCGCCCGCATTTTTGTATGCGAATCCGCTTCCGGGCGGGGGCCCTTATGCAGCAACCATTGGGAGCAATGGAATTCTGACATTAACGACCGGCGGTTCCGCGAACAATGTCGATCCCGAAACTCTCGCAATCGATCCTTCGGGATCATTTATTTTCCAGACCGCGGTGGGATACAACGGCGGAACCCAAGGTGGAATTTTCGCCTATGCCATCAACCGTTCAAACGGCTCGGTGGGCAAGGCGGTTGGGTCGTATATGACTGGGCAAGCGTTGTACGCAGACGTCGTCGATAACAAGGGCAAGTTTCTCTACGCGTTGGGTACGAACGGCGTTTACGCGTTCAGCATTCAGACTGGCACCGGGGCTCTAACGCTAGTGCCGGGGTCTCCTTTCGTTGCGGCGGGCGCGAGTTCAGCCGGTTATCCGCAACCCGCGACTCTCATGGCGGTTGACCAGACCAATCAGTTTTTATACGTTTCGACCAGTGCGGGCATTTCCGGATACACGATTGATCAGGGAACGGGCGCTTTAACTGCGATTGCAGGATCGCCATTCGGGGCAGACGTTATCAAACCGTGGACGATCGTCATCACTCCGAACAATTCGTACCTTTACGAGCTCCAATCACAGGATGACAAGAACATATATGCGTACAGCATCGACCAGAGCTCGGGCGTGTTGACTCCGATATCCGGTTCTCCGTTCAGCACAGGCACATGCGGCACAATGGTGACGCCGGGCACGATTGGAATTCCCGGGCCGGACAATATGACAATCGCCAGCGCCGGAAAATTCATGTATGACAACTGCGGGATTTATTCGATCGATGAAAGCACCGGAGCAATTGCTCAGGTATCGGGTTCCGGCCCCGGCGACTGGCCGGTGATCAGCCCAGATGGGAATTTTCTGTGGGCGATCACCGGAGATCAGGAAGCCTGCTTTAACTGCGATATCGGAATTACGACTTATGGAGTCGATGCCAATACCGGTGCGTTGACACCCGTGCCGAACTCGTTTGTGTTACTTACAAATTCTGAAGTCGGCAGTGTCGACAGCCTGGCCATCACGAAGTAGCGATGTGACTTTGGTTACTCTGCGGATCTAGCTAACGTCATCAATACGGGACTACATTAAATTCATGTGGTCCCGTCTCACACCAGTCCTTCTCGCGCTCTCATTGGGAGCTTCGTTCGCGGCGGCACAGAAGAGTGCGCCAGCGCCCCAGTCGTCCCCGGTAGACAATAAATTCATTCATCAGCGGTTCGGCGACAGTTGCTCCGCCGAACCCTCATTTGCGCCCATGATCGCCGATTTAAACGGAGACGGGGTCGAGGACATTGTCATTGTCGCGCGCTGCAAAAATCCTCTAATCGATCAGGCCGATAAGAACTACAAAGTCGTCGATCCGATGAACTCATTTTTCGGATACGGCAATCCGGCGATCACCACCAGCTTCGCTCCTGATGATCCGAAACTGCGAGGTGTGGCGTTGCTGGTGATACACGGAGCTGGACCTGAAGCCTGGCGTTCAGACACACCGCTCTCGAAGTTCGTCATTATTAATCTGCCGGTAAAGACGCTCACGCTCAAGAGAATGAAAGTTCGGCGCAAGAAGTTCGCCAATGCCATCTACGTAGAAGAAGCCAGCGGCGACCAGATGACTTCAGCCATATTCTGGGACGGAAAGAAATACCGCTATGAGCCGCTGGGCTCGAGCATGGAATAGCTTTCTTCTTGGTCACGTTGTCACCGCGGGCTGTTATCCTAGCCTGCGATGAAGAGCAAAATTCAAATCATTCTGGTGCTTGGAATCATCGTGACCGGCGTTCGCCTGGGCGTGATTCTTTACCAGCGCCATGAGGACAGCAAGCCAGTGGCCAAGAAAGAAGCGCCGCCGCTGAATCCTGACTACTATGTCAGCCCAAGAAAACTCTATCCCTACGATGTGAAGTCGGCGAAGCAGCTGACCAAGCAGCCGGTGTGGGTAAAGGTCGGCTACTTTTATCCGTATTACCCATACGACGCAACTGCTCATCACACGAATTTTTCGCACGAGGCAGGGAAGCTGTTGCCGCTGCAGAAGCTGCAGATTCGTGATGTGATTGCCAGCATCACGCCTGGCGATTCGAGCGGGGCAAAAGTCCTCGCGGTATTCAGCAATGGAGGAAAGTCTTATGCAACCCCAATTGCAGTCGACCGCGGCGGCGGCGATCTCAAGTTCTATTCCGATGACATGTTTTTTATCGAGGACCCGCACCAGCTCTACAAGCACTGGCCGGCAGATATCTGGCAGGCGATCGATCAGCACCAGGTCAAGCCGGGAATGACCGACATGCAGGCGGACTTCGCGATTGGAGTGGGATTGCTCGATCCCAGCAGCGATTCGATTGATAAGAAGATGAATTATCCCAACGGCGGAAAGCCGCTCACCATTACTTATCACGATGGCAAAGCGATAGATATTCGGCCAGGTCCGGCGAGCTGAAGCGGCTGATTGTTTTGAGTCTCAGCTTGGACGGGCGCGGGCGCCTATCCCTCAAAATCAATATGGGGATGGGGGGATTGGCGTCCTCGCCCGTACTTAACCACAATCGAGTTTCTGGAGCGACGGGCGCCTCGCCCGTCATGACTAAGCAACCAGAACTAGCTCGCATCCGGCTTTAGTATCGGCGAGTGCTCATCGGCTTCCTTCTGATCATCCGCGCGAATCACCCCGTCGTCTTTTCGATTCGTGCCTTCCATCTTGGCAAAAAATGACCGATGAGTAGAGTCGAGTTGCTTGGGAATCATCACGATTTCGAACCAGTCTTTTTCTTTATGCGGGGTGAACTTCACCGTGTAGTCAGCTTGAGCAGTCGAAACCATGCGAGGCGTGAACGAGCCGGTTTTCGATAAATCCTTTAGCGAAGTCGCGAAATGGTCGTTCTTCTTTTTGTAGATTTTCTGCGCCCGTAAAAACGTTCGCAGGTATCCCAGGGCTCCGGCCTCGGAATCGGACCGTGCCGGGTCGCCCTTAAATTTCGGTTGATACGTGGTGGGGGTTTGCGCTCCCGCAATCAATGCGGCCAGCAGGACACAAGCTACGACGGGCACAATTCTCGGCATTTTCATCAATTGGATGTCTCGGCCTCGCGCAGGATTGGATGCAACCTATGTTACTCCCGTAATTCAGCTTACGTTACGGAACCTTGCAACCTTACAGGATACAGATATGCTAAGCACACCTTAAGTCCAAAGGACAGGCATAGCTATGAAAGCTGCAACCGCCATGAAGACAACCTCCAGCAAGAGCGCGATTCGCATCGCGGTCGTCGAAAGCGATCCATTACGCTTTGTTGGGTTCCGCGCGCTGTTTGATTCCGAGTCGGACTTCGAGTTGGTTTCTGCCAGTCTGGCAGAGCTTGCCAATATGCCTGAAATCGATCTCGTTCTTTTGGGAAACCGCAACGGGCAAAATCTTTTCGACGTGATGGCCAGCATAAAAGCGTCGCGGCCCGACGTCCGAATCATCGTGACCGGCGC
>DATATW010000177.1:0-55964 GCA_036268595.1 Terriglobales bacterium
TGGCAGCCGAAGCTGAAAAAGATGGCAACTGATAAGGGGCTGGCGTTGTTTTCTTCTCCCTTCGATGCGACTGCGGTTGATTTTCTCGAGGAGATGAACGTTCCGGCCTATAAGGTCGCGTCATTTGAACTGGTGGATATTCCATTGATTCAAAAAATCGCGCGAACTCGAAAGCCGTTGATCATGTCCACTGGAATGGCGACCGAAGACGAGATAGCCGAGGCGATAGCGGCGGTACGGAAAGAAGGCGGAGAAGAAATCGCTCTGCTCAAGTGCACCAGCGCATATCCTTCACCGGCGGAGGAGATGAACTTAAGAACGATTCCAGAACTGGCGCGCAGATTTGGCGTTCCGGCAGGATTGTCAGACCACACCATGGGCATCGCCGCGCCAGTGGCTGCAGTAACTCTGGGAGCATGTGTCATCGAAAAGCACCTGACATTGTCGCGAGCCGACCGCGGACCCGACAGCGCGTTCTCGCTGGAGCCGGGAGAGTTCCGCGCGATGGTCGACGCAGTTCGTTTTGCAGAGAAAGCGCTCGGCGGAGTGAGCTTCGGTGCCAGCGAATGCGAGCAGGCGAGCTTGAAATTCCGGAGATCATTGTTTGTAGTGGAAGACGTAAAGAGCGGGGAAGTGTTCACTGAAAAAAATGTGCGCTCCATCCGTCCCGGACACGGGCTGCATACCCGGCACCTGCCGGAAGTCCTAAGGCGTCGCGCGGTTTGCGATATCGAACGCGGCACGCCTCTCCAGTGGGACTTGATCGGCAGTTAATCTTTTGAATTCCTTCAGCCGGAACCCTTTAAGTGAACCCTTCTTGGCATATCGTCGGGAAATCAACTGCACTATCCTCGACCACAGAAGCCGATTCTCCTGATAACCGCCCATGAGCGCTGCTACACACATTCCTCCGCAGGAAGTCGCAGTGCTGACGCCCGTCCTGGTGAACGACGAGGCTGAGTTCCACAGCCGCATGGGGAGCATTTCACGACAATCCTTTGTGTGTTTTGCGGGAACGGTTTTCACCGCGGCGGCGGCATACTTTTTCAAAATCTATCTGGCCCGCGTGTTGGGCGCCGAAGCTTTGGGCTTATATGCGCTGGGCGTGACCATCATCGGATTCATCGGCCTCTTCAATTCGTTGGGCCTGCCGATGTCTGCGTCGCGATTTGTGGCTGCATATTGCGCTAAAGGAGAGTACTCCCAACTGGGAAGGTTCCTGCGCGGCAGCCTGGGGTTGCTGACCGGGGTAAACGTCGTACTTGTCGGGGTCGTGCTATTAGTGGGGCCTTGGCTGGCGGTGCATTTCTATCATGCGCCGAAGCTGGGCGCTTACATCTGGGCCTTCGCCGCACTGATGATGGTCGGTGTTCTCAATATGTTCCTGGGACAGGTGATGGCTGGCTACCGCGCGGTAGCGCGGCGCACGCTAATCACGCACTTTACCGGCACACCCGCGAACATCTTACTTGCTGTTCTGCTGATCAGTCTCGGTTTCGGGCTTACGGGATATCTGGTTGCTCAGATTGTGAGTGCAGTTCTGGTTTTCTGTCTGCTGGCGGCATCGGTCTGGAAAATGAGTCCAGCCCAAGCCACGGATGGTCGAGCAGGCGTCTTTATTCAACGGGAAGTGGTGGCATTTTCCGCTGTGGCTTATGGAATAGCGGCACTGCAATTCTTATTCAACCAGGCGGACAAGGTCATCCTCGGTTACTGCCTCGATGCCAGGCACGTGGGCATATATGCGGTGGCAAGTGCGCTGGTAGCTTTCGTGCCGATTGCCCTTAATTCGGTGAACCAGATTTTTTCTCCCATTATTTCTGAACTCCACGCGGGAAAGAGTCACGCGGTCTTGCAGCAGCTCTACTCCACGCTGACCAAGTGGGTGATGATTCTCACCATTCCTCTAGCGCTGAGTATGGTCGTGTTCGCGCATCCTTTGATGTCGATCTTTGGGGCCGATTTTCAAACTGGCGCCGTAGTCGTGATGATCGGGGCTGTGGGGCAAATTTTTAATTGCGGCGTTGGTTCGGTCGGGTTCCTCCTGTTGATGTCAGGAAATCAGGCCCAGCTGATGAAAATCGAGGCCATCACTGCGGTATTGCTGATTGCGCTCAACGTGATGCTTGTGCCTCGATTGGGAATCGCCGGGGCGGCGATCGCGACCACCACTACAACGGTCATCACCAACGTATGGGCATTGATCTCGGTCCGCCGTCTGCTCAAGATATTTCCTTATAACTCCGGATATCTGAAACTTCTCTTGCCGAGTATTTGCGCGATCGCGGGGACGCTTCTGGTGGCTCGGGTATGGGGAGGAGTTCACCCGCAATGGAAGATAGCGGCTGCGGGGCTCATCTGCGCTTACGGAGTTTTTCTGGGGATGATTTTCCTGGTTGGCTTGGAATCGGACGACCGTAAGCTCGCAAAGCTTGCGTGGACAAGGCTGGAGCAATCTTTTCGAAAGGCGGTATTTGCATAAAGATGGATGGATTGCGACAAATTATGCTGCCTGAGGATTTATGCCGTGCGGCCGAAGAAAAGTTTGCGAGTCGGTTTGGATCGCTGGAAGAGTTCCTGAAAGTTGCACTGAATGAATTGGTTCGCGATGACGCGATGAAGATGGATGAGCATGAGCAGCGGACCATTGAAGCCCGGCTGCGGGCGCTGGGTTACGTTTAACAGGGGATGGTGAATTGCTAGATTTCGCGCGCAACTGGTTCCGTCAGGAAGCCCAGCCGGCAGGATACTTTTTCTCCCGGCCACTGGTCACGATCCAAAGTGACGACTGGGGAAGGCTGGGTGTGCGTGATCGCGAGGGCTATAACTGGCTTCGTGAAAAGGGAATCAGGCTGGGCGAACATCCCTACGATCTCTATTCATTCGAAACCGCTGAAGACCTCACTGCTTTAGAGGCAATGCTCTCAGCACACCGGGATTCATCCGGCCGGCCGCCATGCATTGTCATGAGTTTTTGCACCGCCAACCTCGACTTTAAGAAGATGAAGGCGCGGGGATATTCAGGGATCGAGATCCTTCCACTTGCTAAGGGGCTGCCTGGCTCCTGGTCGCGGCCGGGATTGCTCGAAGCTTATAGAGCGGGGATCACCAAGGGAGTTTTTTATCCCGCGATGCACGGAGTTACTCATTTTTGTCCTCTGGCCGTCGAGAGCATTCTGGCAAAGCAAGGCGAACGCGCCGAGTTGCTGCGGCTATTCTGGGAAGCGGAGACGCCTTATATCTACTGGCGAATGCCGTGGATTGGGTATGAATACTGGAAACCCGAGAAGCCGCGTGCGGGATTTTTGCCGCAGGAAGTTCAACGCGGGCAGATCGGCCGGGCCCGGGAATATTTCACCGCCCTGTTTGGAATGCCGCCGGTTTCTGCTTGCGCCCCCGGCTATTTCGCCAACCGGGACACGAGAGAAATATGGTCAGAGGCGGGTATTCGCGTCGCGCAAAACGGCGCCGGAAGCGGACTCAGTGCGCCCTATGTTGATGAAACAGGCATTCTGCACCTCAACCGCACCATCGACGTCGAGCCCAGCCAAAGAGAGCTCGATATCGGCAAATATCTGCAGATCGCCGATGCTTCTTTTGCGCGTGGCCTGCCAGTCATCATTTCTACGCACTCCATTAATTTTCATTCCACGCTGAAAGATTTTAGAACCCCGACGCTGGCGGCTCTGGATTCCTTGCTGACCGCCCTCGAGAAAAAATATCCGGACCTGCTGTACGCACATGATCAGGATCTATATTCCATTGTCACTGAGGGCGTCTACCGGAGTCGCGATGCGCGAGTAGCCGTTTCAGCTAAGCGACAGGAGTGGAAAACTCGAGTCGCTCACCAGGGAGCGCTGTGAGAGCCACACCGCGCTCGCTAGTGTTGATCACCGTGGACTGCCTGCGGGCTGACCGCCTGGGCCGCGGAGGTCAGAGCCCGACGATGCCTTTTCTGGATGGCTTATCTAAAGAGAGCTTTACTTTCAAGAACGCTCTGGCATCGGGTATTCCCACCTATTATTCGCTGCCCGCGCTGCTGGCCTCGCGATATCCGCTGGCGTTGGGTCGCGATGTGATTGGGCTCGCTCCAGCCGAGAACACGATTGCAAGTGAGCTCCAGCAGGCGGGGTTCCGCACGGCAGCGTTTGTTGCCGGCAATCCTTACGTCTGTGAGGCCCACGGGTACGGGAACGGATTCGATGTTTTCCGCAATTTCTTGAGCGCCGGTGAAATGGATGTGCCCGCTGATCAATATCTCCCGCAAGGGCGGTCTTTACGGGGGCGAACCAATCGAATGATCTCGCGGGCATGCCACAGAGTACCCGCGTTCGGAGCCGCGTACGATGAGCTCTATTTCCAGTATTGCAAGAAGGTAAGCGCTAAGAGTGTTGAATCGCTGGACAGCTTGAGAAAATTTCCCTCCGCGGAAGTAGTTATCAACTCTGCAATGGCATGGCTAGAGCAGAATTCGGACGGGCCGTTCTTTCTGTGGATTCACTTGATGGATCCGCACGCGCCATATTACCCGCAGAAAGACGCGACGCACGAAATCCGGGGTGATTCCGAAGAAGCCCTTCGTCTGAATTCTTTTTGGGCCAGAGAAGACGTCAGTTTGCGCCGACTGAAAACCCGAAGCGCGTCAGTCGAAGCTCTCTATGATGACGGTGTCCGCTGGGCTGATCGGCAAATCGGACGCCTCGCCAGCTCGCTTGCGGATTTGAATCTGTGGGACCAGTGCGCACTTACCGTGACTGCTGATCACGGCGAAGAATTTCTGGATCATGGTGGGCGATTCCATCCCCCGCTTGCCTTACATGAGGAACTGATACGAGTGCCGCTACTGCTGCGGGTTCCGGGACGTCTGCCGGACAGAGAAATAAAAGAGCCTTTCGGGTTAATCGACCTGGCTCCGACCCTCTTTGACATGCTCGATCTTCCATCCCCCGCTAGTTTTCGAGGCCATAGCTGCTGGCGGAAGCTGGTGACCGATGAGTCCTGGGATTGGCCTGTGCTAACCGAATGCGCTTATGCGTGCACCAATCCTTTTCGTTCAGAGAAGCGCCTTGCAGCCAGGATCCTGGCAGTGCGCAAGGGAGAGCACAAGCTGGTCATAAATTTTGCTTTGGGAACGGATGAGTTGTATGACCTCGGTTCGGACCCGCGAGAAAGCCGTCCGCTGCCCGCGGAAATAGCAGTCGAGGTGCGAAGAAATTTATTGGAATGCGCGCGGAAGCATGTTGCTGAATCTCGTGCATCAAGAGACCTGGATTTGCGGCTTGCTGCTCAGACCCGGGAACTGCGCGCGCAGTGGACGCAGGCCGAGGCCATCAGGCCAAACTGAATCATGGAGTTTCGATTTACTTGAAGCCAATTCGCATTCTTGTCGACAGCTTCGCCGATGCCGGCTTGCCCAATGCGCAGATGGGGAATGCCAGAGAAATCGTGAGCCGCCTCGATCCCAACTGTTTTCACGTGAGCATGTTCGTTCGCGGGCAGGCCGATGATCGGATCGCAACCCGGCCGAATACCCGGCTCATTCGATTGCCGGCACGCCGTCAGACGCCGCGAATCCTGCGTGAATTCTTTTGGGGAAGTCACCAGATTCTTTTCTATATGAAGTCGTCACCAGCGGCGCGGTGGTATTTGAGTGCGCGAAGAAAATGGAAGGATGAACGAATTGCAATTGGAACCGTAGAGTCGCAGTCGGATCTAAAAAATGAACCATCGATTGCCTCTGAGCAAATTCGCCTATGGGAGCAAACCATACTTCGCTGCGACCGGCTCTACAGCAATTCGCGGTCGGTGCAGGCAAGTCTCGAACGCGAATACGGATTGGCGAGCGAAATTATTCCGACCGGCGTCGATACATGTTTTTTCACTCCCGATAATCAGCTTCGTCGTGATCAGCGGCTGCGGGTCCTATTTGCGGGTTCGCTGCGCACCTACAAGCGGCCGCACTTAGTGGTGGATGCAGCTGCGCGATTTCCGGAGGCTGATTTCCGCATCGCCGGCGAAGGGCCTCTGGCCGCAGAGCTGGGCTCCCGTGCAGAGGCGAAAGGCGTGAAGAATCTCGAGCTGCTGGGCGCGCTTTCGGCTGAAAAATTGCGCAAAGAATATCAAAACGCAGATATTTTTCTGTTTCCTTCTACCTGGGAAGGTTCGCCGAAGGTGATCCTGGAAGCCGCGGCTTGCGGCCTGCCGGTGATCGCGAGGAGCAGTTATTCACCCGAAACTGTGCTGGAAGGTGTAACCGGTTATCAGGCCTGGTCGGAAGAAAACATTTTCGCTCATCTGGAGAAACTGATTCAGAATACCGATCTCCGGCGCGAACTGGGACTAAACGGAAGGTGTCTCAGCGAGAAATACGATTGGGGTGTAATTGCCGCTCAGTGGGAGGAAGCATTTGTGCAAGCGGTATCACGTTCTGAGTTGAGGAGAGCTTCGTGAGCAGCGCCGCCCTGATCGCTCCGCTCCCTCAGGAAATTCAGAAGACATTTCTGAGCGCCAAGGCCACGCCTCTTCGAGTACTCACCGTTACGCCCTTTTTCCCATCGACTGAAGATCCCACGCAAGGGGGCTTCGTAGCGGAGCCGCTCGCGCACATGAGCGATTTTGGTATCTCGCATGAGGTCATTGCGGTGCGCCCGTTCTATCGCGGGCCGGCGCGCTCGACGGACGCCAAGGCAATTTGGAAAAACTATTTCAGCATGCCGGGAAACGTGGGATTGCCGTTTGCCGGAGACTTTCTCGCGGCTCAACTTATGTCGGTCATTCGGCGCACACATCGCGACACGCCGTTTAACGTTATTCATGCGCACGCCGCGCTCCCGTGTGGGCACGCAGCCGCCATCATCAGCGAGCGCCTTTCAATTCCTTTTGTTGTTTCGGTACACGGGCTGGACGCATACTTCACTCGCCAAGCCGGACGGTTCGTCAGAAGCCGCTGCAAACGGGTTGTTGAGAATGTGTATCGCCGGGCCAACGCGGTAATTTGTATTAGCGAAGCGGTCAGAGAACAGGTGAACCGGCATATTCCAGCGACAACGGCCGTTATTTACAACGGCGTTAATCCGGAAATGTTCGCGCCGCCGATTGCGCCAGGCTCACAAACGACCATCTTGAGCGTAGGCAATCTGATTCCCACCAAGGGGCATGCATCGTTGCTTCGGTCGTTCGCGCGGATATTGGCTGAGTTTCCTGAGTGTTCTCTCGAAATCATAGGAGATGGTCCGCTGCGAGCGGACCTGCAGAAACTTGCAGTTGACCTCGGAATTGCCGGGGCCGTGCATTTTCGCGGAAGGCGAAGTCGAGATTATGTCGCGAAGGCAATCCGCCGATGCACGCTATTCGCATTGCGTAGCGAATACGAAGGCCTGGGGTGCGTGTATCTCGAAGCCATGGCTTGCGCCAAGCCGGCAATCGGCTGCCGGGGACAGGGGATTGAGGAAGTAATCGAGCATGGCAAGAGCGGACTGCTGGTGTCTCCGGTTAACGACGTCGAGCTAAGCGATGCCATCGTCACTTTGCTTCGAGACGCCGGCCTGCGGCAGCGCATCGGTTCTAATGCGCGTGCTCTCATCCTCGAGCGGTTCACCCTGAGTCGGCAAGCGAAAGAACTGGCCGAAATTTATCGCGGGTGCGCGCGATGAAACGCCGAGTCGTAATCCTGACGGAAATTATCGCGCCATACCGCATTCCTGTTTTTAACGCGCTGGCACGAAATCCTGATATTGATCTGCGGATTATTTTTCTGGCCGAAACTGATCCCTCGATACGGCAGTGGAAGATTTATGCGGAAGAAATGCAGTTTGCTTACGAGGTGCTGCCCTCGTGGAGAACAAGATTTAGCAAGTATCACCTGCTGTTGAATCAAAAGGTGGCCGACGCACTACGGAAAGCGGATCCCCACGCGATCGTTTGCGGCGGCTATAACTATCTGGCTTCGTGGCAATCGCTCCGTTGGGCGCGGCGAAATCACGTGCCATTCTTACTCTGGTGTGAGAGCACAGCTAATGATCAGCGCGGCGGCCATCGCATGACGGAGTCGTTAAAAAAGAGTTTCTTCGATAAGTGTGACGGCTGCATTGTCCCAGGGACGTTGGCTCGCGAATATGTGCGCCAAATGGGAGTCTCCACTGACAACATCTATGAGGCGCCCAACGCGGTGGATAATCAGCTGTTTGCGGATCGGGCAGAGTATGCGCGCCATAATTCTGCGACTGTCCGCGCCAGATTGAATCTGCCTTCACGATATTTTCTTTTCGCTGGCCGCCTGGTCAAATCCAAGGGAGTTCTTGAACTGTGGGAAGCGTACGGCAGTCTGAAGGAAGATCTCAGATCCCGGATCGGATTGTTATTCGCCGGAGACGGGCCTATACGGGCAGAGCTGGAGAGTATCGCGAGGACCATCTCTCCCGGAAGTCTCACGTTCGCAGGCTTCGTGCATCGCGACGAACTTGCGAGCTACTACGCTTTAGCGGAGTGTCTGGTTTTTCCTACGCACAGTGACCCGTGGGGACTGGTAGTGAATGAGGCCATGGCCTGCGGACTGCCCGTAATCTGTGGCCAGTCGGCAGGCTGTGCGGCTGATCTGGTAAAAGCAAACGGGCGGATCGTTGATCCCCGAAACATTGATCAGCTCGCGCAAGCAATGGAAGAAGTAGCGACCAACGCGAGCTTGCGCCTGAGTATGTCATGCGAGAGTTTAAGGATCATCCGGAGCTACTCTCCAGAAATTTGCGCGGATGGAATCGCAGAAGGCGCCTTGAGTTGCGGTTCCGCAACCCGACAATCGTCCGCTCGGGTACCGGCCGCACGTGCGACATCAAAGAGCGCTGGAGCTTTTGATTGAACGCATAGCTCCTCGCCCGCGAACCTCACTCAATAACCGCCGCAATCGGGAGTGCCAGTATCATCGAAAAGCAGATCGATGCGGACACGATCATGCTTCCTGCATGCATGAAATACGGCCACGCACGCTAATACTTCTAATGGGCTGCGCCATCGTTTTGCTCCTGTTGTCGCTCGCGCGGCCGCAATTTCTGGCAAATCCGCAATTCCTGGGCGCAGCGATTGCAGGGCAGATTCTACTGGTGGCGTTGGCCCGATATCGACAGGCGTTTTTCTTTTTTCTTATGGCCGCGTTTCTCTGGGCTGGAATTGACCTGCCTCTGAGCGGCGCCTGGCTGCAGGGGCGCTGGATTGTGCTGGCCATCGGAGCACTGGCCGGCGTCGCGATTTATATGCGGGATCCCAGACACCACTTCCAACTGATTCATCTATTTGCATTATTCAGCGTACTTTCGGCGGTAGTCTCTGCATCCGTATCCGCATATCCGCAAGAAGCGCTGTTGAAATCGTTGAGTCTATTTCTTCTTTTTCTGTATTCTGTGACCGGGGCACGCTTAGCGGTTCCCTCAACTGAGCCAGAGAAGTTTTTTCGCAAACTGCTGCTGGTTTGCGAAGGCATCACTTATCTTGCAGCGATCGGATACTTCCTGCTGCGCTGGTCCATTTTCGGAAATCCGAATTCTCTAGGCGCGGTCATGGGCGTATTGATCGTGCCGGTGATGCTGTGGGGATTTTTATGTGCACAGTCGGTTGCGGTCAAACGACGATTGGGATTTTCGCTCGCCCTCGCAATCGCACTGTTGATGAGTACATACTCGCGGGCAGGGATCGCGGGTGGGGCGGTTGCATGTCTTTTGATCTGCTTTGCGATGCGGCAATACCGCCTCATTGTCGCTGGAATAGCTGCCTCGGTTGCGATCGCCGCGCTGACCGCGTTTTTGGTTCCGCAACCTGTCGGGATGATAGAAGACACTCATCCCACATCCATCGGTGAATTGTTCCTTTATAAAGGGAAGCCTGGCGCTGACCTGATGGCTTCTCGTCGAGCACCGTGGGACCAAACGGTTGCGGTGATCAAACAACATCCGTGGTTCGGTAGTGGTTTCGGAACCAGCGTGACCGGCAGAAGTGCGACCTATTTTGAGCTCACGCGGAACCGCTTCGTGGACTCACGGATGATTCGTGAGCACGGGAACAGCTATCTGGCAATTGCGGAGTGGTCGGGACTGCTGGGAGTCATACCTTTTTATCTCTTGGTCGGGACGGTAACTCTTCAGGCGAAAAAGGCAATCGTGCAACTGCGGCGCACCGGCGATATTTTTGCTCCCGCGGTGCCGGCGGCGGCAATTCTGATTGCTGGATTGATCGATGCCGGCTTCGAAGACTGGTTATTCGCGGCGGGCTACTACCTGGCGGTATTTTTTTGGGCAATGTCCTTCATTCTGGCTGACCTGGTGCATTCATCGTCCGCTCTCGGCGAGGCTGAAATTGTTCCGGCCACGCCGCAATTTGCCGCGCCTGTAATGATGCCGGTTGCAGGGACGGCATTTCGATGATCCGTATCTTTTTGAATGGGCTAGCGGCCAGTGCAGGCGCTGGTTTGACGTATTTAAATAATGTCGTACCCCACTTGTCCAGGGTCCCCGGTGTTCGCAGCACTGTCGCTATACAGCCCGACCTGCGATCCGGCTTTGAGCAACTGAGCAATGTCGACGTGATTTGTCCGCCCGGAATCTCCGGGACGGCTCGACGGTTTATTTTCGAACAAACTAAGCTTTCCGGATTAATTTCCAATTCCGGAGCCCACGTGCTCATTTCCTCGGGAAATTTTGCCTTACGCAACTCACCGGTGCCACAAATTTTGCTGAGTGGGAATTCGCTTTACAGCTCTCGTGATTTCTCCCGTGATCTGCGCTTAAGGCGCGAGTACTTCATGCTGGCCGATAATTTCGTTAGGGGGATGTTGGCGAAAAGATCGATTCATTGGGCAGATCAAACAGTCGCGCCCAGCCGGGCATTTGCCGATGAGCTACAACGTTGGACCGGAAGGGAGGTTGCCGTCATACACCACGGCTTTGATCACACGGCATTTTTCGCCGACTGCACCCCTCTGCCGTCACCTGTTCGTCAAGAACTTTCTAAATCTGAAGGATGTTTGCGGCTACTATTCGTCAGTCACTACAACTATTACCGGAACTTCGAGACGCTACTTCGAGCGCTTCCACTCATTCAAAATCTGATTCCGGAAAAGCGAGTCAAACTCTTCCTAACTTGCAAACTGGAAAGCGGCGCAAATCCTGGAAGTTACGACGGCTGCGCCGCCGGAAATCTTGTGCGCAGTTTGGGAATTAGCGACAGTGTGGTGGAGTTGGGACAAGTCGCCTACGAGCAGCTACATCATCTTTATCGTGCTTGCGATCTTTATGTGACACCGGCTTACGCAGAGACTTTTGCGCATCCGTTGGTTGAAGCTATGGCCAGCGGGCTCCCGATTGTCGCATCCGATCTTCCGGTACACAAGGAAGTGTGTGGAGATGCGGCACGATACTTTACAAGGTTCTCAGCCGAATCGCTGGCGAAATCCGTGGCGTTGACTGCCCGCTCTCGTGATGTGATGGCGAAGCTTTCGGCTGCAGCCAAAGAGAGATCTGGAAAATTCAGTTGGGCTGCGCACGTAGAGCAGCTATTGAATCTGGCTTTAGGTGTCCGGTCGCGAAGCTACGAGACTCTTCAGCTGTATCCTCGGTCGGCGTAGCCGTCGCCACTGAATGCTCTGTCCCGGAATTAGTCGGCAGCGGTCGATTGTTCAAGAGCAAGAAAGCGTCTTTTTCGCCGGGAAGCTGCAGATGACGGGCAAGTGTAAAGCCGGAATTGGTCTGAACCGCGTTGAGAAAAGCCGTCGTGGCGAGGTCTGTTGAACCGCCAAACACAAGGACCGAGGTCGCGCCCAGATGTCCGATATCGGAAGCTGCCAGTTGGGAATCTGTCGGCGAAGGAATTTCCGAGCTAAAGCCTACGATTCGACATTGGGCGAAATAGCTGGCGTAAATTCCAGCTTCCCATCCCACGCCCCGTTCGGGGAAAGGTCCTTCTCCGACCGAAACCAAACGGTCACAAGTAGGGATATTTCGCAAAGCGCCAGACACCGCGTATAAGCCGCTCTGATAGTTGGCTCGAATCCGTCGGAATGGAGATCCCGAATGAGAGCAAAGAAAAATGACACTCCCGAAAAACAGAGTTGCAGGTAAATATTTGGCCAGGGCGGTGGACGAGCTGTTTTCCATCGGCCATAAAAACCGGGAACCCAGGGCTATGAGCAAAGGAACGATCGGGAAAACATAGCGGGCATCAAAAACCAGCATGCCATAGCCGAGTATCAAACTTAACGTGGTGCAGATAATCACCCAAGCCCAAAGAATTTCTGCCCGCATTGACGCATGATGCAACCGGCGAATCGCCAGGCACAGCGCTAAAAGACCACCCGGCGTGAGCAAAACAATGATTTGCTTGATCGCCTCTGGCAAGTTGTGATCTTCATTCTTGAGGACTTGGCGGATCGTGGAATTTCCAAGATGCTCCTTCCAGAGTGGGGAACCGGGATACATATCATCGACGACCATGTATGCATCGTTACTCCGGGAAGTGTCCATGAGGACTGAGAGGCTGCCTCTACCAATCCGATTCCGTAAATCGAGGGCCAACAGATTCCATTTACATTGATAACCAGCCGTGAATGTGCCGTATTTTGTTTTCAATGCCAGTCCCCATCCGGTCCACACAACCATAGGAATGATCAAAGCCAAGGTGGCGCACGCCGCAGCCTTTTTCGGTCGGCGATGGTAGAGCAACCCGGTCGCCAGGAGAGTAGATAAGGCGAGCCACGGCATAGCGAAGGCCTTACTAAGAAATGCGAGGCTGTGCAGGCCGCCAAGCTTGAGCCAATTTGTGCTGACGGGTTTCTGCAAGCATTGAAGAAGAAGAATGAAATAACCAAGGACCGCAGCGGTCATAAGAAAATCTGCGCCTATGAAATAGACGGAAAAGGCTACGACTTGGCGGGCGAGTGTGAAGCAGAGAACGGAAAGTGACGCGATGACCGAAGATCGCCAAAGCAGCCATGAAAGCCGATATACAAGCGGCAAGCATAAGAGAAATGAGCAGATCGTAACCACTCTCGCAACGAGCAGGAGGTTAGTGCTGAAGAGCGATCCTGCAACAATGCACCATGAAATCAGGGGACTCCAATATCCGTGCAATGATGCGTGAAAGTTTCCATCCAGGATGTGGCGTGCGATCCCTATGTAGGAGACGGCGTCATAGTTGATGTTATTTGACGAATATTTCCAGAACCATACGATTTGAAATAGGGAGTTGAAAGCGGCAAGACCCAACAAACCAACATCCCAGCTGAATAAGCGGGATCTGGCTCGTCCGATGCGAGTCTGTTGGAAGCACACTAAATTAGAAACAACGGAGGAATCACCCGTTGCGATCGGGCTGGCCAAAGTAGGCGACGTCATTGGCCACTAGCCCAATGTCCCTGCCTTCCACTAGCGGGCTTGTTTCCCCTGACCAACAGGAATAGCCCCCATGGCTTTGCTACTCTGCGCAGAAGGGGGCGAGGGAATAACTTCCAGAGCAGTTGATAAAATCGCCCGCCGAACCTGGCGGAAGGCTGGTGCAGCAGCAGATCTCCGGGGCTGAAGACCTGATCGATGGTGATATTTTCGAAATGCCGCATCAACTCGAAAACTTCGCCGCGAGTGAGGGCCTTGGTTCCCGGGCTCTCGAGGTTTTCGTAAACGCATCGCCGAATCGATTGTGCCCGCCATACGCCGTAGCGTAGCCACAGCATGATTCCGGTCAGCGAGACGTGATGATAGAGCATGATGCGAGCTTCCCCGCCCGGTTTCAGCACCCGCCACGCTTCATTCAAACACCGGGCCGTCTCAGGACTGTGGTGTATGACGCCGTAGGAATAAACGATGTCGAACGACTCTGACGCAAAGGGCAGGTTTTCTGCATCGGCAAGATGAAGGTCAGGTACCAGACCGGCCAACTCGCATCTGCGCCGAGCGCGCTCCAGAGAAGCTGAGGAAAGGTCAATACCAGTGGCGGTCGCCCCCGACTGCAACCATTGCTCATAATCAGCGCCCATGCCGACGCCGATTTCCAGTACTCGCAATCCACGCGCAGAAGCAAATCCGGCGAAATCGAAAATATGCGGTTCAAGCTGGTAACGGGCGCGGGCGTGCGCCGCGAATTCAGATTTCTCGCCGAGGTATCGCGTTCCGCATGGCTCGGCATTCCAGAAATCTGCGAGTTTGTCTTTTAAAGGGGGAGTACTCGCGATACACGCCACGGGCAAAGAATAGATGAGGCCCGGGTGACTGTAGAGTACAAAGTTGTGCACTCCCCGCGTGCTTTTCCGCTAGCTTGCTTCCGGTAAGATGACGGCAGCATCCATCCAATGGCAGAAATGGCGGCACCTTTGTGGAGTGAGCCGGAATCGACGGTTCTGGCCGCCGATGTGCCGAGAGTTTCCGCTGCGGTCAGCCTTCCGCTCAGCGTAATTATTCCCGTGCGAAATGAGGCGCGTAACCTGCGGCGTTGCCTCGACTCTTTACGCTGCGCCGGCGAAGTTTATGTTATCGATTCGCAAAGTACCGACGACTCCGTCGAGATCGCCCGAAGCTGGGGTTCGCGCGTCATCCAGTTTTACTATCGCGGCGGATGGCCTAAAAAAAGGCAGTGGGCGCTCGATATGTTGCCGCTGCAATACGAGTGGATTTTACTTCTCGATGCCGATGAATCGCTTACTCCCGCGCTCGCCGATGAAATAAAAGCGGTCCTCAAGAATCCTGAAGCAGACGGCTACTACATAGGCCTCGATATGCATTTTCTGGGTCGCCGCCTGCGCCACTGCGGCGCCAGCTTCTACAAGCTTTCGTTGTTCCGCCAGGGAAAGGGCAGCTTTGAATGCCGCGCGCAGTACCAGGACCGGTCGATGTGCGACATGGAGGTGCACGAGCACGTCATGGTGAGCGGTCCCACGAAAAAGCTGAAACAGCGTTTAGTACATAGAAATGTGGAAAGTCTCTCCCGCTACATTCAAAAACATAATGAATACTCGAACTGGGAAGCCCAGGTGTGGAGAGAATCTGGAACAGAGCATGCCGAATTAGGAGCCCGGCTCTTCGGATCGCAGGCGGAGCGCCGCCGCTGGATCCGCAAAAGGTTTTTTGCCATACCCGGCGCGTCATTACTTTTCACACTCTACAAATATCTGGTGTGTCTGGGATTCTTAGACGGCATCCCTGGCCTGATTTATTGCGTCCTGCAGGGAATCCAGTTCTTTCACATCAAGACGAAAGTCTACGAGGCGAAAATTGCCGCACCAGAAAGTGCGCGAATCGCTTCGCGCGAACTCACTCTGGTAAAGGAATCGCATGTGCGGCATTAGTGGGCTGTCGAACTGGGGAAACCGGGACATACTGGCTCGTATGACGGCGGTCCAGCGGCATCGCGGGCCGAACGACGGCGGTTTGTGGGACCATCGCTCGCCCGGCGGTTCCTACATAGGGCTGGGCAGCAGACGTTTGTCGATTCTTGATCTCTCTGCCAGTGGCCGCATGCCAATGTCGAACGAAGACGGGAAAGTCTGGATCACTTATAACGGCGAAATCTACAATGCGCCAACGCTGCGCCGTGAGCTGGAAGCCAAGGGTCACCAGTTTAAATCCCACACCGACACCGAAGTGATTATTCACCTTTATGAAGAAGAAGGCATGGACTGCGTGCGGCAGCTCAATGGCATGTTCGCGTTCGCGATCTGCGATCTGCGGGAATCCCATCCGCAAATGTTTATGGCGCGCGATCACTTCGGAATCAAGCCGTTTTATTACATTTGCCGCAATGGAGGGTTAGCGTTCGCATCGGAGGCAAAGGCTTTACTTGAAGTGCCCGGCGTGGATGCGAAGATCGATTTGCGGGCGCTTGATCAGTATCTGACATTCTTATGGGTGCCAGAGCCTAAGACGCTGTTCGAGGGAATCTTCAAATTGCCGGCCGGGCATTCGGCGACTTTTCGCGACGGCGAGTTAAAGATTTCACAATACTGGGATTTGAGTTTCCCGCCTGTCGAGCATGAATTCCGCCGCTCTGAGGATTCCCTGATCGAGGAAGTGCGCGATCGATTCGAGCGCTCGGTGGAACAGCAGATGATTAGCGATGTGCCGGTGGGCGCATTCCTGAGCGCGGGCTTGGATTCATCCGCCATCGTGTCGGCGATGGCGCGAACTGCGAAAAAGCCGTTGCGCACTTACACTGTGACGTTCCCGGAAAAATATCGCAAAGGCGAAAATACCCTGGATGATCCGAGAGTTCCGGCGCGACTGGCGCGACACATGGGCTGCGAAAACCAGCAGATTGTGGTCGAACCCGACGTAGCCAATCTCTTGCCCAAGCTTTGCTGGCATATGGATGAGCCGATGGCCGATCCGGCAATTATCGCCTCTTATCTGGTGTGCCGCGAAGCCAGTCGCGATGTGACGGTGTTGCTCTCGGGGGTTGGTGGTGACGAACTGTTCGCCGGTTACCGCAAATATGCAGCCCACTATTGGGGACGGATATACGAAAAAATCCCGCCTGCAATTCGACGAATGGCAACATCGGCAATCGAACGGGTTCCCAATTTGCGGGGCAGTAAGTTTAAAGGCCCGGTGCGTCTAGCGAAGAAAATGCTGCGTTCAGCGGCGCTTCCGGCGGAGTCGCGGTTCATCAGGAATTGCACATATCTGGACGGAGAGCAAAGGGCGAGTTTTTACTTGAGCGACGTGCGGGACGAGCTTGGAGATTATGAGGCAAACTGCTCGCACGCCGCGACATTCGCCAAAACCAGCCATGCCGATTTCCTAAACCAGATGCTCTATCTGGATACAAAGCTTTTCATGACCAGCCTGAACCTGAACTACAACGACAAGATGAGCATGGCATGTTCCGTCGAAGTCCGCGTACCGTTTCTCGATCACGAGCTGGCGGAATTTGTTGCATGGAATGTCCCGCCAGATTTGAAACTCAACGGGTTTTTTTCGCTGGCGACAAAGGATATTTTCCGTAAAGCGATGCGCGGTAGTCTCCCGCCCGAGGTCCTGCGCCAACCCAAGGCGGGATTCGCGGCGCCCACGGACTATTGGCTGGCGAACGATCTGCAGGAGATGACCGATGATTTGCTGGCTGATTCGACTGTGCGGGCGCGCGGATTTTTTCGTCCGGAGGCCGTTCAGAAACTGATCTGCGAGCACCGCAGCGGGTCGCATGACTGGTCAATGCAGATATGGCAATTCCTGACCCTGGAATTGTGGATGCAGAACTTCATGGATGGCGCTGCAGAATGTCTTGATGGGACAATGCAGGCCGCGATTGCATGAAACAAATTTTCCAAAATGCGCGCAACGGCGAGGTTGAAGTGGCGGAAGTACCCGCGCCGCGTGCAACCAGAGGATGCGTTCTGGCGCAAGTGGCAGCGTCTCTGGTATCCGCGGGAACCGAACGTGCCGCGGCTGAATTTGCCTCGAAGAACATCATTCAGAAAGCGCAGGCGCGGCCGGACCTGGTGCGCGATGTAATGAACAAGGTCCGCCGCGATGGAATTTTGTCAGCGTTCTCCGCAATTCGCGGACGGCTCGATCAGCCTTCAACTCTGGGATATAGCTGCGCCGGGACTGTGATCGAAGCCGGCGAAGGCATTACCGATATTCGCGTCGGTGATCGGGTCGCCTGTGCCGGCGCGGGTTTTGCAGTGCACGCTGAATTCGCGTGCGTCCCGCGAATGCTGGTTGCGAGGATTCCCTCGTCCGATGTGGATTTTGAAAGCGCGGCCTTCACCACGCTGGGCGCCATCGCAATGCATGGGGTGCGAACGGCTGAAGCGAAACTGGGCGAAGTGGTGGCCGTGATCGGATTAGGCTTGCTGGGGCAACTTTGCGTCCAGATACTTCGCGCCGCCGGTTGCACGGTGATAGGCATGGACCTGGTACACGAGCGAGCCGCTCTCGCCGTCAGCATGGGGGCGATGGCTGCGACCACCTCGGAGGAAGAGTTTCGCGATCTTTGTTCGCGGCATTCGAATGGCTACGGGACGGATTCGATTCTGATCACGGCTGATACTGCCAGCAGCGGTCCAGTAAACCTGGCATCGCAGATCGCGCGAGATCGAGGCATCGTAGTAGCGGTTGGCGCAGTTGGGATGGAACTTGAACGACGGCGTTATTACGAAAAAGAATTGGACTTCAGAGTTTCCCGTTCTTATGGGCCGGGCCGCTATGATTCAGCCTTCGAACAGAAGGGCGTCGATTATCCCATCGGCCATGTGCGCTGGACCGAAACCCGCAACATGGAAGCCTTTCTGCAATTGCTTGCGGAACAGAAAATCGACCTCAAACCGCTCATCACGCACCGCTGCAGCATTGAGAATGCTGCGTCCGCTTACGATTTAATCGTCGGGAGAACGCAGGAACCGTATCTCGGAATTCTGATTGAATATCCGGGTGGTTCAGAAGTGGGTTCACGCCGCCTCGAGCTTGTCGAGCACCGCCTATCTTCGAGGGCTGGATCGGTCCGCGTGGGAGTGTTAGGGGCGGGAAGCTTTGCCCGCGGAGTGCTGATCCCGGCAATGCGCGAGGCGGGTGCTGTACTAACTGGAGTCTGCGCCGCGAGCGGGGCCAGCGCGCGATCAACCGCAAAGAAATTTAAGTTTGCATTTTGTACTACCGACGAGGAAGAGATTTTTGCGGATGGCTCAATCAATTCCGTGGTGATTGCTACGCGGCATCATTTGCATGCGGCGCAGGTGATTCGGTCTCTCGAATCCGGCAAGCACGTTTTTTGCGAGAAACCGCTTTGCCTGTCGGAAGATGAACTCGATGCGATTCAGGCTGCATATCGGCGCGCTTCCGATTGCAGGCTGATGGTCGGTTTTAACCGGCGATTTTCTCCGATGATCGGGCGAATTAAATCTTTTCTTGCGCCGTGTAATGGGCCATCCATCATGCATTACCGAGTGAATGCCGGACCGCTGCCGCCTGATCACTGGGCCAATGATCCCGAACAAGGCGGCGGCCGAATTATTGGCGAGATGTGCCATTTCGTCGATCTACTGTCATACCTATGCTCGTCGAAGCCGATGATGGTGCGAGCTAAAGGAACTCCTTCGGTGGGCGGCCAGGACGTGACGGCGACGGTTGAATTTGAGGATGGGTCCATCGGGACCATTTTTTATATTTGCAGCGGCGACCGCGCATTCGCGAAGGAGCGACTGGAAATATTTCGGGGCGGGGCGGTGGCGGCGCTGGACGATTTCCGAAGACTCGACCTGGTCCGGCACGGAAAAACGAAAACTTTGCGTTCGAGATTTCGCCAGGACAAAGGTCACAAAGCGGAGTGGCAGGCGTTCTCGGAATGCGTTCGATCTGGGGGCCCGCCGCCCATTGCTTTCGAAGAGATTGTGGCGTCAACTCTCGCTACCATTCGCGTTGCGGAATCGCTGCGTTCGGGCCGCGAACAGAGCGTCACTGGACGCGAGCTCAAGCCTCGGGCGGTGCCTTTCGTATCTTAGTTCGATAAATTACAGTGCGTGAAAGACTCTCTCTGATTGCGTTTCCCCTTGCCGCTTTAGGTTCCACTCCACAGAACGCTAACAATTCGATGCTATAGTCGGCTCAGTTTTCTTCGCGCAAAAATTGATGGCACTGAGCTACTATCGCCGGATTTTCCGTGCCTATTTTCTTCCCGGCACCAGCCCTCTGGGTTTTTGGCACGACCTTCCAGAGCTGAATCCGCACGCCCCAACTCATACCCTTGGCCAGTATCACATGAGTTTTACGGAGAAGGCGCAATATGCCGACGCCTGCGACGATCAGGGTATTCCGTTGCTGGATTATCACGGCACGATCGGCGTGCAATATAACCCCATTGCAATAGCGCAGTGGGGACTCGGCAATTACAACCTTTTTGGTCGGAATGGGGACGCTGCGGCGCGAAGCAAATTTCTGAAGGCCAGCAACTGGTTATGCGAAAGGCTGGAACAGAATTGTCACGGCCTTTATGTCTGGAACCACCGTTTTGACTGGGATTATCGTGAGAAGCTCAAGGCTCCATGGTATTCCGGTTTGGCGCAAGGGCAGGCGATTTCGCTGCTGGTGCGAGCGTTCGCAGAAACCGGAGAGCAGAAGTATGTCAATTCCGCAGCCCTGGCGTTCCGCACTTTTTTAACCGATACGGCGTCCGGTGGCGTGACATTTGAAGATGCCGAGAAGAATCTCTGGTTCGAAGAGTATCTGGTTTCCCCGCCGACACATGTTCTGAATGGTTTCATCTGGGCGGCTTGGGGAGTGTATGACTATTTCCTGTCCACCGGATCGCGTGAGGCCATGGGCCTGTTTGCATCTGCGGTGAAAACCGTAGCCGCCAACTTGTATCGCTACGATCTCGGATTCTGGTCGCGATACGAACTCTCCGGCACGCTATTGCCGATGATTGCAAGTCCCTTCTATCACCGGCTGCACGTGACCCAGTTGCGGGTAATGTACCGCATTACGTCAGAAAAAATCTTTGAGCAGTACGCCCGGCGCTGGGAGAGTTACGCGGGTAGCCGGTCGAAGCGCAGCCGCGCTCTTTTTTACAAAGGAGCTTTCAAACTTTGCTATTACTGAGGGCCGCCTGAAGATACTTTACATATCGCAGTATTTTCCCCCGGAGATGGGAGCGCCCGCAGCGCGGGTTTCAGAACTTTCTCAGCGCTGGGCGCAGGCCGGTCACGACGTCACGGTGCTGACCGGATTCCCCAACCATCCCGACGGGATCATTCGACCGGAATACCGCAAGAAATTCCGGCGCATGATATTCCGGGAGCGGGTGCAGGACGTCAACGTAGTGCGTTCATGGCTGCTGCCGTTCCCCAACCGCAGGCCGTTGGAACGGATACTGAATTACAGTTCTTTTCTGGCTTCGGCTGCCATCAGCGGATCTTTTCTAGGTGTTCCTGACGTGGTGATCGCCAGCTCTCCGCAACTCCTGGTCGGCCTCGCCGGTTGGTGGATCTCGCGGTTGAATCATGTGCCATTTATTTTCGAAGTGCGAGATCTATGGCCAGAGTCGCTCGTCGCGGTGGGGGTTGGTAATTCACAGTCCGCGTTGCATCGATCATTGAAGAAGATTGCTGGCTTTCTCTACCGGAAAGCCGATCATATTGTCGTCGTAACTCCCGCTTTCCGTCAATTTCTCGTGGACCAATGGCAAGTGCCGCAGGAGAAAATTTCAGTAGTTCCCAACGGGGTTGAAACCAGAATTTTCAGCCCCCGATTTCCCAACCCCGATTTGCGCCGCAGCATTGAAGGCGAAGGCAAGTTCGTGGTCTCCTTCATTGGAACCTTAGGGCTAGCGCATGGCCTGGAGACTCTACTGGCCGCTGCGGAGCGCATGCAGAAGACGCAGCCGGACGTGCAATTTATTCTGGTGGGCGAAGGCGCTGATCGGGCGCGCATCGCGGCCCTGGCGCAAGCCAAAGGACTTAAAAATATTTGCTTTGTGCCACAGCAGCTCCGGGAGAAAGTTCCCGAGTACATTGCGGTTTCCGACGCATGCCTGGTGTTGCTGAAAAAATCGAAAGTTTTTGAAACCGTAATTCCCACCAAGATGCTGGAGTTTATGTCCTGCGCCCGGCCGGTGATCCTGGGGGTCGAGG
The DNA here is from genome assembly GCA_036268595.1 of Terriglobales bacterium. Lineage (GTDB taxonomy): Bacteria > Acidobacteriota > Terriglobia > Terriglobales > Acidobacteriaceae > Gp1-AA145. Next base: position 21,596 of record DATATW010000177.1, read on the forward strand.
GCCAGGCGCGAGAAATCATCGAGCGCAGTCAGGCCGGGATTTGCATTGAACCCGAAAATCCGGAACAACTGTGTGAAGCAATTCAGAAACTGCGTAATCAGGAGTGGTTGCGGGAAACTCTAGGCCGGAACGGGCGAGATTACATCGTGCGTAGTCTTTCACGCGAGCGGACCGCCGATGAGTATCTGCAAGTATTGAGCGAAGTCATACCTGGCGCGAGGCATCCCGAAGCTGCTGTTGCTGCTTAAGGGTGAATGGCAACGATCCCGGCGGCGGTTGCCATCTGTACCGCAGCCTCTGCCGTACGGCTCTCCATCAGTTTGCGAGCGCTGGTGGGCACGAACAAGATATCGTCAGCCTGCATGGGCAAGTCGCTGATTTTTGCTTCCATCAGTTTCTTAAGTTGCACCGGCACAATTACGAGCCCGGCCGGTCCTTTGCGCACGATTCGCGCTGCGTTCAGCTTGGCTGTGGAGTTCGTTCCTCCCGCTAATGCGATTGCCTGCAGCACGCTCAGGTGCCCACTATCCATGAGAAATCCACTGGGACGGTTGACTTCACCGACGACGTAGACGATGTCGGCCCTGCGCACGGTGACAATGTCGCCCGGAAGGACCGCAACATTGCTTTCTGGATGGTCGTCAATATTGTGCGAGATGGGTACGGTTACAGGGACTTGGCCAAGGTGAGTGATGGTGATGCTTTTGCCCGCACGGTCGGTCAATCCGCCAGCAGCAGATATCAAACTGAAGAGCTTCTGATCGCCGAGTACGGGATAGATTCCAGGCTTGGCGATTTCCCCGAGCAGGCTGGCGCCTTGCGAGTTGTATTCCTGAACGAATATCTGAACGTGAGGATTTTTTACAAAGCCGCCGCGGTCGAGCCGGCGTTCGATCACCGCTTCCGCTTCGTCGATTGTGAACCCGGCGACATGAACGTAATCGATAAGTGGAAGATAGACCTCGCCTGTCGTGCTCACGCGCAACTTGGTGTCCAGGTCGGGAACGTTGTAGACGCTGACTTCGATCAGATCGCCCGCCCCCAGGCGGACCGCTGAATCGCCACCGGCAGGAACGTGAGTGTTTGCCTCGGCTATAGATGATTGCGATGCATCCTTAGCCGCTGGAACCGGGCTGACCGGGACCGCAGTTTGCGCACAACCTGAAACTCCGAGAAACAAGATCGCGGAAAGCGCAATCCATTTCAGACAGAAAAATTCCGAGATGATTCGCATTTTGGCTGGAGTCTAGCACAGCGGGTGATGCACTTCGCTCTCCATTTCGATCGCGTATACATATCGGAAACATGCGCCGGTACCTACAAAGAGAATAGTGCTCCCAGCGGCGCGACCTTATAGTCAAAGTAATCTTCATCCGCATTAAGGCCACAGTGGCCGCAGTTCGAAGGGGAACTGATTGACGCTATTATTCCTGGGAACGTTCGTAATCTCACTGTTTTTTTCTTTCGTTTTCACCAAGATCGTCAGAGACGTTGCCGCCCGCAAGGGATGGCTTTCGGCTCCCGCCAATCGGCGTCACCTGCACAGTGAGGCAATTCCACGATTGGGCGGAGTTGCGATCGTCTTTTCATTCTTGATCGCAACATCCATAGCGCTTATCGCCGACAGGTTTTTCATCCACTCCGTCGCCAGCTTCTCGCTCGCGCCCCTGAAGACGATTTTGCCGCCGGCGATTTTGATCTTCCTGCTGGGAGTTTATGACGATCGTCGTGATGCCGGCCCGCTTTTGAAATTCTCGGTGCAGGCAATAGCAGGCGCGATGTTGTTTGCCGGCGGCTTGCGAATTGTCGCTGTGCCGGTCCTGTTCGGCGCTCACCAATTCTCATTTTTTACCGGGCTGGCATTGACGGTTCTATGGGTGATTGCGATTACCAACGCTTTTAATTTGATCGACGGTCTTGACGGCCTGGCGGCCGGTTCGGCTTTATTTTCTACGCTGGTAGTTTTCGTGGTCGCGCTTCTCGGAAAGATGTCTCTGATCTCCGTAATCGCCGCCGCCCTGGCGGGCGCGATCATAGGCTTCCTGCGCTACAACTTTAATCCGGCAACAATTTTTCTAGGCGATTGCGGCAGTCTCTTCATCGGTTTCATGTTGAGCGCGCTCGCACTTTTCGGCTCACAAAAGACACCGACCATTGTCGCCGTCGCTATTCCCATGGTCTCCTTTGGCTTGCCAATTCTGGAGACGTCGCTTTCTGTACTGCGCAGGTTGATAAGCGGACGCCCAGTGTTCGCCGCCGACCGGGAGCATATTCATCACAAGCTTCTGCAGCGGGGAATGTCGCACCGGCAAGTAGTAATCGTTCTTTATGGCGTTTCGGCGATTTTTGCCTTGCTGAGTTTGTTCTTGCTGTGGCCAACCGGGAGCACCCTGGGATTAGTGCTAGCAGTGCTGGGCACGGGCATTTGGATCGGCGTGCAACACCTCGGGTACTTGGAATTCGGAGAACTCAGGCGGGTGGCGCTCAGAACAGTGGAACAGCCCCAGATATTTATTAACAATCTCGCCATTCGACGAGCCGCGGAAGAATTGAAAGATGCGGCAGACCTGCAGGATTTATATCGCATTTTGTCGGTCGCATTTGAAGAGAACGATTTTGATGGCTTTGAGTTGCGGGGTGAATTCGAATCAGCGGCGGAGACCGCGGGCGTTCCGCAAACGGCCAGCCATCCGCACGTGAGCTGGCGGAAGTCCGGAACTCAAGCTCAGTACGCTGCGGGAAAAACCTGGAGTCTGCACCTCGACCTGGTGAGTACGGCAAATCTTTATTGCGGCACCCTGGTGATTTTCCGGCGCTATGCGCAGCGCAATCTGCAAGTCGACGTAAATCTGCTGACTTCTATTTTCGCCACGAGTCTCGCCGATGCGCTCCACAAAATTGCGATCTCGCAAAAGAGTATTTGCGTCAGCGATGAGGATGCTGCCTTCCTGCAAGCGCGCGCGGGATGATTTCCACAGAGCGAACCTGCTCCGCCACTTTTCCGTGCTGCTATCAATCTTTAGATTTATCTCTTTTCGTGTTTGGAGGACGCTTGCCCGATGGCCGCTCGATTGTCGCGCACTCAGGTGCATTTTCTTTCCTTGCCGACCGCTATTTTTTGCGTGCAATGCGAATTAATCAGCCAGAACACCACCACCGCTTGCCTGGCATGCGGAAGTAAAGCCGTTCTCAGTGTTTCGCGTTTGTTAGGCGGTTCGCTGCGATCACAGCCCTTGGCCCGCGTGATCGAGGATGACGAACTGAATCGTCTGGTGCGCGAACTTCTTTCCACTGTGCCCGAGATGGAATACGCTCCGCCGTATTCAGATCTGGAGGAAGCCGGCGAATGGTCAAGCGTGCCGTCCTTCTCGCTTGCGTCCAGCACTCGAGGTACCCGCAATTCAAAGATTGAGCTTGAGCCGATGATCGGGGCAATTACAGAACGCGCGCAGTCGCTGACCGGGGCAACTGGCGCCGCGATTGCGCTGCGCAGCGGAGGCGAGGTGATTTGCAGAGCACGCGCCGGCCGAACCGCGCCTGATGTGGGAATTCGCTTGCAAACCGACTCGGGCATTTCCGCCGAGTGCCTACGCCGAGGTGAGGTGGTGCTGTGCAATGACGCCGAAGACGATCCCCAGGTTGATCTGGCAAGCTGTCGGCGGTTGGGAGTGCGTTCCATACTGGCGGCGCCGCTGCGGCATTTTCATGGCTCAATGGGGATATTTGAGGTCCTCTCCGGGTCACCGAACGCCTTCACGCAGCAGCATGCGAGTACCATGCAACTGCTTGCAAGCATGATGGTTGCAGCCATCTCCAGGATTTCACACCTGACTGGCTCCCCTACCTCGGAGTGAGCTTCCGCAGCCCGCCCGGCTTCCATTAATACATAGAGGCAGCGCTTTCGCTGGGGTAAGATGAGGCTAGTCTGAGATCGCCCCGGAGCCACGCTGGTGGACGTCGCGCAGAAGAATGGAATTTTCGGCCGGGAGCGCCGCCGCGCGGTCCGCAACCCGGTCCATACTCCGGCTTACGCCAGCCTCAACGGCAGCGCTCAAACTGTAGCCCTCGAGCTTTGCGAAATCCTCAATATCAGTGAATCCGGAACCTGCATTCAGACTCCGGGACCTCTGAAAGTAAATCGGTTGCTTCCGTTGGCGCTCGATCTTTCAGAGACCGGCGACCGCATTCATACCACAGGTCATGTGGTGTGGTCGGAAGTTTCGGGGCGGGCGGGAATTCGTTTTCCCGAGTTGCCTGAAAGTTCTCTGTCACAACTTCGTCGATGGATGGCCGCGAACCGGGCAGCGGGTGAGGAAAATTCAGAGACAGTCGCCGAACCACGGCCCACGAACGCTCGCAATGGGCCTCCACCTACGCCGATACGCGTGCGTCCGGGCTCGGCTGCCGGGTATACCTCACTGATTGCTGAGTGGACCGAAATTGAAAAGGACGTAGAGCTTTTCGGGCCTAATCTTGCCGCAGCTTTGCAGTTGATTGCGGAACGAGCTCTGGCACTGACCTGGGCCACCGGCTCGGCGATTGCCTTGCGCACCGGCGATAATTCCTCTGATCTAATTTGCGAGGCACGGGCGGGAAACGATTCTCCAGAATTGGGTGCTGTTCTTGAGGCCGACTCGGGCTTTTCCGGAGAATGCGTTCGCAGCGTCGGTACTCTCATTTGTAGTGACACCGAAACCGACCCTCGGGTCGACTCCGAAAGCTGCCGGGCGCTGGGAATAGGTTCGATTGTTGCCTGCCCGATCTCGATATACCAAAATCAGGTCATCGGTATTCTTGAAGTGTTCTCGCCTGAACCAACGGCCTTTTGGGACAACGACGCTCGCACGCTAGAACGACTGGCGCGCATCATTAGCAGTGCGGTCAGCCGAAGTATCAAGCCTACGCCCATTCCTCCCAGCGTCGATCATGCTGAGAAAAAGCCTGAAGTCAAACTCGAACCGGTGCCGAGCCGGTCCCTTCAGGACGAAGTTTTTTTCGGGCTTTCCACGCGCGCGCGACGAGCGGTTGTCTTCACCTGTGGAATCTTAACGGTAATATTCAGCGCCTGGCTGGTTGCGCCCTGGGTATCAGATGCAATCTCCAGGTTGGACTCGCCGCCCGCGTCGCAGGCTGCCGAGACCGTGGCCGCCAGCGCCGACTACCTCGGAATGAAGGTGACCGATTTAGATAACCTCGCCAGGCAGAATAATTCTGATGCTCAGTATGCGCTTGGCATAAAGTTCGCTAGCGGGGACGGAACCGTGCAGGATTATCATCAGGGGTTAGCGTGGTTCCTGAAGGCGGCTGACAATGGCAACTCCCGCGCGGCCGCGAAAATTGCCGCTTGTTTTTGGGCCGGGAGAGGTACTACGAAGGATTACAGCCGAGCTTATTTCTGGGGACTGCTGGCGCAGGCTGCGGGCGATGAAACCGGCCGCGTGATCGTTATTAATAGCTCTCCCCATCTGAGCGATCGCCAACGATTTGCCGAGCAGCAGGAAGCCGACATCTGGCTGCGCTCACACCACCTCGGTTCGATCTCCTCCCGTGCCTCGCGTTAGCAACGCGCGCTTAATCAATTTAAAATAGTTGTCAGAGGCTTCCGTTGTCATCCCTCCGCGAAATCCTGAATGAAAATGTCCGCGAAGGCGAACTGTACGAACCTATCGAGCGCAACCGGCTGCGCTGTTTTGCCTGCGGACATTGTTGTCCCATCGCGGAGGGCCAGGCAGGGGTTTGCAAAGTCCGCTTCAACCAAGGCGGAAAGCTCTACGTTCCCTGGGGCTATGTTGGCGGAGTGCAGTGCGACCCGATTGAGAAGAAGCCCTTCTTCCACGCTTATCCCGGAGCGCTGGCATACAGCTTCGGCATGCTGGGTTGCGACCTGCACTGCTCATACTGCCAGAATTGGGTAACCTCGCAGGCATTGCGCGACCCGCATGCGGTTTCGTCTCCGCTGCAGGCTTCGCCTGAGTTGCTGGTGCGCGATGCTTTGCGCCAGGGCGCTAAGGTTTTGGTGAGCACCTATAACGAGCCGCTGATCACGGCAGAGTGGGCGGTGGAAATATTTAAGGTAGCCAAATCCGCGGGACTGAAGACGGCGTTTGTATCGAACGGAAACGGAACGCCGCAGGTGCTCGAATACATCCGGCCATGGATTGATTTTTACAAAGTCGATCTCAAGAGTTTCGATGACCAGCATTATCGCCAACTAGGTGGCCGCATCGGACCTATTCTCGACACCATTCGTTGGCTGCACGAGAACGGCGTTTGGCTGGAGATCGTGACTTTGCTGATTCGCGGCTTCAATGACGGCGACGACGAATTAAAGAAACTGGCGGAATTTTTGGCGAGTGTTTCCGTTGAAATTCCATGGCATGTGACTGCCTTCCATAGCGATTACAAAATGGCGGATACGCCGGATACCCGTCCAGAAGATTTGCTCCTGGCTGCGGAAATCGGCAAAGCTGCCGGATTGCAGTTTGTGTACGCGGGAAACCTGCCCGGCGGAGTGGGTGATCTGGAAGACACTTTTTGTCGCGACTGCCGGTCGCGGTTAATTCGTCGCTACGGCTACTTCATCGAAGAGTATCGGGTGATTGCGAACGGCTGCTGTCCGGATTGCGGGAATGCGGTTCCGGGAAGATGGGCGGAAAAATTCGAAGGACAGATTGCGGACCGGCCCTTTATTCCTGGGCGGAAACCGAACTTCGTTACTCTGAGCTAGCTGGCTTGCTATTACTCGCCATCTTGGTGTGTTTTTGTTTTTCTTCGGCGCGATATTTGGCGACGCCAAGATAAAGCGCTTCAGCAATCTGCTGCCGGTACTCCGAGCTTTGCAGTTTATCTTCGTCCAGCGGGCTGCTGACGAAAGAAATTTCCGCGAGGACCGCTGGCATTTGGGTTCCGGTCAGAACCACGTACTGCGCTTCTTTGACGCCGCGATTTCGGATTTCGGGATTTCGCTCGGCCAACCCACCGTATAAAGCTTTCTGTATATCGTCGGCAAGGCGATGCGAATTTGTCACCTTTTCGCGGATGTCCACGCCTGTCCAGTTCACATTTTTGAGCGCCGGATCGTCATCCGTCGTGCGCGCCTTAACGGATGAATACGTAGTCGTGTAATAAGTTTCGACGCCGCGCGCGGTCGCGAGATCGCTATAGTTTGCGTGCACTGACAGGAATAGGTCAGCGCTGGCCAGGTTAGCGATTTCGGCGCGCTTTTCGAGCGGAAGATATTCATCGTCCTGCCGCGTGTAAATCACATCTGCCCCGAGTTTTCGTTCGATCAGTTTTCCCAGGCGCTGCACTACGTCCAGGACCAGGTCTTTTTCCAAAAGACCTTTACGTCCGACGGTGCCCAAGTCCCAGCCCCCATGGCCGGCGTCGAGCACAATCCGGAACTCCGAGGCCAACGAGGCCGCAGAGCGAGAAGGCTTCTTTTTGGGAGCGATTGTGAGCGAAGGTGAAGGCTTGCTCAAAGTAGCCGGCAGGGGCGCACTCGGAACCTTGTGCACGTCGATGGTGAGCCGGTAGGGATTGGGTTCCAGCTTAACTGAAACTTCCGCGATGCCCTTGGTTTCAAGGACTACCCGCGTCACGTCGGCGTTAGGTTGGGCCATGCGTACACGTTTCAGGAACGAATCGTCGACCGAGATACTTTGATTGAGCAGCCCCGGAGCCATCTTCGTATCCTCTAAGTCGAAGTAGACCCGCGGCGGATTATCGAGCGTATGCGTTTCGTATTGAATCTGATCCTGCAGATCGACCACCACGGTGCTGGAATTATCCGACGACCAGTGGCGGATGCCAGTGACTTCCGGAGTTGCGCCTGGCTTCAAGGGCGTTTGAGCCGGCAGCTCGGGCTCCGGGCTCTGCGCCATCGGATTCTTCGTCCCAGTCGTTGATCTGGTGCTCGCGCTGGTAGTGAGTTGCATGGCATGGTGCAACCATGCCCAACCAAGGCCAGCTGCGACTAGGATCAAGGCCGCGATCAGCAAAATGCTTTTTAGCGATCGCTTTTCTTCAGGGAAAGTGAGCCGTGGTCCCGGGATGAGCAGGAGCTCTGGCTCCGCACGCTCGCCTGTGGAGGTCTGGGCCGGACGCTTTTGCTCTTCTGGATGAATATTAATCGCGGGAAGCTCTACGGCCGCGGCCGCCGTGACCAGTGTCGGAGCCGCTGTCCCGATAGCCGTCCTCTCCGCCGGGATCGACGCGGCCGTCGTAGAAGCCGCCTCGGCTTTCGCTGCGGGCTGAGCCGCAGCAATCGTCATATCCGCGACCCTGGTGAACGGCGCGATTGTGATCTTCTCCGGGCCATCGGGCGGCGATACCGGCGCGGGCGGCTGCGGCAGAATCTTTTCAGCCAGCTGCGCCAGCCGATCCTCTTCTTCCGGATGGATCGCGGCCAGAATTAATTCGCCTAGAAGATTGAGGCTCTTAACGTCCGCCTCGCTGAAACCATGGGTCTTGGACGAAAAGGCTTCGATGAGGCCTACCACTCGTCCCTTGGCGGTAAGCGGTACGGCGACCATGGAGCGGGCGCCGAGAGAGCGGCAAGCCTGAGCGTTGACCCGAGGATCATTGTCAGAATCATCGCAGCGCACGGTCTCGCCATTACGCAGGCAAGCGCCGGAAAATCCGGAATTGGGATCGAGGCGAATACCGGGGTCGGGCGCTATCTTTCCGGCTGACGCCCGGCAAATGATCGCGCTTCCTTTTACGAGGGCAATGGCAACGCCGTTGGCTCCGGTGATGGAGATGGCACGCATTGCCACCAGACGCAGCACTTCGTCGAGGCCAAAGTACTCATCGTCAGGACTTTCCGTGCTTAGTCCGGACGACCGCCGTTTAGCGGTTTGTTCGTGAATACAGGCAAATGCCAGAAGCACCTGGAGGGCATCTTGTCCGCGAGCGGGATTTCCGGCTTCGAGCGAAGGCGGCGCTAAAGGCACCCATTCCGATCCAGCATTATTAGGAGTTGCACTCATTTTTAAGTTGAACGCACCTCGTGACTGCCATGTTTCGTGTTTGAGTCGGCTGGACCCGAACTCAGCGGCGGCTGGCTATTCCTACCAATAAGTTACAGCGGTCGGGCCGCAACCGCAATATCTCTCTATAGTACCAATGGCGACCCTCGTGTTGTTCTTTAGTAATCATCCACAGGCATCCGCTGTTAGAATGTTGTCCGCAGGTTCCAATGGCCCACGAAAAGAAGTCCCGCTGGAAAGTTCCCCTAGGATTAATGGCAACCGGAGTGGCTGGCGCTGCAGTTTTGGTATTGCGCGGTTGCTGGCATCGCAAAATGAGCTGGCCTGTGCGGTACCAGGAACATTCCTACCAGGTTTGTCTCGGCTGCGGGATCAAACGGCTGTTTGATGAGAAGTCGTTCTGCGCTTACGGGCCTTACAGCTACGACCTGAATAAATTAATTTCGTGGGATTTAGCCGAGCGAGCTAAGGAAGCTGGCGACGAGTCGGTTCATCAGCGACCGGCTTAGCGGCTTCGCCAATTTTTACTTCCGCGGCGCAGGCTCGCCCATAAAAGAGTATTCATTCAGCGGACCAAAGCGCCGCCGTTCCGCATACATACGCCAGCGTCGCCAGACGATCCGCAGGCTGGCCATAACTGGAATGGAAAGATAAACTCCCAGCACCCCGGCAATTTCTCCGCCGGCCAGAACTCCGAATATCGCCGCCAGCGGATGCAGTTCCATGCTCCTGCCCATAACCCGAGGGCTGACTACGTAATCCTGAATCATTCGCCACCCGATCAGGAATATGAGCACGATGAGCCAGTGCGAGTAACCCGTCAGAAGCGCGACGCTGAGAATCAAGGCCGCGGCGACCAGCGGGCCTACAACCGGGATGAATTCAAGGATTCCACCGGCCGTGCCCAGCATCAAGGCGTAGGGAACTTGCATGGTTCCGAGCACGGAAGCATAGGCCACCCACGTAAGGGCTGCGAGCGTGAGCTGGGCGCGGATAAAATCCGCCAGCATCTGGTTCATATCACTGATAACGCCCTGCATGAATTCTCGTTGGGGCTTGGTGTGGACTACTGACAAAGCCAACTGGCTGAAGCCCTGCGCGTCTTTCAGGAAAAATGCCGCCAGAATGGGAACCAGAACCAAAAGCCAGGAATCTTGGGCCAGTTCGGCCACGCGCAATCCGACCTTTTGAGCGAGGTGCAGCAGATCATCGCGATGAGAGGCAAGAAAGGTGCTCATTTGCCGGCTGGTGGTGGCGCTCAGATGGTGCTCGACGCCGATCTCTTCCGCGATCTGCCCACTACTGACTTTTTCGAGCAGGGAGGGCAGGGATTCCGAAAGCTTCTGGGTTTCACGACCGATGTTGGGGCCGACGAAGAAGAAAAACGTTGCCAGAAAGATCACGATGAGAGCGTAGATTACGGCGATGGCGATGCCGCGACTTTTTGTCCAGCGCTGGACCCGCGAAACTGCAGGGTCGACGAGGTATGCAAAGAAGACTGCGAACAGGAATGCTATCAGGGTCCGACGGGCTACGTAGAGAAAGCCGAGGCCCAGGGCGAACAGCAACACCGTAAATAGCACGCGAGTGGTGCGGCCATCGATGAGTGCCATGAGAACTCTGTTCCTTTGCGCCGGGCGATCACTTTAAACATACCGCAGAGCCGACCAACTTGCAGTCCAAGGCTGCATCCCGCACGACTAATCGCGCACCACTTCGATGCCGTTATCGCCCAGCAGGCGCACGATTTTAAAGCTATCGTCCAGCCACATCGCCCAATCGCCGGTCTCGGACCTGAGCATGAATCGGCTCAGATCACGTTCCGAGCCGCGGACCATGATCTTATCTTTGCCGGTGAACTCAATGCTGACCAGCATAGAACTGCGAGCATGCGGATTCAGGGTTCCGAATTGCGCTTTCTGATTGGGAGGGCAACCCAGGCCGGTTTTCTGCTGCTTGCAGACCGTAGCCAGATATTTCCAGGCCAGCACCTCGCGCTGCACGAAAAAGTAATCATCCATGATGGAGGTAGAAGCCGGGAGAAGAAAATTCTGGTCCTGCAGCTTTCCGTCTGGACCGGTAGAAAAGCGCTCAATCAGGAATGTATCGTTGGGGTCGACGGTAGCTTGCAATTTGTCCGGGACCAGCTCTTTCCATTCGTAGTGGCGGAGGTTCACTGACCCCGTCAAATCGAGTTCGGAAGACTGTACGGCCTTTTGCTCGCCCTTTTCAGCCTTGAACTCGGAGGAGATGATGCTGCCGCTGGCATCCTGCTTAATGGAAAAAGTTTCGGTAGCCACGCGATGAGCGCCTTCGAAAACTCCGAATGTGCCGGAATCCACAATTCTGGGAGCATCGTTTTCTTTCGCCGATGCGGGCGGCGCCGTGATGTGCATACCAAACAGCGCGAGAACAACTATGCAGGACGAGAGCGACGAATAGAACTTCACTGGGGACTCCTGGTTACTCACCCAGCCCAAGCCGGGTGATGATTTCATCGACGATCGAGGCGATTTCCCGTCCCGCGGTCTGAACGCTGAGGGCGGCATTCAGGTATGCGGGCCTGCGCCGCTCATAGAGTTCACAAAAGCCCCCGTGGTCGCGCAGCAACGGCCGGTCTACACCAGGTTGCTGGCAACGGCGAAACAACTCTTCTGCCGGCGCATCCAGAAACACCGCCGGAACTTCATTTTCGCGCAGAAGGGACTGGTTTGTATTGTCGATGAATGCTCCCCCACCTAACGAAAGTACTGTCCGGGCGATGGTAGGAGCCGCAATGGTTTCTCGTAGAAGTTGTCGTTCGAGATCGCGAAAGGCGTTTTCGCCGCTTTGCTGGAAAATATCGGCAACCGTCCGGCGCTCGCGCGTCTCGATCAGGTCGTCGAGATCCAGGAAGCGCCAGCCCAGTTTGGCGGCTAAGGCCTGTCCTATCGTGGTCTTGCCGGCACCCATGAAGCCAACCAGCGACAGTGCGGCGGGGATCCGATGCGGGAGATGCGTCGGGTGGGAAGAAGTTCCATCCGTCCTTTGCGGCAAATCAGCCTGCCTGGAAAGCGGGATTAATTCTGGCGCTTCTTAAGTCGGATTTTACCACTGAAAGAAAACAGCTTGACGGAGGAAGCTGCTTTGCCAAGCGTGCCGGAAAGCGAGTTCGCCCCGCGGACCAGAAACGGCGCGTGCTTGGGATCGAGCGAGAAATCGCTTTGCACGATGCCATTGGTCGAGCGAGCCAGCACGTCGATGGACGCATAAGCGGGCGCAACCGCTTCAATGTTGCCGGTGTGGCTGGTGAAGGCATATTCGCCTTCGCCGCCGAAGTCGCCCTCATACTCAATCCTGCCGCTGTTGGAATTTACTGCCACCTGGGCGCCGGTAACTCCAGTCATCACGACGTCGCCGCCAACCGACATAATTTCAACGTCGCCGTGCACATTGTTAAGGCTTACCGCTCCATTGAGCGTCCTCACGTGAATATGGCCGCCGGCGCAATCGATTACTTCAATGGCCCCAACGTTGCCGGCCACGGTGACGTCGCCGTGCAATTTTTCTGCGTGCACCTTCCCATTGTCTGAGTGGAGAGTAAGATTCGCGTCCGGCGGGACCAGGACTTCGTATTCCACGATTCCAGTGTTCAGATCAGCCCCAGGAAGAAGGTGGGAAATAACATCGACCCGGTTACGGCTTTTGCTTTGGTCTAATTCGACTTTATCCGAGTGCAGGATGGCGGTGATGGTCACCTGATGCGGCGCTCCAGCCCGGACAATGACTGGCCCATATGGGTTGTTGATCGAAATAGTGGGATGCTTGCCGACTTTGAAATGTAAGTCCTTGCGGACCGTATCGGCACACAGCGAAACCCCGACGAGCGTCAGTACGGTGGCGATTGTTGCGGCGGCGCATTTACCCGAGAACATCGTCGTCTCCCCACTACTGCTCTTCTTCATTGTTCTGGTCTACAGCCAGACGATACACCATCTGCTTTTGCTCGTAAGCATTGATCAGCAGTTGCTGCGAATAAATATCGTTTGGGTCACTTTTAACTGCTTCCTGGGCGTCGCGAATAAATGCGTTGGCCTGCGCCAGATCGTTGCGGTAAGCGGCTACTTGCGCGGGCGGCCGCGATGCTACCGTGGTCATAATATCTCTGTCTTCAGCTGAGACTGCGGGCATGACGGGAGTAGCCAAAGGCTGTTGTTTCGCAACCGGCTGGTTATCGCCGATTCTTGCCGGTTGATAGAGTTTGATTCCGGCGGCAACCAGCAATAAGGCCGCGACTGGAACCAGCCACGCCGTCCGCCAACGGCGGAAGAACTCAGGCAGCAAAGGGCGCGAAGCTTGCCGAATCAGGCCCTCCCGGCGCAACTGAGACTCGAGAGAATGCCAGACTCGGGGGCTGGGTTCGTAAGATTCGCGGAGAGACGTTGCTTCTGCTGATATCAGATTGAGGTCCGCCAGCAAGCCAGAACATGCCGAGCACGAATTCAAATGCGCCTGCTGGTCGGAAGTGGCAACGCCTTCCAGGTAGTCCGACAGGTGGTTTTCAAATTGTAGGCAGTTCATTACAACCTCTCCCCAAACTTTGCACCCGTAGCCATTCACCGTCTCCCGGCTTTTTCAGCTCTGCTTGCCCGAAGGAGATCTCTTAGTTTGATGCGTGCCTTATGCAGCTGCGACTTGCTATTGCCTATCGAGCAGCCGATCATGGCGGCGATTTCATTATGCTCGTAGCCCTCTACGTCATGCAGTACAAAGATCGTACGATAGCCCGGAGGTAACTCGTCAACCGCTCTTTTTATATGCAAGCGATCGATCGACCCGGCCAGCCGCTCATCCGGAGCGCCCAATTCCTTCCGGATCGTTCCCTCTTCGTCCCCTTCGGTAGTCTCGTCGATCGGAACCACCGGCAGGTTCTTCTTGCGTAACTGCATCAGGACGACGTTTACCGCCATTCGATGCAGCCAAGTGGAGAAAGCCGACTCCCCGCGAAACGTTCCTATCTTGCGAAATAACTGAAGAAACGCTTCCTGCGTCAGGTCCTCGGCCGACGCAGTATTGCCAGTCATTCGCAAACACAGCGAGTAAACCCGGCGCTTGTGCAAGTCATACAGGAATTCAAAGGCTCTTGCGTCGCCTTGCTTGGCCCGCTCGATCGCCTCTGCCTCAGAGATCTTGTTGCGCTGTGGTCGCTTCGCGTCCGTCAAGTTGCCTTTTCCGGCCGCAGTAGGTGTGATGCGGCATAAAGTTCTTTTCGTTGTACTGCTTGCGGCGTTCCAGCCTGGGCCAAAGTTACCCTGGGCCGTAGCCTAAAGGGTACCCGAGGTTGGCTAACTGCGCCAACCAAACGACCAGGCAGCAGGTTCCTGACCCCCGGCTTGGAGGTTCAGTCTTCTTGTCTGTAATGCCAATCCGATCTCGCCCAGAGCTGTAGTTAAGAGCGCGTAGAATCCTCTGCCAGGAGCAGATCATTGGACTTAATTGCTCGACCGAAAGTTGCATAGGATTAGCTGATGACAAAAGGCGCCATAGACAACGCTACTCAGCAGACCGCTGCGCTTAAGCGAACTGAGACCCTATGGCTGCTCTTCATCGCCGTAGCGGTGGGCATGGTCCATTTACTCACCAATTCAAGGTATGGCTTCCATCGCGATGAGCTTCAATTCCTGAGCGATGCCCGCCATTTGGATTGGGGATTCGTGGCATATCCCCCATTTACACCTGTGGTGGAGAGAGCCGCTCTTGATGTATTTGGTCTTTCGCTGGTCGGACTCAGGCTTTTTTCTGTGATCGCGCAGTCGGCAGCAATTCTGCTGACCGGCCTGATGGCGGCTGAACTTGGCGGTGGCCGGCTGGCCCAAATCACGGCGGCTCTGGCGGTTGCGCTTTCGCCGCTACCCCTTTTTGAGGGGACAGAATTTCAATACTCCAGCTTCGACTATCTCTGGTGGGTGCTGATTGCGTATTTTGTGGTGCGGCTGCTGAAGAGTGAGAACCCCCGCTGGTGGCTCGCAATTGGAGCAGCTGTCGGCGTGGGATTAATGACGAAATATGCGATCGTCTTTTTTGTCGCGGGAATTCTGGCTGGCATGGTCATTACTCAAACGCGGCGGTTCTTTGCCAGTGGCTGGTTCTGGGGCGGGTCGGCTCTGGCGGTTCTAATCTTTTTGCCAAATTTAATTTGGTTATCGCGCCACGATTTTATTTCTTACCACTTCCTTCAGCATATTCATGCTCGCGATGTAGGCGAAGGACGAGCGGCTAGTTTCTTGCCGGACCAGTTTTTGATCTGCGCGAATTTAGTTGCTGCGCCACTGTGGATATGGGGTCTGGTTGATTTCCTGCGCGACCGCCGTTATCGGTTGTTGGGTTTTATGTACCTAGTCCCACTGGCGCTTTTCCTGTTCGCGAAAGGACGCGGCTATTACCTTGCCGGCGCTTATCCGATGCTGATTGCCATGGGTGCAAGCGCCAGTGAGCGATGGATCGAGACCCTCTCACGACGCCCACGCCGCGCGCTAGAAATCGCTTTCTTCGCCGGTCTCGCTGCGTGCGGGTTGTATGCCGCCGCCCTGGTCGTGCCGTTAGCATCGTCGGGGCCGCTCAAAAAATTTGCGCTCAACCACAATGGTGATTTGCGTGAAGAGATTGGCTGGAATGATCTAGTGAAGACGGTGGCAGGCATTCGCGATTCGCTGCCGGCAGAACAGCGCGAGCATCCGGGAATCCTGGTAGGGAATTACGGCGAACAGGGCGCGATCGAAATGCTGGGTGCTGCATATCACTTGCCGCTCCCGATTAGCGGCACAAACTCGGCATGGCTGCGCGGTTATCCGCTTCCACCGCCGTCGACCTTAATTGTGATCGGGCTGTCGCGAGACGATGTGAATGAGAACTTTATTGGTTGCAGGCTCGCCGGACACAACGGCAATTCTGCGGTCGTAAAGAATGAAGAAAGCCAGTACCATCCTGACATTTTTGTGTGCGGTTCACCGCGCAAACCGTGGACGCAATTTTGGCAAGACTTCCGGTCCTTCGGTTGAAGATATGAATTCGGTTCGGCAGTCTCAGCCCGCGCTATGTAATTCCTGACATCAGCCGTTTGGTCGGCTTGATCAGTAAAACCAGGACCACTGCCGCGAGCAGCGGGACAATTCCGCTGATGCCGAACAACTTTGGTAGAGGCACAGATTCGAAGAGAGAACCGGCGCGACCAGCGAGCCAATCTCCAATACTGAGTGAAAGAAACCACACCCCCATAACAAAACCCGCGGCACGCGCAGGCGCAAGCTTGGTCATTGCGCTGAGGCCCACGGGACTGAGACACATTTCCCCGACCACGCTGAGGAAGTATGAAAAATTCAACCAGTTCGGCGATACTCCCATGTGCGAAGCGGCCGGAACCAGCACCAGAAAACTTAGTCCTACGAAAAGTAGACCCACCGAAAATTTTGAAGGGCTCGACGGTTCTCGTTTGCCCAACCTTACCCACAGCCATGCGAACAGCGGCGCCAGCATTAGAACGAATAACGGCTGCACCCATTGAAACCAACTGGCGGGAAATTCGTAGCCCAGAACGTGGCGGTTCGTGTTGCGTTCGGCGAACAGGTTGAGCGAAGAACCGGCCTGCTCATATGCTCCCCAAAAAACACAGGATGCGATGAATAGCACCAGAATTGCAGCCGCACGCTTGCGCTCTTGCGTAGACCATCCCTTGCCCAGGATCATCCATGCGAATACCGCAAGTGATGTGGCAAGCAAAAACCAGCCAAGGCCATCAGACACTGCTTCGGCCGAAATGTGAATCGTGCCTCTGGAATTCAAGGCGCCCAGCACAACAACAGCGAATACGACTGCGCCGCTGATGAACCCGGCGTTGCGTTTGTAGCCACGATCTTTTTCGATATTTCCGGATCGAGTGGGATAGCGGCCGGCTTCGCCAAGATATTTTTTCGTGATGAGGTATTGCGCGACTCCGACCAACATGCCGATCGCCGAGGTTGCGAAACCCAGTCGCCAATTTACCTTTTCGCCTACCCAGCCCACGATCAACGGCGAAAACGCTCCCAGGTTGATGCCCATGTAGAAGATCGAAAAGCCCGCATCCCGGCGATTGTCGTCGCGGCCGTAAAGCTGTCCGACGATCGTACTGACGTTTGGCTTCAACAGACCGGTTCCGAAAATCAGGAGGGCCAGGCCTCCGTAAAATGCGAGCCGCGTAGGCGAGGCCAGGCAGAAATTTCCGGCGGCAATCAAGATGCCTCCGAACAGCACCGCTCTCTGCTGCCCGATCAACCGATCGGCGACCCATCCACCCGGCAGGCTCAGCAGGTAAACCATCGAAGTGTAAAAGCCATAGATCGCGCCCGATTTCATGACCGAGAAACCGAGGCCGCCAGTTTGCAATCCCGCAGTCATATAAAGGATGAGCAGCGCGCGGGTTCCGTAGTAGCTGTAACGCTCCCACATTTCGGTGAAGAAAAGTGTGGCTAGTCCACGGGGATGTCCGAAGAAGCTGGTGTCGCTATGTTGTGGCAGGGCGTCGACGATTGGTCCCATTCGCGATTCCGTCTGCTGGAAGATATCAGAGATGCCGGTATTTCGCACCGCTGACTTTTATCCCCAATCGCAGGTGAAATTGCGCGGCGTGTTTTGAGTAGAGCTGCGATTCGGTTGTTATGTTCTTGCCTTAGTTTGCGTACCCGAAAACACCTAGGGTAACGCAGTAGCCGAAAAACCCAACCGGCAATGGGAGGGCTGCATCCAACTTCCCGACCTGCTGCCCTGTTCGGAAGCTGGGGAGAGGTGCGAGCAGAAATAATAATTATTTTTCACAAGGAGAAGGTAACAATGAAAAAGATCATGTGGTTGGCGATGTTAGGGCTGCTGATCGCAGCTCCTTCGTGGCTCGCGGCGCAGGAAGGCGGGGGAGACTATAACCACGGCAGCGTGGGAATTTTCGCGGACTATTTCCGCTTTACGCCGGGATCATATACCACGAACTTCGTGGGCTTCGGAGCCCGCGCCGGATTTAATGTGAGCCACCATATTTCGCTTGAGGGCGAAATGAATTATGACTTCGAGCGGAACTACACCTATGTTTGCAGCAACTGCGTGGGAGGCAGCACCAATTTCGCAACCACTCGCTTGCGGCCGTTAACCGGATTGTTCGGTCCGAAGTTTGAAACTCCCGGACCCTTCAAGTTTTTTGTAACCGGCAAAGTCGGTTTCATTAACTTCACCACAACCGGAGCAGCGGTTACACCGGGTACGGTTGGCAATGCAATTACCGGCGTCGGCGGCGGTGGTACGCATTTCGCAATGTATCCGGGAGCTGGAGTTGAAGGTTTCTGGGGCCCGTTCGGCCTGCGCCTTGAAGCTGGAGACGAGGTTTATCTGAACAATGGAACCTATAATAATTTGCGGGTAACTTTTGGGCCGCAAATCCGGTTCTAGCCCTGTCCAACGTGCAGCGAAAAGCAGCCCCTCAGGGCTGCTTTTTTATTGCAGCATCACTAGCATTTTATGTTTGCTGCAATTCACATAGAGGACGCGCTCGGAACCGGCTGCCAGATCAACGTCTAAGGTCTCAATCTGATCGTAATTATTTTTAGCAGAGAGAACCCGGATCTGGAGCGAGTGCTTACCTGCGGGGAACTGAAAGTTGGTTACCTGGTTTATTTCAAGCGGCCGCAGCAACAGATTTCTTTGATTCCCGCCACGCAAATTCTCGTCGAGGATCAGCTTGTCATCCAGCCAGAGTGAAGCTTTTGCATTGTTGAAGTGGTGTTGAATTTCGAGTTGTATCTTCGCTGTTAGGGCTGGAGCCGCCTGCCGATGTTCCGCCGATACTCTGACGACTTTCACGCGTACTCGGGTCTTTCGCGGAACCACCTTTTCCAAAGCCGCTTTTATTTCTGTTTTTGCTGCCACCAGAGGTCCGGCCTGAATGGGATGCAATCGCAATTCTGAAATGACATCGGCCGGCAATGGCACATCACGCACCTTCAGCATCCGCCACCCAAATAGCATGCCCGCCGAGATGAACAGTAGAATCGCTGCGATCAGCGCTTTTATGGCGGGCGCAGTCTTCTTTTTTGTTGCGCCTGGTTCATCGGAATGCAGCGATGTAGAAATAAATGATGCCGTATCAGAGACGGAGTACCGCGATTGGCGAAATTCCTCGATGGCCGACGCCAGTGCTGCGCCACTCGAAAAGCGCTCGTCGGGATCTTTTGCGATGGCGCGGGAAACAATCGCATCCAGCTGCGGCGATACGTCACTCTGAAAACTGGTGACCGGCACCGGATCGATGTTCATGACTTTAAACACGACCGTCTTGGCGCTGTTTCCCTGGAATGGCCGGAAGCCGGTGATCATGCTGTACAGCACAACTCCGAGCGAGAAAAGATCAGAGCGGGCATCGCCCTGTTTTCCGTTCATCTGCTCCGGCGCCATGTAAGCCGGACTACCGACAACTTCTCCGACTTGCGTGATTTCCTGGCGAAGCCATGCCACTCCGAAATCGGCAATCTTGGCATGACCATCTTCGGTGATGAGAATATTCGCCGGCTTGATGTCGCGATGCACCACGCCCTGGGTGTGCGCATAGTCAAGTGCTTCGGCAATCTCTTGCGCGTACTGAAGCGCAACTCGCAATTCCAACTTGCGCTGGCGTGCCAAAACCCTGCTCAGTGGCTCGCCGCTTACGTACTCCATCACCAGGTAAGGTTCCTGAGTTTCTGAATCCTGGCCTGCGTCGAAGATAGTCACCACTCCGGGATGTGAAAGGCGTCCGGCGGCGCGAACTTCCCGTAAGAATCGGGCGCGATATTCCTGCTCGTCGGCGAACTCCTGACCGGTTAACGAAATCGTCTTAATCGCGACCTGACGTCCGATCTGGGGGTCATAGGCGCGATACACCACGCCCATGGCGCCGCGACCAATTTCGGCTTCGATGAGATATCGACCCAGGCTTTGGTGAAGGGTGCTCACACGTAACTGAATCTTAAGATTTCAGGTGCGTGCAGTCAGCACGGAATCAGGCGAATGACGATTACATCAGTAACCAAGCCGGCCTGTAACCGGCGTTACTTGGTAACCTTTCTCGAAAATGCTTGCGGAAAAGCCTCTATTAGTTCTCTGCCTGGGGTCTTTTACGAAGCTCAACCTCGTTATTTTTAGGAGGCAGCGAAAAGGGGAATTCCAGGATTTGGTCCCCGGCAGGAACTCGTAGGATGAATTGCTCGGGCTTATGCCAGGGCCCAATCCAGCGGTCTTTTACGCTAAAGAATACCCAGCCCTTGATGGATGAGTCGCCAGAATTCAGCACCACGTGATGCAGCGATTGTGTGCTGACAAAATCAATCATTTCGGTGTAGTCCTTCAGCCGGGCCTGCAGTTCCGTTTCTTTCTGGGCCCGCTGTTCCGGGTGTTTGCGGATTTCGTGGCGCTCGACCTGGTCTGTCAGCGCATCCACATCCTCCTGCAAATGCTGCACTATTTCGTCGGGATCCAGCGAAGTCTTCACCACCTGGCGATGGTTCAGAAATTCGAGAGAAATGCGCCGCTGGCGAATCTCAAAGTTGCCTGTACCTTTGCGGGTAAAGCTCAGCAGGACCCCCAGCATCGGAGTGGCGCGGTGGGGGATTTTCTCTAGCTCTTTCGGATCCACCGATAGAGTAATGTCAAAGCCGGCGGAAGATATTCCGTAATAGATGAGGCCATCGTCTCCCCGACGAACGCTGCAGTTCGGAGCGCCGGCAGTCCAACGGAAAACCGGAACAGAAGCTCGATCAGCGCCGAGCAGACCGCAACTGCAGACTAACGTGATCGCTAGAGCACAGGCGGATCGCACCATCGCAGTATAGCTAAGCAGCCAAACACGGCGGCGCCCAGCCACTCAAATGTACTAGACGAACAGAACACAGTTAAGCAATAGCAGGCAGATGCTCCTCTGCTAAGGTGAGTGAAAGTCTCAGAATCAGATTGAGACTGTCTGCCTCGTCGCGGGGAGAACAAATGGAGCTGTATGTCCGCTCGGACACAGTTGTTTCCCGGGTAATTGCCGGGGAGGTACTGATCGTCCCAATCAGCAAAGGTGTCGGCGATTTAGCCTCGATTTACAGCTTAAATCCGGTGGCAAGCGCGATCTGGGAGGCGATTTCCTGTCCTCGATCTCTGGAAGAAATTGATCAAATGGTTGCTGAGGAGTTCGAAGCCGAAAGCGAACGTATTGCGTACGACGTAAAAGTTTTTCTGGCTGAGATGGAGTCGGTCGGTTTGGTTATGGAGGTTGGAGTCGCCGCCTAATTATGAACTCAGCCACTTACGGCGAATTCAGCCTTGCGCTGCACCAACACATAAAGAACGAGCGCGCCCCGCTGGAAGTTTCTCTGGAAGTCACCCGGCGATGCCCATTGGATTGCCAGCACTGTTACAACAATTTAGCCATGGGCGATCTGGCTGCGCGCAGCCGGGAACTCACCAAGGAAGAATATTTCTCGATTCTGACCGAACTCGCCGATATGGGAGTGGTTTGGCTTCTTTTCACCGGCGGTGAAATCTTTGCCCGCAAAGATTTTCTGGAGATCTACTCCTTCGCAAACCGCAAGGGATTCCTGATTACGTTGTTCACGAATGGAATTCTGATCAATGAAAAGATCGCGGATTATCTGCTGCAATTTCCTCCCTTCGAAATTGAGATCACGCTCTATGGGCGCACTCGCGAAACCTACGAGAAACTTACCCAACTGCCCGGAAGTTTTGACCGCTGCATGCGAGGCGTCCGCCTGTTGCTGGATCGAGGATTGCCACTAAAGCTAAAAACCGTCGCGACCTCAATTAACCGGCATGAGGTGGCGGGAATGAAGGCGTTCGCAGAGCAGGAACTGGGCGTGGAGTTCAAGTTTGATGGGATGATCAACCCCCGAATTGACTGTTCGTCCGCACCACTGGCCGTGCGACTAGCGCCCGAAGAAGTGGTTGCGCTGGAGCTGCACTGGCCCAAGATCGCAGCAGAGCATCGTAGAAGCATCGGCAAAGAACTGGCATCTCCGCCAACGCCAGTTAACACCGTCTACTCCTGCGGCGGCGGTGTCACCGCATTTGCTATCGATCCCACCGGTGATATGAGCATTTGCGTACTTTCTCACCGTGACAGCTATAACGTTCGCCACGGCAGTGTTCGTGAAGGATGGGAGCAGTTTCTGCTTAAAGTGCGCCAACGCAAGGCGCGGCAGATTTCGAAATGTAGCAACTGCCGGATTCGAAGCGCTTGCGGGATGTGCCCAGCCAATGGCGAATTGGAAAACGGAGACGCTGAATCCCCGGTGTCCTTCTTGTGCGAGGTGGCACACCTGCGCGCCATGGCCGCGGGTTTCGAAGTGCCCGAGCATGGAAATTGCGAATTTTGCGCAGGCGGAGAGCGGCATGCAGAGGTAGTGGAATCAGCGCGCAGGATTGCCGCCTCCGAAGTAGACCCGAGGGATTGGACGGCACCGCAGGATCTTTTGCCGATTTTGAATAATCCGGCGGCGAGTCAGGGCTGTGGCAGTGGGTGCGGTCAGATCCATTAAAAGGTGTTCTCGTAATTATGCGGGAACGTTCGGCGCGTCAGTTCAGCTGACGTCACCACGTCGCGGACAACTGACACAATGTGGTTGCGGATTTCTAAGGATCACACGTGCTGGCGACATTGCCACAAATAGGCCCGCTTCAATCTGCTTCCACATTTCTTCAGTGGTTCGATATTGGCGGCGTGTGTTTGCAGGTTCGTGGAAATTCTTCTTCGGATGTATATGTCGGGCCGGAACTGCAGCCGTTCCGGCGGCAACCGCTTCCCCATGGGACCGAGATAGATCTAGATCTCGAGGTCACGTGGGTCGACGAAATAATTTCACGGGATAAAGAAACCAATTTTGAATCAGGCGCGACCTGGCGTCTTTTCAATCATGGCGCTGAGTTTGAATTCGAATTTACCAGTCCGGTTTTTCGATATGGTCCTTATAAGCGCCTGCGGGTGGAGCATGGTTTTCGGCATGCGGAGATTATTTTGAGCCGGGCTGCCCGCGAGCATTGCGGAAGGATCGCTCCATTTGAATATCCCGCCAATGAGCTTTTGATCACCAATTACCTGGCCTCTTACGGCTTGGGGGTCGAAGTACACGGCTGCGGCGTGATCGATCGGGAGACCGGGGGGCATTTGTTTCTGGGGCATTCTGGAGCGGGAAAAAGCACTACCGCGAAACTTTGGGAATCTTTGCGGAAGCCGGAAATTCTAAGCGACGACCGCATTATTCTGCGGCTGCACGATGGCGAGCTATGGATGTACGGAACTCCCTGGCACGGCGAAGCTGCCTTTGCATCTCCAGCCAGGGCAAAGCTCAAATGGATACACATCCTCAGGCATGGGAGAGAAAATAAATTTACTCCGGTAGCTCGATCTCGTGCAGTGGGAGAGATATTTGCCAGGTCTTTTCCACCTTTTCACAGCCCAAGCGGCGTGGGACGCACACTCGACTTCATAAATCGGGCGCTTGAGATTGCGCCGTGCTACGAATTCGAATTCCTCCCCGACGGCAGCTCTATCGCAGCGGTTCTCGAGTCTTGCAGCTCATGACAAAGGACTATACAGAGTCATCGATATTCAATCTGCTCACCAGCGATTTAATCGCCGGCGGTTATGGGCTTCGCTTTCAGGCCATCGGCAGAAGTATGCTGCCCACCATCCAGGATGGAGAAATTGTTCACGTCAAGCCGGTAGCCAGCAGCATGTTAAGGATCGGCGACATCGTTTTGCTCAGAATCGGCGCAGTGTTCAGGGCGCACCGAATCATTCGCAAGTGTGGGGAAAGCTTCATCACCCGCGGAGACGCGGGCATCGACACCGACGGCGAAATTCGCTGCGATCAGATACTGGGCCGCGTTATCGCTAAAGAAACTGTTGGCTCACATCGGCTGGTTCGGCTGGACGGGATAAGAGCGCGGTTGGAATTCTTTGCCGCGGAGCTCCGCCGGCGCGGCACCTGGTTCGTGGTTGCACAGAGCGATGAGCGTTAGCCCGTGCGCTACTTCCTAAAACTGTTGTGGGGTGACGGGCGTCCCCGCCCGTCAGCGATTTAGGACGCGACGCGGGAGAGTGAATCCGTCCGCGAGTTCCTCATGACTGCACGAATGATGCTTGCTGACGTAAGGTCCTTCTCTCGCCCGCTTACAGCATGTGAGTTCGGGATGACACGATTTTTTATTTCACCGCTGGTAGCGCCTGCTTGTCGGTTATGCCTTTGCCTTCGGTGATCGTGTAGATAAAATCCGCGGGAACATCTTTCAGAATTTCTTTTTCTCCCATCGGCCAGCGAATTTCCACCTGAGACATTGTCCCTTCGGAGGCCAGCCCGAAGTGAACCCTGGGATCGTTACTTGATAAATAACTTCCGCCAGCATGAACTTCCGCGGTCTGGGTAATCTTGCCAGCGGTCACACTGACCTTGGCGCCAATCGCCATCTTGTTGCTTTTCGTTCCCACCAGCTTGAACAGCGCGCGATGGTTGTGGTTCGCGCTTACGTTCAGCAGAAGCTGCGGCGGGCCGTCCATATCGAGAACCACAACGTCGATGCTGCCGTCGTTGTTCAGATCGCCGAATGCAGCGCCGCGGCGGGAAGCGGCAGGAATTTCTGCCAGTACGTTCGAAATGTCGTCAAACGTTCCATCGCCCTGGTTGCGGAAGAGTTGCATTGGTTCGGCGTAGCGCGCAGCCCCGGCGATCTGGTCCATTTGCGGATAGACGTGCCCATTGGCGATGAAAATATCCAGCAGGCCGGAGTTTGAGAAATCGGCAAATCCCGTTCCCCATCCCACATTCATGTAAGTTGGTTGCGCGAGCTTCGCCGGCCAAGTGACGTCGCTGAATTCGCCCTTGCCCAAATTGCGATACAGCGTGTCAGGCTGCTCGGTGAAATTCGTGACAAACAGTCCCATGCGGCCGTCACGCAAATAGTCGCCCCAATCTACGCCCATCGACCCTTGCTGCAGGCCATCACTGCTGACCGCGGCGCCGGCGAGCATGCTGACATCTTCAAACGTGCCGTCGTGCTTGTTGTGGTAAAGATAATTCGGGCCGGAATCATTGGCCACGTACAGGTCTGGCCAGCCGTCGTCGTCGTAGTCACCCCATTCGACACCAAGCCCGTAATAGTGGTCGGGATCGTCGACTCCGGCTTTCCTCGAAACTTCTTCGAAGGTTCCGTCGCCGCGATTGTGAAATAAAAAATCGCTCTCGCCCTGCATTCCCCAGGGCCCGCACTGCACGCGGATTCCCTTGAAGCGGCAAGTTTTTTCGTCGCTGCCAAAGGTTGGCAATTTGTTGATGTCGAAATGGACGTATCGCGAGACGAAAAGATCGACGTGCCCGTCGCGGTCGTAGTCGGCCCAGGCCGCTCCGGTGCTGAATCCCTCGCCTGCGATTCCCGCTTTGTCCGTTACGTCTTCGAACTTGCAGTTGCCCAGGTTGTGATACAGCGCGTTGCCGCCATATCCGGTCACATAAATGTCGGGCAAGCCGTCGTTGTCGTAATCGGCGACGGCGACGCCCATGCCCCAGCCTTTGCGAGTGAGTCCCGCGGATTGAGTGATGTTGGAAAACTTGAAGCCGGCGTCCTGATGGTAAAGCGTGATCATTGGGTCGCCGCCGTGGCGGAAATGATCGATGGTCGACCCGTTGGCAACGATGATGTCGAGCTTGCCGTCATTGTCGCAATCGATCAGCCCGACGCCGCCGCTCATGGATTCAACGATGTATTGCTTGTCCGGAGTAGAAATGTGTGGAAGCGTAAGGCCGACTTCACGAGAAACATCTTTGAACTTCGGCAGCTGAGCCCAGAGGTCGCCGGCGGGAAGAATGAGCAGGAGCAGGATAATCCGGATCACGATGAATGATCGATTATAGTTGCCTGAGGAACAACTCAGGACACAGATGCGTACCAGTTAATGCGAAGCCCGGATCCGTCCCCAGTTGCTGTGACTGGATGAAATTGTTGCAGGTTCCCCGTGTAGGACTTGCATTCTGAGCTTTCGAATATAGAATATCGTTTTTCTTGTACGCGTGCACGATTCTAGTCGGAGGATCTGGTGAAAATTTCAGCGCGCCTCATATCTGCAGGACTATTGGTTTTATGCCTGATCGCTTTCAACCCGTTGGTGTTTGCCGGCGATGCTATCCCGAAGGCGGCGTGGAAGCGCGGCATTGGGCAACCGCTGGAAAATGCCGGTGGACGCAAGCCCGCACTCGATCCTGCGCAGATGATCGACGACGGCTACTGGCAGGGCGCTCCCGTCGGCGGATTCGGTTCGGGCACATTCTCGCGGACCTATCGGGGTGACTTCGCGCGCTGGCACATCAAGGCTGGCGTTCATAAGTACCAAACGGTATGGGCAAACCAGTTTGCGATGTATCAGAAGTCCGAGGGCGGTGACAGTGTTGCCCAGGTGTTGACCGCTGGACACCCCGAAAATGGCGAGTTGAAATCGTGGAAATGGGATTACCCGGTCGGAGCGGGCGACTACTACGCTCTGTATCCGAAGTCCTGGTACGACTACAACTGGGATAAGTTTCCCGCCCATGTGGTGCTCGAACAATTCTCTCCCGTGCTGCCGAATAATTACCGCGAGAGCAGCTATCCTGTTGCGGTCTATCGCTGGCACGCGGAAAACCCCACCGACAAGCCGGTTACGGTTTCGATCTTGCTTTCGTGGACCAACATGCAGGGGTGGTTCCGCGATTTCCGTCATGACATGAACGGTGCGATCAACACTGGAAATCACAATCGCTTCGTTGATGAGAGCGCCGTGGGCGGCCATGTAAAGGGAATCGTGTTCGACCGGGTGCGCCCCAAGAGCGCAGAAGATGATTGGGACGGCCAGTGGGCGATTGCTTCCGTGCAGTCTCCCGGGGTTGATATCACCTATCAGACAACGTTTTCCCCGGAGTCTGGTGACCAGGTGTGGGGATCCTTTTCGAAAGATGGCCGACTGGCCAATGACAACCAGACCTGGATCAGCAGCGGCGAGCCTTTGGCGGCGGCAATCGCGGTGCGCTTTACTTTGCAGCCGGGCGAAAAACGGGTGGTCCCGATGACCATCGCCTGGGACATGCCGGTGGTGGAGTTCGGCGCGGGGCGCAAATGGTATCGGCATTACACCAATTTTTACGGAACGACCGGGACCAACGCGTGGAAGATTGCGAAAGACGGCTTGCAGAACGCCATGCTGTGGAGCAATGAAATCGATGCCTGGCAAGCGCCGTACGTGAATGATGAGAGCAAGCCGCTGTGGTATCGCGGGGAGCTTTTCAACGAGCTTTATATCCTGACCGATGGCGGCTCGTTCTGGGGCAGACCGGTAGGAGCCACGGCGAAAACTCCAGAGGACTTCGCCTTCATGGAGTGTTTCGATTATCCCTACTATGGGACGCTCGACGTGCGTTTCTACGGATCGATGCCTCTGATCAAATTTTGGCCGGATCTGGACAAGCGCGAATTGAAGTTATTTGCAGACACCGTCCCGGAAGATCTTACCGACAAATACATCTGGATTTGGAAGTCGCAGCGTACACAATCGCTGCAACTGCGCCTGCGCAAAGCCAAAGGCGCGGTCCCGCACGACCTCGGGGTCCCGGAAGAAGACCCATTCAAGTTGCCGAACGCATTCAGCTGGCAGAACACCAATGACTGGAAAGATTTGAACAGCAAGTTCGTTTTAATGGTCTATCGGGATTATGTTTTCACCGGCAAGACCGACACAGCATTCCTCCGCTATACCTGGCCCGCGGTACAGGAGGCTCTGGAGCATCTTCGCCAGTACGATCGGATCGGCGACGGGCTGCCACAGGGCGACAATTATCCCGACCAAACCTATGACGAATGGATTGTGGAGGGCGATAGTGCCTACAGCGGCGGGTTATGGCTAGCGGCTCTTCGTGCGGCGGAGGAAATCGGCAAGACTTTGGGTAACAATGCTGCGGCAACGAAGTATCACGACTGGTTCACCAAGGGTCAGAAGACATACATCGACAAACTTTGGACCGGCGAATATTTTCGCTATGACACGGGAAGTGAATATCGGGATGACATTCAGGCCGATCAGCTTGCGGGGCAGTGGTACGCCAATATAACCGGACTCGGCGACCTAGTGCCGCATGACATGCAGGTCAAAGCTTCGAAGAAAATTTACGACTTCAACGTCATGAAGTTTGAAGACGGAAATCTGGGCGCGGTGAACGGAATGGCGCCCGACGGCGCTCTGGTTACCACTAACGAGCAAGTGCAGGAGGTCTGGACCGGAACCACTTTCGGTGCCGCCGCGCTCATGTTGACGGAGGGATTAAAAGACGAAGCCTACAAAACCGCGTGGGGTGTGTACCACACCACCTACGAGACCGAGGGATATTGGTTCCGTACTCCTGAAGCTTGGGACAAAACGGGGCACTATCGCGCGTCGATGTACATGCGGCCGGCCGCGATCTGGGCTATGGAGATGACGCACCCGCCGAAATGAGCGAAAGACCGGCAGCCTTCAGCGGGCGAAATGAATCACCACTTTTTGGTGGGGATAAGCATCGGGCGAACTTGCGGGAATATTTACCACGAGTTTTCCGTTATTTATGATCGCACCGTCGACTGACGAAGCTTCGGCCGGATTCCATATTCCCAATTCATAACGCGACCCGCCTGCTCCGGCAAATTCGAGTGTCTCGGCGTCGCCTGACGCCGACCACGAATCAGCGATGAGACGTAGGCCAACGCTTCTGCTGCCCAACGCTGGCAATGAACTGGCATAGCTGATTCCGAAGTCATTTCGCGATCGAATGCGCAGAGTGCTCTTGCCCTTGGGAATATTCACTTGCATGACGGCATGCTGGTCGACCTCATTTTTAGAAATTCGGAACGTTACGTGACCGCCATTTAATTCCGCGGCGACGATCCGGGCACGCGGGCTTAATGCCGGCGAAAATTCAAGAGACGCGTCGGCGCTGCTGTCGATCGACAGGCTGATCGCATCGAGAGTTTTGGTGTATGCGAAATCGAGAGTAGCGTTTCCAGCGTGGACGTTGTGGATCGCAAACGTCGTCCAATCCGCGGGAACGTGCGGAGCGAGAACAACGTTGTGTTGCGCCGCATCAGTTTTCAGTCCGAACAATCCACGCAGCAGCGGGCTAATAACCATGGCTGCCGACCAGATCTGGTGTGGAGAACTGGTCGAGAGCGGCTGATAGTAGTCCCCGGAGAGGACCTCGGTGACGTGGCCGGGCGAACCGTCGAGCGCGAGTAATGCGTTGGAGCGCAGATTCGAGTACGCGGGAAATGCCCGATGATAGCGGTATTCGCCGACTGACGCCCAACCGGTGAATAGCGGCCAAACGGAGCCGTAATGGTATCCGCCGGCGTCATAGCGGGAGGCGCGATCAGAGATAATTCTCATGCCCCAATCGGTTTCGTGGTCCGGGCCGGCGAGTTGGTTGAGCATCGACTCAGCTTTTTGTTCATCGAGAAGTCCGAACCACATTGGCACAGTGGCCAGCACGCTGGGCTCGATCACTTTCTGATTATTTTTGTCGAGTGCGAACGCGTAAGTTCCAGATTCCTGCGACCAGAATGCCTGGTTCACCAGCTGCTTCTGGCGTGCGAAATCTTCGGCGAGCTGTTTGCTCACATCATCTTTGCCGGCAACCTGCGCAAGGTTCGAAAGAGCCGACAGCGCCTGCGCCCCGAGCCCACTCTGGTAGAGCTCAGTCTTAACCGGGAGCAGCGGTCCGCCCTCGACCCAACCGTGTCCGATTCCGAAATTTTGTGGCAAGCCCTGCGCATCGTACGTCGAACGAAGAAATTGGTAGGCCTTCCACAAGCTGTCCCATTTTTCGCGGATGAATGCTGCGTCACCACTTTCAGTAACGTAATCATTGGCGGCGATGATGTAGAGCGGGGTCGCATCCGCGGAGGCATAGGCATAAGGGAAATCGGTAAACCAGTTCACGAAATTTGCCCCTTGGGAAATTTCGTGCGGCATCTTTCCGTCGGCGCGCTGGAATTTCGAAATGAATTCAAGCGCGGTGCGCGTGGTCGCGAAATCACCCTCGGCGTCGAGGGCCTGCGCCGTCCAGAAAGAATCACGCCCGAAAAACCAGGCGAAGCCCGGCCGCTGGCTAGTCCCCGAAGTGCGGTAACCGGCGACTAGCCCAGTGCCGAGATACGGATTCGTAACCAATCCTTGAATTACGCTGACCCGCGCCCAATCGTAGGCTTGCTGCAATTGCGCGTCGGGTAATTCAACGCTGACGGTCCGCGCCAAGTAGTCGTCGTAGTATTTCGCGGAGTCTTTTTCAAGAGCGGCGTAATCGCTGAGCAGATGCTTGTAGGCGCTTTCGGCTTCGGCTCTGCCATTCACAGACGCCGCG
Organism: Terriglobales bacterium; assembly: GCA_036268595.1. Classification (GTDB taxonomy): domain Bacteria; phylum Acidobacteriota; class Terriglobia; order Terriglobales; family Acidobacteriaceae; genus Gp1-AA145. The sequence continues at coordinate 52,029 of DATATW010000177.1, forward strand.
ATCGCAATAATTTTTGTCTCTTTTCCTTTTTGTATCGCGCCCAACCGGATGGCGCTCTCCTGCGACGCCGAATAGTTCGTCTGATATTCCAAGCCGGTCACGGCGGCGCTGGGCGAACCCACCAGCGCCGAATATTTTTTTTGCTCTTCGCCCAGGTAGAAAGCGCGCAGATTTTCGTCCCAAGCAATATACGTGCCACCCAGAGCCGCCGGCCATTCCAGTTGAAAATCGCGATCGAAGACGGCTTCGATCTCTAAGGGATGCGCGGTTTCAACTTCGAATGTGATCACTGCCCCAGATTCGTGGACCGGAACGAAAAGAGTTTCTTTAATCGAGAAGGTATCCCCGGCATAGATGATGGTGCTCGATTCCGGCCGAACGCTCACAGTGCGCACCAGAGATTCAGCGGGCAGGCTGTGCCCTTCAGTAAGAAAATTCAAATGAAAGTTGCGAAAGATTTTCAGCGGGTAAACCCAGGCTTCGATATTCCCGCTCTCATTGCCGAACAGAGCGGCGCGGGCCCCAGTGGCGGAGAAAAATTCCCACGGCCGGTCGGTGCGGGATAGTTCAAGATCGCGAGGCTGAGCGAAACACGGAACACAGCAGACCAAGAGTAGGATAAAGACGAACGATGAGATTTTCGGCGACCGCTGAAACCTAATCTCCTGTTGCATTGATGGATCGCGCATAAACTTGAAAAGCGGGAAGCCGTTCACTATAAAAGTAGCGGCGGATTGTAGCAAGCGCCAAACCCGGGAAGGTATTCTCTCTTTTGTCTTCTTCGCGCCGGACATTTCTCAAATCACTCAGCGGCTCGGCGCTGGTTCTCTCTTTGAGCGACATTCTCGGCCTGGCGCGACCAGCGCCGTTGTGGGCGCAAACGCAGGCAAAGCCGGAAGCCACCATCGGAGTAACCTTCGTTGACGTAGGCCGCGCCGCCGGGCTTAATACCAAAACCATTTACGGCGGTGAGCATAAAAATAAATATCTGCTCGAAACCACCGGTTGCGGAGTCGCGTTCTACGACTACGACAACGATGGCTGGCTGGATATTTTTCTGGTGAATGGCTGGCGGCTCGAGGGATTTCCTGCCGGCGAGGAGCCGACGTCGCATCTTTTCAAAAATAATCGCGACGGAACTTTCAGCGACATTACCGTGAAGGCTGGCCTAGTCCATCACGGCTGGGGACAAGGGGTCTGCATCGGCGATTACGACAATGACGGACACGACGATCTGTTTGTCAGCTACTTCGGCAAAAATGTTTTGTATCACAACAATGGCGACGGCACATTTACCGACGTGACCGACAAAGCCGGCGTTGGCGGAAACGGCAAGCGCTGGAACACCGGCTGCGCATTCGTCGATTATGATCGCGATGGCAAGCTGGATTTGTTTGTCGCTAACTACATCGACCTCGATCTCGCGACCGCGCCGGTGCCTGAATCCGGGCCGTGCCTCTACAAAGGGATCATGGTTGCATGCGGGCCGCCGGGTTTAAAGGGTGGGGAAAATATTCTGTTTCATAACAACGGGGACGGAACTTTTGCCGATGTGTCGGAATCGAGTGGGATTTTGGGTGCGAATGGGACTTACGGGCTCGGGGTTCTGACCGCTGATTTCGATAACGACGGCTGGCCTGACATCTACGTGGCGAACGATTCCGCGCCCAGCGCGCTCTATCACAACAAAAAAGATGGCAAGTTTGAAGACGTCGCGATCGAAGCCGGATGCGCGCTGAGCCCGGACGGCAAACCGCAAGCGGGAATGGGCGTCTCGGCGGCGGATTACGATTTGGACGGCAATCTCGACATTATTAAAACGAACTTCGCGGGCGATACGCCTTCGCTGTATCACAATCTGGGGGGAGGGAATTTCGAAGACACCACCTTCACCGCTGGTCTGGGCGCGCATACCCAGTATCTGGGTTGGGGATGCGGCTTCTTTGATTTTGATAATGACGGCTGGGCCGACATTCTGATTTGCAATGGCCACGTTTATCCGGAGGTCGAGCAGTTAAAAACCGAAGCCGGGTACGCGCAACACAAATTGCTCTATCGAAATTTGCGGAACGGGCGCTTCGAGGAAGTTACCGAGCTTGCGGGGCCTGGAATTACGGCGGCGGTGGCCGCGCGTGGCTGCGCGTTCGGCGACTTTGATAACGACGGCGATCTGGACGTGGTGGTGAACACGGTCAATGGATTGCCGCAATTGCTGCGCTGCGATTCAACCTCGGGGAATAATTGGATCAAGGTAAAGCTGATCGGCACGAAATCGAATCGCAGCGGAATTGGCGCTCGCGTGAGTTGCACCGCGACTTTTCCCGGTGAGAGCAAGCCGCATCGGCAGATTGATGAAGTCCGCAGCGGCGGCGGCTACTTCTCGCAAAGCGATTTGCGAATTCACTTCGGCTTGGGTAAGGCGGAGAAAGTTGATGTGCTCGAGATTCGCTGGCCGAGCGGACAGGTAGACACGATTAAAGATGTTGCGATCAATCAACTAATTACAGTTAAAGAGAGCACGGGCATTGTCGTCACCAAAAAACTTGGCGGAGATAAGAGTTGAACCGAATGCGATCTTTCTCTGCGCTCTCCGGTTCGTGCTCTGCGTTCTCAGCGGTTAAAAGCTCTTGACTTTATTAATGGAGGTCGCGACAAAAGACTTTAACCGCAGAGTTCGCCGAGTTCACGCAAAGATCGCAGAGAAAACCTATGATTGACCTGTAGATCCACCTACTCCACCGCCGCGACCAGTACTCCAAACGGTTCCAGCTTTATTCCAGTCATCCCCAAGTCAGAATTCGCCGATTGCGGCGAGGCCAGCAGAACGTGCAGCTGCTTTCCACCCACACCGAAGCCCTTCAATGCAAAATTGACAGTTTGCGGCTGCGCACTCATGTTGAGCGCCACCAGCACGGGATCAGTGCCGTTTTTTGCCAGCCGCAAGTATGCCAGCACGTTCGGGTCTTCGCGATTCACCGCTACATAAGATCCATCGCGAAGCGCTGAAATTTCCCGGCGAAGCGCGATGAGGTGCTTATAAAAATTGAAAATCGAGTTGGAGTCATAGCGTTCAGTGGCAACGTTGTATTGCGCAGCGTTCGATGGCACCGGCAACCAGGTTTTGGCAGCATTACTGAAACCTGCATCTTTCGAGTTGTCCCATTGCATCGGGGTACGCTCACCGTCGCGGCCTTTATCTTTCGGCCAACCGGTGCGCCCGACGGGATCCCTCACATCTTCAATCCGCGTGGGAACCGTGGTACGCATTCCAATTTCTTCGCCGTAATACATTTGCGGCGTGGCGTGCGTGGTCAGAAGCAGCGTGGCCATCAACTTCGCGATCTGATCGTTGTGAACGCCGTCGCCATAGCGGTCCCAGGTGCGTGCCTGGTCGTGATTGTTGAAAAAGAAATACGGCTGCCCGTCATGGTCATTAAATTCGATCTCGTCCAGCAATTCGCGAAACCCGGGTGCTGACAGTTTGTTTAAGTCAGCAATCTTGAAATCCATCGGAAGCTGGACCTCGTTGTTATTGGGCCCATACATTTTTTCCAGGTCCTGGATGGTGGGTTCGTCGGCCTCGCTGATCAGCACCGGGTTGCCGGGATAAGTGTCGACCAGCGCGCGAATTTCACGCAGCACATCATGCACTTCGGGAAGATCGTCGGTGTACTTGTGTTGAATGTTGGGATCGCCAAAAGCATTCTTGGCAGGAAGAATGGGGTCATCGTGCAGGTTGGGGTCTTCGAACAGCCGCGACACTGCGTCCATGCGAAATCCCGCCGCACCTTTGTCAAGCCAGAAGCGCAACACGTCGTACATGGCTTTGCGCACTTCGGGATTGCGCCAGTTCAAGTCTGGCTGCTGCACATAAAAATAGTGGTAATAGTACTGTCCGGTTTTCTGGTCATAAGTCCAGGCGGAATGCCCAAACCA
>DATATW010000178.1:0-5561 GCA_036268595.1 Terriglobales bacterium
ATGATGCTGTACTGGGACATTCGAGGTTGGCTCAGTCCTGAGTGACGGCTGGGCGACCATAAAAGGTATCATGCGAAGGGAAAAAAATTGCGACAGGGTGGAACTAAGCTACGCGTCTTTGCTTTTCGAGCATAGAGAAAAATTCATCAACCAGCTGCGGATCCCAGAAGCCGGCGCGCGCTTCGTCCTGCATGGTAACAGCGGCGTGGTCATGAGTGAGGGCAGGCTTGTAGGGGCGGGTTGTGGTGAGGGCATCGTAAACGTCAACTACCTGGAGAATTCGCGCCAGCAGTGGAATATTCTCGCCTTCCAGCCTGTCTGGATATCCGGTGCCATCAAAGTGCTCATGATGGCTGCGAATGATCGGCAGTACCAGCCGCAATGACTTCAGCGGGCGGCAGATATTCTCGCCGGTAACCGGATGACGGCGCATGATCGCCCATTCTTCCGAATTTAGGTTGGCGCCCTTTTTTAAAATCTCGTCGGGAACCGCGATCTTGCCCAAATCATGCAGGTAGCCGCCCCGGCGCAGTGCTGTAACTTCTTCCTCGTCCAGCCGTAAATGCCGTCCTAGGTTGCTGGCATTTTCTGCCAGTCGCTCACAATGGCCTTCGGTATAGGGATCGCGGCTTTCAACGCTCAGGCCAAGTGTGCAGAGAACGCTTTCGGCGGTCTCCAATTCATCGGTGAATTCCTTGAGTTTCAGCAACGACTTCACTCGCGCGAAGAGCTCTTCGGGAAATATCGGCTTACTGAGAAAGTCGTCGGCGCCGGCTTCTATTCCGCGCACTCGATCTTCGCGATCGGCTAGACCGGTGATGAGCACGAATGGGATGAGACGGGTAGCCGGATTTTCCTTCAACTCACGGCAGAGCTCATAGCCCGACTTCCCGGGCATAATGACGTCTGAAAGAACCAAGTCGGGAGGACGTTGGAAAATCTCCGCTTCGGCCTGCGCAGCATCCGGAACTGCCACCACGTCGTATCCGCGAGCCGACAGAAGATCTTGCATTAGATTCATGGTGTTGGGATTATCGTCCACTACCAGAATTCGAGGCAGCCGCCGCCGCAGCGATAAGTCGCTTAGGCCGGAGCTTTCCGGACCACGCGCGTAAAGCAGAGACATCTTCCTGAGAGGCTCCATAGATGCGCCGAAAAACTGATTCTAATCCCAACGAAACGATTTAATGGGTTTAATTTTGTGAGTAGCGTGGAAAACCAAGAACCCTTGGACGTGCCCGGATTTGGCGAGCGAAATTAGAACGTGCAACTGTCTGCATCCAGAGGCATTTTTATTTATGCGCCTGCCGAGACCCTGTGGGCGTTCTTTGCGCGCGCGATCCCGTACTGGCGAATCTTGTAGAGCAGAGCTTTGTAGCTGATCTGCAACAACGCCGCTGCTTGCTTGCGATTCCAGTTGGTCTCATCGAGGGCCTTGGCGATGGCTTCGGCTTCCGCTCCATCTTTTGCGGTGCGCGCAAGGGACTTCAGACCACCTCCAGATTCCGATCCACTGCGGGGAGCAGCGGCCTCGAATTCTGCCCCGGTTCCATCGGTTCGCGGTTTTAATTCATTGATCGCCAGTTTTTCATCGCCCAGCACAAGGTAGCGTTTTACAAAATTGCCCAACTCGCGCAGATTTCCCGGCCACGAATAATTGGCGCAGGCTTGCAACATTTCCGGAGAGTAGGGCAATGGCGCCCGCGCATATTGCTCTGACAACTGTGTCATGAAATGTTTAAGGAGGATCGGAATTTCTTCTTTGCGTTCACGCAACGGCGGGATCTGCAGGGTGAACGCGTTCAGACGGTAGTACAAGTCTTCGCGTAAACGTTTGGAGGCCAGCGCCTCCGGAATATTAATGTTAGTGGCGGCGAGAATTCGCACATCGACTTTAATTACCGACCGGCTGCCGAGACGCGAGAACTGCTGGTCCTGCAAAACGTGCAACAGTTTGGCCTGCAGGGAAGGCGGCATCTCGCCGATCTCGTCGAGCAGAATCGTCCCTTTATTGCTGAGCTCGAATTTGCCTGGCTTGGCATGAGTTGCGCCGGTGAATGCGCCGGCTTCATATCCGAACAATTCACTTTCCAGCAGGTCGGCGGGGACGGCGGCGCAATTGACCTTCAGGAACACACGGTGCGCGCGCGGTGAAAGCTTGTGAATCAGCCGCGCCATCACTTCTTTGCCGGTGCCACTTTCACCCAGCATGAGCACCGGAATATCTACGTTGGCTACCAGCGCGGCCTGCGAGCGCAACTTGCGCATGTTGGCACAAGCCGCCACGAAAAATGTCTCGTCACCCAGGTCTTCAACTTCACCGGAATAGTTCTGCTGGTTGGTTCCCAGGCATTGATCGATAACCGCGTCGAGCTCGGCTTTCTGGAACGGCTTGGTAATGTAATCGACCGCGCCCAAGCGAATGGCGTTCACGACCTTTTTGGTGTCGTTGACGCATGAAAGCATTACAACTTTAAGGGTGGGTTGCAGCTTGCGCAATTTTTCCAGTGTTTCCAGGCCGTCGATGCCGGGCATCAGCAGGTCGAGCAGCACCAGGTTCGGCTCCATGCCATTCTGCAACAACTCGACGGCTTGCTCGCCGGTGGAAGCGGTCTCGACCTGATGGTCATCAATTTCGAGCAGCGTTTTGATATACCGCTGCATTCCTGGTTCGTCGTCCACCAACAGAATTTTGGATTTCTCACGCATTATTTTTCCCCTCGGAATCCAATGCCAATGGATTTAATGGCACGATGAATGAAAACTTGCATCCCGCGCCAGGCTCGCTTTCCACCCATATTTTGCCGCCCATGCCCAGGACCAAACGTCGAGCGATAGCTAACCCCAATCCCATGCCCTCGGTTTTTTGGTTCGTAGGCAGACGAAAGAAGTCGTCAAAAATTTCCAGATGATATTCGGGGGGAATGCCGGGCCCGGTATCGGAAACACTTATCTTCACTGAGTTCGGCGCCGTTAATGGACGACGACGACGCTCCTGAGTGATGGCAGGTTTCGCAATGGAACGCCGCTCCCACATATAAGGTTCGGCATGCAGCCAAACCGTGCCTCCGGCGGGCGTGAACTTGGATGCATTCTCCAATAAGTTCGATACCACGCGTTCCACTTTCGGACCGTCGAAAGCAATCTCTGGCACTTTTTCATTAGCCAGGAAATAAAGCGCGAGTCCCTTTTCCTGAAATCGCGGAGACCAGAGACGACAGACTTCGGAGAGCGAAGCGTTGATGTTTCCCGCCTCAAATTTCATCTTTAGCTCGCCGGTTTCAAGAACGCTGAAGCTGAGAAAATCCTGGATGTACCGCTGCAACCGAATCCCGTTCGATCGCATGTCCTTCAGAACTTCGCGCTGGCGCTCATTCAGGCTCCCTAACTTTTCGCTTTGCAGCATTTCGACATAACCGTTCAAAATCGCCAGCGGAGTTTTCAGGTCATGCGCAGCCGACGCTAAAGCATTCGTGGTCCTAAGATAGCGCTCTTGAAGAAGGGCAAATTCCTGCGACGGCTCGATCGGTGCTTGGGCTTCAGGACTAGAGCTTTCCGTTTCCGACGGAGAAGATACCTGGGAGCCTGAAGACAAATGGGGCATATGAGCAATTACAAAGTGGGGAGGGGCGCGGCGACCATCGTGACCAGACTGACCTGCCGTTTCAAATGCTAGGTTAGACTCTGGCGGGTGTCAACGAAAAATGCAAAACATTTGCCAACTTCGGTAAAGTCTTTCCAAACACCTATCCAAACAAATCGGTCTTTTCCGGCTTAAATTCAATAATTCACCTATAACAGCAGGTAAGCACGGCCCCGTCTATATGAAACCACTGAGTGAGGGTCTTTAAACAACACTACCGCGGCAGAAACGGGCATGTTGTTTGGCACCTAAGGTGCGACACGTATGAAGCTCGGTTAAAAAGGGGGCAGGAACCTTTGGATCGTTTACGGACGAAGTCAGAACGCCGCGCCTGGTCCCGGCTACCGCTGCCTATACCACTTTTTGTCCGAAGTCGCGATTTAAAGGGAAAAGACCTGCTTGAGTTCGCTACCGCACTTAACGTTTCAGCTGGCGGCGCATTGGTGGCCATGCATGGCGCTTTGCGGCCAACGGCGCAGGTTTCGCTGGAAATCCCCAGCGCTCCTCTGCCCACCTCCGCCCCGTTACGCAAGAATTCTCGCAACCTGAAGGCTAAAGTGGTTCGGGTGACCCACGCTGAAGGCTACAACCTGGTCGGCCTTAAGTTTGTCCAGCCTTTGCTGCCGATCGAGGAGCCGCGGCGGGTGCCCGGCCGAAGGAAAGTTGCTTCTTCGGTGTGAAAAGATTTTCCTACCCCACCAAGGTAAATCTGATAGATTTTGGCTTGTCCCTTGGATCTCGCCGCCGGTCGTTATGCACCGCGTAAGCTCCACAACCAAAGCTGGTTAGATATCAAATACCGCCCGTAATCAGATTGGCTCAAAGTTTGGTTGATGGGGTGCACACCTCAGGGTGAATAGCAGAGGTGGCCTCGTAATATGTCGAGCACAATGACAAATTCTGTCAGTTCACTGGCGCAATCTTTGGGTGAAATTCCGCCCGAGGTGGTGGTTTTTGGGCAATCTGAAGTAATGCAGGCCCTCCGCTCCCGGCTCGACAAAGTGGCCTCCGCCAACGTCCCAGTGCTCATCCATGGCGAAAGCGGCACTGGAAAAGACATCATCGCCCGCCTGGTCCATGCCCGGTCTCCTTGGAGATCTGGGCCGTTTGTGAAAGTAAACTGCCCGGCGATTCCCGGCACCTTACTGGAGAGCGAGCTGTTCGGATACGAGCGGGGAGCTTTCACCGGCGCTTACGGTTCAAAGCCCGGACGGGTGGAGATGGCGCACCGTGGCACGCTTTTTCTTGACGAGATTTCCGAGCTCGATATGTCGCTGCAGTCGAAGCTGCTGCAGCTATTGCAGGATGGCCAGTTCTGCCGCATTGGCGCGCAGGCTGACAAGAAAGTTGAAGTGCGGATAGTTTGCGCCACCAACCGTAAACTGGAAGAAGAAATCGAAAACGGTAACTTCCGCCAGGACCTTTACTATCGCATTAACGTCGTCAATTTATACATGCCCCCATTGCGGGAGCGGCGCAGCGATATCGATGGTTTGGTCCATTACTTCCTCGAATATTACAACCGTAAGTACAACTGCAAGGCGCGGCCGCTATCTTCGGAATTGATGGAAGTACTTCAGAAGTATCACTGGCCCGGCAACATTCGTGAACTCGAAAACCTGGTCAAGCGCTACGTCATCCTCGGCAGCGAAGAGGTCATCAGCAGTGACCTGCAACCGCGGGAGAACGACTTCATCACCTCGGATATCAATCTCGATGGCCCAATCTCTCTTAAAAAGGTGACCCGCCAGGCCACACGCGCGCTGGAGCGCAAGATAATCCTCAAGGTGCTGCACAACCACCACTGGAACCGTAAGCAGGCCGCTAAGACCCTGAACATCAGTTACCGCGCATTGCTCTATAAGATCCGCGACGCCGGACTGCCACCCAACCGGGCTCGCCGCCCACCGGAGGAAGT
>DATATW010000179.1:0-36435 GCA_036268595.1 Terriglobales bacterium
GAGCCGATCAGCGCCGCCAAGCCGCCAGTCGCAGTCACTTTGGTGGATTTTCCCAGTTCGCCGAGCAGCCGCTCCAAAATTCCGTCCACCAAACCGAGATAACCATAATAAAGACCGGACTGCATGCTTCCAACCGTGGTAGTCCCAATGACGCGGCTGGGCTTACGAATGTCGACCCGCTGCAGCCGCGCGGTCCGAGTGAACAGCGCATCGGCAGAAATTCCGATTCCCGGACTTATGACGCCGCCCTGGTATTCGCCCTTCGCGGTAACGCAATCGAAAGTCGTTGCGGTCCCGAAATCCACCACGATGCAAGGACCACCGTACTTTTCAAACGCGGCCACGGAATTCACGATCCGGTCAGCCCCGACTTCCGCGGGATTGTCATACAGCACCGGCATCCCGGTCTTCACTCCCGGCTCTATGAATAAAGGCTTGCGTTCGAAGTAGCGCTCGCAAACCCGCCGCAAGGTGGAATCGAGTGGAGGAACTACCGACGAAATCACGATCCCGCCAATGTCCTTGGGCTCCAGGCCTTCCATCGAAAAAAGATTGCGGAAGAGCACGCCGTATTCGTCGATGGTTTGGGCAGCGCGTGTTGTCACCCGCCAGTTTGCCGCCAGCTTCTCATATTTCGCTCTGGAGTCTGACGCAGATGGAGTGAACACTCCGAGGACCGTATTCGTGTTGCCGACGTCGAGAACGAGAAGCATAAGCAGTTAGTGGCTGTCGGTCAGTCTGACCATCCCACTGTACACAATTCGTAATCCAGCGTTAGTGCCGACCTGCAGAAACCCGCGCGGATCAAGCCCTGCGGTGACTCCTTCGAAGCCACTATTTTCTTCGACTCGCACCGTCTTGCCTCGCACCATAGAAGATTGCTCCTCGAATCGTTTCAAAATGTCATTGTGAGCGTCAGGATTCGCAATCAAACTCTGGTATTCCCGGTCGAGCGATTTTAGCAAAGCCGCGCACAAATCCACCCGCGACCATTTGTTTCCCGTCGCGATGTGCAGCGATGTTGCAATTTCCTGTAAATCGTCCGGGAACGCAGCCTGGTTCACGTTGATACCGATTCCCACCACGATGTGCCGCACTCGCGTCGCTTCCGCGTTCATCTCGGTCAGAATTCCGCAGAACTTCTTGCCCTTGATCAAAAGATCATTTGGCCACTTCAAATCAGCCATCACGTTCGGATCAATTTCCTGCACTGCCGCGCGCACAGCCAATCCCGCAGCCAGCGATAGAACCAGAACTTCAGATGGCGGCAGGGCTGGCCGCAGGATGACGGAGCAATAGATTCCCGCCGACTCAGCCGAATGCCAATGATTATTCCCCCGTCCCCGTCCGGCAGTTTGCTGCTCGGCGAGAAAAACGCTGCCATGAGGCGCGCCTTCACTCGCCGCTTCCATGGCAATCGTATTGGTTGACCCGGCCCGATAATAATGCTGAATGCGTTCGCTAAAAATCGTGCCCCGCACCAGCGGCTGTAATAATTCCGGCAAAAGAAGATCGGGGACTGCAGTCAACTGGTACCCACTGGATGGATGGCCGGCGATTTCGACCCCGAAGGTCCGCAGTTGCTGCACCAGTCGCCACACTTCAGAACGAGTGCTCCCAATCTCCTGCGCCAGTTTGGTTCCACTGACCACGGTAGTGGAATAATTCATCAGCACGCGAATAATCCGTCCCAGACGAACGTCAGTCTGACGTTCTGCTCGGTCCGCCGACGGTCTAGTGGACGCTTTTCGTATTGAGGTTGTTTTGGCGATGCTGGAATTATGCGCGACAGAAGCCCGGACAGCAAATGTGCTCAGCGATCAGCAGAGACCATGCGCAGGCTCATGTCCACCGCGGGAGCCGAATGTGTGAGCGCACCCACAGAAATAAAGTTCACCCCGGTTTCGGCGTAAGCACGAACATTTTCCAGATTGATACCGCCCGAGCTCTCCAGCGGAATGCGCCGCTCCGACTTCGAACAGCGCTCGACCGCGGCGCGAGTTTCCGCGACCGGCATATTGTCGAGCAGGATGGCTTCGGCGCCGTTCGCCAGCGCTTCTTCCAACTCGGCGAGGTTACGCACTTCGACTTCAATGATCTGCGTTCCGCGCCGGTTGCGGTGGGCCCGTTCGAGTGCCGGTTTTATTCCTCCCGCCAGCGCGATGTGATTGTTCTTGATCAGCACGCCGTCCGATAAATCAAGCCGGTGGTTTTGTCCGCCGCCGCAACGCACTGCATATTTATCCAGCGGGCGCAGGCCAGGCGCGGTCTTTCGAGTGTCGAGAATTTTCGCCTTAGTACCGGAGACCGCCTCCACGAACTGGCGAGTAAGGGTGGCAATGCCGCTCAGCCGCTGCAAAAGATTGAGAATGACCCGCTCGCAGGAAAGCAGCACCCGCGCATTATGACGAATGACTGCGATCGTCTGTCCCTTGTGCAACCGCACGCCGTCAAAAATTTCGGGATGGCTGGTGACTTCGTAGTGAGACACGACCGCGCCATCGAGCATTGCGTAAACATCGAGAATCCGAGCCACCGCTCCCAGTCCGGACAGAACGCAGTCCTGCTTGGCAAGAATCGTGCCTGCCGCGCGCTGGTTGGGGTCGATGCAGGCATAGCTGGTCGCATCGCGCGTGGCCCGATCTTCGATCAACGCATTCTCGAGAATTGCGGTAATGCGACGGCTATTGAAGTCCATAATTGTTTATGTGGCGACAGCCGCCCTCGGCTGTGGTAGCCGGTCAAAGACCCGCTAAATGTCTGAACCGCAACCTAATTCATTAAGCTTGCTTTGCGTCTTTTGATGCAGCACCGCCAGCTCCTGCTGCTGTTTTTTCAGGTTCTCCACCACCTGCGCCGGAGCTTTCGCCAAAAATTGTTCGTTGCCCAATTGCCTCTGGCCACCAGCAATGCCTTTCTCGATTTTTTCCATTTCCTTCTTCAACCGCACGCACTCCGCAGCCACATCGATCGTCTGCTCATAAATCAACCGAAGATCGAAACGCGCCGTACCGCGTGCGCCGGATTTACTGGCCAAAGGTTCAGTCACGAACCGCACTTGCTCTACATTGGCCAATCGCTCTAATGCGCCGGCGTTTTTCTCGATCAAACTCCGTACCGCCGTCTCCTCCGCGAATATTTCGACCGGCACGCGCTGCTTAGTTTCAACTTTGAGTTCAGCCCGGAGATTCCGCACGCTGGCAATCAAATCCTGCAGGATCGCCATCTCGGCTTCAGCTTTCCGATCAATCTGCGCTTCATCCGCCTGCGGATACTCGGCCAGCGCCAGGGATTTCAACGGAGGCTTGCCATCGTACATCGCGTGCCAAATCTCTTCCGTGATAAACGGCATTACCGGATGCAGCAACCGCAAAGACGCCTCGAACAATGCAACCAGATTAGCGCATGTGCCACGCGCAGTCTCCGATTCCGGCAGCAGCCGGGCCTTGATCAGTTCAAGGTACCAGTCGCAAAGCTCGCCCCAAAAAAAGTCGTAGATGGCGTTGGCGGCCTCATCGAACCGATAAGCGGTCAGCGAGCCATTAACATTTTTGGTCACGCTATTGAAGCGCGAAAGAATCCAGCGGTCTTCGAGGACCGCTGTCTGAAAGCCAGCAATGCCCGCGTGGGGACGGGCGTCCACGCCCGTTCTCCCTGGCCGTATGCCGGGATCAATGCGTTCGATGTTCATGAACATGAAGCGCGCCGCATTCCATATCTTGTTAGCGAAGGCGCGATAACCTTCAGTACGCTTCTCGTTGAACGCAATATCCGTACCCGGCGAAGACATGGCGGCCAAGGTGAACCGGGTCGCATCCGTGCCATATTTCTCGATTACTTGAATGGGGTCGAGCACATTGCCTTTGGTCTTCGACATCTTCTGCCGGTCGGCGTCGCGGACTAAGGCGTGAATGTAAACGTCGCGGAAGGGAACACTGTTACGAAGTTCCTCATCACTTAGGGCAGCCTTGAACGGGCGAGACGCCCGTTCCCCCACTGCCACCTCTTGTTTCTCCACCTCTATTGACGTGGGGTGACGGGCGTCTCGCCCGTCGGAATCAGTCCCTGGCAACCCCGGCTTTTCTGGCGGCGCCATGAACCAGCAACCCAGCATGATCATGCGTGCCACCCAGAAAAATAGAATGTCGAAGCCGGTAATCAGTAGCGACGTCGGATAGAACACCTCGAGATCGCGCGTCGCTTCCGGCCAACCCAAGGCGGTAAAGGGCAGCAGCCCGGACGAAAACCAGGTGTCCAATACATCGGGATCTTGTTTTAGCTTCGAGCTCCCACACTTTGGGCACGAACTCGGCGCTTCGCGCGCAACGATGATCTCTCCGCAGTCGCAATACCACGCCGGAATCTGGTGGCCCCACCACAACTGCCGCGAGATGCACCAGTCATGAATGTTGCGCATCCAGTTCAAATAAATCTGGCGATAGTTCGCCGGCGTGAAACGAATGTCATCTTTCTCGACTACTTCGATCGCGCGCGCCGCCAGCGGCTGGATTTTAATGAACCACTGAGTCGAAAGCCTGGGCTCAACCACCGATCCGCAACGATCGCACGTTCCTAAGGCCAGGGTGTAATCTTTTTCACCGGTCAGGAAGCCCTGTTCGCGCAGGTCTGCCAAAATGCGTTTCCGAGCTTCCTCGCGCTTCAGTCCAGCGTATGGCCCAGCGTTCTGGTTCATTCGCGCATGCTCGTCCATGACTTCGATCTGCGGCAGGTTATGCCGCAGCCCAGCCACAAAGTCATTGGCGTCGTGGGCCGGCGTTACTTTCACCGCGCCAGTACCAAACTCCGGCTGCGCCAGTTCGTCGGTGATGATCGGAATCTCACGATTCATCAGTGGCAGCAAAACTTTTTTCCCGTGCAGATGCGTGTAGCGTTCGTCGCGCTCGTTCACCGCAATCGCGGTATCGCCAAGCATGGTCTCGGGACGCGTCGTCGCGACGGTAATGAATTCATCCGTTCCCACCACCGGATAGCGAATCTCCCACAACTTCCCCGGCACCTCCTCGTGCTTGACCTCGAGATCGGAAATGGCCGTCGCGCAACGCGGGCACCAGTTCACGATGTACTTGCCGCGATAGATCAGGCCTTGCTCGTACAAACGAACGAAAACTTCGCGTACGGCGCGCGAAAGGTTTTCGTCCATGGTGAAATATTCGCGGTCCCAATCGACGGAGGCGCCCAGCCGCCTCATCTGGTCCTGAATCGCGCCACCATAGAGCTTCTTCCACTCCCAGACCCGCTCAATAAATTTTTCGCGACCGAGATCCGTGCGTCTTTTGTGTTCGCTGGCGAGTTGGCGCTCGACCATCATCTGCGTAGCGATGCCGGCATGGTCCGTCCCCGGCAGCCATAGCGTCACAAAGCCGCGCATGCGATGCCAGCGCACAATGATGTCCATCTGCGTCTGGTTGAGCATGTGGCCCATGTGCAGGCGCCCAGTCACATTCGGCGGAGGCAATAACAACGTGAACACCGGACGGGTGTCACCCTCGGCCGGCGTCGCCACGGAAAACAGCTTCTCCTTGACCCACTCATCCGCCCAGCGGGCTTCAATGGCGCCGGGCTCGTAGGATTTGGGGAGCTCGTTTTTGGGATTGTCGGTCATGAAAAAGATTCAGCACTCAACCTTCAGCGTTCGGAGATCCATCAGAGCGGCTGATGGTCAGGCCTGCTCTGGTTGAATGCCGAGTGCTGAATGCTGAGTGCTGCTCTGATCTTACAATCCCGAGAAAAAATGGGTCAAACTGGCGGGGGGATAGGAGCTAGAGCACTTCAAAGTTGCACCCCCTCCCAGTGAGCGATTGAGGAGAGCAGTCGCACTTTTTGACCACCTCGTCAGCCAATGCGTTAAGTGCGAACCTGGGCTATATTTAAGCGTCGGCAAGCGGGTCTCACTTTTGTCCCAGAAAAAAACATTCAAGCATTACGATGTTTTCCGAGAGCCCCGGAATCGCACGATCAAAGCGCTGAATAATACGCACGTTTTGACAAGCTTAACTGGAAAATCTCTTCGTGCTCTGCATCGAACAATTTCAAGAGGTGAAGAAGAACCAGAACAAGAATACGAGGTTCCCTCGTCAGGGGGCGAAACCATAGCGCTTTCAAGGGATCGCGTCGAGATAATGCGGCTACTTTCCACTGCATTTATCTCGGGTATTCATGAGCAAGCCATAATCGCTGCGGTCGCACTAACAGAAGCCTATTTGCAAAGGACGCTTAAGACCGTTCTACGCTGGTTTCCGCAAAAATTGAAACAAAATATTTCAGGTGAGAGAACCGACAAAACGGTTTCTTTGGACGTAATTCTGTCCTCAAAGAATCGGAACCAAATTGTTTCGAAAATAATAAACAAGCAGCTTCAGGGAATTTTTTATGGTGCACCAAGTCGCTATTTTGAATACATTGAAGCCGTTCTGAGCATAGAACTACCTGCAACTTTGAAAGAAAAATTTATCGAGATCAAGGCCACCCGTGACTTGATTGTGCATAACAGCGGAAAAGTTAATGAAACATATTTAGAAAAAGCCGGCAAACTAGCACGGGGTGAGAATGGCGAAAAGCTCCCAATGGATGCGGTCTATTTCGCGGGGACGGTTGCCAATTTAAAAAAGCTCGTTATCGTGCTGGATAAACAAGTGCTAGGGAAATATGGAAACGCTGCGATTCCAACAAAGTGAATCCGACAGAAAAATGTCCGCAATTGAGCTAAAAAAGTGTTAAGCGCAGAGGGCATTGGATGAGCATTCTTCACTTAAACCAAATCAAGAGTCAGATCGAGAAACTCTTCTCCGGACGAATCAATCTTTCCGACGTTATTAATGAAAAAACTCCGGTAGACCAAAAAGAGTCACTTTTCTTGAGCAGGGCGTTGGCGGCTTATGCACTCCATTATTTAAGCCGTGCTTCCTTAGATGTAGCAGCTGCCGCCGTCACGGATGGCTCTGACGACAATGGCCTTGATGCAATTCACTACGATGAAATCGAAAGGCGATTATACCTGGTGCAGTCAAAGTGGATACATAGCGGCACGGGAGAGCCGGACAATGGAGAAATAAAAAAATTTGTGAGTGGAGTACGAGACCTGTTCAATCTCGACTTTTCCAGATTCAATGCCAAAATCAATGCAAAAAAGAACATAATCGTAAAAGCTTTGAATGACCCGAACACCCGGTATGAAATCGTGCCCGCATACACCGGGATAAACTCTTTGGCGCAACCCTCTGCGCGTGATCTCAATGACCTTGCGGACGAGATGAACGATCCCACTGAATTAGTGTCCATTACTCCGCTGAACCAAGCTGACCTATACAAATCACTAACAGCCGGATTGGCAGGTGAACCAATTGACTTGGAAATCGGGATAAAAGGTTGGGGACGCGTTGAATCTCCCAACCCTGCTTATTACGGACAGGTCGACGGGATGCAGATTGGCCAGTGGTGGGAAAAATATAGAGGGAGACTATTTGCTAGAAATTTGCGTGGCGTGTTGGGCGACACGGACGTTAATGATGAGATTAGATCCACGATTGAAACTTCGCCAAGCTCGTTCTGGTATTTCAATAATGGCATAACACTTGTATGCAAGAAGATATCCAAAAGCATGGTGGGAGGAGCTGATACCGGCTTTGGAACGTTCCATTGCCAGGATGTGAGCGTCGTCAATGGAGCCCAGACAGTTAGCACGATTGGCAAACACACCAGCGCGTCAGAAGAGAACGTAAAGAAGCTGTTTGTGCCTCTTAGAGTGATTTCGCTGGAGCAGGCCAATGAAAAATTCGGTGAGGACGTCACAAAGACTAATAATAGGCAGAATCGAATAGAGAATCGAGACTTCGTTTCCCTTGATCCGGAACAGACTCGAATCAGGACCGAATTGGCCGTCGACGGCATAGATTACAACTTGATGCGGACCGAGAGCTTTACTCGGGCAGAAAAGGCGTTTGATTTAGTTGAGAGCACAACCGCTCTCGCATGCGCTTCTGGTGACGTTGCGCTGGTTGTTCAGCTCAAAAGAGAAATTGGAAAACTATGGGAAAACATAGACAAGGCACCTTACAAGCAGCTGTTTAATCCGCAGATAAATGGCTTATACCTCTGGAGGTGCATTCAAATCCAGAGAAAGATCGATAAATTGCTTGAAGCCATAATTTCCGAAACAAGTTCGAAATCCGGACGGGACTACGGAGTTGCGGTTCATGGTAACAGACTCATTGCGGCCTTAGTCTTTGATTTCTTGAGTGTGAATAAATTTTCCGATCCCAAGTTTGCTTTCTCTGAGGTAGACACAGTCGAAAATCTTATACCCCATGTAGATTACTCTTACCAAGGTCTCGTGGCTGGTGTGTCAGTCTATTACGCAAATGCCATATTGCCGACATTGTTTAAGAACGCTACGAAATGCAAGAATCTTGAAGAATTTGTAAAAGGTGAACACACGATTTAACTTCTAACGTCCAAGTCGCGAAGTAAGCGCCGACAATACATCACGGTTCTTTCGATGAGGTCTCCTAGCCCCTGTACGTGCATCTACCAGCATCCTGCGGGAAAAGCCACTTTCTTCGACCAACACGGCCAATGATGTTTTTCGGAGCGCGGGCCTGATTGTTGTCTCCCACTCGTCGCGTTTGCGGTTTTCATATTCCGTATAGACATTTTCCGCACAATGGACCAGACCAGAGGCGACTTGTTCGAGGGTGTTGGATTCTTTGCCTATAAATTTAATCTGACTAATTTGAATGTGTCGGCGCTGCAATAATCCAATCGTTTGTTTTCCGCAGGGATTTCCTTCTGCATCAGCGCATTTAGATTCCGGGTGAAATTCATATTCAAGGACGACATCGGCATACGCTTGCGGGCGTTGGACAAGCTGAATGAACGCAAGAAATATGCCGACCAAATTAAACCGTTCAACTTTCTATTGACATGCCACGTCAGACCGCTTGGTCATCCACTGGGGGCGGACGCGGAACATTTTCATCTGATTGCACCGTACGAATCCGATCCGCGAAAGTGGGAGAAGATGAAGTGGACTGATTTGTAATCAGGAAAGCAATATCGAATCAGTACAAACGCAGTCCATGCTGACCGGCGTAGGGCACGCGTGAAGACTTACAATCCCGAGAAAAAATGGGTCAAACTGGCGAGGGTGGAAAGGCGAGGCAGCGTAGATAAACAACGCGCTGTCGATTCCGCGTTCTACTTCAGAAGTGCTGAAAATTGTGTACGGCGGTGGAAGCCACTCCGGCGGCTTCTATCCCAAGGGTATGAACGGCAACATCAAGTAATTCAGATCAACGCTGAATTATTTTAGGCCACGGTTTAGGCTGGCAGCCGTACTTTTTTTGTTTCCGCGGGTCACACGCCGCGTTTCCGCCGCTTTGCGGCTCGGCGCTGGGCTCGCGCGTTCTTCTTCATGGCCCGGCGTTGCCTTTTCGCCGCTCTCTTCTGGTCTTTCCGGGCGGCTTTCTGTGCTTCTTTCGCGCTGTTCGGGCCGCGATAAATTTGGGATGGGCTTGGCACCGACCAGCCGATCGCACATACAAGTAAAACTAAAGCCAGAAGCTTTTTCATAAGTACCTCGTCTGATTAGCTATCGATTTTATATGTTACCGAACGAACAGGAACTGCCTGACCGACCGACGACCCAAAAGATCAACTCTTTGCCACCGAACTTTCTCGCTGCTCAGCCGGCGACGACGCTTCGTGGTCGTCTCCCTCAATGCAAACCCGGTGCCAGAGCTCGAGGTTCAGCAATCGCCAGATGCGATCATAGTGGTCCACATGGCCCGCTTTGTGTTCATCGAACAAACGTTCGATCTCCGAACGATTAAAAAGTCGTCTATTCATGCTGCGAGGTTCGAGCAAAAGCTCACGGATGACCTGCAACTGCGGGCCTTTCAACCATCGGCTCCACGGAGTCGGAAACCCCAGCTTTTGCCTATATAGAATCGAATGCGGCAGCAGGTCTTGCACGGCTTTTTTGAGGATCCGCTTCCCGCTCAATCCGCGCAGTTGAAATTGTCGCGGGATGTTGGTCGCGAATTCCACCAGCACATGATCGAGAAAAGGTACGCGGCTTTCAATTGAAGCCGCCATGCTCATGTTGTCCTGCTTCATGAGCAACTCGACCAGATAGGTTTTTATGTCGGTATAAAGAAGACGTTGCAGCATGTCGCCGGAGGATTGGTTCCAATACTGCAGCGAACTTTCGTACGGCGCACCGGCTGCGACTTCGGCCAGCAGTTCATTCGACAACAGGGATCGCTGCTCCTTCTCGCTGAAGGCGCACAGAAAATTATCGAAGTAGAGCGACGCCCAGGAGTTTCCGTCACGCGCGAGCGGAGTATGGGCCAACTTGCGGCGGAGCGGCGCGCTGATCCAGGACGAGTCCTGAATTGCGCCGCGAATCATTCGGCGCATCGCTGTTGGCATCAGCCCGCGGTAATAACGGTCGAAAGACGCGTTCTTCAATGTAAATGCATAACGCGCGTAGCCGCCGAGGGTTTCGTCGCTGCCTTCGCCGGTAAGCACCACCTTCACTCGTTCCCGCGCGAGTTGGGCTACAAAGTACAGCGGTACGCTCGAGGGCCACGCGATGGGTTCGTCTTCGTGCCAGATCAGTTTCGGAAGCGCCTCAAAAAACTGCTCCCGGCTGACCAGGACTTCATGATGAATCGAATGCAGATGTTCGGCCACCACGCGGGCATAAGGAAGTTCGCTGTATTGGTCTTCCGCGTATCCAACAGAAAATGTTTCAACCGGCGCGCGACGTAGCTTGGTCATCAGCGCCGCTACCGCGCTCGAATCCACCCCGCCACTGAGAAACACTCCTAGTGGAACGTCGCTCATCAAGTGGCTGTTGACGGCCTGTTCCAGCAGATCGCGATATCGCGCCACATAGTAGGCCTCGTCGTGAGTTGAATCCGCCGGGGTAACCGGCAAATCCCAGTAAGGCTCAATATTGATGCGCCCGTCCAGGCTGACTTCCATGGTGTGGCCGGGCATTAACTTGACGATGCCGTCGTAAAAAGTTTCAGCGCCCGAAACATATCCGAAAGCCAGATACTCGGGCAGCACCCGGCGGTTGAGCTCAGCTCGCGCTCCTGCAGCTAGAACAACTTTTATTTCCGAACCGAAGGTTAACGACTCTGCAGTGTGCCGGCAATAAAGTGGCTTGATTCCGAGCCGATCGCGCGCGATAAACAGGCACTGCCTCTTTACGTCCCATATGGCGAAGGCGAACATGCCGTGCAGGTGGCGCACACAATCGCGGCCATACTCTTCATACAGATGAATGATGGTTTCGGTATCGCTGTTGCTGCGGTAACGATGGCCGCGTGCCTGCAATTGCTCGCGCAGCTCGGCGTGGTTGTAAATTTCTCCGTTGAATACGATCCACGCAGTTTCATCTTCGTTGCTGATCGGTTGATGTCCCCTGGCGAGATCGACGATGCTCAAACGCCGCATGCCCAAACCGACCGGACCTGAAACGTAGAATCCATCGTCATCCGGGCCACGATGCGCCATGACGCTGCACATGCGCCGAATGGTGTCGAGATCGACTCGAGCGTCGCGTCCGAACTTGACTTCACCGGCTATGCCGCACATAAGTTTGCCTTACTTCACCTTACAATCAGCGTGTAACGCCCGGTTCCAGCGATGCCAGCGCCGTATCTGAAAATGCTCGCAGAACTTCGGGGTCTGACGACGATGCCTGTCGTTTGCCATCGTGCTCCCAGTACTCGAAGCGTTCGACTGGCCGTGGCGCCGACAGGATCTGCTCGCCGCGATATCGAATGAACGTGAGGTTGCAAGCTGTGAGATGCGAGGTGCGCTGCGCCTCCGAGCAGTAATAAATAAACTCCGCATCGCTTTCCCAGTCAGCGAAGTTCCATTTCGTGGCTTCGGCGCCGCGAAAAATAAAAACATGCGACAGTCCGTTCTCAGCATATTCGTAGATGGTGATTCCCGCCTGCGAACTCACGCGCCTCAACTCCCGTCGATTTTCCTCGTTCACGGCTATCGCATGAACCACCAGCGCGTGTTCAGCCGGAAGCTGCAGTGCCGAACCGCAGCGCAGAGCCTGCGCCGGCTCCACGACTCCGTACATGGGCGAGAATTGACTTGCGGTTATGGCGCATTCCCAGTCAGGATCGGTCACAGGCACAAAGGCCACTTGCGGGCCGCCGTTGCCCGCGCTGGAAATAAATCCGCTCTCGGTGCGATTAATCACAACCTTCGGATGGAAATGCCAGAATGTTTCCAGTGAGTGTGATGCATTGCCCTCGGCAACATCGCGGACCAACCAGAAATTTTTATAAAGATGAAAGACAAAGCGCCGATGAACAACCGGATCGCTTAACCTCAAATATCCTTCATGGTGGCCGGAAAAAAACGAAAACGTCTCGCCGGTTATCCAGGAATCCGCATGAACTGCTGGCAGTGTCTTCCAGGCGAAGGGGCCGTCCGGCACGGCTTGATCGAGTTGATCGACGCGCATCGTGTTGTGCGCGCCGGTCCCGCGAAATGTGTTGCGCTCGTTGCCTGAGCTCATATAACAAAAGGCGCCCGCATCAACCAGGAAAGGTTGCCGATCGACGGAGTAGCTGACGCTGAGTGCATCCGCATGCCCATGACCGCCGCGCATCGCGCCCAAGGGTCCGGCATCGATCACAAGTTGCTGCGGAATATTGCCGGAATCAGCCGAGACGTAAACGCCTCCATCCGGAAACGAAGTCGAACTCGATGACGCAGCTGCAGGGCTAGAGGAAAAAAAAGCTGTAGCTTGTTCTCCCAAAAGCCAGATCGATTCCTCAGTGAGGGCCGCTGCCGCACGAAGCGTTTGATCTTTGAAAAAAGCGCCGCCGACAACCAATGGATCAGACATGTGCTCGGCGCGATTACGCGCGGAATTGAATAGCCGGCCTCCATCGTCATCCCCGAAGCCATGCGGCGGCCCGTTTTGTGCAAGCACTCGCACCACAGTCAGCATTTTGTTGATGATTTCATCAAAATTCGCAGGCACGTCAATTTGATTTTTCGCTGCCAGCAACCGTGCGTGAAGAAACAAGTCGAGCGCGTAGACGTGATAGTAGAAGGTCTGTTCGAAGTAAACTCCATCCGGACGGACCTGGCGTTCAGCCTCCTGTTGCAGAATTGCGAGCCCTTTTTTCCTCCAGCGATCCGCCGACGAACTTTGTGGGTACAGCACGCCAATGAAAAAGAGCGCAGTCGCCTCACCCAATAAATGAGTGTTGGGAGAAAAATATGTCGAAAGGTAGCGTTCGATATGTCGCCCGTGAAATGCCAGGCCTTCCAGCAGGTCTGCCCTGAACTGCTCGGTTACTTGCGGGCATTCCAGAAGCAGTTGATCGACCCAAATCCACGACAAGCTTCGGAATGCCACTTCCAGGCTGCTGGCCCAGTTAATTCCCAGTGGATAAAGATTGGCTTGCTGCCAGCCGTACCACTGAGAAATCAACTCGCTTGGGTATCGGGCATCGCTGGTGAGGAGCCACGCCTTCGCCAGTGTCACCAGATGCTGATGCCGGTTGAGCTCCCAGATAATTTTGTGATCGCCGATCTCTGCAAAATTAAAGAAATCAATTTTGTGCCACGGTTTCCGTGGCGAAACTTTGCCATGCACCGCATCGAGGTGCCAATCGATTTCTTGCCCATAATCGAGATCGGCATAGCCGAGCAGGCGGAAACGATGGCGACAAATATTGTCCGCTTCGCTCACGATGCTGGTGACTTCGGCGGGTAAATGCTGTTTCAGGAGGCGAGCCCCTTCCGGCAGGCTGGCAGGGGTAAAAAAGAATTCGCCGTGCGGGGACGTTTTCTTCGGGTCGATCGGCTCAGAACGCCGCGCTAGGCGGGGAAAGCCAGCGTCAAGGCGCTTGCCGAATTCCTGGCGCAACCGGGTATGCACTTCGTCCCAGGTAAGACGCCTAGCCCGCGACCAGTGTTTTCGCCATGCCAGGCTCACGACTGTATATAACCCTCGATTTGAATCGCATACCGCGTGCAGCGACCGCGTAAAAATTCAGAATAGCACGCATATTTACGATATCAGCGAGCTTCTCCGAGGTCGCAGAAAACAGTTCGGTTCGACTAAACTGGCTAAACTTCAGTCATCTGCTGGATCGCAGCAGACCGATGTCATACTGAATACCTAACTCTTTGAACTGGAATCCGCCGGGAGGAATATAGCGTGAGCTCGTCGATCAGCATTTTTGGACTGGGTTATGTCGGTTCAGTTTCCGCCGCATGTTTTGCCCACATGGGCCACCGCGTGGTGGGGGTTGACGTCAGCTCGGCCAAAGTTGAAATGATGGCCTCAGGGCGAAGCCCGATCGTCGAAGCCCGCATGACCGAACTGGTGGCCGAAGCCCACCAGGCATCGCTTCTATCCGCCACCACTGATCCCTGCGCCGCGATCCTGCAATCTGAAATTTCATTTGTTTGCGTTGGCACCCCCAGCTTGCGGAGCGGCAAGCTTGATCTAAGCCATGTTGAGCACGTAGCGTCCGGAATTGGTGAGGCGCTGAAGCGCAAAGACTCTTACCATGTAGTAGTGCTGCGAAGTACCGTGCTTCCGGGCACGACGGAATCCTTGGTCATTCCAGCTATCGAGAAGGCCAGCGGAAAACGGGCGGGCAAAGATTTCGGAGTCTGTTACAACCCCGAATTCATGCGTGAAGCCAGTGCGGTGGCGGATTTTCTGAACCCGCCCTATACCATCGTCGGGGCCGGCGATCCCAGCCAACGAACCCTGATTCGGGAGCTCTATAGCGGACTTCCCGGCGAGTTTTTTGAGACCAGCATTCGAGTCGCTGAGATGGTTAAGTATGTGTCGAACGTATTCCACGCGGTAAAAGTATGTTTCGGTAATGAGATTGGGACCCTTTGCAAGGGCATGGGAGTTGATTCGGAAGAGGTCACGCGAATTTTTACCTCGGACACCAAACTCAATATCTCGTCCGCATATCTTTCTCCCGGCTTCGCTTTCGGCGGGTCCTGTCTTCCGAAAGACCTGCGAGCGGTCACTTACAAAGCCAAAGAGCTCGATTTAAAGCTCCCCTTGCTGGAATCCCTGCTTCCCAGCAACGCCGAACAGTTGGATCGGGCGGTAGAGGCGGTGTTGCGTTCCAATAAGAGGAAGATTTCGGTTCTCGGTCTCAGCTTCAAATCTGGCACCGATGATCTCCGCGAAAGCCCGCAAGTTCAGTTAGTTAAGCGACTCCTTGGAGAAGGCTGCCAGCTCCGTATCTGGGACAAAGACGTTTCCCTGGGAAGACTCGCTGGTTCGAACCGGCAATATATCGAGGAAGTGATTCCTCATATCGGCTCCCTCCTATCATCTGACTTGCCGGAAGTGGTGAAGAGCGGCGAGGTGGTCATTGTTGGCACGAAGGTCGACAAAGAACAGCTGAATGAGCACCTTAGGGACGGACAGATGGTGATTGACCTGGTCAATCTCAGCTCCAAGGCAAGGCCCAAAGCCGCTTCCTACGAAGGAATCTGCTGGTAAGGTCATTCCCCGGCAGATCCAGTATTTATCCCACCGATAGCCCAAAAGTGGAATTACTTTGGTAACAAGAGAGAAGTTTTCCACTCCGGCGTGGCAACAATTTTCCTTTTTGCCTTTTTGCCGGGTGAGCACGAACGCCTCCATCTACTCAGAATGAAAGAGTTACGCGCCCCGCTTTGGTTGTTCCCTTGCTCCTGCTGTCTGCGCAATGAACTCTTCAACGATCTTCTCAACTCGTCAGGTCATGCTCGTGACCGCACTCGCAACCTTAATTGCCGCCTTTGGATGCGCCGGGGGAGGATCGGGGAATGGAGGCGGGACCAAACTGAATTCCATTAAGGTCAGTGCCGCCAATGCAAATCCCACAGTCGGACAAACCGATCAGTTGACGGCTACAGGAAAGTATGGCGATGGCAGCAGCCAAGATCTCACTTCGTCGGTTGCGTGGACGGTCACGCCTGCAGCCCTGGCGACGGTAGGGTCGGGCGGCGTCCTGACAGCGCAAGCCAGCGGTACGGCTGCAATCGCAGCGACCATGGGCGGAGTGACTGGCTCAGCTACCCTGACCATTGCGCCAAAGCTAGTCTCCATCGCGGTCACTCCCGCAACTCGGACCATTGCGGCCTCGACCAAGCAGCAATTCATTGCCACCGGAACTTACAGCGACAACAGCACTCAACCCATCACTGGCAGTGTGACCTGGAGTTCCTCGAATACCGGGGTCGCCAGCATCAGCACCAACTCTCCGACTCAGGGTTTAGCAACCGGCATAGGAGCCGGTACGACTACGATCACCGCGACATCAGGAAGCATCTCCGGAACCGCGACGCTAACCGTAACTTCAGCGAGCGCCACATCGCTGGCCATTGCCGGTCCAACATCGATCGCGCTGTTTGTCAGCCAGCAATTCAGGGTCACCGCCACTTTCTCGGACGGCAGCACTCAGGATGTCACCAATGTAGCCACCTGGAGCTCGAGTTCATCTTCGGTTGCGACCATCACTGTCAGCGGCCTGGTTACTGGAAAGAGCCTCGGCTCAACCAATATTTCTGCGGCGTTCGAGTCGGTAAACACCAGTGTCCCACTGACTGTCGATGCCAGCAATCTCAATTCAATCGAGATTCAGGATGGCACTGGAAGCACTGCTCAGGGCACAAAGGTCACGATTGTCGCAATCGGACACTTCAACAACGGCAGCACCAACAACCTCAGCGGAATCGTCGCATGGCAGTCCTCCGACCCAACCATAGCGAGCTTTGGTTCGGTTAACCAGTTATCGGGAGTGAAACCAGGCGTGGTTACAATTACCGCCACTCTCGGGTCGATCACCGGTTCCGCCCAGTTCACCGTCACTAACGCGACGATCAGTTTCATCACCGTTACCCCGGTTAACCAGACGATTCCGATCGGCTTCCACGAAACCTATAGCGCTGTTGGAACGTTCAGCGACTCCTCGACCCATGACATCAGCAATTCCGTTAGTTGGACTTCGGACAATTCGGCGGTGGCTGCCTTCGGAACCATGGGAAGCAGCACCGGAGTGGCAGTGGGAGTTACCCCAGGGACAGCTAACGTAAGTGCGTCATTCAGCTACGCTGGCGCGAGCAAAACTGGCTCAACCAGTTTGACTGTCAGTTCAGCGACGCTGAATAAAATCGCGCTCACTTCAACAGCTGGACTGATAGCGCCAGGAGCGACGGCGCAAGTCAACGCAAAAGGAAGCTGGGCAGATGGCAGCTCCCAGAACGTGAATGTCTATGTGACCTGGTCTTCCTCGGATACGAGCGTCGCGACTGTCGGCATTTCCGGCACGGTCACCGGGCAGTCGTCAGGAACGGCGACTATTACGGCGAAGATAGGATCGCTGTCGGCCACATTCGGAATTGTGGTCGAAGGGTCTACGCTGCAGTCGATCAAGATCACCCCACAAAACCTGAAGCTTCCGGCCACCATCGAAACCCAGCTCATCGCCATGGGAACCTTTACCGACGGCAAGCAGCTTGACCTGACTTCAGCGGTGACATGGACATCTTCCACGCCGTCCGTGGCCACGGTAAGTAATGCCTCGGTAAATCCGGGCGTGGCGACCGGCGTAGCCACAGGCGGCACTACGGTTTCTGCATCTTTCTCGGGAATCACCGCTACCACTAATCTGACGGTGACAAATGCTACTTTGACCTCGATTGCAGTGACTCCCAGCAACTCGGCGATCAACCTGGGGACTTCGCAAGCCTTTGTCGCGCAGGGCAGCTTTACAGACGGCTCTACGGTAAATATCACCGTCCAAGTCGCATGGAGCTCTTCTAATAATGCAGTGGCTACCATTAGTTCGAACGGGGTCGCGAGTAGCGCGTCTAAGGGAACGACGACGATTGAAGCCAGCCTCAATACAGTGAACGGAACCACAACCCTCACTGTGCAGTAGCAAGCTATCTGGCTCAGCAGACGGCCGCCACTCGTGGCGGCCGTTTTTATTTTTGGGTTTCAGATCGCAGATGTGGCGCCAGGAACTGTAACAGTTCGTTCTTGAGAAGCGGGCCCCCGGCTACCAGGCCATCGATAAGCGGATTTTCGCAGTTGCAGGTCAGCGGCGAACCCAGCGTTTGAACGAAACCTCCGGCGCTTGCCATCAAAGCCGCTCCGCCCGCAATGTCCCATTCATTTTTAGGCGTAAGGGTGAAGGTGATGTCAGCTAGTCCGGCAGCCACTCGCGCCAGTTTGTAGGCCACGGAGCCCATGGGCTGAATCTTGAATGGGGCATTTTCAAATTGCTTCCATTCGCCGCGTTTAGTCTCACTGCGGCTGGCAAGGACCAGCGCGCCGTGCAACTCTTCTTTCTGGCTGGCTCGGGCCGGCCTGCCGTTGTAAGTGAGCCCGCAATCGACTGCACCGACGAAAGTCTCGTTGGTGGCGGGATTGTAAATACCGGCGGCGACGGGCCGGCCCCGCTCCACCATCGCAATCGAAACGCAGAACTCGGGAATGCCCTGCACGAATTCGCGCGTCCCATCAAGAGGATCAACCACCCAGACCCGCTCGCGATCGAGGCGCGAAAGATCGTCGGCGCTTTCCTCAGAAAGCCAGCCTTCGCCGTCACGCAACAGATTTTTCCGCAACGCAGTGTCCAGTGCGCGGTCCGCTTCGGTCACTGGATCGTGTCCGGACTTGTATTCAGTTTGGATTTTTCCGGGAGTAAAGTGCGCGAAAATATCTCGTGCAGCCGTGAGCGCCGCCTCGATTCTTTCCAGGACGTCAGAATAAGAAGACTGAGTCATTTCCCCAACAGATGTAATGGTGTCCACAACATTCTGATGCCGGTGCTCAGCAGGATCGCGCACAGAATCCGGCGCAACCACAACACCGGAACCCGGGTACTGAGGTTCGAGCCCAGAATTCCCCCGGGAATCGATCCGATCAGCAGATATGCGACCAGTGATGGGTCGACGTTGCCCAGCCGAAAATGCAGAAAACTAGTTACCCCAGTGAGGATGACGGCATGCACGATGTCGGTGCCAACCATCACTTTCGGAGGATAGCTGTAGAACATCAGCAGAAGCATCATGATGATGCTGCCCGAGCCGACCGAAGTCATTCCCACCAGAAATCCCGCAAACAGTCCGATGATGGCCATGCCGGTGAAAGATTTGGCAGTGGGGTGCCGGCCCGCGACTTCCTTTTCAATCCGCCGCTGCATTAATAGCAGCGACGAAACCGCGACCAGCAGAATACCAACTGCTACTTTGATGAAATCGTTGACGCCCGCACCATGCACCACCCGCAGATGCTGCAAGAGGCGGACCCCCAAAATGGAGCCCGGGACGCTGCCCACGGCCAGAGCCGCCACGACTCTGCGGCGCACCGTTTCCTTCATCAGGTGCACAACACTCGAAGGGATCTTAGTGATGAAGTTGAAAGCGGCGTCAGAGCCTACGGCGACAATGGCGGGGACCTTCAAGCCGAAGATCAGGATCGGCAGCAGCAGTACACCCCCGCCCAGCCCAGTAAGGCCAATCAGGAACCCAACCACAAGTCCAATCAGGACTTTGACTGCGATCAATTCCATCGTTATCGTGCCGGGTACTTAGACTGCTGAATGTTGGTGCCGTATATCTACGCTCCCGCCGTAAGCGCGGGTTCGGGACTCACGCCGATAAACCCTTGCTGCTCCAGGTGAAGGATGATCTCCTGCGCCGCTTCTTCTGCGCTCAATTCCGCGGTGTTGATGACAACCTCGGCATTGGTGGGCGCCTCGTAAGGATCAGACACCCCGGTGAACTCCTTCACAATTCCGGCGCGCGCTTTTGCATAGAGTCCTTTGCGGTCGCGTTGTTCGCACGTCTCAATCGGTGTAGCAATGTGCACCAGGATGAACCCACCGTAGGGCTCGATCATCTGCCGGACCTGGCTGCGCACGGAATCGTAGGGCGCGATGGGAGCACAAATCGCGATGCCGCCGTTTTTTGTGATCTCAGACGCGACATAACCGATTCGACGAATGTTGATATCGCGATGCTCCTTGGAAAATCCCAGTTCCGATGAAAGATTTTTTCGAACCAGATCGCCGTCCAGAATGGTGACCGGGCGCCCGCCGGTCTCTAAAAACTTGGTCAGCAGAACGTTGGCGATCGTCGACTTCCCCGACCCTGAAAGTCCAGTGAAGAAAACCGTAAACCCCTGCTTATGCCGAGGCGGAAAGCTGCGGCGCAATTCGCGCACTACTTCCGGATAGGTAAACCACGCAGGAATGTCGCGACCCTCGTTCAGGCGGTCGCGCAATTCAGTTCCGGAAATATTCAGCACCCGCGCGCCGCTGGGCACTTCGTTGTCTGGCACGTAAGCATCCTGGTTCTCCAGGTAAACCATCATGCTGAACGGAACCATGGTGACGCCGATTTCCTTCTCATGCTTAGCGAACAACTCCTGGGCCTCGTAAGGACCGTAGAACGGCTTGCCGTCAGAATCCTTGCCCGGACCGGCATGGTCACGGCCAACAATGAGATGGGTCACGCCATGGTTTTTGCGGATCAGCGCATGCCAGATGGCTTCGCGTGGTCCACCCATGCGCATTGCGAGTGGTAGAAGCGAGAGCTTCACTGTTCCCGGCGGATACTTCGCCAGCAGCAGTTGATAGCAGCGCACCCGGGTGAAGTAATCCACGTCGCCCGGCTTGGTCATTCCGACCGACGGATGAATCAGCAAATTCGCTTCGACGGTTTTTGCCGCACGAAATGTCAGCTCAACGTGCGCCCGGTGCATGGGGTTGCGGGTTTGGAAGGCCACCACCCGTCGCCAGCCTATGCGCGAAAATTCAGCGCGCAATTCAGCCGGGGTGAGGCGCAAGGTCTTGAAATCATAATGCGAAGGAAGCTGCAGGCCTTCGAGCTTTCCGCCCACATACCATGGATTCGATTTGTTCAGAAGATAGTCGACTCCGGGATGCACCGAACTGGTGGTGCCAAAGACTGACTGAGCCTCGTCCTTGCGTTCCGGCCGCCAGACCTCTTCCACGTCGAGCACGGCCAGCATGACGCCTTCAGGATCCCGCAATGCAATCTTGCTGCTGCCGGGCGTAAGTTTCTTCGCGAACTCCTCAGTTACATCAAGGGTGATCGGCATCGGCCAGAACACGCCGCTACCCAGCAGCATGTTATTGCAGACCCGCTCGTAATCGCCGCGGCGCATAAAACCACGCAAAGGCGAGAATCCTCCGCTCAGAAGTAATTCCAGATCACACAGTTGCCGGGGCGTCAGGTCCCACGAGGGCCAGTCTTTTGAGTGCGCCTTTAATTCCGCGCTACGCTCCTGTGAGGCAATAAGTTGAACAAGTTCCCCACCATGCGGCGGGATAAGATGGCTCGTCGAATTGGTCAAAATACAAACCCTCCCTCGAACTTCTGGCGCTATCGCCAGAGCACACATGAATTAAGCGGGTGAAGAAACGGCGTCCCTGAAGACATCCCAAATCTAGCAGAAAACCAGTACCCAATGATCTTATCAAAGGTGACTTTCAGATAGTCAGAGGTGCCAAAAAAGCTTGGTGCTGGCTGCTGAATTCAACGGTATGATTGGAGAGTGAAGCTGCTTTTATTGGCCGTACTCGCATTTCTACTGCCCGCCGTCGCATTCGCCCAGAAGAACGCGGCGGACCCCGAGATGCGCGACAAACGAGCGGTGGCGGTTGACTCTCGTAAATCTCACCCCTCCGACATTGCGGCACCGCGGAAAAACTCTACCTCCCGCGAGCTCGCAAAAATCGAGCGTAGCAGTACGCAGAAAACGAAAACCACGCACTCGCCGGCATCGGCTCGGACACCAGCTTCGGCTCCGCAGAGCCCGCCGGAGGCGCGCAAGAATAAGCCGATAAAATTTTCCTACCACCCGCCCCAAGCTTCCGGGAAGACTTCCTCGAATCCCGCCGCAGCTCCGGTTCAGCCCCGCAAAAAGTCAGAATAAATTCGCCAGCGATTACTTTGGATGTGCGCCGTTCGTTGCGAGAGCGCCTCGTCAAGCTACAATCCAGCTGATCTCACCCGCGAAATGTCTGAGTCGTTATAACCAAGAGCATGTCAGCCGTGCAACAGAAGCCTGCTGCCTCGACCGTCCTATGCCCCGCCGATGCATTCGTCACGTTGATCCGCTCGCGTCCTTCGCCCGAGAATCCAGGTTCATCCTCAGTTTCAGTCGTAGGGCTGTGGTTGATGGCCGTAGCCAGCGCCATTTTGGTGCCATCACAGATGTTATTTTCCAGCGGCACGCCCAACGACAGCTCGGTTTTCGCCTACATCGGATTGGGGCATGACTCGCGGCCTGGTTCCCTATCGCGACCTGTGGGACCACAAGGGTCCGCTACTCTACTATCTTCAGTTCGCCGGCATTTCTCTGCACCCGGCTTCTACCGCGGGCATCGGGATACTGGAGGCGCTCGCGCTAAGCGCTGCATTTTTTCTTCTTTATCGGATTATCACCTCGTTCGCGTCTTCCCCGATCAGTCTCGGAATAGCGCTGCTGTCGCTGGTGTTTGTTGCTCACTTTTCCGAAGGCGGCAATCTTTGCGAAAGCTGGACGCTGTTGCCTTTGGCCGGCGCGCATTACCCCACCTGGCGATGGTCTGAAGACAGATCAGCACGCTGGTGTGCTCCTCTGCTAGGGATTTGCTTTGCGTGTATTTTTTGGCTGCGGCCTAACATGGCGGTTTTTCCGCCGGTCGCATTTTTGATTGTGCTTTACGTGATCAACAAAGAGCGCGGACCGGGAGCGTCACTTAAGATTTTTGCTTTTGCCGCCACCACCGCTCTGGCTCTGACGGGCATAGTCCTGGCGCTTCCACGAGGTTTTCCGCTTGCGCTCACAAGCTTGGCTGCGTGAAGATGTCTGAAAGATCTCGAATTGCTGGTTTAATGCTTCTCTCCACCAAATCCCGCAATGGAAAAGAGCTTTCCCCATCGGCCCTAAAACTCCGCCTGCTTAAGCGTCTGCACTGCACGCTGAAGTTCGAAAAGCAAGCCTGGGGTTCGGGAGCGAAGCTGGTGGCGGGAGTCGATGAGGTGGGACGGGGCTCGCTCTTCGGGCCGGTTGTGGCCGCGGCTGTGGTTCTGGATCCTTGTTACCGAATTCGTGGCCTGCGCGATTCGAAACTATTGCTCGCCGATCGTCGCGAGGTGCTTGCCGAACGCATTCGCGAACACGCTGTGGCCTGGGCGGTGGCGTCGGTGGACGCTGCCCGCATCGATCAAATCAACATTTATCACGCTTCACGCCTGGCAATGCATGAGGCAGTTGCTCTGCTTAACCCCATAGCCGATTATCTTCTGATCGACGCCATGCGACTCGACTTCGAAGTGCCGCAACAAAAGATCATTCATGGCGACGCATTGTCAGCTTCGATTGCTGCCGCATCGATTATTGCCAAAGTCCATCGCGATCACATGATCAGTCAGTGGGACCCGGTCTTCCCGGCATATGGCCTGGCCTCAAACAAAGGCTACAGTACGCCTAAACACCTCGCGGCCTTACGCGAGCATGGGCCGTCACCGCTGCACCGGCAATCATTCGCGCCAGTGTGGAACGCACCTGTACCCCAAGAGGTGCTGGAATTCATGCTGCAGGATGAGACAGTTCCCGCAGAGCAGACTGCCTAATTGGTGCGGGTAATCGTCCTACGCGCCCGCAGCAGCCGCATGTTCCTGATGCGACATGGCTAATTTTTCACTGATATGTTTTGCCAAGCCTTCAATTTTCTGCAGCCGGGTTCGCGTGATGTCGCTAAGTGCCGACTCCTCTAAGGCGACTCCACAGGAAAGCAGCAGCACCGTGACATCATCTTTCAATTCATCCCGCAGAGCTTGTCGCGCGCTGTGGCGCGCGAGTACCGTTTCCAGCCCGCGCCGCGACAAAGCCGCGCGCAGTTCGCGCAGAATTCTCTCCACGCCACTGATTCCAAAGTTAACAAACACCGGCACCGCCATTCCCAAATGATCAAAAACAACGCTGGTAGGCTCCGGTTCAGCTTCGGTAATCCACTGGTCAACCACAACCGCCGAGAACTCCCCGGACCGTAATTGCTCGACACCTTCGTGCAAACTGGAAGCAACTTGCACCTGCTCCTGCATCGCATGTTCGATCGCGCTCGCACATTCCTTAGCTTTGCCAGAGTTCCAAATGATTAGAATCATGCCGATTACTCTCGCAACTCTAAGGCCAAAAGCGCCCGCATGAAAATAAAGCACTAAGCTCATCCGCGCTCTCGGCCCAGTAGCTGATTCGGGAAGACAGTCCCGTCTTGCTCACATATCCGCGCCGTATTCCTTCAGCTTGCGATAAAGCGTCGTCTTTCCGATCCCCAGCATTCGCGCCGCCATCAGCTTGTCACCGTTTAATTGCGCGATCGCGCTTAATATCGTTTGCTTTTCCAGATCGACCAATGGGAGGATCCTGCTCTCCGGCGCTTCCGCTACCAGCCGCGCTGGCGCGCCGGTGATCGCACTTGGCAAATCGACCGCGTGAATGATAGACCCGGACGTAATAGCGCAGCATCTCTCCAGGCAGTTTTCCAGCTCACGCACATTTCCCGGCCAATCGTAGGCCAGGAGCGCCCGCATGGCATCATCGCTCACTTCGAGCATCCGGCCCGAGTTCTGCGAAAGCCGTTCGAGTATGTGTCCCGCCAACAGCGGAATGTCCTGACGCCGCTCGCGTAGTGGAGGAATTCGCAAGGAAAGCACATTCAGCCGAAAATACAAATCACGCCGGAATGACCCGTGCGCCACTGCATGTTCCAGATCGCGATTGGTCGCCGCGAGTATGCGTATATTGATCGGCGCCGTTCTGGTGCTTCCCACCGGGCGAATTTCTTTTTCCTGCAGCGCGCGCAGCATTTTCGCCTGCAGATCGACCGGAAGCTCGCCGACTTCGTCCAGGAAAACTGTTCCGCCCTCGGCGATCGCCAGCAGCCCCGCCTTCGATTGCATGGCTCCGGTAAATGCCCCTTTGACGTAGCCGAAAAGTTCGCTCTCTATTAGTGTCGGCACCAGCGAGCCGCAATCCACCGGGATAAACGGCTTGTCGCGGTAAGGACCCGAATGATGAATGGCCCGCGCCACCATTTCCTTTCCCGTGCCGCTCTCGCCCAAGATCAACACCGGGTGCGCGCTGTGCGCGGCTTTGGCAATGATGCGGTAGAGCTTGTCCATTTCCGGGGCGCGCCCGATGATGCTCCCGAAGCCTTGCTTTGACTTGATCTTCTCTCGCAAGATGCGGTTCTCTGTCTTCAGCTTCAGATGAGCGGCCACGCGTTCCAGCAATAGCTTCAGCTCGTCCAGGCTGAAAGGCTTGGTCACGAAGTCATATGCACCCGCCTTCATCGCCTGCACTGCCGACTCCACGGTTCCGTGCCCGGTGATCACAATCACCTCAATGTCCGGCCTCCGGCTCTTGATCTGGCGCAGGATTTCGAGACCTCCGGCGCCCGGCAGCTTCATGTCCAGCAAGACCACGTCGATATTTTGCGATTCCAGCAGGCGCATCGCCTGGTCGGCCGAGTCAGATGCGGCAGCCCGATAGCCGAGGACGAGAGCGGCTTCTCGCGCGGCCTCTCTCACCGCGCGTTCGTCATCCACGATAAGAAGGTTCAGAAGCGTCGGATTTTCAGCTGTTCGCGAGATCGGAGCTGCGAATGAAGTGGGTGCGATGGCCGCAGTCATAAATAATTCCTCAATTCTGGAAGCGATTTCCCTAAGTGAACCGCAGCCGGTTCAAACAAGGAAAAGGCTTACTTGTTGGGAATTGTAGGAACTTATGTTTTCCCTGTTTAGGACGGTTGGACAGTTCGGTTGTGACAAACGAACATTCCATGACACGCAGCCTGTGCAATGCCCTCTCGGTGGCATTTCCCGGTGATCCCCGGTGCCCTCTGTGGCTAAGGCTTTTTACCTTAACCACGGAGGACACAGAGTTTCACGTAAGAAAAACACAGAGAAGTTCGCAACTAATTAGTCGGGAATCCGAAACTACTTCATCATCGCCGAAAGCATACGCAGGATTTCGCTCGGTTCCGGCCGCGTGGTGTAATCGGGATTTGCAGTTGCGTACTGGATCGTCGAATTCTGATCCACTAGGTACACCGCAGGAATCGGCAACTCCCAACTGCTGTCGCCGTTGGCAAAGGCTAGATTCACAAACGCTCGCTGATAGATTTCCTGTTGATATTCTGGTACCCGGTAGACTAGTCCGAACCGCCGCGCGACTCCATTTCCACCATCGCTGAGCAACGGAAAACGCAAACGGTGTTGATCAGCCATGAGATAAGCCTGATGCACGGTTTGTGGAGAGATGGCTACCAGTTCCGCGCCCAAAGTTTGGATCCTCGGGTAGCACGCATTCATTGCTTCCAACTGTCCCACGCAAAACGGGCACCAGCGGCCCCTGAAGAAGCAGACCACCAGCTTGCCTCTGCGCAACAAATTTGCCGCCCGAACCAGCGTTCCGTTTTGATCGGAGAGTTCAAAATCCGGCATCTTGGCGCCTACCTGCAGCACTCGATCCGCGATTCCGGAGTTCCTCACCTGGGAAATAGCGCGCAGGTGAATCTCTTGCACCTCCGCCGGAACGTACTTTGCAATCAACTCTTTGCGATCAGCAAAGACTTCGGCCAGAGATCGATGTTCAGCAGCTCTCTCGTTTTCTTCCAGCGAACGCCATTTCATAGGTTTGCGATTTCCACAACTGTTCCTGCGTTACTTTCTCCTCCCACATTCGGGGCTTTCGCATGGCTGATCTTGCATCTAAGGCTACGTTGGCAAAATACCAAGCTGAGGACAAGTCAATGTCCCAAAAAACCCGAGTGCTGTTCCTCGATGACGAAGAAAGCATCCGGGCGACAATGCCGCTTATGCTGGAGGAGTATGGCTTCAAGGTGACCTCTACCGGAACCGTGCCGGATGCCCTGCGTCTCATCTCCCAGGAAAAGTTCGACGTGCTGATCGCCGACCTCAACGTCGGAAACGCGGGTGACGGCTTTACCGTGGTCAGCGCCATGCGTCGTACCCAACCCGACGCAGTAAATTTTATTCTCACTGGGTTTCCCGCTTTCGAGAGCGCCCTCGAGGCAATCCGCCAACAGGTTGACGACTACTTCATCAAACCAACTGAGATCGAGCCGCTGGTTCGCACTATACAGGCAAAGCTCACCCAAAGAACTCCCAGCCGTGGAATTCAGCCGCGGCGGTTGCCTGACATCATAGAGGGGCACTTGGAATGGATCGTCAAACACTGGCTCACGGCGGTGAAAAAAGACGCTGAAATCGGCGCTATTCCCCTCTCTGACGCAGACCGCCAGGACCACGTACCCCGCCTTCTACAGGAGGCGGTCGAAAGGGCCCGGGGCAAGCAGCACAGCCCATCGGATAGAGATGCGGCGCGTAGTCACGGGCGCATGCGCCGGGAGCAGCATTACGCCATCCCGCTGGTGGTGCGCGAAGCCAAGCTTTTACTTAGATCTCTAGCCGAATGCGTGCAGCAAAATCTGCTGGCTATACAAGTCAGCTACCTGATACCCGATATGGTCAAAGTTTGGGAAACCATCGAAACCCAGCTTGAGATTTCCATAAAGTCGTTTCTTGAAGCGGAGAATTCGAACGAAGAAACGGCGATCAGGTCTCGGGGTTCCTCGAAGCGCACCTGAAGTCCCGGCCCGGCTCAGAATTCAGTTGGGCTGCTTCTGGTCCAGATACTTATCCAACGAAACTTCGAAATACATCAAATCCTCTCCCGCCGAATTGCGTACTCCAGTCAGATAAAACTTCGCACCGCTGAGAGGATTGGAAATGTCGGAAACGTCGAAAAACAGAAATCCTACCTGTGAGCTGCGCGGCTCAACCGCCTTGGCCCGGAACAGCGCGCTTTGAATTTCATTCCACTCTTTGGAGTTCACTCCACCCTTCACTTTTTTGGTTGGGAAAGGAACCGGATAGCGGGTGCCGGAAGCATTGGGATGAGAAATTCGCCTGAGGATGTCGTCGTCTGTATCAGGACTTAGCTTGGTTCGGTCTGACGTGACCAGTTCAGCCTTCATGTCGGCCAGCTCAATAGGCTGGTCGGAGTCGTTAGTCACAATGAGAAGGATCGGAAGCAGTTCATGCTCCCGGTACTTCACTATAAAGATGTTTTGCTTGGCGGCGGTGTCATAAGGATCGACCGCGACCGTCACATTTTCCGAGGCATGATGGTCATGCGCGGGAAAGCTGAAGGCCGGCTGCACCTTGGGCATAGAGAACTCTTTGGCCGCGAGGCACAACAGCGGGGCGGCGATGGCCAACCCTGCGGCCCCCCAAATTCGCATTTGATGAAACCGCCTCATTTATGTAGGGATAACGTGATTATAGGATGCGTGGGTGCGTTCTTTTTGGTGCCTCATTTTTCCTTCCAGATAATCAAATCCGCCGCACGCGGATTGGCTTGGCGGGTTACAATAATCCAAAAGCTAGACTACCCCTTTTTCTGGATGTTTCATGTCACGAGTCGTGTTTCGCCTTGCTCTCGCCGTCGCCATTCTAGCTCCCGGCCTTCTCTCCGCCGATACCGTTGTGGAAGAGATCATCGCCCGCGTCAACAACCAGATCATCACCCGCACCGATTATGAGCGTGAGCAACAACAACTCAAGGACGAAGCCCAGCAGCAGGATCCTAACAATGCCCCCAAAGTGGTCGCCGAAGGCCAAAAGGACGTGCTTCGCGGCCTGATCGACCGTGAACTGCTTCTCGAAAAGGGCAAAGACCTCGACATCTCCGCCGATACCGAGCTGATCAAGCGCCTCGACGAAATGCGCAAGCAGATGAAACTTGACACCATGGAAGACCTGGAAAAGGCCGCCACCGCGCAAGGCGTTTCGTTTGAAGATTTCAAGCAGAACATGCGCACCGAGATCATCACCCAGCAGGTGATTCAGCGCGAAGTGGGTTCGCGAATCAACATCAGCAAAGACGAAGAGCGGGCGTTCTATGAGCAGCACAAATCTGAACTCGCGCGTCCGGAGCAGGTAAAACTCAGCGAGATTCTTGTTTCCACCGAACAGGCCGGCGATGACCAGGCCAAAATTGCCGCCGCCCAAGCCAAAGCCGACGAATTGCTGAAGCGAATCAAAGCCGGCGCGAATTTTGAAGATGTTGCCAAAAAAGAATCGCAAGGCCCGTCGGCGGCGCAGGGAGGCGATCTCGGCTTCTTCGAGCGCGGCAAACTGGCCAAGCAGCTCGAAGATCTTACTTTCGGCATGAAAAAAGATGCAGTTTCCGACGTGATCCGCACCAAGCAGGGATTCGTGATCTTAAAGGTCACCGAACATCAGAGCGCAGGCGTACCTTCCTTTGAAGAAATCGAGCCGCGAATCCAGGAAGCCGTATATATGCAGAGGCTTCAACCCGCGCTGCGTCTGTATTTGAAAAAACTCCGTGAAGAGGCCTTCATCGATATACGTCCGGGTTATGTCGATACCGGCGCCAGTCCTAATCAAAGTAAGCCCATCGTGACTACCGCCGCAAAAGAATCCAGCGCCAAGGAACTTAAAAAGAAAAAGAAACTGGGTGTTTTTTAGGTTAAGCTCTTCGGCAACAGGACTCAGGCTAGAACCAATGCTGGGCTGGCCATTTCAGTTATGAAAGACTTCTTCCTCTCCGATTGCGCCCGCTTCGAGAACAAGATTATCGTCTCCAGCTTTGTTGTCACTACCAAGCAGGTCAAGCCAAAAAAATCCGGCGAGCCTTACCTGGCGCTCACCCTGGCTGACCGCTGCGGCCAGATCGAAGCCAAGATGTGGGACAACGTTGAAGATGCCATCAACGCCTTCGAGCAGGAAGACTTCCTAAAGATCAAAGGCCTGCTGAACAAGTACAAAAACCGCTTCCAGCTCACCATCCACAAGCTTCGCAAACTTGGAGACTCGGAAGTCGATTTTGCCGACTATCTTCCCAAGACCACTAAGAACGTCGATGAGCTGTGGCATTCACTTGAAGAATTCGTCAACTCCATTCGTGATCCGTACCTGAAAAGCCTGATTCATGCTTTTATGGCAGATCCCGCGATCGCTGCCGCTTACCGCAATGCACCCGCGGCCAAGACCCTGCACCACGCTTACATCGGCGGCCTTCTTGATCACGTGGTCTCGCTGTTTCGTTCCTGCGACCTGATGTGCCGCAATTATCCCCAGGTCAACCGCGACTTGCTGCTGGCCGGCGCTTTCCTGCATGACATCGGCAAAATTCACGAGCTCAGTTATTCACGCTCGTTTTCTTACACCAGCCGCGGCCAGCTGCTTGGGCACATGATCATCGAACTCGAAATGCTGCAGGCCAAAATTGCGCAGATTCCCAACTTCCCCGGCGAGTTCAAGACTCTTCTCGAGCACCTGATCATCAGCCACCACGGCGAGTATGAGTTTGGATCGCCCAAGCTTCCCATGTTCCCCGAAGCCCTCATGCTCCATTATCTCGATGATCTTGATTCGAAAATGGAGAGCATGCGCGCCCACTTCGAGCGGGAAGCAGAGAACGATTCCAGCTGGACCACTTACAATCCTTCGCTTGGCCGCACTCTTTTGAATACCGCTAAATTCCTGCAGAAAGACGAAGCCATCGCTGCCGCAGCAGCCGCTTCCGCCGCTGAGAATCCAATTGTCGTCAAGAATGCGGGCAACGGGAATGGTTCCGAAACAATCGAACCTGGGTTGCCGGTTATCGACGACATCATTTGATCGAGCGAGTCGCGCGTACCTGTACCCTTGTGAGTTGCTGGTTCAGTTCTAATTCTGATAATCATGGGTAACGCCGGAGGTGCTATGAGAGTGCGTTTGGGAACGTGGATTTTGAGTCTGAGCCTGCTGTTCGCTATCGGTTGCAACAAGCCCACCCAGAGTAATAACCCCCAGAACTCTGACAATTCGCAGGCAAACAACAACATGCCGGCGCCGGAGAACTCTCCGCCTCCGCAGCACGTTACTCTCACCGTTCCCGCCGGAAAGGTGATCACCATCCAGCTGGCGGATGAAGTCGGTTCGAAAATCAGCCAGCCCGGCCAGACATTCGGCGGCAGCCTGGCAAGGCCCGTCGAAGTGGACGGACAAGAAGCCATCCCCTCGGGCGCTCGAGTTCGCGGTGAAGTTGTCGATGCCAAATCCATGGGACATTTCGCCGGCGGCGCGCTTCTCGAATTGAAATTGGATTCCATCACCGTCAACGGACAACAACTTCCAGTCCACACCGCAGTTCTGACCCAAACCACGAAAGGTAAAGGCAAACGCAGTGGGTTACTGATCGGTGGCGGCGCAGGTGTGGGCGCGGCCATTGGTGCAATCGCCGGCGGCGGAAAGGGCGCGGCTATCGGCGCACTGGCTGGCGGAGGCGCAGGCACGGCGGGATCGGCTTACACCGGCAATAAGGAAATCGTCCTTCCCGCGGAATCAGCCGTAGCTTTCACTTTGAAGTCGCCCTTAACAATCAGCAGGTAATCTGAACTTACATTTCGGTCGGCCATTGGGATTCCGGTGGCTGGCGAGCGATGGCTTACTGCTTGGCACTCGACTTCAGTCGTTTCCGAATTATTACTTTCGATTGCTATGGCACTCTCATTGATTGGGAGAGCGGCATCCTGAGCGCGATCCGCCCCATTCTTTCCGCTCACGGTGCGCATCTCAGCGATCCCGAAATTCTCCGCATGTACGGAGAGATTGAAGCCCACGAAGAGTCTGGAGAATACCAACCCTACAGGGAGATTTTGCAAGCCGTGGTGCGCGGCTTCGGCACGCGGCTGGGATTTGGGACGTCAGAGCAGGAACAGCAGTCGCTGCCCGATTCTCTCGCAAGCTGGAAACCATTTTCAGATACCGTCACTGCGCTTCGCCAGCTCAAGCAAAAATTTAAACTCGGCATTCTGTCGAATATCGATGAGGATCTTTTTGCAGCGACCGCCCAGCAACTCGCGGTTGATTTCGACTATGTGATCACCGCATCGCAGGCGCGCGCCTACAAGCCCTCGCTTGAAATATTTCGTCTGGCGCAAAAAAGAATGGGCTTACCGGGGGAGAAGTGGCTTCACGCCGCCCAGAGCATCTATCACGATGTCATTCCGGCGCAGTCACTGGGGATCTCAACCGTGTGGGTAAATCGGCCCTCGCCGAGTCCGAATTCCGGCGCAGCAAAGCCAGCTCAGGCCAAGCCGGACATTGAGGTCTCCAGCCTGCACGCGCTCGCTGATCTGGTAAATAAATAATGGATGGCGACTACGCCGCCGCGGTTCCGTGACTGCGGCTGTCGCGTTCAGACAACTGCTTGATCACTACTGGCACCGCGAACAGCACTGCAGTGAACACCAGGTCTCCGGCCAGCGTTCCGCGGAAAAACGGTATCGCCATGGCGTAACAAGTCATTAGCCCAGACAAGGTCTTCGGATACATGTCATATGCGGCCCAGACCGCAAAATTGCTTAGCAGATAAAAAGAAACCGAAGTAGCTGCGGCCGAGCCCATGATCCACAAAGGCCTGATGTGTCCGCGCAAACTCGCTCCCAGCCCAAGCGCCGCTGCGTACCAGGCCCACGTCACCACCAGGTCCCAGGTGAACGGATAGTGATAGACGAACCGGTTCAGCAGCAGGTCCGAGGACGCCAGCACAACCACCGGAAACCAGAGCTCGCGACGCGATCTGTACGCTCCAAAAAATAGGAGTGAAGCAGCAACCGGAGTAAAGTGCCACGGATGCGGCATAAACCGGACGGCGACGGCGAGCACAACAAAAAGATAGGCCAACATGAATCACCTCGGAAGAGTTCGTGTAGGTCGGACACTCTTGTCCGACAAAGTTCGCACTGCCACTCTTGATTTTGGCGGCTAAGAGCTAGAACGTCAAGCTGGAATCAGCACAGTCCGTGTGGTCGGGCGCTCTTGTCCGACCAAAGCACCAAAGCAATGAGGACTGCTGTCGCGGGCGGGCGTGGACGCCCGCCCCTACATGTGATCGTGTAGCCCGGA
Source organism: Terriglobales bacterium (assembly GCA_036268595.1). Lineage (GTDB taxonomy): Bacteria > Acidobacteriota > Terriglobia > Terriglobales > Acidobacteriaceae > Gp1-AA145. The sequence goes on from DATATW010000179.1 coordinate 33,061, forward strand.
CGTCCACGTCCGGGACGGCGGCATAATTCGGCAAAAGCCTATTCACGTGGGGACAGCCGCCCTCGGCTGTCCGGCGGAGCAAAGCTCCGCAACAATTTCACTCGATCGGTGGCACCTGCGCTCTTTTCCCGAATTTTTCTCCAACTACATACAAATGATTATCCAGTTCGACGGTCGCCGACAGCGTGCTTCCACCCCGCAACGGCGGATAGTCATAGCGCAAATCCCTGAAGAGTACCGTCCAGCCATCCACCGTAGAAGTTTGCGTCACCAACGGATATTGCGCCCAATCCAAATACACTCGTCCCAAATATGATCGCTTCGCGGCCAGAGTGACCGCAGTCTCCGGCGGTTTGGGAATAAATTCGAGCTCGCCACGATTCATTTCACCGCTGCGCGAGTCCAGGTCCGAACTCGCAAAAAAGTTCTTAGTTTCCGCCACGCCATACCAGCGAAATAAATACCAATAATACGGATAGGCCGAGACCCGCACTGGCACTGCAGAGTTGAACCGCTGTCGCAGCAACGCATGCACCGCCTTGCGATGTTCGTGATCGCGCGCCGCATAAAGTCCGGCCACGCACACCAGCGCCACTATCGCAAACCTTCGCCCACGAGGCATAGATTCATGCCGGGAAAAAATCGCCGGCAGAACCAGACCCGCGACCAGGATCACATACAGCGCCGGTTCGACGATGAACACGATGTCCCACGAATACCACTTCTCCCAGAAAGGCCAGAACGGCCTTACGCCGTAGTTGTTGGTGTAATCCAGCAGAATGTGGCTCAATCCGGCGATATATGCGAAGAAGAATAAAAGTCCCCATCGCGGCGGCAGATTGGGAAGATTGGTCTTTCTTCCCCGCAATCGCCAGACCAAATACATAAATCCGGTGACCACCGCCGAAACCAGAATCAACCCTGCAAATGAATGCGTGAATCCGCGATGATGGGCGAAGCCCACCACCGGCCCTTTGAATCCCCACAACACGTCGAGGTCGGGGGCTTCGGCGGCCAGCGTCATGGTCGCGGTCGCCAACGCGGTTTTTCGGTTAAACCCGGCGCGCCCCAGAACTGCGCCAGTCAGAAAATGAGTGATGGGTTCCAAGTGAAGTTTGTAACACAGAGAAGCCCGTGTGGGTCGGACACGATTATCCGACGAAGGCTCAATACGTAGAGACGTTGCTTGCAACGTCTGAGACGTAGCAAAGCTACGTCTCTACGGCGGCGGCGCTCGCTTTGCCAATCAGTACATGGGATGATCTTTCGGAACCAGCACGGTCAGCGCATCCGCAACCATCGACAGCGTAATCGGCAGCCGTCCCAGCAGTTCGCCGTCGGCTTCAACATAAATATCTTCATCCTTCTCCCCCGAAGCATGCCGGCAGATGATTTCGTCCGCATGCGCCAGCTCAATGCCAGGCACGCCATTTGATAATCCCAGCATGCCGCGAAACACATATGCCAGATAAAGCGCGCGGTTGCCAGTGCGGCATAGCACCAGCCGCATGTCATTTCGCGCCAGCGAAGCTCCTGGCGCCAGTTCCCGAAGCACCCCGCCAAAGTGGTTGATCCTCACCGCCAGCATCTCTGACAGTCGAGCTTCGCTCTGCTTGCCGCCGCCGTTCTGCGAAAACTCTGCCTCAAAGTAGCGCATGCGATGCGTCATCCACAGGTGCGTCGCCTTGGTGTAATACGCCAGCATCCCCATGCGATCTTTGATCATGCGGTTGAGCTTGTAAAAGAGGTGGGCGTCTACCCCGACACCGGCAGCAACCGTGAAATACCGCGAGCTTGGAATGTTATTGAAGTCGCGATACTCGATCTTTCCGACTGCGATTCGCTTCGGCACGGCAGTCAGCAGCGCCCGGGCCGCGCCCTCCGCGGAAATCGGCAAGCGCAAGTCGTGCGCCATGGCATTCGCGGTCCCCAAAGGAATAATCCCGAGAACCGCCTCTTTCCCAGCAAGTCCCTGCAACACGTCATGAACTGTGCCGTCGCCACCGCATGCCACTATGGCGTCGAATCCCTCGCGTACCGCCATACGCACCTGGGCAGCAGCATCCGATGCGGCCCGCGTGGGCGCAACCTCAACTTCAATTCCTGCTGCGCGCAGAATCGCCGCCGCACTTTCCACATCTTTCAAGCGGTATTTTTTTCGTCGGCCGGAGTGCGGATTATAGAAAAGAGCGGCTTTGCGCATGAGAAAGCGTTCCGGCTCCGGCAGGCACCTGCGCGCCGGCTATTCCGCAATTCTACTTCGATAAATATGAGCTTAGTGCGGGCGTGTTAATGGCCGATGAATTCCCGGTGAGAGGTTCCCGAAGCTGCAACATGCGGAGAATCCAATATCCCGCGGCGGCCGCGGCGAGATGCTTGAGCGTATGGCCGCTCACAACGTGGCCGGCAGAATAAATCGCGCGGTCGAAAGTCTCGAACAGTTTGGCTAACACATAGAATCCAAAGACCACAGCAAAATCGCGCCCACGCGTGTATTTGGCCGGCAACAGAAGTGCCATCAGCAAAGCAAGCGCGGAATAGATCTGGACGGCGGCGTAGATGCGCAAATCGCCGTGACCGCGCAGTTCTGTCCAGTACCACTCAAGAACACTGGCCGCGCTGAAAGCGATCAGCCAGGGAAGAAGCAAGAGTCCGGCGCGGACGCTGATGCGCTCGGCGATGAGTGCAGCCACCAGGGAACCGAAAACGATCGTCATTGGAAGACGGTCCCAGACCAGGTGCGCATTGTTGGGCGCGAGGTGGTAATAAGCCGAGCCGAATGCGGTCAGAAGAAGTCCGGCAAAGACAGCGAGATACGGCCATCGCTCGCGGGAATCGACAAATGGCTGTTTCTGATCGGCGGCGCGGGATCGAAGAATAAATACAATTCCCCAAACGCCCACAATCGCGAACGGCAGATTCGAGATCACGTTCCAGGAATTTGTCAGCCCGAGCCAGCTCCGCTGATCGGCGAAACTGTGATATGAAGCTGGCTGCGGAATCGGAGACACGCGAAGCATCAAGAGCGCCATGCCCGCAGCGACCCCGAGCATCAGGGCAATACCGTTTTTGCGAGACAGTAGGTGGTCCTCCGAAGTACGAACAGTGTACGCGCCCGCCTGGAGCCGCGCATGCACCTGCCCCTAAGCGCAGTCGAAGGGAGCGTCCGCGCCAAACGGGATGATGTGATTAAATCTATCGTTCATGCGAGCTACCCTTCCATCATTCGCCAAAATCAATCTGGGCTTGCGCATTGGCCCTTTGCGGGAAGACGGCTTTCATGATCTGCGCACGGTTTACCAGACCATTGGTTTGCATGACATGGTCAGCGTTTCCGTCGGGCGTGGCTCCGGAATCGAAATTCGCTGTGAAGAT
>DATATW010000180.1:0-25953 GCA_036268595.1 Terriglobales bacterium
GAACCGGCCGGCAAGATAGATGCTGCTGCCCAAATTCACCACCGCTTCGGATACAGCGGCCGCAATCGCTGCAGCTTGCCGGTCAGTGGCAACGATTACGGTGGCATAGGGCGCACACAAATTACGGATAATGTTCGCCGCTACCAGAATTCGCAGATATGGAAGAGTGTGCAGAGCATATTGCTCACCGACCCACAGGCGCAGAATCGGATAGCCGAAGACAATGAGCGGCAGCCCGGTCAATAGAAGTATCAGGGTGGAGTAGCGTGTGACCCTTGCCACAAGCTCGCCCATCTCAACCGGCGAGCGGTGCGTACTCAATGCGGATGATGCCGGCATCAGCGGATTCAGCATCGCGGACATGATCATCAATACAAAAGCCACCGGCAGCGTGGCGATGGAATAATATGCGGTTTGCACATAGTCGTAGTGGCCGACGATCGTGACATCGAGTCCAGCGATGCATAACATCGCAATCATCCACACTGATTGCAGCAAGCAAAAGCGAGTCACATTTTTCAGGACCCGAGAATCCGCGGCTCGCGGTGAGACGCGAATGTGGGATGCTCTTTGTCTCCATGCCAATACCTGCAACAGCCCGGTTGAAACATTCACCGTGGCCACGGCTATGCCCATCGATTCCAGGCTGCCGCGCAGCGCGACGACTGCCACAATGGTGGCAGCGTAGGAAACGCGGTTGATGACCGTGATCGAGACCGGAATCCAATAACGCTGGAGACCTAAAAAGACTGCTGAATACACGGCACACACCAGCCCAAACGACAGAGATGACCCGACCAGTAGCACACTTACGCGAACGTCATGGTAGAGATTGCTCGGCATGCCTCGGAACAAGCGGGGGACTTGCCAAGCGAGCCCGCAGGTGAGAAGTACTCCTAGCAGGCCAGCAAAGAACATGAGCGCGAGACCTGCGCTGGCGTGTCGGCCTGCTCCCGCGACATCACCGCGGGCATCGAATTCGGCCACAAACTTGGAAACTCCGGTCTGTATTCCCAGATCCAGATAGGATACGTAGGCACCGAGTTGAATGATGAGAACCCATGCAGCGTAGGTGGTCACCGGCAAATGGTGAGTGAGAAAGGCGGGCAGAATCACGGCAACCAGCGCAACTACAGACACCCGCACCAGGCTCGCCAAAATATTCTGGGACAATTTGTTCGCAAAGCTTGGCGAATTTTCGCTGACTGATTGTGTGGCAGTTTCAGGCATGAGACTTGCTCGCGATTTTGGCAGGACTCAAAAGAGCATAGGCGACGCCACCAATCACGCCAACCAGTTGCGCGCAAGCCCGCACGGCGAGCAGCGCTGGAGATAGCAATCCGACCACAGGATTTTTCCTGAACGCACGGATTGCGAAAGGCAGCGTGCTTAAAAAAAACAGTCCAATTACAAGCAAGGATGCAGGCACATTCGGCCGCATCGTTAGATCAAGGGCCAGCGCTAACAGCAATGCGGGTGCAAACAAAAGTTGCAATTTCATCAATTGTGGGGTGTGGCTGTCTTTGATTCCTTTCCCTGGATTTTTGCGCACCGCCATCACACGCCAAAAAGCAAACTTGTATTTTTTTTCTGCGTAGGCGCGAAGCGTGCCCGGATGAGTGTGATAAACGATTGCATCGGGGGCGAACTTCATCTTCCAACCAGAGTTCGACATGCGATACGAGAGCTCAACGTCTTCGGCACACGCTACTGGGAAAGAGGTGTCGTATCCATCCATCTCGAAAAATCGCTCACGCCGGAACGCTGCCGAATAAGTGTCGATGAAATCTATTGCATCGGCACCGGACATCAGGCGATAGCGGTCTTCGTATTCGATCTGCACAAAGCGCGCAACCAAAGATTTTTGCCGAGTGCGGTAAGCTCCTTTGGCTCCGACCACTTCCGGGTCACAAAAGGGCTGCAGCATGGAATGCAACCAGTGCGGCGCAGCTATGCAATCGTCATCAGTAAACAGGATCACTTTGCCACTGGATTCCAACGCCCCGCGATTGCGGGCTGCTGCTGGACCGGCGTTCGCCTGATTTATCAGCACAACGGTTGAATAGCGTCGGACTACATCAGACGTGTTATCGCTTGAACCGTCATTGACAACGAGAATCTGAACGTCCCGGCCTGCTGTTTGTTCAAGCAAAGCTTCAAGACAGTTTCCAATGCGCGAGGCGCCATTGAAGGTCGGGATTATGACCGACGCCTCAATCGGATTTTTGTTCAGCGATTGGTGATTCTGAGATTGGCCTTGCGGAATCATGCTACCTGCTGTGCCGCGTATTTTGCGTAGCCTCGATCCATCTCCCTCAATCACCGCCTCGAGCGCTCGCAACCTGCGTGATTCGGCCAGAGTGAAGCGGTTCACGCGGTTCCGTGTTCTTATTGTGGCGGCTTCCACGTAATAAATATTTCGACAAGGTGATGAATCCCTTTAAATTTCGCTGCAATTCGCGCCGGTCCTTCAGCGACTGCTTCAGCTTGTAAAAAAGATAGGGAGGGCTGAGGTAGAAACTGCGTCGCGCCCGATCGCAAAAACTGACCAACTGCTGATGAGTTATGTTGGGTAGCGTAACTACGCTGTTGTGCAGGCCATCTTTCGTAAGCCACGCGCTCCAATCCTCAATCTGAATGTATTCCCTCTTCTTGGCCTCTTCGTATGCGGTTGTTCCCGGATACACCATGATCGGGAAGAACTGAGCCGTGTCAGGCTTGAGCCGCTTGGCAAAGGCGAGCGTCTTTTCCATGCTTGCCGGAGTTTCATTCAGGTTGCCGACCATGAAGCAACCGTGAACCATAATGCCCGATTCCTGGCAGCGGCGAACGAACCGAAGCGCCTCGTCGTGATACTTTATGTCGCGACGATCGTCGTTGTTTTTCCGCATTCCTTTGATCACTTCAACGTCGCCGCTTTCAAAGCCCACACAGAACAAACGCGCGCCGGCTTTGTGCAGAGTTGAGAGAAGCTCGGTTTCAGCACCAATGTCGGCCCGGCAGTTGGCATCGAATGGAAGCTTATTGCCGCGCCTGATCAATTCATTCGCCAATTCCAGCGTGCGCGGTTTGTTAACGATGAAGGTGTCATCCTCCAGCATCACCGTCTTAATTTCCGGCATCTCGCGCGCGACAAAATCGAATTCATCGGCAACGTGGGCCACCGAGCGAAAACGCATGGTGTGGCCACTGAAAGTTTGGGGATAAACGCAGAATGAGCAGTGATAAGGGCAGCCGCGGCTGGTGTCAAACACCACCAGCGGCCAGAGCGAATGCCCGTAGAAATAATCCGGCGTGTGCAGAAACCGCTTATAAATCTCCGAGACGAATGGCAACTCATCAAGATTTTTAATCGCGTCGCGCGATTTGTTCGTAACGATCTCATTGGTGCGGCGATTGCGCCACGCCAAACCGTCCACCGCGGAAAGTTCGGAACCGCACGCCTTCGCTCCCAGCCAGTCACGAACGGTATATTCGTACTCCCGGACCGCGACGGCTTCGAGCGAATCCGACATTGCAAGGGTTTCCGAGGGCAATGCCGAAACATGCCGCCCGACCAGCAATACGTGCAGCGAAGGTTTCGCTGCCACCAGACAGTCCACAACGTGGACATCATTCAGAATGCTTGGGGTTGAGGTGTCGCAAACTACGGCATCAATCTGCTTGGCAGCAATTCGATCGATGATCGCCTGCACCGATTGTCCGCCGGCTGGGGCGTCGACGAAATCCACATCATGGCCATTTTTGATTGCGACTCCAGCGGCATGGGCCAACCATTTAGGGTAGTACAGAGTTCCACTCTTGGTGACTCCGGGACTGCGTTGTTCCCGCGAGAATCGAGGGTGAAATGGGGGATTCAGAAATAGAACACGCATAATTGCACTTTATTGAGCTAGGTTGGATGCGAACTCCGGGCAGCCGGTAGCCAGCAAAACCGACTGAGATGTGCAGTTTTAAGCTCCGTGTCGGGGAAAAATCCGAAGGGGCATTGAGTGAGCAAAGCCTTATGCTGCCTTAGGTTTACCGTTCCATAGCCCGCGGATCAAACGCACGCGCCGACTGTTCTCGGGCAGCTCGAAAGCGACGGCCAGGCGGTAACGCAGCCACACCCAGAATGTCGCAGTAATGAAAGCTGCAATCGTGGCAATAAGAACTATTAGTAGACGATGCGGAGACGATCGCCGGTCGGGAGGCACCGCCGCATCCACCACCTGAACAATCGATCCTTCACGGGCTTCGTCGAGCTTGGCGATTTCGAGTTCTTTGGCTAATAGCTCGAAGATGGTCTCCTGGTATTTGAGATCGCGATATCGCCGGAGATATTCCATCCCCGCCTGGGTGACCCTTCCTTTCGAAAGATTGATGTCCGAGCCCGGATCCTTCTGCGATCCTGCCAGGCGTTCAAGCTGCGACTGTAAAGCCGTTAATTGTTGTTTGGCCAGAATAAGACTGGGATTATCGTCAGTAGCGAAAGACCGCATGGCGTCAATTTGAACTTGCTTGGCCACGACCTGGGCGCGCAAAACCGCGGCAGACTCGATGAGCGACCGCGCCTGGCTGTCAATCTGCAGAACGCCCGTGGATTGTTCAGTCTTGGTCATTGCATCTTCGGCTTGGGTGAGCTTGTCTTTCGTATCTTGCAACTGCTGCTCAAAAAATAATCGGCGCCGCGCGGCTTCGGTAATTGCCAGCGAGGCAGAAAGTTTTCGAAATTCATCCACATATCCGTTTGCCAGCTCTGCAGCCCGTTTGGGATCGTGATCGTCAAAAGAAATGCGGATCAATCCGTCTTTGCTACCAGCCACCACAGTTGTGCGCCGCTCAAGTTCCTTCCGGGCATCTGACATGCGCTTGGCGTGATACTCGCTCATCAGATGAAACCGCTGAATGACCGCGTCCTCGACGGTGCGACTGGTTAGAAAAGAGACGTACATGTCGGCGGGATTTTTAAGGCCCAAGGTCCCTCCAGCCAAAGAGGCGAGCGATCCCAGCGAACCAATATTTCCCATCTGGCCGAGCAGGGTTGAACTGATTGAGGAATTTTGCGCAGGCGGAAGCAGAACAACTTTGGCCTGATATCGCACCGGCAGAATGAAGGCGACTATGACCGCCAATACCGCCGCAGCCAGTACAAATCGCACGATGAAGCGCTTGCGCTCGAGAAGAATGACCGCCAGATCGAGCAGCGAAATCTCGGATTCGTGACGCAACCGATCGTCCGTTCCGGGTATGACTTGTTCGAGTTGGTCTTCGGTGCGAATCATCACATCGGCTTTTCAGCCGCTCTTAAAATTATGATACTGCGATACAGAGCGAGGCCATCCTGCTCCAGGATCTCGCATCGTAAGAACATGCTGAATCTGATTTCCGCATGCCGCACGGCCATTCTTCCCATCTCGCTGCAACTTGGCTGACATGAAAGGCACCGAAAGATTGTGGTTGCGGCTCCCTAAACTGCTGGTCTGTCGCTCTTTGGTTGCAGGTTCTTTGGTTGTGGGTTGTTTGACGGTGTCTGCCCAGACGCCGCCGGACAATCCGAATGCCCCTAACACGCCTCAAAAGCCAGGAAACTCATACGATTTCTCGCCATCTCCAGTCGATTTAAGGTCGCTTCCGCGCAACCTGTTCACCGACCAAAGGTCCTTCTGGACAACCCCGTTCCATATGACCGCGCGCCAGTGGCAGTCGACCGTGCCCCTGGTATTTGTCGGGGCAGGACTACTGGCGAGCGATACCGCGATCGAAGAGCATGTGCCCACTAATCCTTCAACCGTGTCGCACGCAGTCACGTTTTCGAATGCTGGAGTCGCCGCGCTCGCAGGCGTGGGCGGAGGGATGTTTTTACTGGGGCACATAACACACAACGATCAGCAACGTGAGACCGGCCTGCTGGCTGGCGAAGCCGGCATCGATGCCTATCTGGATACGACCGTATTTAATTACGCATTCGGACGGCAACGGCCGTTCACCGGCGACGGCCGGGGCCTTTTTTTTCAGGGCGGAGATTCATTCCCGTCGCAACACGCCGCAGTCGGTTGGGCGATTGCCAGTGTGATCGCCCACGAATATCCAGGCCCGCTTACTCAGGTCCTGGCTTACGGCACCGCGGGAGCAATCAGCGCGGCCCGTTTCGCGGGACAGCAGCATTTTGCGACTGACGTGCTGGTGGGAAGCGCGCTCGGCTGGTACATGGGCCGGCAGGTTTTTCGGGCGCACTCCCATTACAGCGATGCCGAGGCCGCGCAGTGGGGCACGTTTAGCAAAAGCGACAAAGAGACCGTCCCGAATCTGGGAAATATGGGGTCAAGCTATGTGCCGCTCGATACCTGGGTGTATCCAGCAATGGAGCGGCTAGTGGCACTTGGCTACATTCAGTCCGCCGATTTAGGCATGCGCCCGTGGACACGTATGGAGTGCGCGCGCCTGCTTGTGGAAGAAGCCGTCAAGCAGGTCGAAGAAAACAACGAGCCAGGAGGCGAGCAGCAAAAAGTTTACGCTGCTCTATCGTCGGAATTTAGCGACGAAATAGCAAGCTTAGGCGGCGCTCCCAACCTCGGACTCGAACTTGAGTCCGTCTATACCCGGCTTGAAGGAATCTCCGGCACGCCGTTGCGAGATGGGCTGCACTTCGGACAAACCATCGTCAACGATTACGGGCGCCCCTACGCCGAGGGCTTCAACAATGTGACTGGATTCATCAGTCACGCAGAGGCGGGACCGCTCTCATTCTTCATGCGCGGCGAGTACCAGCATGCGCCCTCAGCTTCGCCGCTTTCAATTCAGGCGTCGCAAGTTATTCAGTCAGTCGATGGGCTTCCTACTGCCCCGCCGCTCATACCAACGCCCGCGGTCAACCGCTTCGACGTCCTTGAAGGCTATGTTGGATTGCAGCTTAACAATTGGCAGATAAGTTTTGGCAAGCAGTCGCTGTGGTGGGGCGAAGACGAAAGTGGACCCATGTTGTTCAGCACTAATGCCGAACCGATTCTGATGCTGCAAGTCAATCGCGTGAAGCCGTTTCGACTACCCAGCATTCTTGGTGTGTTTGGTCCGATGCGGATTGATTACATGGTAGGTCGGATTGATGGATATCACTGGGTATACGGCGCCAACTCGGGTTTTGTGGGCTCATGGACCCAGTCTCTGAGCAACGAGCCATTCATCGTCGGCGAAAAAGTCAGCTTCAAACCTTCAGACAACCTGGAGCTCGGTATCAGCGCCACGGCTCTCTTCGGTGGACCGGGTGTTCCAGCCACTACGCATCAGCTTCTTAAAGCGATGTTCTCCACGGGGAATGGACTGCCGGGAACACCCGGTGATGCCGGCGACCGGCGGGGTGGATTTGATTTCGCGTATCGCGTTCCCGGCCTGCGTGATTGGTTGACGCTTTATGCTGACGCGTTTACCGACGATGAACCTAACCCATGGTTGGCATGGAACAAGGCTGCCTTTACTTTTGGCCTTTACCTATCGCACGTACCATGGATTCCGAAGCTCGATTTCCGAGTAGAAGGAATTTTCACCGACCTCCCCGGCGGCGAACCAACTGTGCAGCATGGTTTCTTTTACAGCAACAGTCGCTTCAAGAGCGGCTACACCAACGATGGAAACCTTATCGGCAGCTGGATCGGGAGGCAGGGACAAGGTGCGGAAGCATGGACAGATTATTGGCTGAGTGCGAGAAGCAAAGTGCAGCTAAATTTCAGGCATCAAAAAGTCAGTTCTCAGTTCATCCCGCTCGGTGGAAGTTTGACGGACATAGGCGCTTCCGTCGATCTTTGGGTGCACTCCAATCTCGACCTAGAGGCTATGGTCCAATATGAGCGTTGGCTGCTTCCTGCGATTGAACCGAATGCCTCTCGAAATGTGACGGCGGCTTTACAGCTTTCGTTGCAGCCCAAACGATTATTCAAACACTCACAAGTACCCTCAAACCAACCGTAACGACGGATCCTGGACCAGCATCTCACCTGCTGCAATCCATATCACTGCGTTGATTTTTAAATAAACTTCTTTTGCAGGAACTCTGATCAGGAACTCTGCGCACGAGGATCGCGTCGGCAACTCAGGGCAGCCACTCTGCTGTTTATCTCAGGAGGCAAAAACTAACCAACCCGTGACTTTCAGCCGGGCATCTCAGGCCTATCCAGTTTCGAACACCAGGCTTTTAAGCAACCAGACCCAAGTGGGGAAAGAGCCTAGAACGCTGAATGCAGTAGAAAGAACGGTTTGGGATGATCCGCAGTCGCCTTAGTAATGCCTGCCTGTATTTAAAAATAATTACCTTATTGTTGCCGGCGTGTGCTTATTTCATTGCGGTCAAAGTTCGTTTCGGCTTCAACTTCTTCTTCTCTCGCAGCGCACCAGCTGGCCTTCCTTCCTATTGGGGAGTTCTGCTTCTCACGACGATCATCTGGGCGATCGCGGCAGAGGAGTCCGGCCTGTGGAATATCGAACAACTTTATGCCGCCAGCGGAAAGACCCGGCGATTACTCGAGGCTCTGGCATTTACGTACATCTGCGTCATGGCCGCCGGGTTTATTTATCGGCAGGCAAGTTACTCGCGGCTGGTGATCGGCCTGAGCGCCGTCGCTATGTTCGTGCTTGCTACCGCTGTACGGGTAGGCTTCAGAGTTTTTGTTGAACTGATGCGCAAGGATTATCGAAAGGAAGTCCGGATCCTCATTGTGGGTACCGGACCCTTTGCGCAACGCGTAGCCAATTCGCTGCTTCATGGAGAGGTACTGCCATGCCGGGTCGTAGGCTTTGTAAGGCTCGATGAACCGGAAATCGCAGTGGACGGCCCGATCTACACGGTGGACCAACTCTCAACCTTCACCAACGGGAATTCCATCCACGATGTGGTGATAGCGCTTCCTCCCGCGCGGTTGAATGAAGTCAAAGCAATCGCTCCGGCGCTGGAGAAGTTGTGCGTGCCCACCCGCGTCGTGATTGATCTTGGCGACGGCATTGTCCCGCGCGATCGTCTAACCGCACTGGGTGGTTTTCAGATGCTCGACCTGCGGCCAACCCTGGCCGAGACCGGATCGTATCTGTTTCAGAAACGCATTTTCGATATTACTTTTTCAATTCTAATTTTGTTCATCACCCTCCCCATTACTCTCCTCATCGCTTTGGTAATAAAGTTGGCCAGCCGGGGGCCTGTGTTTTTTGTTCAGGACCGTGTGGGATTGAATGGACGGGTTTTCCCGATGTTCAAATTCCGCACTATGCAGGTGGGCAGCCGGGAAGAAGAAGACACGCATTGGACCTGCAATCATGATCCGCGGCGCACCAACATCGGGGCTTTCCTGCGCAGGACCAATCTCGACGAGCTGCCGCAATTCTTGAACGTCTTGAAGGGAGACATGAGTATCGTAGGCCCGCGCCCAGAGCGCCCATTCTTCGTGCAACGGTTCCTGGAGGAAGTTGATCGCTACAACTCCCGCCATATGTTCAAAGCCGGGATCACCGGATGGGCCCAGGTGAACGGATGGCGGGGTGATACTTCGATCGCGAAACGGGTTGAATACGATCTGTACTACTTGCGCAATTGGAGTCTGACGCTCGACCTGCAAATTATCACCATGACCCTGTTCCGCTTTTTTAGCAGCAAAAATGCTTATTGAATGCGCGGAACAATTCTTTGCGGAATCTCCGCGATTCCGGATGAACCGCGATCAGCTAATGAGATCTGACTACCAACTTCTTTCCGCCCAAGCCGTGGACCGAGTCTCTGAAATCGATAACTCCCGCTTGGCATGGATCGCACGTGCCCTGATTATCTTTTTGACTCCGGCTGCCGCATTCTCTCAGCTGCCTTCGCACCAATGCGATATCAGCCGGGATCCGGTTGAATATTGTGCATATCTGGTTAGTACTCAGTCTTCGGCAATTGCTGCCCGGGACTCTGCTGCGGGAATGGTCCCCGAACTCACTCACGGTGGAACCTCGGCTAAAACTATCGATGACATTCCCGATTCCACGGGAGGCAGTTCGGCGGCGGCAAGTGAAATGTTCGTGCAGCAGTCTCCCCCCGCAAAGCAGGGATTTCATTGGGGGCGAGCGCTATTTGAATCATTTACATTTCTGGTGATCGAGCAAGCCTATGTCGTCCACGACGATTACCGCTGGGTGGTGTACGAAAACGGTGTGCCATTCAACCATTACTGGCGCGATTACAAACAGTCTCTGCACGCATGGCTGGAGTCTGGCTGGAATGACGGCGATGCGCTGATGTACGGATATGTCGGCCATCCCATTCAGGGCGCGCTTACCAGTTTCATACAAATCCAGAACGATCCACGCGGAGACGGCCTGGAGTTTTCAAACACCAAAGAGTATTGGCACAGCCGCTTACGCGCTACTTTGTGGAATGCCGCTTACAGCACGCAATGGAATATCGGGCCGCTTAGCGAAATGACTGTGGAAAAGTATGGAACCAAAGTTCGGTCGCCCTGGAACCAGAATGGCACATGGCCTTGCACGGAGAAACATTGTTACACGGGCGTGGGGCAAATCGATTTAGTGATGACTCCAGTCGGCGGTTTCTTGTGGATGTTGACCGAGGATCTGTTAGATAAAAATATCGCGCGCCGGCTTGAAGGCGAAACGCGCAACCATTACTTGATCGATTTCACCCGCTGCGCGCTCAACCCGATCCGCGGAGGAGCCAGCATTCTTCACGGCAGAGCGCCATGGTATCGCGCGCGCGATGCTCGTCTTATTTACCTCATGAACCAGACGAAGAAACAGAACGCCCGATCAAAAGCTGATGCCGGTCCGCAATGAAGCCACTGTTCAGGTTAGCAATTGCGATTTGGGCCGCCAGCCTTGCACTGCAGATTCAAGCTGCGTGCCAGGAAACAAAATCCACTGTTCGCACTTGGGATCTGGGCGCTTGGGTCGCAGCCGACACTGGAGAAGAAATCACCAATTCTTTTGCCGAGTCTCAGATTCTTAGCGCAGGCGTCTTTGCGGGGAGAACGTTTCATCAGGCAGGCGACGGCTGGTGGAGGGGAAATCTGGAGTATGCGTTTTCCGTCAGCCCAATGTTCCAGCTAAGGCCTCGGCGTTTGCATGGTCTCGCTTTCGAGCCCATTATTTTGCGATGGAATTCGACGCATCGGCTGGCATTTCTGGCTCCTTACATTGAGCTGGCAGGCGGCGCCGTGCGCACTAATATGAACCTGCCCGCCGGCAATACTTCAGATTTCAATTTCATGGCCAGCGGGGGAGCAGGTTTTTATCTGCCTTCGGGAGGAAAACGCGCGTGGGATATCGGAGCAAATTGGAAGCATATTTCAAACGCGAATCTGGGGGTGCAGAATCCCGAGTTCAACGGAATTCAGTTTCGTGTTGCATATCACTGGCATCGAACTGCCGATCGCTAAGTTAAAGCGTTGTACTTAAAGAGGTAATTCTTCAGTGCTGGGAAAATGGTGCTGTTCGCGCCCAATTTTGCCGTCGTACTTCGTAGACATCTTAAATAGTTCGTAACGTCCGTCAGCCGCAAATCGGCGGCATTGTTCACGCAAAGCTCTGAGCTCGGCATCCGTCATCGGTTGGAAATTGTTTGCCACCGCGAGGTTCTGATCGAGGACTTCCATTGAATCGATGCCGCTGATCGTGGTCGCAACCGGCAGACTCATTGCATAACGCAATCCTTGCTGAGCGGTTATTGCTCCGTGTCTCACCATTTCGCCACTGCCGCCCAGGCTCTTCATTCCCAGCACAGCAATTCCACGGCGCGTTGCCTCCGGCAATACATGGGTCTCAAAGCTGCGAAAGCTGGCATCGAAACAATTCAGCGGCATCTGCACCGTGTCGAACGGAAAGTCGTGCGCCAGCATCTTCAAGTGGATCTCAGGGTCCTTATGTCCGGTGAATCCAATGAAGCGGACTTTTCCCTGCTGCTTGGCCTCCTGTAGAGCTTCTGCCACTCCGTCCGGAGCGAATATCAGGTCGGGATCGTTTTTATAAATTACTTCATGCACTTGCCAGAGATCCAGATGGTCGGTCTGCAGACGACGCAGAGACTCTTCCAGCATGCGCATGGCAATTTTTTTATCTCGCCCATGGGTGCATACCTTCGTCATCAAAAAGGCGCTCTGCCGTTTTCCTTTTAGCGCCCTGCCCAATCTCTCTTCACTCAGGCCATCGTGGTACTCCCATGCGTTATCGAAGAAATCGATTCCATGGTCGAGCGCTTTAGCTACTATTTCGTTGGCGACCTGATCTGTATTTGCGGAACCGAGATGGTAGCCGCCGAGTCCGAGGGCAGACACTTGAACGCCAGTTCTTCCTAATGGTTTCTTTGGTACGCCGTCCCCGGTGCTGCTTTGCGGCGGAACGGCGGCACTCGCGGACAACCTGGGCATAAGCGGCGATGCGCTTATCATTGCGGCTCCCTGCATAAACCGTCGACGACTTACGCTTGGCTGCTTCGAATCCACAGCTTCTCCTTAAAATTTCCTGTCTGGGAAAGGATGCCCGGTATTCTCAGCCGCGCCAAGCATGTCTTGGACCTCCGATTGTTTGGTATCAAGCGGGAAGCCGTGCGCAAGCCGGGCTTCAGGATTATCGAATTTCAGAGAAAGCTTGTAGAGCTCGTACCGTCCATCGGCGGCATATTCTTTGCAGCGGTTTCGCAGCTCGTCCATCTCCGCACTTGTCATGGGCTTAAAATTCCTGGCGATCTGCAAGTTCTGCTGCAGTACATCCATACTGTCTATTCCTGTGATGGTCGTTGTCACTGGGAGACTCATCGCATATCGCAAAGCTTCTTCAGCTGAAAGTGCGCCAGCTTTAATCGGCTCTCCATGGCCGCTTAAAGGCTTCATGCCGAGCACTGCAATGCCGCGCCGATTCAGTTCGGGTAAGACCTGCCGTTCGAAACTTCTCACAAAGCTGTGATCGAAGGCGTTAAGCGGCATTTGCACCGAATCAAATTCAAATCCAGTTTTCAACATTCCCAAATGCACCATGGGATTTTGGTGCCCGGTGAATCCTACAAAGCGCGTTTTGCCCTCTTTCTTGGCTTTCGCCAGCGCCTCGGCCGCGCCATTCGGCCGGATGAAGAGTTCAGGATCATTTTCGAAAGCCATACCGTGCACCTGCCACAAATCCAGATGGTCGGTTTGCAAACGCCGCAAGGACTCTTCGAGCATTGTCAAAGCCAGGCTTGCGTCTCGGCCGTGCGGACAGGTCTTTGTCATGAGAAAAACTTTGTCTCGCCGGCCTTTCAGCCCTGCCCCCATCCACAGCTCTGTCTTACCTCGGCGATATTCCCAACAGTTGTCGTAAAACGTGATGCCGTTATCCACCGCCGATTGCACAATGCGGACCGCAGTTTTTTCATCGGGTGCATCGCCCAGGTGATGGCCACCGAAGCCGAGAATGGAAATCTTGGCATCGGCGCGGCCAAACTGTCTGAGGGGTATTCCTGCGCTTGAGGAGGAGTCTTGCACGCTTGTCTCGATCGACTACTAGATGCCGAATCAGAAATGTGGTTGCTGGATGATTAAAAAAATGTATTAAAGTGCGGGCCCGCGTAAAAGTCGGGCCCGCATATATTTGCTTTGCTTCAGGCTGATCTTCGGGTTTTGGGCTCGGGCGAACTGGCCCGCTGCTTTTTTGGGCTCCCCGAAGCCTCGCCGTTCGCGGATTCGAGATTTTCAACCCCGTGCTTAAGTTCAGCGACCTCGACAATTTGCCAAGCGCCGCCTTCATTCCATGGTCCGCGCGCATCGGTATCCCCTTCATCTCCTTCTCCAGTCGAATCGTTAAAATATTGGTCGACCAGCACAGGAGTCGGTGGTATCTTTCCCACCGAAAAGGGCGCTTTACCCATGCTCTCAAGGGCGAGCGTGAAAGCCTTCATGTGAGTAATCTCTCGCGTCATAAGGAACTGAAGCGCATCCTTCGAGCCAGGATCATCACAAAAGTCGATGAGGCGTTCATACACGATCTTGGCGCGCGCTTCGGCGGCAATGTTACTTCTGAGATCGACATCCAACTCGCCGGTGATTTTGAGGTAATCTGCCGTCCACGCGTCACCCACGGAATTGAACAAGCTCACACCGCCTCCGCCGGCGATGGCAATCAGAGGGTCAACTTCTCCGGCTTCACGATCCTTCTTCATTGGTTTAAGGTGCATACGCGCCAGGGTGCCTACAACTTCCAGGTGGCTGAGTTCCTCAGTGCCGATGTCCATCAACATGTCTTTGCGCTCGGGGTCTTCGCAGTTCAGGCCCTGAATTGAATACTGCATAGCGGCAGCGAGTTCGCCATTTGCTCCGCCAAACTGTTCGAGTAGCATGTTGCCAAATTGAGGGTCGGGTGTGCCAACGTTCACCGTGTACATGAGCTTCTTTATGTGGTGGTACATGAATCCTCTCTTTCAAAGTGTTTGATATGGGCAAGGCCCGGTTGACCAAAGGTTTATTGGAAGTCTCTTTTTTGAGTTCTCTTACTACCGATAAACTTTCTGATTTCACTGATCAATCGACAGGTTTGCGTAATTCGGCTCGTATTTTCCCCTAGGCTCCCTGAATGGGTTGTGCTCGACTTTGTGCTTGGCTGATGGTGAGTTTCTGATTCAATCCCGCAGCGACATCATCGTCCGATACCAACCAACCTCGCTACTTACGAACGAGAGATGCACGCCGTGTTTGCTGCACGAAATAGCTCTCGTCCTCGGCAGCTTGGGATTAACCAAACCATCCCTCGCGAAAGCTGATGCATCACAAGACATCCGCCTGGGCCATGCATGGCATGAACCTTTTCGAAGCGGAAAATTTCAATGCCGCAGCTAAATGCGGCGAGAAGAGGACAGGAAACATGGCAGACCAGTTTGCAATTGTGACAGGCGCATCGAGCGGTATTGGACGTTCATTGGCAAAAGAACTCGCATCCCGCGGCTATGATCTGGCGATTTGCTCGTCAGGGGAGCGCCTGCAGGACGCTGGTGAGGAACTTCGCTCCCACGGAGTTGAGGTAACTGAGATTCAGGCGGACCTGGCTACGCGGGAAGGCGTCAAGCAATTCTGGGAGCAGGTGAGTTCGCTGGGACGAAATATTGACGTCGCCTGCTTAAATGCAGGAGTTGGGGTCGGAGGCCTGTTCGCAGTAACAGATCTGGATGCCGAGCTGAATATGGTCAATCTGAATTGCACGGGTACGGTGCAGCTGGCGAAGTACGTGGTCCAGCATATGCTCTCGCGCAATGAGGGCAGAATCCTATTCACCTCATCGATTGCCGGAGAAATGGTTGCGCCGCGCGAAGCGGTGTACGCGGCCACGAAGGCCTTTGATTTATCTTTCGCGCACAGTCTTCGCTACGAATTGCGCGACACCGGAATCTCGGTGACAGCTCTTCAGCCGGGCCCCACGAACACGGATTTCTTTCACCGCGCCGGTATGGGCAACACGGAGGTTGGCTCAACCGGGAAAAATGAGAGCCAGCCCGATGAAGTGGCGCATCAGGGAATCGAGGCACTTCTCTCGGGCGAAGATCACGTCTACGCAGCATCAGCCAAAACCAAGGTGGAAGGCATGATGGCAAACGTCACCCCGGGAAAAGTAAAGGGCGCCATGCACGAGAAGATGGCGAAACCCAAAGCCAGCTGAGCTGGTTTCGTCATTTAGCTCGATTCTTGGACCGGTTCTCATTTTGATCTTCCGTCGTGGCAGGGCGAGGCGGCCTCGACTATACCCTTGCAGTTAAGGACGGCACTGTCACACCGACGCAATCAGGAGGCGGTTTTTATTAAAACTCTTGTGACTTATCGCCCCGCGAAGACAGACTGATCCGGGAATAATTCCGCGCCAGCTCCTTCTTCTTTCTTGACGCCCTTGTCTTTGCCCCAGGTCCAGTACATGCCTATGTAAGCGTAGTTCTCAGTCTGTCCGGCGACCGAGTGGCCGTAACAAAATAAGAACTGCTCGCCCGGATGCTCTTTGAAATGGTAGTAACCGCCCACGTCGACCAGAGTTGAGGATCCGGTTTGTGCGGCGGCACTTCCCTCCCGGCCGTGAGCGAAGACTTCCGCTCCCAGTTCGAGCCGCTCACTGAGTTCTTTCTTGACCAGCCAGCCGGTGTATGGAAAGTTGCGGAACCCGGTCTGGGGCACCACCTGATAGCCGGCACCGCCATCAAGAGTCCATTTGCCCACGTTCTTTTGCAGCCAGATGGGCAGCTTGTACCAAACCTTTCCAACGCCCAGGCCCTTGTCGGCATTGCCCGTGGGGATTTCAAACATCGTGAAGCTGCCGATCTGAGGGATGTGTTTGCCCTCTTTGATGAAGGCAATCTTTGCGCCCAGTTCCATGTCGGTCAGTCCGAATTCAGTCGGGCCGACTCCGTTGGGTGCATACGCGGGATTGTTAAGCGGCGCGACCACTCCAAATGGAAGGATCGCGTGCAACTGTACGCGAGGTATTGCGCCCCAGTTGAATTCGAATGCCGGACCCGTGGAGTCCATTTCCACCGGCGTTCCGTCCGCCCCGCCAAAAACGTAGAACTCATAGTGATGGAGATCGACCGGTACGGGATCGTCGGTCTGGTAAGGCGGCCCTTGTGCCCACATCTTGGGTCCACACACGGCGACGAGGATGAGCAGCGCTATACCCCAGCACTGACGACGAGTGTTCATGAGTGTTCGATAGGGTAAGAATCTCACAGGACGGATTTCGTAAAGAACACTGATTCTAATATGCGTTCCTTGCGGCACGAAACCGGCGGAATAGACGCGTTTAAGCACAGCAGCTTAAACTTTCACGCAAGGGAGATATGGATGAACAAAGGCCGCATGGAAGCTTTCAGTGACGGCGTGCTTGCCGTGATCATCACCATTATGGTGCTGGAAATAAAACCGCCGCACGGCACTGACCTAAACGATTTGCGGCCCCTGTTGCCGGTTTTTTTAAGCTATGTCATGAGCTTTGTCTACGTGGGGATTTACTGGAACAACCATCACCATCTTTTACACGCGACGCAGCACGTCACCGGCGGCGTGTTATGGGCGAATTTGCATTTATTGTTCTGGCTCTCTCTAACCCCCTTCGCGACCGACTGGATGGGCGAAAACCACTTCGCCCCGTGGACCGTGGCGCTTTATGGCATGGTTTTACTCTTCGCCGCTATCGCCTATACCATTTTGACTACAACGCTCATTGCCCATCATGGCAAAGATTCTATTCTGGCTTCATCGATTGGACGCGACACCAAGGGCAAGATCTCAGTTGTGATCTACATTGCTGCTATTCCTTTGTCATTCCGTTGGCCGCTGCTGGCATGCGCTTTATACGCGCTGGTCGGGATCATGTGGCTGGTGCCTGATCCGCGCATTGAAAAGAAACTTATTACCGAGTCGCATTCCCATTAATTCCACGAGAAGCTCGCCGCGATCGGCTTCAGCATTCCGGGTCTATTGCTGCTGTTGGTGTTGCGCCTCTGCGAGCTCGGTCTGCTGTGTCTCATCGAGAAATTGTGACCATTCTTCGTCGGCGGCAAACTCCTCGTCCGGTGGGAGGACGGCTTGCGACGGTGTGACTCGCACCCGCACCTGCAACTGCGTATCCGACTTACCTTTCATGACTCCCATAGTCGGCGGGACGTCGGCATAATCGCGCCCTGTAGCGGTGCGAATGTGCTGCTCGCTCGCCAGCCGGTCAATCGTGGGATCGAAACCCACCCATCCCAGGCTGGGCAACAAAGCTTCAATCCAGGCGTGGGTTGCGCCATCGGCAGCGGGATGGCCGTTTCCCGCGCCGTGGTAGAGATATCCGCTGACATAACGGCACGGAATACGCGCATTTCTCACCAGCGTAATCATGATGTGCGCGAAATCCTGGCACACACCCTGGCGTGAGCGAAGTGCATCTTCAATCGGCGAATTGACTGCCGTGCTTTTCTTCACGTAACTGAAGGTGTGGTAAATGCCGGAATTCATGTCCTGAAGGAATGCCAGCGGGCTGCGCTTCTTTCTTTCGTTGACGCCAATCTCCTCCGCCAGTTGCTCGAGCTGAGGCGAGGAGCGCGCGAAATGGCTGGGCATGAGCATGTCCCAATAATCTTTTTTTTCAATCAGCTCTTCCAGTTCCTGCCACGCGCGGTAAGGCATAGAGTCCGGAATGGGGGGCTGCACTTCGATATTGACCAAGGCATCAGAGATGATGGTCAGTTGGGAATGGCGCGCCGGCAAGTCGAAGTGATGAACCAGATTACCGTAAGAGTCGGTATAGCCAAATATCCGAGCGCGAGGATTTACTGACAATTGAAAAACGAAACAGCGCTGGTTGCCCTCGCTGCGCGGATGCATGCGCACTTCCATCATGCTCTGCCAGACAGCGCGGCTGTAGCGGTAACGCGTGAAATGGCGAATGGCGTAAAACATTCAGTTGGGAAACGCAACTTCAATCGGGTAATCGATATAAAGCTCGTGGACGGCAGCGTGCAGTTCACGGCACTGCTCGATAATCGCAGCTAGATATTTGTGCAATCCGGAAATAATTTCGTCGATCTGTACGTAGGTCACCATGGATTGCAATCTTCCGATCAATCTTTCGACGTTCTGGGTGCGGCGGCTCAACGAAAGATCGCCGATTGCGCCCAGCGCCTCGTGCATGCGATCCACAGAATAGCGGACCGAGTACGGAAACTCGGGCTTAAGCAGCAGAAAATTAGCGATGCGTTCGGGCTTAAGTTCCGCGGTGCAGGCTTTGCAATAGGCTTCGAACGCGGTGCAACTGCTGAGCAGGCCGACCCAATCGAGATCATCCGGATGCTTGCCGATCACGAAGTATGCATCCAGCAGCACGCAAAGGTTACAAGCTCGCTCGATATATTTCCCCAGCTGAATAAAATGCCATGCCTCATCGTGATTCAGTGTAGCCGAGGTAATTCCGCTGAACCGGTAGGAGCCCTCGCGAACCTGAGTGACCACGCGCATGGCGCCGGCGTCATCATTGGGTTGAAGCTCAAAGCCAGTAACGTCGTGAAATAAACGGTTCAGATGCTCCCACATCTCCGAACTGATTTCCTCGCGAACCTGGCGGGCATTTTCACGAGCGCCGCTGATGCATTTCACAATGGAAAAAGATCCTTCCCGCGCGGCCACCAGCAAAAACAAAGCGCGCTGCGGATCGACATTATTAGAGGTTCCGGGCGCCAGCGACGAAACCGCATGAAACCAGCGCTCTTCGGTAGAGAATTTCGCCGGGTTCAGAATCAGGCCGTAGGTCGCCTTCAGCACCCGCGAGGCATTGTCCGCACGTTCGAAGTAGCGGCTCATCCAATAAAGACTGTCGGCTACGCGTGAAAGCATAATTAGTTTTGCAGCACCCAGGTGTCTTTCGATCCGCCCCCTTGCGAGGAATTCACCACCAGCGAACCTTTTCTCAGCGCCACCCGGGTCAGGCCGCCCGGCACAATCGTAATTTTTTCTCCGTAAAGAACATATGGACGAAGATCGACGTGCCGCGGCTCGATGGTGCCGTCCACGAAACAAGGCGCGGTCGAAAGATTAATAGTCGGTTGCGCGATGTAGTTTCGCGGCTGAGCACGAATTCTTTGCCTGAACTCGTCGCGCTCCTGTTCGGTGCTGTGCGGACCGATCAGCATTCCATAACCCCCAGATTCGCCGACCGCCTTGACCACGTATTCATCCAGCTTTTGGCAAACGTGATCACGCTGCCCGGGATCAGACATCAGGAAAGTTTCAACGCCCTCAAGAATCGGGTCCTGGTCGAGGTAATAGCGAATGATCTTCGGCACAAAGGCGTAGATAGCTTTGTCGTCAGCGACGCCGGTGCCGAGGGCATTCGCAAAGGCGACATTGCCCGCTCGATAGGCATTGAAAAGTCCAACCGCGCCCAGCGAAGAACCGCTTTCAAATACCAACGGGTCGAGATAATCATCATCGATGCGGCGGTAAATCACGTCCACACGCTGCAAGCCGAAGGTGGTACGCATGTAGACAATGTTGTCGTGGACAACCAGATCCCGGCCCTCGACCAGTTCAACCCCCATTTCGCGAGCCAGATACGCGTGCTCGAAATAGGCTGAGTTGTAAGCGCCGGGTGTGAGTAAAACTACGGTTGGCTCAGATCGCCCTTCCGGTGCAAGAGATCGCAGGGTCGATAGAAGAACCTGGCTGTATTGTTCGATCGGCCTGACCCGGCATTTTTGAAACAGGTTGGGAAAGATCTGCTTCATCACCCGGCGGCTGGTGAGCATGTAGGAGACGCCGCTGGGAACGCGCAGGTTATCTTCCAACACGACGAAGTTCCCATCAGGATTGCGAATCAGATCGGTACCAACCACCGTAACGTAGACGTCGCGAGGGACCTTCACATTCCGCATCTCGCGGCGGTAATGTTTGCAGGTATAAATAATGCTGCCCGGCACAACGCCATCTTCAATAATCTTGCCTTCGTGGTAGACATCCTTCAGGAAAAGATTCAGCGCCGTGATCCGTTGGGTCAGTCCACGCTCAATTTTCTCCCATTCCGCAGCGGTGATAATCCGGGGCAGAAGATCGTGCGGAAAAATTCGCTCGGTTCCCTTCTCGCTGCCGTAAACCGTGAATGTGATTCCTTGATTGAAAAAAGACTGATCGGCTTCGTGTTTACTGCGCCTTAATTCGTTAGGCCCGAGATTCAGCAGCAAATTATGGAGAGGGCGATATTGCTTGCGCGGGTGATCGACGGCGCTGAACATCTCGTCGTAGGCGCCATTCAGTTCGTAGCGATGTAACGCTTCCGCACCGCTGGGATCGGACGTATCCGTCTCAATAATCATGGTCGATGCGCGCTTGATACCGCCAGAATAGCGCACCAACCGGCAGATTGATCATCGGGAAATGCGATTCGCAGCATTGAAACCGCAAATCGCGCCCAAGCACCCTACCCTGCGGATCGCGCGACTTCTCTGACGCGCTCGGGGAGAGCCTCGTTGCTTGGAAGCTCGAAATCCTGGAATTCGATGTCCGGCAACTGCTCTACGGCGCGCCGCAGCGACTGTTCCCAGCTGGAATGGATCAGATTCAAGTCCCGGTCGCCGGCCGAAACCCTGCGATAACGGGTGATTTGAAGGCTGTCTCTTTTGTACAGCAGAAGGTCAAAGGGCGGCCCCACGGTGACATTCGAGCGCATGGTCGCGTCCAGCGAGAGTAGGGCATATTTAGCGGCAACTTCCAGCGAAGTGGAGGCTTGGATGCCGCGATCGAGGATCGGCCGGCCGTACTTGCACTCCCCCAGCTGAAGATAGAGTGAGTCCTCGGTCGCCGCCAGCGGGTTTCCCTGGGGGTATATCAGATACAGATTTGGGTCCTGGCCCCGCACCTGGCCGCCCAAAAGCAGATGAACGTTAAAGCTGAAAGAATCGCGCTCCAGCGATGACCGATCCAGGTCTGAGACCCGGCGCACGCAGTCCCCCACAATGCGGGCGGCGTCATAAAGAGAATTGGCCTGGGCCAAACCGCGGCCGGAATCGAAGTCATCGCCTAATAAGGTGATAACTGATTGGCTAATTGACAGGCTGCCGCTGGTCAGAATGACAAAGACCCGTTCGCCCGGCTGCTCAAAGCGAAACATCTTGCGACAGACGTTGACCTGATCGAAACCGGCGTTGGTCCTTGAATCCGAGGCCAAGACCAAGCCTTCCCGCGTGGCGATCCCCAAACAATATGTCACTTGCACCTCTTCGCAGTAATCTACCGCATAATACACTGTCACCCGGCGTGGATTTTACGATTACCCACAGCAAAAAAAACGTAATGCACCAATCTGTGCACGTGTTAATTTCTGCATCTCACTCTCGTCAACCCGTAGGTGCGCCTGAGGAACCCGTAACCATATGCTGATTCGCCTGGGCTACGACATGGAATTTGAGTCGGTTGGAGAAGTTCCAATCGTGACTTTGCTCAACGTCCACCCATCGCGCGAGAAAGACCTGCGCGAACCGGATGAATTAAGCACGGACCCGCTGGTTCAGATCGATAGCTATCTGGATACGTTCGGCAACCGTGCCTGCCGGATGTTGGCTCCAACCGGCAACATCCGCTTCCAGAATTCGACCCTGATTGAGGATTCGGGTCTGCCCGATATCGAAGGTTTTGACGCGCCACAGGTTCCCATCGAACACTTGCCGCATGAGGTGTTGCCATATCTTATGAATAGCCGGTACTGCGAGGTCGATCTGCTTTCCAGCACGGCAGCCGAGCTATTTTGGGAGGCTCCGCCAGGCTGGGCCAAAGTCCAATCCGTGTGCAACTGGGTCCATAACAAGGTTACATTCGGGTATCACTTCTCGAGTCCGACCCGCACAGCCCTGGGCGTGTATACCGAGCGTGTCGGAGTCTGCAGAGATTTTCAGCATCTGGCGATCACGTTCTGCCGGGCGCTCAATATTCCCGCCCGCTACGCGACCGGCTATCTAGGCGATATCGGCGTGGTGGTGGCCCCGAGCCCGATGGACTTCAGTGCCTGGTTCGAGGTTTACCTGGGGGACCGCTGGTGGACGTTCGACGCTCGGCACAATGTTCGACGCATCGGTCGCGTGCTCATGGCGACGGGACGGGACGCCACCGATTGCGCGATCACAACTTCTTTTGGCCGGGCAAATCTCCTGAGTTTCAGCGTAGTCAGCGACGAAGTGAAACTCTCCCCGTCAATATCCCGAGTATCGGAAACGGCCTCACGGGCCGTCTGACGAACAGGGCTTCGAGACAAAACACCACAACAGAACGTTACTTCAGACGGGGAACACCTTTGCCCCAAGTGTCCGGCGGCGCCAGCTCACGCCGAATTGGGGGCGGGGTCATGTCGCGCTGATTAGAAGTAAAAATGCGGCTGCCCTGAGAGATGAGGTAGTCGGCGGTACGCGCAGCGAGTGACTGAATGGTCAATCCGGGATTCGCCGAGCCTTGAGTCGGCATGATGCTGCCGTCGCAGATGAAGAGATTTGGAATATCGTGGGTGCGGCCGAATTTATCGACCACTGAAGTCTTAGGGTCCGACCCCATGCGCGAGGCGCCCACCAGGTGCGCGTAGCGAGCTTCCTGCACCACCTCAGTGGCTCCCGCAGCCGACATTACTTCCATAGTTTTTTCTTTGGCGAACTTGATCAGCTTTTTGTCGTTGTCATGAAGATTAAAGCTGACGTGTGCGACTGGAAGCCCGAATCGGTCGACTTCATTGGCCAGTGTCACGCGATTGTCGGCCCAGGGCAGAATTTCGCCGAGAAGGCCAAATGACGCCCAGTGGTTGTAATCCATCATTTCCCGCCGCAGACCCCAACCCCAGGCCTTCTTGGCGGCCAGCATCTGCTTGCCGAATGCGATGGGAAGTGGCCCGACAGTTTGTATGGCGAAGCCTCTAACAAAGTCACGGCGTGGATCCGTCTCATAAAATTCCTCCGTCAAAGCATGGGCTGGCGGCGCTTTGTACATTCGTACCGGTTCATCGAAGCGCCCGAGGACAACATTTCCTGCCTGCGCCATCAGGTAGCGACCCACCGTGCCGCTCGAGTTCGCCAGGCCATTTTCAAAACCGGGGCAGGCGGAATTCAGCAACAGTCGCGGCGTTTCGATGGCATACCCGGAAACGATCACCGCTTTTGATTTCTGAAAGTGGAGGCGGCCTTCATCATCGAAATAGTGCACACCCGTCACCCGGCCCTCTTTACCCAATTCGATCCGCGAGACCATGCAAAGGTCACGGATTTCGGCCCCTTTTTTAAGCGCATCAGGAACGTGCGTCACCAGCGTGCTCGCCTTGGCGCCGACTTTGCATCCTTGAATGCAAAACCCCCGGTAGATGCAATGCGGGCGGTCGCCGTGGGAGCCGGAGAGGATTGCGACTGGTCCGCCGATGGAGATGGGAATATTGAGCGCGGAACATCCGCGAATGAGCGCGTTTCCTACCCCGCCCATGGGATGCGGGCCATAAGGATAACCATGCGGGTGGCCCCACGGATAATAAGCCGGGCCGGCGACCGGCATTTCGATTTCGAGTTGCTCGTAATACGGAAGCAACTCTTCGTAAGACATTGGCCAGTCAGCGCCCAGGCCGTCGCGGGTGTACACGTTGAAGTCTGAGGGGTGCAGGCGCGGAGTGAAGGCCGCCCAGTGCACCGAGCCTCCTCCAACCCCTTTACCGCAATTATTGGCGCCGAGAGCCAACGGATCAGTGCCCCCGGTCACGCGTGGATCTTCCCAGTAAAGTTTGTGGGAGCCAGCTTCGTCGCTCACCCAGTCGCTTTCGGTGTCCCAGAAGGGCCCTGCTTCCAGGCCGACCACATTGAACCCTGCGCGCGCAAGGCGTTGCAGCAGAACTCCACCAGCGGCGCCGACACCAACAATCACGTAATCGACTTCTTCGTGGTCACCAAATTTCCGCATAGGCACGTGGACATATTGCAACGCGCCCAGCATGTGCTTGTTGCGACTTGGCGGCTCGAAAGCTCCCAAAATAGGCTGCTTCACTCGTTCCTCGTTTTCACTTATTACTGTGCTGATGGGCTTCGGTGTAGTGATGCGACACCGGGTCAACTTCGTCCGACACCGCGCCCTGCGGAGCGTCCCACCCATAGCGCTGCTCCTCAACTTCCCAGGGCTCTGGCTCCCCACGCTCCAGCCGCGTGTAGGCGCGAGGATACGCGGGCCCACCAAAACCGATTTCATCCCATGCCCACGGGTGCGCGTAATAAGCGTCGATGGCATCTCCCATGATCAACTGCCAGAAGCGGTGCACCGACATCGATTTCCATATGTCCGGCGCGGCCAGAGGCTTGCCGTCATGAATCGCTTTCAGCACGATATCCTGCTGCGACCACGGAATCGAAAGAAAATCTTCGCCGAAGCTATGCTGCGCTTCTTTATTGATGGCCTCGAGGCCGAGCTTGTAAGCGACGCGGTCCTGCGGCATATTTTCGTAGCGATAACCCACTGTCTGATTGACGTAAAGACGATGATCAAGCGGACCAATGACGTCTATCTGGCGATCGGGAGTTCGGTCAGTTTGCGGAATAAGATGGCTGAATACCGCGGTCCAAAATTCCAATTCCTGCACGGAGAAAAATTTAATTTCGGGAGGGGAGTCCACGCGGTCGACAATCACCTTTCGAGTTGCGTCGTCCCAGAATGATTTTTGCGAAAGCGTGCTGAAGCCGGGGTAGTAGCCGGGCTGGCGGCGCGCAGCCATTGGTTCCCCGGAAGACGGATCGCGCGGGCAGGTTAGTTGGTCGGTACGTTCCTGGGTCTTCATGCGCGCCTTCTTCTGAGCAAGCTGGCCAGCAGGCCGAGCATTCCCGCCGCGCCAAAAAGCAAAGGAGCAAAAATCGGCGGCCCATACATCACGTTGTAGAGAAGATGTTTTGCCCCTCCTGGCCGGCGAAGCACGCCCCGCCCGTGATAATAAAAACCGACCGCGGCATCGGCGCTAGCCAACACTGAAAGCGCCGGCAGAGCAGTGCGTGCGACCCTGCGACTTTTCACAGATGTAAAGGCCGCTGCCGCCAGCGCGGGGGCCAGAATGATGGGCGTCCACTGTACGGCGAAGCGAAAATTATTTTTGTAGTGGGAATAAAAGGCCTCGAAGCCGCTAAGCAGCGCGCTGACTCCGGTTACGATGGCAACCTGCCGCTGGAAACGGCCTTCGCGTATATCTTGCTCAGCCGAGAGCAGGTTGCGACCCTTGGAATTCGGCCAGACTCGCGCAACGAAAGGATCGCGGCGTGATTTTGATCGACGCGAAGATGTTTCGCGCCGCAGATAGGAAGCAATTAAACCAAGATAAGCGCTGGTCCCGAAAAGAAGCGGAGCAAAAATAGGCGGGCCCATAATCATGTTGGTCATGGGAAGGCGCCAGCCCCCGGGCTTGCGGTTGATGCCGCGCACGTGGAAGTAGAAACCGACGCCCGCATCGATGAGCGTCACCGCAGAAACGAGG
>DATATW010000181.1:0-15435 GCA_036268595.1 Terriglobales bacterium
GATGCCGTTCAGGAGAATGGTGGAACCAACCGAAGGCCAGCCGGGGAAAAGAACGCGGCGGGTTTCGTCGCCAATGACCACCACCGGGCGTTTTTGCGCAATGTCCAGATCATTCAACCAGCGGCCTTCCTCAATCGGCAGATAGCGAATCTGATTGAAATAGGCCGGAACTCCCATGAGCTGACCGCTACTCTGGAAATAATCGCTGAGCGCGCGGACATCGTTGCGCGAGATCACCGGCGCGACCAGCTTTACGTCAGGACACTCAGCGGCGACATCTTTGTAATCCCGATAGGTGAGGTAATACTGCCGAAGGCTGGTGAAACTGCCATTCATGGCGGGAACCCGACCGCCCCAGATGAACAGCACATTCTCGCCAAGCTCGTTGAACTGTTTTTTATTGCCGGAGCGGAAACCTTCGCCCAAACCAACCAGCAGCAGCAAAGAGCCTACTCCCCACGCGATGCCGAACATAGTGAGAAACGAACGCAGCTTGTGCGCCCAAAGGGTGCTGAGGGTCTGGCGGCAAATTTCTAAGAGCAGGCGCATCTTTGGCGGGACTACCTGTGCTCATGATAACCGAGCGGCACGCGCATGCGTCTCCGGATTGCGGAATGCAGAATTTGGCCTTGTCGCTCACTGTAGATACGCGGCAGCGTGGGGCGAAGTTCCACGATTTGCAATTGGCGACAGCCGGCGCAAGATTACCGGCCCGCATGAGCTGCACGTCCAGGGCAGGAAAGGCAGGCGCCGCGCGGTGGCCGCGTTTCTCAATTATGCGAGATCATTGAACAACTAATGTGAACGTGGTGGTATGTGAAATCGCGGAACTGCCAGAGCCGCTGGTTCCCGTGACAGTGACGTTGTAGCTGCCGCTGGGTGTACCGGGATCGCTACCACCTCCTCCACCACCTCCGCCCCCGGAGCCTCCACCGCAGCCAACTCCGACGAGGAGAAAAGCCATGATGGCCAAAGTCAGAAGTATCGGCCAACGACGGCGGCGAACATCGATCAGAAGTACCGCGGCAAACGGTAGACCGAACGAGCACGCCCAGAATTCGCCCGACAGATGCTGGGGAATGGCAGCTAGGGTATGCGGAGCAGTTGTATTGACGGTGAGATTTATAGAACCCGGCGCCGTCATGGACGAGGGGCTGAACGCACACGTGCTTTCTTTAGGAAGTCCGGAGCAGGAGGTGGAAGAGAAGGCGACGGTACCCGCAAAACTTGATTGTCCTAACACATAAATTTGCAGCATTCCGGGCACGCCCGGGACTGTACTGACCGAAGGAAGAGAAGAGATCAGCGAAAAGTCGGTGCCGGTGACGGAAAGGTCTTCCAGTCCGCTGCCACTAGCTGCAGGGTAGCTTGAATCACCATTGAACTGAGCAGCGACACTCATATTTGCCGGTGGAACAAACGGAAGCGACGCCTGGAGAACCACGTTTCCGTTCACATCCGTTGTCGGAGAATAACTGATAGTTCCCTGAAGTGGTACCGATGAGCCGTAGTAGTAAAACGATACGCTGCCGGTCGGCGGCGGCACATTCTTCAGCTGGGTGTCGACTGCTGCTGAAACCGTAACGCTTGTACCGGCGGCAACGGTCACTCCGGCCGAGGTCATAGAGATCCGGGGCATCGGGTATTGCACTTTTATCGGCGTGGCGGGTGATGTCGCGTTTGCGTAATTCCCGTCTCCGGCGTATGACGCGGTGAGGTTGTAAGTTCCGGCGCTCGGAAACGCTGATATTGAACTATTGAAATAAGCAATCAGGGTTGTGAAGGGGTTCGAAGCAGATGCGAGAATAGTCTGATACGAAACCGTCCCGCTTATGGGATTCCCATTCGCCAGGAAAGTGACGGGCCCGCTCGGCGCTGCACCGTTGCTTTGGGCCTGAATGGTGACGTTTGTTGAAAACGCTGCTCCTACAGTTCCGCCTCCCCCGCAGCACAAGACTGGGGTACTGATGGTGGTTGGCGCGGCCGTGATGGTGTAATTTGCTGTTCCTGAGCTGGCATTAAAACTGTTGTCGCCCGGATAAGTTGCCTTCACTGTCTGGTTGCCGCCGGGGAACTGAATTGGTTGATCTTCGGCGTAGCCCAGACTATTGAGCCTAAACGTGCCGCCGTCGAGAGGATTGCCGTTGTCGGTGAGAGATAGATTTCCAGTTGGGCATGCAGACTCGCCGGTGGGATCGAGAGCGCAAGCTGAGTCAGAACTGTTCAGAACATTCATCCGCAATATGTAAGGTGAGCCGTACACCGCACTAGAAGCATTGTTGCTCAACAGATTTCCGTTCCAACCAAATGTGATCAGCTGAATCTGGGTGCTGCTGTTCTCTTTTCCCACCGTGATACTGATAGGAGTTGAGTCGCTGCCACCGAAGGTCGGGTCTCCTGCGTAGTGGGCCGTGACCGTGTAAGTGCCGCCGGGTAACAGATTCGTGTTTCCGGAGATTGTCCCGTTAGCCAACCTGAAGCCATCTACACCGATCCCCGTACTGGTGGTTAAAGAAACGTCCCCGGTCGGCACTCCGCTTCCGCTGGTGGGCGCGACGCTTGCTGTCACCGCGACCGACTGTCCGTGGGTCAGGCTTGAAGTTGGACTGAGATTGAGTGTCGTGGTCGTGGCGGTAAATTGCGCGCTCGTCCAGTTGGAAAGCAGACTTTCCACATCGACGGAGCCGATGCCGGTTGCCAGGTCGTATCCCACTTTAGCGTTGTAGCCTGCAAGAATGCCGAACTGATCTCCAGCATGCGACACCGCGCAATTCGGAGATCCATTCTGGCACGGAACTGAAATTGTTCCGGTGCTCAAGTCGTGGAATGTAGACGGATGCTGCTGAGCCAGTTTGTATAGCACAAAATTTGCATTACCTTGCCGTGACTGCGCCTGGTTCACCAATGCCATTACACCGGCGAATGCCGGGGATGAGGCTGAGGTACCGCCAATCCCGAGAAACTCCGTGGACGGGTCATTCGGATTGCACGAGCTAGAACCAGGATTAACCGCGTCAGCCTCGCAAAGGAGGTAGAAGCTTCCGGACGGAGACCCTGAGGCAGCGAATAATGAAATGTCCGGAACGTCACGCACACTGTCGGTAGGAACGCCGGGAGCGTTCTGCCATGACGGCTTAGCATACCCGCCGGTACAACTAGAGAGAGTTTGACCGTTCGAACTGACGCAACTGCTCCTGCCGCCCGAGCCGCTCACTATGTTTACAAACCCTGCGTTGACCAGTTGAGCGTTGTTGCAATTAGTCTCCGCATCTTTGCTGAAGCCGAGCAGCGCGCCAAAAACAGGATTTGTACAATTGTCATCCCAGGTGGTTTCAGGAACGTAGCTCAGTGCCGAGGCGTGGGTGGTCGAGTCGTTGGTCGTGCTCCAATAAGTGGAAACGTTGGTGAGATCGTTAAAATCGGTTCCGCCGACTGCGACGTTGTAGGGGGTTGAGGCAAATCCGCTGACTTGCAATCCTCTTGTGGCTGGGCCGCCAGCGTCGAAGTTATCGCATCCGGCAGAGCCGCCATCACCGGACGAAATCATGACGGTGATGCCTTGAGCCGCTGCCTGTTCCCATAATGCATTGAAGAATTGATTGCCCGCAGTGCCAAGGAAAAGCTCACAAGTTCCGTAACTTTCACTCATCACCGGCGCGAGATCGTTGTCGACAATGTATAGCGCCGAGAGATTGACTCCCGCCGTGGTCTCAGTCGATTCCGAAACTACGAAATCGACGCTCGCACCTTTGCCAACTGCGCCCGACCACTCCACGTCGAGATCGGCTTCAGTCTCCTCGCCATCGGTCAAAATGCCGGGTGGCGGCCCATCGTGAATAATGTTCAGCTTGGGACCGCCCGACTGTCCGTAAGCAGGCAGCCCAAAGAAGTTGCGAAAGTCAGTCACATCCTGCGGATTGATATCAGTCTCGCCAACGATTGCTATCGTCTGCCCGGTGCCATCGATGGCGGGACTCGCGTTCCAGGCAGGATCGACATCATAGATGGTTGCGAAATCGTATGGGCCTACGCCGTAACAGTCGCTACTCTGCACCCCGCAGCCGTTCGAAGGCAGCGTGAACAGCGGCTTCGGCGATGTCAGTTGACCGCTTGATTTCTCTCTTGAGACTACCCCGGCGATGTGACTGTAATGGCTCGGAGGAAAATTATTCAAAGCTTGTACGCCTGCGACGATGGGCACCAGCGCCGTCGGAATCTGGGGATCACTAGCATTGGCCCAGTGCTCTTCCCCGTTCACAGCGTATTTGTGGATCGAGGTGTGCAGCGCTTCTTCGACCTGCGCTTCCGTACCCGAGAACTCTACTAAGCTGTGACCGTGGGTGACGCGGTTGACCTTAAAGCCGTGCGCCTGCAACCACCCGGTAACGGTTTGGAGGTCCTGATCGACAGGACCAAATTGCGCTCCGAACTGATCGGGAGTTAACCACTTGTGGTAGTGCAGTGAGGTCTTATCCTGCTGGTCATCGAGCAGGCTACGCAACGCGTGCTCCCGCTCGGGACTGCGCTTCAGCACCAGCAGCATGCGGTTCAGTGGCATATCGGGTGGGGCTACTCCGATGTCAAATTGCGGTTGGGCCAACGGATGGACGTTTCCACTTAAGGTTGTCAATTGTGATTCGACTAGCGGCTGGGTGATAAGTGGCTGGGGAGAGATCTGTTGCCCAAAACTAACGCAGGACAGTAAACAAAAAGCCGCAACAACGTACGAGAACCGAGAAAGGCGGGTGCCCATCCTAAAACTCCTGTGCCGAAACGAACATTTAGCGAGCACAGAATTGGCGGCTGGGGAAGGGCCAGCAACTCTGGATTGGGCCGATAATGCCCTTTTCGTGGGGCATCGTCAAGATAAAAGATAAATTGCCTTGAATTTAACGATTCTGGATATGTCGAGGCTAATCAGCGGAGCGTAAGGTTGCCGGGTGCGCTTTCCTGTTGGAGTTGCCGAACTGGAGATTGAGCCGGGGGCTTTTGGCTGCGACGCTCCATCAACAGGTAGACCAGCGCAAAAATCATAATTGCAATCGCCAAGACGATGATTCGGGGGCCTTTTCGTTTTTGGGGTGGAACAAACACAGAGATTCGATGCCGACCTGCGGGACCACGCAGCTGTGAGTTTCGGCCTTAAGGACTATTTTTCCCGTAAAACTTTATGGCGGATATCGGGCCAGAATTCTTTGGCGATGTTATTCAAGGCCGCGGATTCCATCTGGGTGCCCCAATTGCGAAGCGTCTGGTTGAACCCTTGCTCCTGGGGTGGGTAGTAGGCATTTGATAACCCTGCTTCCAGTCCGTTCCCGCCGACTTCCGACCAGTTGAAGCTGGTGCCGCCGGAATCGGTTTTAGTCAGGAATGTGCGGGAAAGCGCGTATTCCGTGCGCCTCAAGAACCCTCCTGTCCCCATGGTGTAATAACGGGGATCTTCGTGAGTGAGCGCTGGAACGATCGCCTCAGTAAAGTAAGTGCCTGAAACTCCATCTGCAAAACCGCGCCAGTAGTAGCGGCCATAACCGGCCGCACCCTGACCCAGCTCCGGATCGGAATTAAGCGCCCAGCTTTGAAAGGCTAGAATGCCCGTCCAAACGAACGCGGAATAGTCAAAGCTGTCATCTTCAGCAAGTTTGAACTTTTCGCGCGCAGTGAGTGGCGGGAGCTGGGCACCCGCGCTGACCGCACCAAAATTGGGCACCACCCACATCATGCGCTTGGTCTGGCGCTCTTTGGATTGCGTCGAATCATTGGACGCCGGCGGCGACTTGCCCTGCGAACCAGCATCTGACGACTCAGCTTTGTCGGGCTGGTCTTCTTTAGATTTAGAGTCATTTTTAGAGTCATTTTGTGCCTGAATGGAGCTCGGCGCTGTGGTTGGGTTAGCTTGAGGAGTATGAGTGTCGGAAACGGTTTGAGCTGGCAAGCCGCCACTCAAAAAAAGAACGGCCGAAGCGAGAGCAGCTACCGTCAGCAGACGTTTGCGGCTGGAACAACCTGAATCCAGGAATTCGAGGAGCACTACTCTTTAGGTGCCGGAAACGCGCTCTGGTTTGCTCACATCAGCCCAGTTTGGGAGATCAGTTCCCGGGCGCATGGTGCACTATGGCGTGAGATAATCGGGGCTGATTGCGGCGCGGCCCCTTAGCTCAACAGGATAGAGCTCAGGTTTCCTAAACCTGCGGTTCCGGTTCGAGTCCGGAAGGGGCCTCCACACAATTTTCAGGATCTTTCTTTCGCATTCCCTTTCAAGCGGCGTTCCTTTTCCTCGAGTAGGTCATTGATCTGCTTGATTAACTCCATCAATTTGTCGGGGTCCTGCTCGGTTGCAGCGCGTTCACACAGGTGCATCCAGACTTCCTTTTTCTCGCCTTTCAAGTAAACCTCCCTGGATACCCGACTTTAATATCAGACACTCACCCCTGCAGGTCTGTCTGATATCGAACCGTTTCTACGGGAAAGGCGACCTGCATTTCACCGCCGCCAGCTGCTACCGCCGCGAGCAGGCGCTCGGAATTGGATATCGAAAAAATTTGTTTGCTGCGAGATGAAGGTTGTTCCATCCCAGTGGAACTCGGCCTCAATCGGGCGTAGAGTGCAGGCCTGTGGAGAAGCGTCCGAGCAAACTTACGCCCAGCAAAATTAACTTCGATCCGAACGCAATGGCAGTTCAGTACTACTCCGGCGACCTCAGCTATTGGCAATTACCCGCCATCGGCGTCGAAGCATTGGGGCGCGGCTTTGACGGCAGGTCATTGAGAATT
Organism: Terriglobales bacterium; assembly: GCA_036268595.1. Taxonomy (GTDB): domain Bacteria; phylum Acidobacteriota; class Terriglobia; order Terriglobales; family Acidobacteriaceae; genus Gp1-AA145. The sequence continues at coordinate 6,771 of DATATW010000181.1, forward strand.
CTCGCAGGCCAGGTAAATCCCGTCGAAACAGATATTCGCCCAGACGAGATTGACTCAGCCTTCCGTGAGATGGGAGAGTAAATGCCCCCAATTCCGAAAGATGTAGCGCGACTTGCACTTGCGACCGAATCTGCCAGAAGAGGCGTTGTCCGGCGAGTCCAACGCTTTTAACGGCCACCCGCCCATTACGTTTCTTGCGAGATTTACCCCTCGATAGTTCATCTTAACTTCCGCGTGCTCCCTGCATCGGCCGAAGCAAGCGGCATCATTTGCTTAAGAGCATTGCACCCGCCAAAGGATGTAAAACAAGAGAAATCGAAAGTCATTGCTCGTTCCATCTCGGTTGGTGTTGCTGCGGACGTAACCCTGGCTTCGATACCGAGCTGAGACCCGTTCAATGGAAGTCCTCGAAGCAGACTTTCAAGGTTATGGACGTTGTAATTCGATTGCGACGACGCTCCCTGGCTGGCGTCGATCCTCGTGGAAGCTGTGAGTTCAATCGCCTTCATACCTTTCCGTTGCTCATCTGAGAATTCGCTCCCGCTCACCAGCGCGGTTGATGAGTAGCGAGCCTGACAAAGACGACCGTCGGCAAAGGACAGCATTGCGGTAAAACTTACGGGTCTGACGCCCAGCCTAAGGAGCATTGGGAAGGTGTATCCAAGGTGATCAACCGTGGCATTGGTCACCCAGATGCTATAGCTTTCTGCGTTCAGTGAATAGCAGTTGGCAGTAGTCCCTCGCTGAGCATTGTATGAAGTCAGGATTGGCTCAATCTCCTCGACGGTCGATGCTCCTATCTTCAGGCTTCGGAATGATGCCAAAAGTGCTTGGGCACGCCGTCGCGTGTGAAAGTTTGCGCTAAGCAAAGCGGCCTCAAAAATAACGACTACACACAAAAGTCCCAAAGCTATCCGAAAGTACCAAGACGAGGTGATCTTCATTGTGTACCATTGGCCTGCGTTGGACTGCAATCCGCAGGTGCGCAGGTCGCCCCTTGTTGAAAATTTGCGTTATTTTGCTGGATTATAGCCACCGGGCTGATGTTTGACACCATTGCTGCGTTCTGGTCCCATGCACCAAATGGGTACAAATGAGAGTCGTGTAGGCACGGGCGTCCACGCCCGTCTGTCGGGCCTGAAGGCCCGAGGCTACATTCGATGAAAGCACTTCAGGAGCTCTCAATCGCAATGATACGATTTGAAGCTTTGGGAGATTAGCCGTGACAAAAATAAGGAATATTACTCACTAGCCGCGCATTGACTATTTATCTCTTGTGCTGGGGCCTCAGCGACTTAACCTATCTTCCACAAGAATTGCTTTCAGTTCGCTCCCACTATGGTGCCCACGATTATTGGCTCACTTACTACGGTATCGAACTGACATTCAGGATCGTACGAATCATCGCCCTCTTTGCGGCAGCCATCTGGCTGTATTCATGTGGTAAACAAGTTGAAGATTTCTTTTTTCCCCATGAGACAGAAGTAGCCGAGCAAAGCTGATCCTCATCGCACTACGATGCTGACAAGCTTGCCCGTAAAGATTATTTTGACGATTTGTTTTCCTGCGATATAACTTTGGATTTTTTCATCGGCCAAAGCTTTTTGCTTGATGTCTTCTTCGCTGGTGCCGGGTGCGACCACGATCTTGCTCCGCAACTTTCCATTCACTTGCACGGGAATTTCGAGCTCGTCTTCTTTGGCCAGTTCGGCGTCGTACTTGGGCCAAGACGCTTTCAGCAAATTACTTCTCTCGCCGAGCATCTCCCAGAGTTCGTGGGCAAGATAGGGAGCGAAGGGAGCGAGCAACAAAACCAAATTTCGCTGAACATCAGCGAGCAAATTTGCGGGGATCGCGGGCGAGGGCGCCCGCGCCACACCTTCTGCCGCATAAAGCTCGTTTACGAATTCCATGATTGCCGCGATGCAGGTATTGAAGTGCCAGCGGCCCTGGAAATCGTCGGTCACGCGCTTGATGGTCTGATGAAGCTTGCGCTGAATAGCGCGAGCTTCTGGCGGTAGAGACGTTGCTTGCAACGTCTGGCTGCCAGACGCAGCAAGCTGCGTCTCTACGGAAGCGTTTCTCGATACGAACCTGTACACCCTTCCCAGAAACCGCTGAATCCCTTCAATGCCAGTTTCCTGCCAATCCAAATCGCGGTCGGGAGGGGCGGCGAAGAGGCTGTACATACGCGCGGCGTCGGCGCCAAAGCGGGCGACCATTTCGTCAGGCGAGACCACGTTTCCCAGGCTCTTCGACATCTTCGCCCCGTCTTTGATCACCATGCCCTGGGTGAAGAGGCGCTCGACCGGTTCGTCGTTTTTGATAAGACCGATGTCGCGCATGAACTTGGTCCAGAAGCGCGAGTAAATCAGGTGCAGAATGGCGTGCTCAACCCCGCCGATGTATTGATCGATTCCCTTCTCGCCAAACCAGTAGCCGGCAATCTTCGAATCGAACGGAGCGCGATCGTTATGCGCGTCGGTGTAACGATAGAAATACCAGGATGAATCGACAAAGGTGTCCATGGTGTCAGTTTCGCGGCGCGCGGGGCCACCGCATTTTGGACACTTTGTGTTCATGAATTCAGGAACGCGTTGCAGCGGCGATCCGCCGGCCAGCGTGATCTCGACATTTTCCGGCAAGAGGATTGGTAAATCTTTTTCGGGGACAGGGACGACCCCATCTTTTTCGCAGTAAACCATTGGGATCGGTGTTCCCCAATAGCGCTGCCGGGAGATCCCCCAGTCTTTCAGTCGAAAGGTGACAGTGGCTTTGCCGAAGCCTTTTTGTTCGGCGAAGGCCGACATCTTTTTGATTGCCTCTTCGCAAGTCAGGCCGGTGAATTCGCCGGAGTTGATCAACTTGCCGTCAAGGGTAGTGAAAGGCAGCTCTCCCGGCTGTGTGGGTCGGACACTCTTGTCTGACGCTTCCTTCGCGGGCGAGGGCGCCCGGGCCACACTTGGCTCTATTACCTGGCGAATTTCAATGCCATACTTCTTCGCGAACTCGTAGTCGCGCTCATCGTGGGCTGGAACACTCATGATAGCGCCGGTTCCGTAGTCCATCAGAATGTAATTCGCCACCCAGACGGGAATCTTTTCGCTATTGAATGGGTTCACCGCAAAGTGGCCAGTGTTCACGCCGTGCTTTTCGATGTTGCCGATGTCGCCGGTCTCGCGCGCTTTGGCTTGTTCGGCGATGAGCTGATCAACTTTCTTATGCAGATCGGAATCGGCTGCCGCCAACTTCTGCGTGATCGCATGCTGCGGAGCGAGTTGGACCGAGGTCGCTCCGAAGATCGTATCCACGCGGGTAGTGAAGACGGAGATCTTTTCGCCGCCTGCAGAATCCAGCCGAAAATCAACCTGCGCACCTTCGCTGCGGCCGACCCAGTTGCGCTGCATGGTGCGGACTTTTTCCGGCCAACCGGGCAGACGATCAAGATCACGCAACAGTTCATCGGCATACTTGGTAGTACGCAGGAACCATTGCTCCAACTCACGCTGCTCGACGAGAGTGTCTTCATGGCGCCAGCAGCATCCGCCGACCACTTGCTCGTTTGCGAGGACGGTGGCGCACTTAGGGCACCAGTTCACCCGACTCTTCTTGCGATAGGCCAGGCCGCGCTCGAATAACTTCAAGAAGAACCACTGGTTCCACTTGTAATAGTCTGGCAGGCAAGTAGTTACCTCGCGCGACCAGTCGTAGCCAAAGCCTAGGCGCTTCATCTGCGCCTTCATATTGGCGATGTTGCGCAGAGTCCATTCGCGAGGCGGAACCTTGGCCGAGATGGCTGCGTTTTCCGCGGGCAGGCCGAACGAATCCCATCCCATAGGATGAAGCACGTTGTAACCGTTCATCCACATGTATCGAGCGAGCGCGTCACCGATGGCGTAGTTGCGCACATGCCCCATATGCAGCGCGCCAGAAGGGTACGGCAACATTTCCAGCACGTAGTACTTGGGCTTGGTGGAATGCGGCTCGGCGGCGTAGAGGGTCGAGTCCTGCTGCCAGCGCTGGAACCACTTCCCTTCCACCTGCTGCGGGTTGTACCGCTCGTCGCGAGACGTCGCGGTTGTTTCTTCGTGAGGCATAGTAAATGGAATTAGATTTTACAATGTTTCTTCTGTTGGACTTTTGATCCTGCGTGACTGGATTTCAAACTTCAATAACCACAAAGGACACGAAGTTACACGAAGGAAGCTGCTCATCGGCTGGCCTCACTTCACCAGTTTCTTCAACGCCGCCACATTTCGCCGGTCGTCGCCCGGCTCGTCAATCGGGGTTTCGGCGATGAAGGCGGCGTGCGCGAGTCGCGGATCGTTTAACAAGCGACGGAATGGCTCGGAACCGATAGTTCCCTTCCCGATGTGCTGATGTCGATCGAGCTTCGATCCGCGAGAGGCCTTGGCGTCGTTGCAATGCCAGACGGGAACATTTTTCAGTCCGATCGTGTCGTCAAGTTTGCGCATAGTTTCTTCGTAGCCTAGCTCAGAAACAATGTCATATCCGGCGACGTGTACGTGGCAAGTGTCGATGCAGGCAGCTACCGGTACATGGTTGCGCAGATGCTCGATGACTTCGGCGACCTGTTCGAAACTGCCGCCCAGCGAGAACTCAGCGCCGGCGGTGTTTTCGATCAGGATTGTGAGGTTACCCTTCGTTAGGTCGAGCCCATTGCTGGCGGCGGCGATGGCGGCGGCGGTTTGCAGCAATCCTTTTTCGCGATCGGCGCCGCGAAATGACCCCGGATGCAAAACCAGATACTCGGCGCACAATGCAAGGGCGCGTTCGATCTCACCGCGAAAGGCCTCAATGGATTTGCGCAAGAAGAGTTCACTGGTACCAGCAAGATTGATCAAATAATTGGTGTGAATCACCAGCGGTTTCAAATCATATTTGTCGCGCTGGCGATTCATCTGCTCGCACTGTAGACGACCTAATTCGTAAGGCTTCCACTGGCGAGGGCTGCTGGAGAAAATCTGGAATGTGTTGCATCCTAGCTGATAAGCACGTTCGGCTGCATTCTCAACCCCGCCCGACGAAGACGTGTGAATGCCGATGCGGCGCGCGGTGAGCTTGGGCGGACGGCGAGGCGCGGTCGATTTAAGAATGTCCTGTTCCTGGGCCATTTTCCGCGGCATGGCGACAGTATCGCAGAGAGGGCGAGAAGGCTGTTTCGTTGTGACTACGTCAGCCAAAGCTCGACTACAGAGGGCACTGAGCTTGACAGAGGAACGCCACAGAATTAATTCGATCAACCCTGTGGTTTTTTCCTTTGTGAAACTGTGCGAGGTGGTTAGTTTTTTGCTGGCATTCGCAGCTCACTTTCCTTCCGCCGAACTCGCGGCGCTGGCCGTCTGACTTGCGTTCGGCGTTTTAGAAGCACTTAACGATGCGGCGTCCCACGGTTCGAAGTGCGCACGGCGGTTCTCGCTCCAGCAGGACTCATCAGACTGTTCGCACACCGGATACAGTTTGCCCCACCCGGTTGCGTAGACGATATGGTCACCCGGCACTCCCATTCGCACCAGCGCATCTCGGGTAACGTCTGCGCGCTTCTCCGAAAGCGCAAGGTTGTACACGATTTCGCCACGCTCGTCGGCATCGCCGGCGATGGTCACGTAGACCTCGGGGTGAGCTTTCAGCCAGTCGGCGTCACCGCTCAGGGTCTGGCGGTCCTGGTCGGTGAGGTCGTATTGGTCAAACGCAAAATGGACGTCCTTGAGACCCTGGTCGATATCCTGCGTTTGGGCCGGAGTTGGCGGCGTGTACGGAACAGCTGCGGCCGGCTGCTCTGTCGTGTTCTGCTGATTGGGTGATTGTGCGAAAACCGTGCCCATCAAGCAGATCGAGGCAATCATTACGAAAATGATATGGCGCATACTTCACTCCTTGAAATCCACGCTTGTGCGATGCGACCACGCCAAGCTAGGTTTACTGGGTTATCTGCGATAAACTTGGGATTCCAGAGGTGGACCTATGCTGGTAGTTATGCAGGCGCACGCGAAGGCGGAAGACATACGCGCGGTGTGCGACAAAATTGAAGCGCTCGGATATCGCGCTCACTCCATTCCTGGAGCTGAGCGCACCGCGATTGGTATTACCGGGAACCGCGGCGAAATCGAGCCCGGAACGCTCGACGAAATGGCGGGCGTGCAGGAAGTCATTCGCGTCACCAAGCCTTACAAATTGGTCAGCCGGGACATGAAAGCGGACAACACCGTGGTCTCGTTTCCGGGAACTGACGCCACATTTGGCGGACCCGGGCTGGCCATAGTTGCCGGACCATGCGCCATCGAGAGCCGCGAGCAGGCGTTTGCGGTTGCCGAGCGCGTGCATCGAGCAGGAGCTCAGTTCTTCCGCGGCGGAGCTTACAAGCCGCGCACCTCGCCTTATGCCTTTCAAGGGCTGGGCGAAGAAGCGTTGCAGATCATGGCCGACATCCGCGATCAGTTCGGAATGAAGATTGTGACCGAGGCCATCGACAACGAATCGCTGGAGCTGGTCGAAGATTATGCGGACGTCATCCAGATCGGGGCCCGCAACATGCAGAATTTTTCATTGCTGAAGCGTGCTGGGCGTTCGCGCAAACCAGTGCTGCTGAAACGCGGCATGGCGGCAACTCTCGAAGAATTTCTCATGGCCGCCGAGTACGTGATGAGCGAAGGCAACTACAACGTGATTCTGTGCGAGCGAGGGGTGCGGACTTTCGCTGATCACACCCGCAACACGCTTGACCTCAGCCTGATTCCGGCGGTGCAGCGGCTAAGCCATTTGCCGATTGTGGTTGATCCCAGCCACGGCACTGGCAAGCGCAACAAAGTTACGCCGCTTTCGCGTGCATCGGTTGCCGTAGGCGCGGACGGGTTGCTGATCGAAGTCCATTGCGAGCCGGATAAAGCGTTGTCAGACGGCATGCAGTCGTTGTATCCAGATCAATTTGACGAACTGATGACGCAGGTGCGGCAGATTGCGCCGGTGGTGAAGAGGACGGTGCCGGGAATTGGGGAGCATTCGACTACGGGCGTGTCCGCAACCAATCGAGCCTGACGGCCGGAATCGAGAATTTCGAGGCCACAAGATGAGAACACGCGCGGCCATCTCAATCTATATTGTTATGTTACCGCTTTTGTGTGCTGCGCAATCGGTTTCCGATGAATACCATCCACTCTGTGACCGTTCACAATCTAATTCTGATTCTGTCAGCATTATTAGCGACACCAAGGGTGTTGATTTCGCTCCCTATCTGGAAAAGGTGAAGCGGGAAGTTAAGCAGAGATGGTACTCGTTAATTCCGTCTAACGCTATTTTCAAAAGCGGCTGTGTCAGCATCCAGTTCAAAATATTGCCAACAGGCACTATTGCAGACCTTCACTATAAATCTACCTCCGGCGATAGTGGACTCGATCGAGCTGCCTCGAAAGCTATTGCATGGCCAGAACCGCTCCCACCTCTGCCGGCTGAGTTCAAAGGCGATCATTTAGAGCTCCGTTTTAACTTTTTCTATAATCTCGGCCCACGAGGCGCCCCCGGAAATCGTCGCTCAGAACCTACACCTGCGATTGACGAAGCTGCGCTGACTCCGGGGCCACCTGTACACAGGAGCACCCAGGATTTTGCGCGAATAGCGGACGATGTTAACGTTGCGCGTGTAAACGAACTCTCAACTACGTCTGAAGCGCCTTCCGCGAGTGCCTCGACCGACGTTCAGATTGTCGCCGGTCGCCTCATTCATAGAGTAGATCCAAAATATCCTAAGGACGCACGGAAGAAAAACATAGAAGGATCAGTCGTACTCCTCGCTACAGTGGAGACCAACGGAAGCGTTACTGATCTGTCCATAATCAGCGGAGACTTACGTCTGGCGGAGGCAGCCGTCGATGCGGTACGGCAGTGGCGGTTCGATCCCTATACTCAGGGAGGAAATCTAGTTCAGGTTCAGCAGGAGCTAATGTTTCAATTCAACTCCGGCGCCAAATTTGCAGAGCTGAATCTCCCACTCCCCTCACCGATGCCCTCGGCGGCGTTAACCTCGTCAGGTCAGAACAGATTCGTGGCGAACGAAAAGATTTACGAGATGGGGCGTGGCATCGCGGCACCCAGGGCAATTTATATGCCTGGTCCGGAATACAGCGAGACGGCGAGAAAAACAAAGTTTCAAGGCACCTGTGTTCTGAGTCTAGTCGTCGGATCCGATGGTCTGCCTCGCGATATCAGGGTGACTAGAGCATTGGGTAAGGGGCTCGACGAAAAGGCTGTGGAGACGGTTAGTAAATGGAAATTTCAACCGGCGGCAAAAAATGGACAACCCGTGGCAGTGAAGATCGCCATCGAGGTCGCCTTCCATCTCTACTAGGCGTATTGAGATGAAGCAGATTCCTCACCGCTAAAGCGGTTCGGAATGACAGGATGTTAGTAGGCGGAATGGATCTATTCCGCTCTTCTGCTCGCCGTGGTTGCCACTCCCAACTTTCGTAATCGGTCTTTCGCCTGGGTAGCCTCATTGGTTCGCGGGTAACGTTGCACTACGTGGCGTAAGGTCGAGATGCCGGCGTCCTTTTGCCCCGCTTCGATTTGCGCCAAGCCTTTCTTCAGTTCCGCAGAGGCGGCTTTGTTCCCGTCGGGAAATGCCTGCAAGACCTGGTCATATCCCTTGATT
>DATATW010000182.1:0-38455 GCA_036268595.1 Terriglobales bacterium
GAAATTTTGACTTTTGAACGCTTCACGCTGTCGGCTTGTTTCATGGCGCTTCCAATTGTGGGACTGATTGCGGAAAAAATGTTGGAACGGTCGCCGCGTCGGGCTGCTTTGGGCCTGGCATGTGCAGCAGTTATCACCCTGGTGTTGCCGATGGCGTGGATCTCAATCAGCCCCTTCTCCGCCAATGCGAGCCTTAATGTCGACGCCGTGGATAGTTTTCTGAACCGCGATGGGCATGACCGTTACCGCTATCTCACTCTCGGCTTCGGAAATTCGCTCCCGAAAGTTTCCACCTACACTACAGCCAATAGCGTGGACGGCGAATACAACTCCGCCCGACTGCTTCCTGAATTCACCAACTACGGCACCGCACAGTTGACCAGCGCCAAGTATTTCGGCACCGCCGGTATGGAAGCATTGCGCATGATGTTGCGTCACGCCGCGCACTACGGGTTGAAGTACATCTTCGTTCACGATCCCTATTACGAACCGCTGGTAAGTTTCGCAGGTTGGCAAAAAGTGGAAACCTACGACTCCGGAGCGATCACGGTCTGGTCGCGGGAAGACATTCCTCCGGCCCACCCGATCCCGTCCGACGCTATGCCGACGCCGCTTGAAGGAATTCTTTGGGGCATATTGCCGATTGGAAGCAGCTTCCTCGCAATCTTTTTGGCATTGGCGCTTCCCGACCGTCCGCGGGTCCGCAACAATCTGGTGTTCCCCATGCATGAGCACGATGAAGAAGGCACGCTTGTCCAGGAGGCAAAATAATAATGAACCGCCTGCTTCCTATCATCCTGGCCTTGGTCACTCTGGTTCTAATCATCCTGGCGTGGTTTCAATCGGGCGGAGTGGAAAGGCGCGAGTTGCAGTCGGCCAGCGCGCCGGACAAAGCCGTGCAACTCATGTTTTCTCAAATCAAATCGCATAACTACGATGCCGCGTATGCTCGCCTGGCCAACCGCGACGACGTGGATAAGACGGCATTCACTCGTGAGTTTGAAGGCAGCTACGGAAGCCTGCTGACTTATGCATCGCTCGAAAGCTTCGATGTTTCGCCGCTTCACACCGGCGATCAGGAATCCTCGGTTCGCGTACGGTTACATTATTCGACCGCCCTGGGCCCGCTTGACGACGTTCGTGATCTGAAAGTGCAGAAGATGGGAGACGCGTGGAAGGTTTTCTGGCCGGTGAACAACGGCACCAAACTACCGCCGCAGGTGATCGCGGTGAATTACTTGCGTTGGGATGTGATCGGGCGCGGCGCCGGTGACGATTGGGGCGTTCAGAATGCCGACACCCCGCAAGTCCGGATTCTTTCGATGAATGCCATCCAACGCCCGGATAGCGTGGTGCTGGTGGGCGAAGTTGTGAATGAAGATTCCGTGCCCGCATTTGTGAACGTGGGCGCCACCTTGCTGGATGCGCAAGGAAATGAATTCGCGCAGGAGAGCAGCTTCGACAAAATCGCTCACAAATTGCTTCCCAAGCAGGTCACGCCTTACCGGATTGATTTCCCCGGCATGCGCATGGAAAAAATCAAGAACGTACGCATGGATGTGAAAGCATTACTGGTGGCGGCCAGTGCTGACCCGGTTATCGAAGTGAACCAGCAGAAGCTGGAAACAGATCCGCTGGGCAAGAAAGTTTTGACCGGCGAATTGACCGATGAGGGCGGACAGGTGGTGGATATCCCACACGTGATCGCCGCTTATTACGACGCCAACGGAAAAGTCATCTGGGTCTCGGACGGCTATGTCGCGCAGCCTCTGCTTCCGCAAGTGCCGGTCCCCTTCGCGGTTGATTTGCCGCCTGACATTGCGAAGAACGTTCACAGTTACCACGTAGTGGTAAATCATTACGACCGGGTGGCTTCGTAACATGCGATCGTTGATCACGACATTTTTGGTATTCTCCACGGCCATAAGTGTGATGGCCTCGGAAATTCACGCTCCCGCGCAAATTACAGCGGGAAAAGCGATCACATTGCAGACCAGCGGCTCGGGCGATGCCACGTTTTATCTCATCGGGCCGGCAGTCGCAAGCAAGAGCAAAGTTCAGGCAGGAGGCGATATTCCCATCGATTCCGATCGGCTGGAACATGCCGGCCGTTATGTGGCAATCCTGTGCGCTTCGGATGGATGTACCGCGACCAATTTTTTCGTCAGCCCGGCGGCGGCAAACCGGCTGAGTTTCCTGGTTCATCCTTCGCGAATTCCGGTTGGAACATCGCAAGGCATCAGCGCGGTCGCCATCGTTCGCGACAATTTCCAAAACCTGGTACTGAAGCCGGAGCCGGTGACCTTCAGCATCATGGCCAAAGATGAGAAGCCAGTTTCCGCAGCCCGCAATTCCGAAAACGCATTTGCATGGGTACGACTGACCTCAGCCAGGAAAGAAGGCCCAACGAAACTGGGCGCGTCGATCGGGCATGCCGATGAAGTTCGAGTGGTGCAGCAGGTCGCCGCCGACGCGTGCAATTTGAGGATCAAGGCCAGCCGCGATAAACATGGCTTCTTGATCGAGACTGATCCAGTCCACGACTGTTCCGGTAATCCGGTGCCCGACGGGACTGTGGTGAGTTTCACCGAAAGTGATTCTGCCGGAAAGACCACCGTGGACGTGCCGATCAAACGTGGCGTCGCCAAAGTTGACATGCCGATTGACGGCCGGGCGACAATCACCGTTGCGTCCGGGGTAGTGACGGGAAATGCGCTGGAGGTCTCAGGCGGACAATGAAGGCAGCGGCGTTCAGATACGGGTCCATCATCGCGATTGTCGCGGTGCTTCTCCTCGGAGTCGTGGGATATCACTTGCGCGCAGCCGCGGAAGACGATCTGCCCCGCGTGGAATTCAACGCCGATAACATCAGCCCACGCCCGATCGAAGATTTGACCAGCAAGAGCGTGCCGCGTGATTACGCGCTGGCCTGGCAAACCCTGGCGCAGGCACTTTCCGGAAATAAGACCGGTCTGCTGGATGGTTATTTCACCGGCCTGGCCAAACAGGATTTCGCGCAGCGCATAAATTCGCAGATCAAATCCGGATTGCAGACAAAATATACCGACCATGGCCACAAGCTCGAAGCCATCTTCTACTCGCCCGCCGGCGATGTGATGGAACTGCGCGACCACGTGCAATTGGACATGCAAATTCTCGATGGCGGCAAAGTCATCTATGACCAGCCTGTAACTGCCCAATACATGGTGATTATGACCCCCGGGGCGGACCGCTGGCTGGTGCGGCAGATTCAGGCTATGAACGGGGAGAAACCGTAGCCAGCCTGGATTGCGACACTCCGAGCTGTTGCCCAGCATCCAACATGAAAGATATTCACAACATGCGAGGCTTGTCTGTCATTGTCGCCCTGATGGCCGGTATTTTTCTGATCACCAGTGGCTGCTCTCATAAGGCGGCCAATTTTTCTTCGCAGCCACCAAATTTGCAGGAATCAGCACGCATTCTCGCGGATTACCAGCCGTGGTTCGGCTCACCCGGTCATATCAAGATCGGATATTCAACCCTCGACCCGGCAGTGTTGCGCAAGCAAATCCAAAAAGCCAAAGAGATGGGTATTTATGCATTCGCTGTGGATTGGTATGGAGACCGGCGTCCATTCGAAGATCACAGCTACGCACTGCTGCAGCAGATATCCGCCGAAAGCAATTTCCATATCTGCCTGATGTACGACGAGACTGAGGAAGACAACGGCCAAGCTACCGACAACGCGCTAAACGATTTTGAAAAAGCCTATCGCTCTTACATTGGTCCCGACGCTCCAGGCCATGAAGCCTACGTGACTTACCAGGGGCGGCCGCTCATCTTCATTTTTCCCAAGCGCGGCCATACGGATTGGGACCGCGTAAGAGCCGCGGTCAATCAGTGGGAGCACCCGCCGATTCTGATCTATAAAGACCAGCCGCCGCTTCAGTACGAAAAAGATTTCGATGGCTACTATCCATGGGTACATCCCAGCGTAGGCTGGAAGGCCGACGGCAGCGATTGGGGAAAGCAATATCTCGAAAGGTTCTATAAAAAATTTGGCAACCGGCCCGGGAAAATTGTGATCGGAACCATCTGGCCCGGCTTCAATGACACCAAGGCGTCATGGAGCTTGAACCGGCACATGGACAGACGCTGCGGCGCGACATTTGAGGACACGCTGAAAATATTCCATCAGTTTGACGATCCCGAGCACCCCATGCCATTTCTTCTGATCGCTACCTGGAATGACTACGAAGAAGGCACGCAGATTGAGACTGGAGTATCTGATTGTAAGGGTGCGCAACAACGGCAACCCTGACCAACCTGCACCCCGCAGCTCACATCGAATGAAGCCGACCAGAGCACCACAGGAGATCGAATCATGACAAGTTCTTCCGCCAGAAGCGCCCGCAACATGGAGCTGCTATCTAAGCTGATGTTTCAAGGCTATGGCAGTGACCCTTCTACGCCGAAGGCCAATCTGGAGGTGTTGCAAAGCGAACTTGATGAGATTTTTGCCATGAGCGAGGAGCGCTTTGGCGAGCTGCTCAAACTAGCGGACACTCACCACGTCACCATGCGCGCATTAAATGTGGTGGAGATCGCAGCGTCAAAACAAGGAAAAGTTCAAGTTCAGCAATGGTGCGAACAGGCTCTCCGGGCCGAAACCATAAGAATCACCAATGCGGTTGAATGGCTGCGAGTGATTGTGGACGCCCTGCAGGATTCAGGTTGCCGGGTCTCGGTCATCAAATCGCTCGATCACTGGCCAGATCTGGGCTCCGATCTTGATCTTTATACCAGCGGCGCCCCCGAGCGCGTGATTCAGGTCATGCAGCAAAAGCTGAAAGCTGAGCTCGAAGCACGCAGCTGGGGAGATAAGCTTGCCAACAAGTGGAACTTCCAGGTTCCTGGACTGAACGAACTGGTTGAGATCCACGTACGTTATCTGGGTCAGACTGGCGAGCAAAAACAGCTCGCTGAGCGGGTCATCGAACGCCACGTCACCAAGCAGGTGAACGGAATTAACTTCCCGGTTCCGGCCCCCGAAGAACGAATCATGATTTCGACCCTGCAGCGCATGTACCGACATTTTTATTTTCGACTTTGCGATATGGCGGACGTAGCCGCGCTTCTCGCGAGCGGCGCGCTCAACTTCCAGGAACTCCGGCGGGGAGCTGAACTTGGCGGCATCTGGCCGGGCGTGGCCAGCTTTCTGGTGATTGTTTCCAATTACGTGAACAGCTATGGCGGCTCAGTTTCACTGCCGCGTGAAGTTATCGAGGAAGCCTGCGCAGCCGACATGCAAGTCCAGTTCCGCGGAAATTTCTTGCGGGTTCCGATGAAGCCCGCAGCCGGGCTGTATGGCTCGCAATTGCTTAGCGCCGGCAGACACGCCGACTTCCGGGCTATGTCGCGGCTGCCTTTGCTGCCTCCGCTGGCGGTATCCGCATTGCTAGCATTTCGCCTCACCGGCAGTGACAAAGGCGTGTGGTGAGCCTGCACGCCCTCCTGAATTAACGTACAGGAAATACCGGATGGTAAACTTATCCCTTCACGCTGTAAGCTATTGATACGCTTATAGTTGTTTTAATTCACGAATCAACCGCTGGCACGAGTATCTACGCTTTGGCAAGAGGCCCACAAAGTCAACCATGAGAATTGCTCAAGTTGCGCCGCTTTATGAGAGCGTTCCCCCGAAACTCTATGGCGGAACCGAGAGAGTCGTGTCCTGGCTAACGGAGGAACTCGTCCGCCTGGGACACGATGTGACTCTATTCGCAAGCGGCGATTCGCTTACCACCGCCAGGCTCATAGCCGGTTGCCCTGAATCATTGCGCCTGTCGCCTGAATCCATCGACCATCTTGCGCACCACCTGGTTCAGATGGAACAGGTCATGCGACATAAAGATGAGTTCGATTTAATTCATTTCCACGTTGACTATCTGCATTTTCCGCTGAGCAGACGGGAGCGGTACGTTCACTTGACGACTTTGCATGGACGACTGGATATTCCCGACCTCGTGCCGTTGTACAACGTTTACAACGAAATGCCGGTGGTATCCATTTCAGATGCTCAACGAGTGCCGTTGCCGCATTTGAATTGGCAGGGCACGGTGCACCACGGAATGCCACTCGACAGTTATAAATTTCATTCCAAGTCAGGCAACTACCTGGCATTTCTGGGAAGGACGTCACCTGAGAAAGGCTTGGATCGTGCGATCGAGATCGCGAAAGCTGCAGGCGTGCCATTAAAGATCGCCGCCAAAGTCGACAAGGCAGATCAGGATTATTTCGAAACCGTGGTCGAACCTTTACTCGATCATGCAGATATAGAATTTATCGGGGAAATCGGATATCCGGAAAAGAATGAATTCTTGGGAAACGCCCTGGCGCTGCTTTTTCCGATTGCGTGGCCGGAACCATTCGGTATTGTGATGATCGAAGCCATGGCTTGCGGAACGCCGGTCATTGCTTATCCTTTTGGGTCGGTTGCAGAAGTTGTGAGAGATGGTGTTTCCGGTCAATTGGTTTCCGATCAGGCAGGCGCGGTAGAGGCCATCCAGAAGATCGCCGCAATTGATCGCAAACGGGTCAGAAGGCATTTCGAGAAGCATTTCAGCGCTGACCGCATGGCGCAGGAATATATGGAAATCTACGAACGAATGGTGGGCCGGAAGAAAACTCCGCTCACCGCTTCAAGTGGAGTTTTGAATTGGATGAAGCTACCCTCACCCAGCCGCAGTACTACATAGCAACCAAGTCAGCTCCCACAGATGACCGCGCGCGCGTCCTGAAATATGGGGCAATGTTTGCCGTGTTCGACCGTCTCGGCGATATCAGCAACGAGGGACTTGGGGAGCAAGGTATTTTTTACGAAGGCACCCGTTACCTCTCGGAGATGAGCTTGCGGCTGTGGAACGAACGGCCACTGCTGCTCAGCTCGACCATCGAGCCCAATAATTTTCTGTTCACCGCCGATCTCGCCAATCTTGACGTTTCGAGCGGCGAGTCGGTGGTCATCCATCGCGGCACCCTTCATCTGCTGCGTTCGCGTTTCTTATGGCGCGGCTCGGCGTATGAGGAATTAGAGTTCGTGAATTACGGGATGGAAGCTCTCTCTGTTCCCCTGTCTCTTTTCTTCGCGGCCGATTTCGCCGACATCTTCGAAGTTCGCGGTACTCCGCGGGAGCATCATGGCCGGCAGTTCCATGAAGAGAGCACTCAAAACAGCATCGTCCTCGGCTATGAAGGCCTGGACAACGTAACCCGCAAAATGCGGATTGAATGCGATCCCACGCCCGACCTCGTCAACGGGCCCGAAATGCGGTTCAATCTGGAGCTGAAGCCGAACCAGGCGCGCAGATTCCACATACGCATGGAGTGCGACTACGGCGGCGAAAACCAGAAACTTGCTTATCCTGAAGCTCGCAGCCGGGCCTTCGCGGAGATGAAAACGTCGGCAGAGGCCTTTCCCCGAATTCACAGCTCTAACTCCAGGTTCAACGATTGGATAAGCCGGTCGATTGCCGACATTCAAATGATGACGATCGGCAACCGCGAAAAAAATTATCCCTACGCCGGGGTGCCCTGGTTCAGTACCGTGTTTGGCCGAGATGGCATTATCACCGCGATAGAGACATTGTGGATTGATCCGTCAATCGCACAGGGAGTTTTGCAATTTCTTGCCAAGACCCAGGCCACCGAGGTCGATGAGTCGCGCGAAGCCGAGCCGGGAAAAATTCTGCACGAATTACGCCATGGGGAGATGGCAAACCTGGGAGAAATCCCATTTGCCCGCTATTACGGCAGTGTTGATGCCACGCCCCTATTCGTAATGCTGGCCGGCGAATACTACGAGCGTACTGGAGACAAGAAACTCATCGAACAGCTGTGGCCGAATATCCTCGCGGCACTCCGCTGGATGGACGATTACGGGGACGTGGATGGAGATGGTTTTGTCGAGTATGCGCCGCACGGGAACAAGGGACTTGTCCAACAAGGGTGGAAGGACTCGAACGATTCGATATTTCATGCCGACGGATCGATCGCGGTGCCTCCGATCGCGCTGTGCGAAGTGCAGGGATACGTTTATGCCGCCAAGCTGGCCGCGGCACACTTGAGCAGCGAGTTGGGCGATCAAAAAACCTGCAGCGGACTGGAATCCCAGGCCGCCACCTTCCGCCAACAATTTGAAGACGCGTTCTGGTGTGACGATTTGGGGATCTATGCCTTGGCACTGGATGGACAAAAGCGCAAGCAGCAAGGGGTCTGCCGGGTGCGCGCGTCGAACGCGGGCCACTGTCTTTTCACCGGAATTGCCACTCCTGAGCACGCGCGGAAAACTGCCGAAAGTCTTCTGGAAAAGGATTTCTTCAGCGGCTGGGGAATACGCACTCTGGCTTCGGGAGAGCCCAGGTACAACCCTCTTTCGTATCACAATGGATCGATCTGGCCGCATGACAATGCGCTGATCGCCAGTGGATTCGGGCGCTATGGATTTCGAAATCTCGCTGGGCAAATTATGCTCGGGCTGTTGGACGTCAGCAACGTGATGGATTTGCACCGTCTGCCGGAACTGTTCTGCGGACTTGAGCGCCGGACCGGCGAAGGTCCTACTCTCTACCCAGTTGCGTGTTCGCCGCAGGCCTGGGCGGCGGCCGCTCCGTTCTTGATGATTCAATCTTGCCTTGGATTGCGTATTGAAGGCGCACGCAATCGAGTTGTGTTCGAACGTCCATGTCTTCCCGAGGGCATTCCACAACTGTCCATCCGCGGATTGCGCGTCGGAGCCGCGTCAGTCGACCTTTTCTTCGAGCGGCAGGCCGACAACGTGCGTGTTCAGGTGCTCGAAAAGCAGGGCGAAGTAGACGTGATTGCAACGCTTTAACGCGAAAACTTGACTCCTAGTCTGCTTACCCGAAACCCTCTACTAAGTTACTGAGATCACCTGATGGCAGCATCCCGAGCTGCAGCTTAGATTAGAAATGGGACGGGAGGCTTGCATGACCAGAGCTGTCGTATTTGTGTCAGCCGCAATGGTTGCTGCCTCGCTTGGGTTATTCGCACAGGATATTTCGGGCGGAGCACGAAATTCTAAACAAGGTAAGGATACGCAGCCCACGGTGGACGTGATCGGCTGCGTGAATACATCTGCTTCGGGTGCGTATTCCCTGACGGATGAACAGGGCGCAACTTACGCGTTGTCCGGGAGTACCAGCGCTTTGCAGAGACGCAATTCTCAACGCGTGGAAATAACTGGTACAAAGGGATCTGCGCAGGAAAATTCAAGTAATTTGTCAATGCCGACAATTCAGGTTGCGTCGACGAAACTGATTGCCGGCAACTGCGATTCAACCGATCCGGCGCCAAAAATGGCGAGCATGTCGCCCTCCTCGGGAGGCATCGCTGATAGCGGCGGACAATTACCGCAGACTTCCACCATTCTTCCGTTGCTGGGATTGATTGGGCTCGGTTCGCTAGTGGCCGGATTTTTTGCGAGACAGTAATTTTTATGCAGGTCCCGGGGACCAGGGTTCGCAGGCGTCGTAGCATCATTCGCAACCCACTGCCGGTGTTTCAACCGGAGCGGTGGTGTAATCGAAACTTTTTTCGCAATCCTAAGCTGCCGAATCGTAGGGACAACCGGCGGCGAACGCTGTCGGTGGTTCTGCTGGTCACGGGCGGCGTACTATGCAGTTCGGTTGCCGCTAGCTACGCGGCGATGTACGTTAAACAGCGGGAACTGCTGCACGAATTCAAAACCCATCAGCCAGCCGGAGAAGCACTCACCAAGCTGTCCATTCCGAGGATAGGCCTGCGCGCGGTGGTTATTGAAGGGGCGTCTGCCCATTCTCTGCTTATGGGCCCGGGACATTTGACTGGGTCAGCCATCCCGGGAACAAACGGGAACGCAGTTATTGCGGGACACCGAGATACATTCTTCCGACATGTCGATCAGCTTAGAGCCGGCGACGCCATCTTTATACTTCGAGGCGGAAAGCAGTTCCGTTATATCGTGGTGCAAAAAAAGATAGTCCAGCCGAACAATCTTTCGGTACTTCGAGCCACTAAGGTGGGCGAAATCACCCTGATCACCTGTTATCCCACCCATTTCATTGGACCGGCGCCCCAGAGGTTAGTTATTGTGGCGAGATTAGCCGGATCCTGAGCACAAACCTGAGTTCTTGCCTGTAGGTTCAAGATGGGAAAGGTCTTCTAAGTAGCCTTTCACAAGCAATTACATACTTCACTGGATAGTAAGGCTTAGCGGCGTTTGCATAAGATTAAGGTGAAGATCGGATAAGACTAAATGCCAATTTGGCAATGAAAAAATTCTTTGAGGGATAATTACATGAAAAGAAACAGAGGGGCGATCACCAGTTCTCTGCTGACTCTCGGCACGATGATTATGTTCCTGGCAAGTGTGGGCTGGGCCAATGCTCAAACTCCCAATGACCAATCTGATATCGAAAAACGAATCCACAGCGCGGCTGCCGTGCTTGATGAAATCATGGGTGTCAAAGACAGCGCTATTCCCGACAAGGTTATGAGTTCCGCGAAATGCGTCGCGGTAGTTCCATCCATGGTGAAGATCGCCATCGGTTTTGGCGGAAGCCATGGCAAGGGAGTAGCCACCTGCCGCACGGGTCATGGATGGAGTGCTCCGGCCCCATTCACGATTACTGGGGGTAGCTGGGGTCTGCAGATTGGCGGCCAGGCTGTCGATCTGGTGATGCTGGTTATGAACCAGCGAGGCATGGACGCCCTGCTGTCCAGCAAGTTCAAGATCGGCGGCGATGCATCCGCGGCCGCGGGACCGTTGGGCCGTGACGCTACGGCCGACACTGATTTGAAGATGAAGGCAGAAATTCTGAGCTATTCGCGAGCTCGCGGAGTATTCGCCGGAATCGATCTCAGCGGATCGAAAGTTTCCCAGGATCGCGACGAGACCCGGATTCTGTTCGGCAAGATGGTTCCCTTCGCGACCATTCTGAGCGGCAAAGTTGCTCCGCCCAGCGGAAGCGAGCCATTCCTGGCGGCGGTGCGCAAGTATGCTCGAACCGTAGGGAATACCGGCAAACTGGTCGAACCCAGCGCCACTGCCAACACGGTTCAATAACGTTTCATCCTTCTGTAAAAAGCCAAGCTTCGATAGCTTGGCTTTTTTATTTCCACCTTCAAATTGCGGAGTTCTTCTACGCAGGTTGCCGCAGTTGCAGCTTCGAGGTAACCATTTCTTCAAACTGAATTGCGCGGCTTTGCGAACTATGCTCCGCTAGCACGCGCTCCTGGGCGCGTAATCCGATTTTGCGGGCATCTTCGGGTGTGAGGTCTCTAAGGTAGTGGGTTACGTCGGCACAGCAGCGCGCCAACAGAATCTCCTCGTTCGCATTGAAAAACGTCTCCAGGCCCGGCCACACGTCCGAGATGATGGCACTGCCGCAGCCCGCAGCTTCAAAAAGTCTAACCGACGGCGAATAGCCGGCGGTGATCATTTCGTCGCGCGTCAAGTTAAGCGTGAATAAGGACGAAGAATAGAAGTAGGAGTGGTACACCGGCTCCAGATGGATGATGCGTCGAACATTCTTTGGCCAGATTAAATTAGAAGGATACTGCGGACCTGCCAGAAGAAAGCTCTTCTCCGGCGCTTGCCGGGCCGGGGCGCAGAACAATTCCTCCAATTTCGGCTGCCGGTCCGGAGCATAAGTCCCCATATAGCTGAGCTCGCACTGATATCGCGGATCAGGCTCTCGCCATCCGTAACGGTCAGGATCGAATGAGCAGTAGAGCGGGACCGCTCGCCTGGCGCCGAATCGAGACTGTAATTCGTGAAGCATGGGTCCGCCAGTAAAACTGAAATAAATATCGAAGCCAGGGACCTGGTCGCGGCGCAAATACTCCGCATCGCCGGCACGCAGCTTGGAAACGGTAATGGGAGTGTCGATGTCGTAGAAAGCTTTGACGCCGGCCGCAGAATCGAGTACCACGTCGATTGCGTTCACGCCATCCGGACAGAATGACCCAACCATCGCGACATCAGCATCAGCTAACTCCCGCTGTAGAAGATTCAGCACGTCATGCCAGTATTCGTAGAGGTGGACACGGCAGAACGGCGGCCCAGGCATGTCGCGATTGGAGGCATACCACTCGAGATCACGTTCAAAAAAAACAATTCTGTGGCCGCGGGCCTGCAGCGCATGGGTCAGCGCGCGATAAGTAGTCGCGTGCCCATTGCCCCAGGAAGACGTAATAGAGAGGCCGCAAATAACGATCTTCAAGTTCGTCCCTTACGCAATAGATTGTTCGAGCGCGCTCGGAGTCTGCTGCTGGCGAACCGTCGCCTGCAGCGTCTGATCAACTAGCTTCGCCCGAGATTCGTAAATGTGATCCCGCAATGCGCGCGCGTGCATGAAGGCGCCAATGTCGCGAGCATTTGCCGGCGATATTCCTTTTAAATCGCGAACGATATCGTCCGCACTCTGCGCCACCAGAATTTCGCGGTTAGGTTCGAAGAATTGTTCCACTCCGGCCCAGGCGTCAGTGATCAGGCAAGCTGCCGCGCCTGCCGCTTCGAAAACTCGGGTTGGTGGGGAGAATCCAGTTCGCGCCATCGACTCACGGTTGATGTTTAACACCATGCGCGCCGAAGAGTTGATTACATTGTGATGTTCAGTTCGCACATGCCCAATCCAGCGAACATTCCGCGGCAACTTCTTACTTCCCCAGCCTTCGCCGCCGAGCAGAAAACTGAACTCGGGCGCCATTTCTGCGGCCGACAGGAAGAACTGCTCCACGCGCGCCTCCCGGTCAGGTAGACGATTCCCTACAAACGCGAGGTCGCATTTGAATTTTTCGTCGGGCGTAACCGGATAGTGTGTGTCAGGATCGAGGGCGTTATAAACCGGAATGCAGTTCCTCGCGCCCAATCGCTTGTAGTGCTCAACCACTGGATCGCCGCCGCCATAAGTCAAAATAAAATCGTACTTCGGAATCAGTTCGCGAAATGGATCACCCGGATTTTGCTCCACCCGCGCCAGCGTAGCGGGAGCATCCACGTCCCAGAATGCGGTCCGAGTTGCAGGGGAAGCGCAGAGCGCGACTTGCGCCTCAAGCCATTCGTCATCTGCGCCTACGCCACTATGTTTGATGATCAGATCACAATCGCGGGCTTCCGCCATAACCTGAAGAAGATCCCGCGGAGTTTGATATATGCGCTCAGTGGCGTACTCGATTTCCGAGCAGTCACGGTTTTGCTGCCGATCATAGATGTCCGGTTCGGCGAAGACGATCTCGTGGCCGAGGCGGTGAAGGTTCTTGTAGATCCCGCGATAATAGGTGGCGGCGCCGTTCCAGTAGCACGAAGTCAGACTGGATCCGAAAACATAGATTCTCATGTATCAGTTCTCCAGCTCATGGCAGATTTCCTGCAGTTGTTGCGCGCGGTGTGCACAGGTGTGGCGCGCCCGGATGGTCTCGAGTCCGCTCGCTGCCAGTTGCCGGCGTGCGGCTTCATCGCGCAAAAGATTGTTTAGCTCGCTGATCATTGCGGCCTTGTCAGGAACGCAGATGTAGTCTTCCCCAGGCCGGAACAAGCCTTCGCTGTCACTCCATGGCGAACAGACCAGTGGAGAACCGGCGGCCAGGGCTTCGAAAACTCGTATGGTCGGGACCCCGCTTAAACCGTTGGCATAGAAGCGGCGCGGAATGTGCAGGCTGATCCGGCTGCGATTGTATATTTCGCGGGCGCTCAGGTTGGATAGATATCCGCGAAATTCAATACCCGATTGCGAGAGCCTTCCCAGCGCCTCATCGGGATACCGTACTCCGTGTACTACAAACTGCCGGTTAATCATCGCAGTAGCGGGGCCGATAAGAAATTCTTCCAACTCACGGGTGCGCTCATCGTCTCCCCAGTTGCCGACCCAGGTCACGTCAATATCTTCATTAGTGTCCGTGGGGAAAAAATGGGCAGTGTCGGCGGCCTCGTGGAATGTCCAGACTCGCTTCACACCAAAACCATCGGAATAAATCCTGCGGATTGCCTCACCGAAAGCAATGACGCCATCGAATTGAGCCAGTGGAAACCGCAATACTTCTCGCGGGCTGGTGTACGCACGATGATGAGTGTCATGGAATAAAGCGCGAAATCCGAGCTTCGATTTGAGCGAAAGAATGGCCGCGGCAAGCTCAGGCGGGTTCCATTCATGCACCACAACCACGTCCGCGCCCCGAAGTTCACGCGCAAGGAACTCTTTTAGATCGTCACCGTTGGTGTAGGCGAGCACATCCAGCAAAGGAAAGGCAGCACGAAATGCCTGCAGAGCCAGAGCGGGGGCGTCTTTTCCCTCTTGCGCCAGGTTTCGCATCGACCAGCCGTCGCGCTCCTCGTAGCAACGCACCTCGTGCCCTTGATTCACAAGTTCGCTGGCCAGGCCGCGGAGAAAATGCGCGTTGCCGTGGTTCCAATCTGAAATCCATGAATGTGCAAAGAAACGAAAGCTCAGACGCCCGTTCATGAAAGTCTCACCGCCGATGAAAGCTCCTGGTAAGCCTCTTGATATTGTTCCACCATGTGCAAGGCATTGAACTTTCGCAATGCCAGGTCATGGGCGCGTTCCGCATGCTTTGCTCTAAGGGCGGGCTCCATCCGCAATTGTTCGATCCGGCGCGCGCAATCATCGGGATCATCTTTCGTGAAGAATAGAGCGGCATCGCCCCAAAGTTCATGGAACACCGGGTTATCATTTACGACCAGCGCGCAGTTTGATAATGCGGCCTCGAGAGGCGCAAGTCCGAAGGGTTCATACCGCGACGTTGCCGCATATATCGAAGCCGTCGCATAGATCTCGCGCAGTTCAGCCTGGGACTTGGGGCCTAACAGGTTCACATTTCCTGGTGCGCGAACGCTACGATGCCTGTCTTCCCTGCCCGGCTCCTGCTCCCAGCCTGCAATCCATATCCGTGATTCCTGCTCTTGCTGCAGCAACAGTGAAACATTTTTTGCCGGATCCCAGACCCGGCCGACAGAAAGAACCACATCGTCTTTCACAGCATCGGGATCGAACAGCGACGGGCTCCGACCATTGTGAATCACCATCTCTGCCGCCGGCCGCGAGTAGTATTTTGAAATTTGATCGAGCATCCAGCGCGACGGCGCGACGACCAGGTCGGCTCCGCGCAGGCCGTTGGTGACGCTCTCGCGATAGCTTCGTACCCATGGAGTATCGTCCGGCTCCTGGCCGTGAACTGCGGCCCACCAACTCACCACGTCGCTATGCGCAACCACCACCTTCGGAATATTGGTTGCGAGGTCGCCGTAACAATATTGGCTGAAGTGAAGTATGTCGGGTTTAACTTCGGCGATCAGGAGTTCGAGATATCGTTTGGACTCTTCGATGTCCCGCTCGGAAACCTCCATCCACTCCAGCCGATATTCGGTGGGACGGTAATCCAACCCAGCCAGGGTTTGCATCCATGCGGTCTGATGTGGGAGCGGCAGCTTTCCAAAGCTGACCAGGGTCACGCGATGACCGGCGTGTATAAGGCCGGTCACGAGTTCCTGAGTGTAAGTCCATACTCCTCCGACAGTGTCGGAGGTGATCAGTACGTACATTCCAGTTCCTCGATTGCAACTGGCTGCTGGGCCTGAATGTCGCTGAAACCTTTGTCCCGGAAAGACGCCAGGTAATCCTGATGAGCGCGCTCCCAGGCGTAATCGTCCGGGGGACCAAATCGTTGAAGGTAATCGGGTGTACCGGGAAAAGCGAACATAGGGACCGGCTCACTCACCCAGACGCCGTGCTTCTTAAGACGTTCCTGAAACTCGCGAACCTGACCGCGTTCGTCATGTACCGTGAGAATCAGGTTGGCCTGCACCCATGGAATTCGCTGCCTGGCGTAAATCAGGAGCTCGGCGATCCGCTCGGTAGAGATGCGGCAATTTTTATTGAGTTCATTGCGGCCGGCGTCGGTGATCGATTCGATACCGCACTCCATCGAAATGCAATGCGCTGCACCTAAAAGATCCAGGGTTTCTTCATCCCACAAATCGACTCTGGTCTGCAGACCGATCGCTATTGGGCGCTTCGCCAGCTCCCGCAAAAGTTGACGTACAGTTTTTCCGACTCCGAAGATTTCGTCAATCCAGTAGATGTAGTCCACACCGCGAGAGAGCAACGTATCCACTTCCTGTAATATTGCTGACAGCTCACGCTCGCGAAATTTGTTTCGGAAGAGTGTCTTGTTACAGAAACTACATGCCCACGGACAGCCACGGGCGAACTCCAGTTCAGCCCCGCGCCCGGAACCATCGAATACATGGTGGCGATGGGAATGCATCTCCACCGGATAATTGTTGAAGCTGAGCGCACCAAGCTGCTTCATATCTGCCACCGCAAATGTGTGACTCAAATGAACACCGCTGCCATCACGCCAGCAACAGCCATCAATTTCTGACCATGGACGTGACGGCAACTGCGCCAAAGTCTGATCAGGTTCGCCGCGCATGGCAACATCGCAGTTCAACTTGCGAATCGTTGCTCCTGGGGTTGCAGACGCATGCGGCCCAATCGCAACTTTGACAGCGCGAGTTTCCAGTTCTGCGAACCATTGCTTTGGGATTCGCAGTTCGGGCTGCGGGCAGCGCCAGAATAAATATGACGGGGCCGTGGGTATCACTACGTAGTCGGGAAGGAAGTCGTCCAATCGCGCCTTCACAGCCTGGATGCTCAGTTTTTCCAGTTGCGCGTCGACCAACAACGGTTTATGGCCAGCATTTGTTAGCTGGTCAAAGGCAAAGAGCAACTCCAGCGGGTAGTGCGGCTCCTGGCAACCGAAGTAAGTTGACCCTTCAAAGCTCCAGGCCGGATTTATCAATGCAAACTTCATGACGCGGCCTCGGGGATCTGGGTGAGCGTTGGCTGTGGCCGAGCGCTGATCGGCACGACAATGCTTTCTGAGCGCTGCTCCCGCCACCATTTCCAGATCATTTCAATGTTCTGGCTTACGCTGATTCTGGGCTGCCAGCCGGTGTGCCGGGTCAACTTTGAAAAGTCCGTGACATAGAACGGCTGATCGCCCGGGCGCCCCTTCTGCAAGGAATAGCGCACACGATTACCGGTGATTTCCTCGATCATAGAAATCACTTGCAGCAGCGACACCGAATTCTTGCTCCCGCCGCCAACGTTGTAAATCTGTCCCGCAGTCTTCTCGACCTGTGCTCGCACTCTTTCGAACGCTAATACCAGATCTTTCACGCAGAGCACGTCGCGGACCTGCCGGCCATTTCCATAAATGGTGATCGGATTTTTCTGTAACGCCGAATAAAGGAAGTGCGCTACCCATCCCTGATCTTCCGTACCAAATTGCTGCGGCCCGGCAATGCAGGACATGCGGAATACAATCGTGGGTAAACCGAACATGCGATGGTAATCGCGAACGTACTGGTCCGCTGTTCCCTTCGAGCAACCATAGGGAGAATACAAATCCAGCGGCTGCGATTCGTCGACACCCTTGTCGTCCACAGCACAATACCGTTTGCCGGTTAGAATGAGCGACTTTTCAGAAAGATCTCCGTAAACCTTATTGGTGGAAGTAAAAAGAAGAAATGGTTGTCGGCCACTTTTGCGCGCCGCCTCAAGAATGTTCAGGGTTCCAAGAGCGTTAATCTCGAAATCGGTCCTGGGATCGGTCAACGAGTTGGTCACTGCCACCTGGGCTGCGAAATGATAAATCTCGCTCGCCGTCTGCACTGCACGTTGCACCAATGCGGCATCGCGGATATCGCCAATGGTGACTTTCAGACGATCTGGATCGGGACATTCCCGGCGAAGCCAGTCCACATTCTGGTGAACTCCGCGCCGAGAAAGGTTATCGAAGAGATGTATGCGCGCATCTGTGGTCTTTAATAAATGCTGGGCCCAATTCGAACCTATAAATCCCGCCCCTCCGAATATCAGAGCAGAGCGGAGCGATAGTGGCTTTTTCATCGTTCCCTCTTTCTATACGTGATTGAAGAAGCACAGTCGTCCAGGCAAGCGGAATTTTTAGGCGACCAAACCATGCGCGCTCAAGCGCTCCATGGCCTCGTCCACCCTGTCGTTGGCCGGTTGTGAACTAAGCCAGCCCACCAGTTCTTCAATCCCTTCTTTGAGCCGCGTTTTCGGTCGATAACCAAGCATTTCGGACGCGGCTGCAATATCCGAAAAGCAATGGCGAATGTCCCCAGCACGATATTTCCCGGTCACATCGACCGGTAGATTCAGGCCCAGCGCGTTTTGTAACTCGCCCGCCACTTCCATGATCGTGACCGGCTGTCCCGATCCGATGTTCACCGCTCTTCCATCCGCTCCGGGGTTTTCAATGGCGAGCAAGTTTGCCTGCACGATGTCGTGAACACTCACAAAATCCCGCATCTGCCGGCCATCTTCAAAAATCACCGGCGAATTATCATTCATTAGTCGGGACGCAAATATCGCCGCCACTCCGGTGTAAGGATTCGATAGCGATTGGCGAGTTCCATAGATGTTGAAATAGCGCAGCGCAACCACCGGAATTTGGTAAGTGCTACCGAAGAGCAGTGTCATTTCTTCCTGATCTTTTTTCGATAACGCATAAATTGAAGTGCACTGCAGCGGTTTGTCTTCACGCGTGGGCGCGGGAACCAAGGTCTCACCACAGCGCGGGCAGAGCGGCTCCCAACGTTTTTGTTTCATCTGACCGAGCGAGCGGGCGGGCGGCGCAACCTCGTCACATTCTGCGCAAAGATAGTTCCCTTCCCCATAGATCGACATGGAAGACGCAACCACAATCTTTTCTGGCTCAGAGCGCGTATCGAGAATTGCCTGCAACAGGTTCGCGGTCCCGAGATTGTTAGTCGCCGTGTACTCGGAAATCTGATACATCGACTGACCCACGCCAACCGCCGCGGCCAGATGGATAATTACATCCATCCCTTTGACCGCTGCGTTTACCTGGCTTTGCTCGCGCATGTCGCCAAGGACAAACTCCGCCCCCTTTGGAAAATATGTGGACTTGCCGTCCTGGTGAACCTGGGGACTCAGGTTGTCGAAAATCCGGACCTCGTTTCCTGCTTCCAGCAAGGCGTCGGCTGTATGTGAGCCAACAAATCCGGCGCCGCCAGTTACTAAAACCCGCTTGCCTTTCAAATTCAGACCCTTTCTTTCGAACTAGCGTCAACGACAGCCGGCAACTATCATTCGCACAAGTGTTTTGGACGATTAAGCGGATAAACGAACATTCCCGGCACACTTTGGATGTATGTCACCGCATGTAAGATGTCTTCCGAGAAATTTCTAAGGAACGGTCCAGAATGAATGCCCACACTGACTTAGGAGTTGCTATTACAACTTTCTCAACTAAGTTGAGCGTAGCTTTCGCTAACTTCGTTCTCAGCCGGTGAGGCGGAACTAAGAGCGGTCCGAGCCGCATAACGGCTTACCATTCGTCGCGTAAACTCTGCGAACTCTCCGCAGTCTCTGGGTGGACTGGTGTAATGCGGAAGGAGGCCGAGATGTTCCGGCGTAAAACACAACGTGAGTGTCGTGGAGAACTCCTCAATGGCATGCATCTGACGGTCAAACCAGATTTCCGCATTGGGGCGGAAGGAATCAGCCCAACTCAGTCCCGTCCGCAAGTGAGTTACTCCAAGCCGGTGCAACCACTCGACGGCATCCTGCAGCCGATGGTCTTCATAGTGGAACCATTGGCAGATTCCCAAGCCGGTAGGAAATTTTGAGAGGGCCAGCTTCGGCGAGCCGTCTTCCTTCAGCAGACCCATGTAATAGTGACGGTAGTAGGAGCTGCCTTCAGCTTCTTTGTGCCTGGTCGTGGCGGTCCAGGTAGCCGGCAGATCGTAAAGGCTATACCAGTGAATGCGGTCAACTATTGGTAGCAGCAGTTCAGCCGTACGCTGGATGCCGAACAACTGAACCTCTTCTGCCCCGAATGAGGAAACACCCACCTCTGATACCCACACCGGTTTGTTGGTGACCGAGCGGATCTCTTCCACCTTCCGCGGCCATTCGTGAATGTTCCAATGATTCCAATCCAGCGGAAATCCGTGAATGGCGACCACGTCCACATGATCCAGCACACCATAACTTCCGAGCAGCTTCACAAAATTAGCGTCTACGGGCGAGAGACCGCCCAGAGCAATGGTCAGATCGGGATTAATCTGGCGAATTTCTTTTGAGGCCGCAATGATCATTCGGGCGAACAGCTTCCAGTCGGGATCGACCTTGAAGTCCCAATGCGAAAGATTGTTCGGCTCGTTCCACAGCATCACCGCTTCGACCATAGGGCTCTCGCGTGCCTTCCTGTTACCAATTTTTACAGCGTTCCGTCGAGTTCGTGGTCTACGATATAGCGGCCATTGCGCAAAACCGCGGCGGGCCGACAAACCCAGGTTTCAGGTTCGGGATGAGAGTCAATCTCCAGGCCTGAGCTGCGCAACATGGCTTCCACCGCCGGACGATTAGGAATCCACCAGTTCGTGGGATCGTTCGAATAACTTTTTTCGACAAAATACATCGCGGGAAAGTTTCGGTCCTCGAAAATTTCGGTTTCCCAAAAAGGATAATTCTGTTCGACGTTGCCGGTTTCCTCCGAGCCGCGGATCATTGTCTGAAAAACCAGCTTTCCTGCCACCTTTTTAATAAGACTGTCCAAGGCTAACAATGGATAGCGAAGGTGATAAAACACGCCCATGAACAGAACAAAATCGAATTGTCCCGCAAGTTTGTCAGCCTCATAAACCGAGCACTTCTCGATCTCGATATCTAGGCCCAGCGTCTCAGCGGCAAAGCGCGCCTGATTCAAGTAACGGTCATCTACGTCGATGCCGACCACGCGATGGGCCCCCCGCTTCTTCATTTCGATGGAGTAAAAGCCGCCATTGCAGCCCACATCGAGCACGGTGGCTCCGGTCAGGTCTGAGGGGATCGCGTTTGCGATCTGCCGCCATTTGACGTTGGGGAAGTCGCCGAGAAAGTGGTGCGGGGCCGTCGAGACGCCATGCAAATCAAGATTGTGGAACCAGTCACCCAGCTCAGAGATGCGGTGAGCAAGCTGACCTGACTCAGTGACGGCGGATGTTTGGTGCTGGGCCGAATCGGTAACAGGGACCATGACGTTCAAAAAGAGGGTGCATTCCAAAGATGCGTCTTTAACCAGTGGCGTTGTTTCGTGGAAGCTGGGGGACCGGCGCTTAACCACCACTCCGACGAAACAGTGGTGGTTTAGATCAATACCGGCTACTTGGGACGTTGCATCTACAACCGAAACTTACACAAACCCATCCAAGCGGCTCATGGCGAAACATTCGCCAAAATCGGACGCGCCCACGCTGGTGACGGGAAGCAGTACCACTCTGCCTCCCAAGGCCATAAGCCTTTATCGCGATGTACTAAAAGCGATGAATGAGCGGGGGATTCCGTATGCTGTGGCCGGCGCGTTCGCACTTCAGAAATACACCGGCATCCGGAGACGAACCAAAGATTTAGACCTCTTTCTAAAGCCAACGGACGTTCCCGCCGCTCTCGACCATCTTTGCAACCAGGGATTTGACTGCGAGACGCTGGATCCGGTGTGGCTGTCTAAGGCGCGCCGGGGCGAATATTTCGTCGACCTCATCTCTGGCATGAGCAACGCTGTCATGTTGGTGGACGACAGCTGGATGGAACGCGCCCAGCCGGCAGTAATCGCCGGAGTGCGGTCCCAGGTTCTGTCGGCGGAAGATTTGCTGGCGTCGAAACTATTCGTCACTCGCCGCGAGAGGTTCGACGGCGCCGACATTGCCCACATTATTTATCGCACCAAGGGCAAATTGCAGTGGGAACGGATTCTGCAACTCGCCTGTGACAATTGGGAGCTTCTGCTCTGGTCCCTGATGCTGTTTCGCTATGTCTATCCGGCACATTCGGATTTTGTGCCCGCTCCGCTGTGGCAGGATTTACTGTCGCGCTATATGCATCTGGTGCAGCATCCCAATCCCAGGGCACCTTTTCGTGGCAGTTTGGTGGATGAAAATATCTTTGCCATCGACTTGAAAGAATGGGGGCTGGAAAATCTTCAAAGCCAATACCGTGAAAGACATCTGCGGAAGACTTCAGGCAAACAGCTCAAGCTTGGAGTTGTAAGGAAATCCGGAAGCAGGAATCGATGAGAGTTGCAGCCACTGCCGATCTGCACTTCACACCCGCGCGATTTGCCGCCTTGCATGATCAGCTGAACCGGGTTCGCGACGAGGCGGACGTGTTTGTGGTGGCCGGCGATCTCACCAACTATGGCAAGCCCGAGGAGATGGAGCCTCTGCTCAATGTGCTGGTGCGGCTGCGTCTGCCGGTGATCGTGGTACTTGGCAACCATGATTATGAGAGCGACCGCCAGGTCGAGCTAATACGCATGCTGACCCAGGAAGGAGTCAAGGTCCTGGACGGAAGCGCGTATGAACGCGACGGCGTGGGCTTTGCAGGAACCAAAGGCTTTGTGGGAGGCTTTGGGCGCGGCGTGCTGACCGCTTTCGGCGAGCCGGAGATCAAGACTTTTGTGCGAGCCAGTATCGATGAGACGCTTCGGCTGGAGCGGGCGATGTCTCAATTAAGAACCAAAAAGCGCGTGGTTGTGCTGCATTATGCTCCCGTCGCTGCCACTATCGAAGGCGAGGCTCCGGAAATTTTCCCCTTTCTGGGAACTTCGCGCCTGGCTGAAGTGATCGACCGCCACGGCGCCGATTTGGTGGTCCATGGCCATGCTCATAATGGAAAATGCGATGGCAAAACCCCTGGTGGGGTTCCGGTGCATAACGTCGCCATCACCCTGCTGCAGGCGCAAAATCCGTCGGCTGTGTACAGGGTCTTTGACGTTTAGCGAGGCTCGCCAACCGAATACGATAGAGTGCCTGACTCTGAAGGGATCCTAATGGTGACCGCGAAAGCTGCGCCGCGCCTCAACGACGCTAATCTCATACTGCTATGAATTACACACTCCGCTTCACAAACTCTGCAAACTGCTTCACATCGTCAGCGGTTGTGTCCCACGAGCACATCCAGCGCACCACCGACTGTGACTCATTCCATACATAAAAGAAGTACCGCTTCTGGAGCTTGGCAATGGCCTTTCGCGGAATTTGCGCAAAGACCCCGTTTGCCTCCACGTTGTAAATGATCTTCACCTGCGGAATCTTGCTGACCTCCCGCTTTAGAAGTTGCGCCATGCGATTGGCATGTCGGGCATTCTGCAGCCATAAATCATCGGTAAATAGCGCCTCGAATTGAGCGGCAATAAATCTCATCTTTGAAGCCAATTGCATTCCCTGCTTGCGATAAAACTTGAAGTTCGCCGCCAGCTCCGGATTGAAAAAGACTACCGCTTCCGCGCCGAGTGCTCCGTTCTTAGTTGCGCCAAATGACAGAACGTCGAGTCCCAGATCGCGGGTAGCCTGCTTCAGTGTTAGACCTTGCGCAGCTACGGCATTGGCGATTCTCGCGCCGTCGACGTGCAGGAACATTTCATGCTCATGAGCAAAGTCGGCCAGAGCGCGAATCTCGTTCGGCCTGTACACCGTTCCAACTTCCGTCGATTGGGTGATCGAAATCACTCGTGGCTGAACGTGGTGCTCGTCTCCCACGCCGTGATACGCGGACCGCACCTCCTCCACCGTCAGCTTTCCATTCCTCGCCGCGATCGGCACCAGCTTGCAGCCGGTAAATTTTTCCGGGGCGCCGCATTCGTCCACATTTATGTGGGCCGCTTCGGCGCATACCACCGCGTGAAACGAGTTGGTGACCGCTTTCAGACTCAAGCAATTGGCCGCGGTGCCGTTAAATACGAAGAACACCTCAATATCTGCGCCAAACTGATTTTTGAATCGCGCCTCCGCCGCGTGGGTATACGGGTCATCGCCGTAGCCGACCACATGCCCCTGGTTCGCCCGGTTGATGGCCTCCAGTACCGCGGGATGGGCCCCGGCATTGTTGTCGCTGGCGAAGCTGCGAGTGGGTTTCATGAATTCAACAATTTAACAGAAGAGCGAAAAGAGGAAAGCAGCACTCACCTTTTTCCGGTTGAAACGTCGAAAAAAGTGGAAGTTCTTGACATCCGCATGTGCGTAACTATATGGTTACATATTATTTTGGGTGTCAAGGAATTTGAAACCCGCCCCGTCTCAAATTAACCTAGGAGGAGCGCAGTTGAGGGTGCAGCGATGTTTGGCGGGCAACCATAAGCAAGCGAAATGACTTGTCCGCTTTGATCAACCGAAGTTCAGCTCTCATTTTTTGGAACCGCTGCAACTTACGTTACATCCAATCCCTAACCTGAGTTGTACGTTTAGCTCCCACGATTGGAACCGCACGAAAATGCCGGAACTTTGGCTTTTTATAATGCGTAAGAACATTTAAAGGAAACCATGGCGAAACGGATGTTTTTCATGCTGGCGGTGTTGATCGCAATCCTCGCCGGCTTGGGTTATTTCAAGTACCGGCAGGTCAAGACTGCGATGGCGATGGGAGCCAGTTTTGCTCCGCCTCCAAGCGCCGTGACCACAGTGATGGCGAAACGTGACACGTGGCCCTCTACGTTGAACGTCATCGGAACCGCGGCGGCAATTCAGGGTGTAACCGTCAGTGCGGACTTGCCCGGCGCGGTGGCGAAGATCAACTTCGAGTCTGGGCAATCGGTCCATGCCGGCGACGTGCTGGTGGAACTCGACACTCGCGAAGAACGTGCGCAACTCGCGGCGGCTGAATCCGACCGTGACCTGGCGAACATCAATTACGATCGCGAGCAGCAATTGGTAAAAGAAGGCGTAGTGGCCCGGACGGAATTCGATAACGCCGAGGCCCAGCAAAAATCGACTGGCGCCAAGGTCGGTGAGATCAAAGCCACCATCGCACGCAAGACTATCCGCGCGCCTTTTTCGGGCATCCTGGGCAT
Source organism: Terriglobales bacterium (assembly GCA_036268595.1). Taxonomy (GTDB): domain Bacteria; phylum Acidobacteriota; class Terriglobia; order Terriglobales; family Acidobacteriaceae; genus Gp1-AA145. The sequence continues at coordinate 24,943 of DATATW010000182.1, forward strand.
ACGTCAAATCAACCTCGGGCAATATCTGGCGGCAGGTCAGGCCATTGTTTCACTGCAGGCCTTGAATCCAATTTATGTGAATTTTGGCGTCCCACAGCAGCAAGCGCTCCGCGTCCACGTTGGCAGCCATTTGGAACTGACCAGTGACGATCTCCCGGGGATGAAGTTCGCTGGCCGGGTCACTGCCGTGGATTCTGTCGTAAACGAGACCACCCGCAACTTGCAGATTCAGGCGACTCTGCCGAACCCCGAAGGCCGACTGCGACCGGGAATGTTCGTGCAGGTTCAACTAGGGTTGGGATCGAGCCAGGACGTGATTCCTCTCCCGGCATCGGCGATCAATTACGCCCCTTACGGTGACTCAGTCTTCGTGGTCACCGATATGAAAGATCCCAAAGGCAAGTCTTATCTGGGAGTCCGCCAGCAGTTTGTCAAGGTGCAAGGCTCACGCGGCGATCAGGTCGGGGTGATATCAGGCGTCAATGCGGGCGAACAAGTCGTGAGTTCAGGCGTATTCAAACTGCGAAATGGCGCCGCGGTGCAGGTGAACAACTCAGTGCAACCGCCGGACAATCCCAAGCCGAAACCCGAGGACAGTTAGCCATGAAGTTTACCGACCTCTTTATACGCCGGCCGGTTCTTGCCATCTGCATCAACCTGGTGATTCTGATCGCCGGACTGCAGGCAATCCGCTCTTTAAGCGTTCGCCAGTACCCGCGCAGTGATATTGCCGAAGTACAAGTTTCGACCGTCTACGTTGGAGCCAACGCCGACCTGGTGCGCGGATTCATCACTACTCCGCTCGAGCGCGTGATCGCCAGCGCCGATGGCATCGATTACATGGAGTCGACCAGCGCCCAGGGCATCAGCACCATCGATGTCCATCTGAAGCTCAATTACGACACCAATGCTGCGCTGACACAGATCCAAGCCAAAGTTGCACAGGTGCGCAACGACCTTCCGCCAGAGGCCGAGGCTCCGGTTATTGACCTGCAAACCTCAGACAATCAGTTTGCGGCCATGTATATAGGTTTCTCGTCGAAGGACCTCGACCAAAACCAGATCACCGATTACCTGACGCGAGTGGTGCAGCCCAAACTGACCGCTATCAGCGGGGTGCAACGGGCTGACATTCTCGGCGGGCGAACTTTCGCAATGCGCATCTGGCTCAAGCCCGACCAGATGGCGGCGCGCGGAGTTTCGCCTTCAGACGTGCACGACGCGTTGTCGAAGAACAATTACCTTTCGGCGCTGGGAAGCACTAAAGGCGACGCAGTTTCTGTGAACCTGGTGGCCAACACCGATATGCGGACGGCTGAAGACTTCCGCCAGATGGTGATCAAGCAACAGAACGGTGTGGTGGTAAGGCTGGGCGAAATTGCAGATGTTGTTCTCGGCGCAGAAAACTACGACTCCGATGTTCGCTTCAACGGCGAGAGCGCGACGTTCATGGGAATCTGGGTGCTGCCCACGTCCAACTCGCTGGACGTGATTAAGCAAGTGCGCGACACCCTTCCCGGAATCCGCGCAGAACTTCCACAAGGCATGAAGGTCGGAATTCCCTATGATTCGACCGAGTACATTCAGGACGCGATCAACGAAGTGTTGCACACGTTAACTGAAACTCTGTTGATCGTCATAGTTGTAATTTTCCTGTTCCTGGGATCTTTCCGCTCGGTGCTGATCCCGGTCATTGCGATTCCAATCTCACTGATTGGCGCAGTCTTCATCATGCTGGTGGCGGGATTCACCATCAACCTGCTCACCCTCCTGGCTATCGTGCTGTCCGTCGGCCTGGTGGTCGATGACGCTATCGTGATGGTGGAAAATATTGAACGCCATCTGCACATGGGCAAACCACCGTTCCGAGCGGCGATTGATGCTGCCCGGGAACTGGTCGGGCCAATCATTGCCATGACAATTACGCTGGCGGCGGTCTACACTCCGGTCGCAATCCAGGGCGGCTTGACCGGCGCACTCTTCCGCGAATTTGCTCTCACATTGGCTGGCGCGGTCATCGTCTCTGGTTTCGTGGCCTTGACGCTGTCGCCGATGATGGGATCGAAATTGCTGCGCGAAGGCGATACCGAGAAGGGCTTTGCCGGAATTGTAAACCGCCAATTCGAGCGAGTGCGCGGCCTGTACACCCGAATGCTTTCCGGTACGTTGCGCTTTCGCCCGGTGGTGTTGACGCTGTGGGTGATTGTTGCCTTGTTGATGATTCCGTTTTATATGTTCTCGCAAAGGGAATTAGCGCCCGCGGAGGACCAGGGAATTGTGTTTTCAATCATCCAATCCCCCGCGAACTCGACGATTGACGAGACAAACCGGTTCAGCAAAGAGGTTTATAACATTTTCAATTCGATCCCGGAACACGAGAGCATCTTCCAGATCACTCAGCCGACCGGAGGCTTTGGCGGGATGGTCACCAAGCCATGGAGCGAGCGCAAGAAAACTACCCAGCAATTGCTGGTAGAAGCCAGCGCCAAGCTTGCGAAAATTCCTGGGATTCGAGTGATTCCCTTGACCCCGTCCCCATTGCCCGGTGGTGGCTCGTTCCCGGTCGACTTTGTAATTCAGAGCTCGGCGGAGCCGCTGCAGATCAGCGAGCTGGCGGAAAAAATCGTTCAAAAGGCAATGGCAAGCGGGATGTTCATCTTTGCTGACACTGACGTGAAATTCGATCAGCCGCAAACCGAGGTGGTATTCGATCGCGACAAACTCCGCTCGCAGGGAGTGGACATGAGCGAGGTGGGCGCGGACCTCTCCACCATGCTCGGCGGGAACTACGTCAACCGCTTCAGTATTCAGGGACAGAGTTATAAAGTCATCCCCCAGGTAAAGCGTGTCGACCGCCTTAATCCGGACCAGCTGGAACACATGTACGTGAAAGGATCGAACGATCAACTGGTTCCGCTATCCACTTTCGCAACCCTGAAAACCACCACCCAACCCCGCTCGCTGAACAAATTTCAGCAGCTCAACGCAGTGCGTATTCAGGGCGTGATACCGCCGCCGGTGCCGCTCGACAAGGCGCTGACATTTTTGGAAGACCAGGCGAAGCAGATTCTCCCCCAGGGCTACACGGTCGACTATGCGGGTGAATCGCGACAGCTGCGGGTTGAAGGCAGCAAATTTCTGGGCACATTTCTGCTGTCGGGAATTTTGATTTACCTGGTGCTGGCCGCGCAGTTTGAAAGCTTTCGCGATCCGTTCATCATTCTCGCAGGATCGGTGCCGTTGGCCATCTCCGGCGCGCTGATGTTCTCATTCCTGGGATTCACCACCCTCAACATCTACAGTCAGGTCGGACTGATTACGCTGGTAGGATTGGTGTCGAAAAACGGAATTCTTATCGTTGAATTCGCCAATCATCTCCAGGAAAGCGGTCACAGCAAACTGGAAGCCGTGATTGAAGCTGCCGCCACCCGTTTGCGGCCCATCCTGATGACCACCGCTGCAACCGTTTTCGGGCACCTTCCGCTGGTTTTTGCCAGCGGCCCTGGAGCTGGAGCGCGAAACAGCATCGGCATCATGCTGGTCAGCGGCATGATCATTGGAACCGCATTCACGCTCTTCGTGGTTCCCTCGATTTACATGCTGGTGGCCAAGCGTCACGTGGCGCTCGAACCATTGCGCGAGCCTGAGGGATTGCCGGAACCGGCGGGAATGGCGATCTAAGACAACTGGGAGGCGGCTGCCTGGAACGCTACTTCACGCGCGTAGCCGCTGCGCCCAGAACTTTGCCCTCATCCGCTTGCTGCACAAAGACGATCACTCGATAGTCTTTTTCCGGATGGTCCATCTTGATTGCCACGTCTTTCGAAAACGACTCTCCTTTTGTTACCTTTCCCACATCGGTGAGCCGCTCTACCACGGCGACATGTTCCAATTGGCGGCCGCTGTTTTCTCCTCGCAATACTTGCGACTGCGCGTGATCAAGGGCAAGAGCTACGAAAACCTCGGCTTTCGAATCAACCGCGGCAGTTTCAAGGTGGGCGATAACTTTTCCTTGCTCGACATGCAACTCCGAGATCTGCACATTGATTTTCGGCAACGCAACCTCCTTCGCAAAGGCGTGCCCAGCTTGCGGGCGATTGCTTCCCACGAAAGCTTCTCTGCCATCCACCACCATCTGCGGCGTGTAAGGACCTGTCTGTACGTGCAAGCGGTCCACGTATTCACTTTGCCGCTGGGTCAGTGCGTGAGACGAAAACGGATCTCTCCACCCCTGGTCGTCCCAGTAATCTACATGCTCCTCAAGTACGATCAACTGTGCTCCGGGAATGGGTTGCGCAGTATCAAGAGCTTTGAGGAACGCATCCGCCGGAGGACAATCCGAACAACCTTCGGAAGTGAACAGTTCTACTAGAATTGGGTTCTCGGCTGCCGCTACGGCGGGAGCGCAAAGAGCAAGCAAAACCAAACCAGCGGCCAACAATCTGCCAAAGTTCTTCATGCCGGTGAGATTCCCCCAAACGGGCAAAGTTACATTCCTCATTATCTTAGGCCTGTGTCATGCCGCCGAGAATCCGACAAGGCTAGGGTGACAGTCGCCTGTGAACTAATTAAAATAGCGTTCGCATATGGATGGAATGATGAACCGACAAATTCTCACGGTGTGCTTGCTGCTGTCGTCGCTGCTGGTTCCGGCTTGGGCTGAGAAAAAACCTGCCATACCCTTATCCACGGTCAATTTCATCGTGGTACGAGACGAAAATGCCAAGCCTATCCGAAACGCGGCGGTAGTGCTGCACCCGGTGGAGGACAATGGTAAGCAAGACCGTGGCGGTATCGAACTAAAGACCGATCCCGATGGCAAAGCCAACTACGACGGTGTTCCTTACGGGAAAATGCGCATCCAGGTGCTTGCGCCTGGCTTTCAGACCTTTGGGAACGACTACGATATCGCGCGGCCGATGATGGAGATCACCATCAAGTTGAAGCGGCCCGAGAAACAGTATTCGATCTACGAAGATCACTCCGGTGACAAGCAACCGAAAGATCAGAAGCCGCAATAGGATAATTTCATTCACCATGCCATATCTGCTCAAAACCGAGCCCTCTGAGTACTCCTTCGCAGATTTACAGGGCGAAGGAACGACCATTTGGGATGGGGTTTCGAATCCCGTGGCTTTAAAAAATATGCGCGGGATGAAATCCGGCGATCGGTTAGTTATTTACGAAACTGCCGACGTGAAGAGTGCCGTAGGAACCGCGACCGTGGTCTCAGTGGATGCCGCCGATCCGAAGAATCCGCAACTGAAGATCAAAGCTGGCAAGCCGCTACCCAAACCGATTACCCTGGCGGAAATCAAATCCAATAAACTTTTCGCCGATTCGCCACTGGTACGGCAAGGCAGGTTGAGCGTGGTGCCGCTGAGCGAGGCACAGTACAAAGCGTTAGGCGCTAGCTAGCTTGCCTAGCCGAGCAGGCGCATAAGACCGGCGCTTGGTAAATCGGCTGATAAAAAATTGCGCTCAGTTCCCGCCCTCCTGGAAATTTCCGCCGCTGCCATGTATCCGCTTCTAACCGCCCCTTCCATGGTCGCTGGCCATCCGGTCGCAGTCCAGTCGCCTGCCAGAAATATGTGCGGCCAGGGGGTTCTCGATGTCGGGCGATAACGGTCGATCCCCGGCTTGGGTGAGAACGTAGCATTCACTTCCTTGATGACTGTCGCTTTCACCAACCTGGCTTCGCGTGCCGCGGGAAAGAACTCGCGCAGTTCACTCAGAGCTAGATCAATAATTTCCTGGCGCGACTTTTCGATCAGCGATTTCGAGGCGCTGATGACCAGCTCGACATAGCTTGGACGTTCTTCCCTTTCACCAGCGCCATTGCCAGGATTCGAAGTGGCGACCGGGTGCTTCTCCAGCAACAGCGATTTGTGGAACATCCATTGAATGGTGCGGTCGAGGAGCACAGCATGTGGCAGATCGGTGATTTGCCGGTCGAACCACAGGTGAACTCCGGTGATGGGCGCGGTCTCGAAATGTGAAAGCTTCTCGCGCAGATCCTGCGCGTCTGCCGACTCGGGCAAGAGTTTGGCCAGCGAGTCAAATGGGACCGCGAGTACAGCGTAATCAAATTCTTCGCCTGAATCCTGGACTCGCAGGCGCGCGCCTTTTTCGGTCGGCTCGAACGACTGCACGCTGTTCCGCAGACGCACCGACCCGCCATGACTTGTGATGAAATCCAGCGCCGCGTTGTACAACTCGGTCAAAGGCACGCTCGGAATCCCCATCGCCCGCGCTTCGCTCGATTTCATGGATTCACGCACCACCTGCGCCGCATAAGGGACGGCAATGCGATCCATATCTTCACTCAATGCGCTGACCAGTATCGGCTTCCAGAAGCGCTCGATCGCATTATGGGTTTGATGGTGACGTTGCAGCCACTCCTGAAATGAAGTTCCGTCGTCCTTCGGATGGCCCGCGATCAGCGCAGCCAAGCCGCGTGAGAGCACAAGCTTGTCCCACGCGTTAAGGAATTGAAGACTTAGAAATGACGGAGCGACCTGCAGCGGCGCCGGCAAAAAACTCGGCTTCAGCTCTGATCTTCTTCCGCCGGGCTCGATGAACGTCATGCTGTCGAACCAGCGGATTTTATCTTCGACTCCGATCTGCTTGTAGAACGCGAGCAGATTGGTACAAAGCTTGAACAACACATGCTGGCAGTTGTCTACCACTTCACCGGTGCCGGGATGCTCATAGGAAGACGCGCGACCGCCAAGATAAGGACGGCGCTCGAACAAAATCACGCGAAAGCCACTTTTGGAAAGCGCGCAGGCGGCGGCCAGCCCAGCCAATCCTCCGCCGACTATCGCCACTGAGGGGCCACTTCCCGCAACGTCTGCGGGTTCTGATTTTATGGATTGGTCGGGAGGCATCAGAGAAGTCGCTTTAAGAAGCCCTTCGCAAAAATGCTTAGCTTCTCTCGCAGCGAGAGGCTTACCTTCCGAGTGAATACGTCGTGGTTAAGGCGTGCGATCTTCTGCAGCAGGCCACGGTAGATATTGATCAGCACCCACAGCGCCGGCTGGCTGTCTTCAGAAATCAAATGAAGTAGCTCGTCGCCCGCCGCATAGTTTTCAAGTGCCCTTTGAGATTCAAAATGCAGCAATGCACGTATGCGCGATGGATCGGTCATAGTCGCAAGATCTGCGGAACGAATTCCGAATTGCGCCAGGTCGTCCTGGGGCAGATATACCCGGCCCAGCACTGCGTCTTCCTTAACGTCACGAATAATGTTGGTGAGTTGAAATGCTAGTCCAAGCCGCTCCGCAAGCGGCTCGGCTGCCGGATCGCGGTAACCGAAAATATGAATGCAAACCAGCCCCACCACTGACGCCACGTTGTAGCAGTAACGTTCCAGTTCCTGAAAGTTGCGGTATTGAATGGGATGGCGGGGATAATTCTGGTCCGGATTTTCTTCCTCGACATCCATGGCCGTGCCGAAGGCCAGCTGGTCGAGCAGGCCGACAGGAATTCCAAAGCGGCGTTGCGCGTCAACGACGGCCAGCAGCACCGGATCGTCCGTCGGGTGGCCCGCCTGCGCTGCGTGAAATGCATCCAGCCACGCGTCGAGCTTTTGTTTGCGATCGCGTGCTGTGAGAGCCGGATCATCAGCGATGTCGTCACAGCGGCGCATGAATGCATAAACCGCGCTCAGAGCCTGGCGTTTGGGCTTGGGGAGAACCAGGAATCCGTAATAAAAATTCTTGGCTTGCGAGCGCGTAATTCCACGGCACACCGAGTACGCCATGTGGAGCTGCGACTCGGTCGGCATGAACGGGGTCGGAAATTGTGCCACGCTGCTCATATCAATTTGTGCAGCGCCGCGCGAGCCACCAGCGCGAGTTTGCGCCGCTTCGAAATCACGGGACGCCGCCCCAGCACAGCATAGTCCTGGCGTTCGATCGCGTTCAGGATTTCCTGGCCGCCGCGACTAAAGAGTTCAATATCAGTCGCCAGTTCGCGGCTGACTTTGCCCGCCAGCGGAAAGCCGCGGTCAAACCATTCCCGCGCCCGCTGCACTTCGAAGTGCATCATATCGCGAAATGCTCCGGTATTTTTCTTGCCCGCAATATCTGATTCAGTGACGCCGTACTTCCGCAGGTCTTCCAGCGGAAGATATATTCGGCCCTTCGCATAATCGTCGCTGACGTCCTGCCAAAAGTTAGCAAGCTGCAATGCGGTGCAAGTGTAATCGGAAAGCTGCTGGCGCTCGCTGTCGCGATATCCGCATAAGTACAAAACCAAATGTCCAACCGGATTCGCCGAATAGTGGCAATAACTGAGCACATCCTCAAAGGTCTCGTAGCGAGTGACTCTCTGGTCCTGGCGGAAGGCAGTCAGCAGATCGGCGAATGTTTGCTTTGGAATATCGAACTCTCGGACCGTTCCAGCCAAAGCCACAAACACCGGATGGCGGGGATCGCCCGTGTAGCAGGCGTTCAGCTCCGACTCCCATTGGTCGAGCAATTGCAACGAGGCTTGGCAATCGCCGGTTTCATCCCCGAGGTCATCAGAGATCCGGCAGTAAGCGTAAACATTGTAAAAGTGCTGGCGCAGGCGCTTAGGAAGAAACCAGGTTGCCACCGAAAAATTCTCGTAATGCGAACGCGCCAGTCGTTCGCAATAAGCGTAGGCATCTGCGAGCGAAGGAGCTTGCGATGGTATCGCGTACTCCGCAGGCAAACTACTCCAGATTTGGTGGGCAGTACTCATGAAGTTCTGCTCTTAGCCATTAGCTTGAACCCAAAACGAATGAGCCAAGAGCTTCCTATTGTCCCGGTATGATCGCCGTCTTGATGTCGCCATTCCGATTCATCATGTGCTGCAGCACTTCCTGGAGCCGCGACAGGGGCGCCTCGCCGGTAATGTAATCAGTGGGACGAATCTTCTTTTCGGCAATCAGGGCAAATGCTTTACGAACAGCATCAGGCGTGTGATGGAAAGTTGCTTTTAAAGTTACTTCTGAATAATGCAAACGGTTGGTGTCCAGTTCCACCTTGGCGCCCTTGGCACATCCGCCAAAGAAGTTGACGGTTCCACCCTTGCGCACCATTTCGGTTGACCAAATCCAGCTCTCTGGGCGGCCCACCGCTTCGATCACCACATCAGCGCCTCGGCCTGCAGGAGAGAGCGCTCGCACGGCTTCGACCGGATCTTTAACTGAGCTGAGATGAACGACGTCGTGTGCTCCCATTTTTCGGGCGGCTTCAATTTGCGCCTCGCGTTTGACCACGGCAATCACGTTACATCCCATGGCCTGGGCAACGTGGACAAACATCAATCCAATCGGGCCCGCGCCGATCACGGCCACCGTGTCGCCGATCTCCACCTGGGTCTCGTGCAGCCCGCGCAACACGCAGGCCAGGGGCTCGACCATGGCGGCTTCCTCGAAACTTACGTGTGGAGGAATGGCCAGCATGTTGAGGTCAACGATTCGCCGCGGAACGCGAATGTACTCCGCATAAGCGCCATTATTGAAGAGAAGGTCCTCGCAAAGATTTTCCTGATGCCGGGAGCAGTAGAAACAGGTCTGGCAGGGCGCTGAATTCAGCGCCACCACGCGCATGCCTTTCTTGAAGCCTCGAACGCCGGGCCCGACTTCCTCGATCACGCCAGCGGATTCGTGTCCGAACAATGCTGGTGGAACGATCATACGGGCGTGATATCCACGCTGATAGACCTTCAGGTCAGTGCCACAGGTGAGGGCCACCTGTACTTTTACCAGGACTTCACCCTGTTCCACTCGAGGAATGGGTACTTTCTCAATCTTCACGTCCTCTTTCCCGTAGAGGACAGCGGCTGTCATTTTTCCGTTCACTTCTGCCTTTCAACTCCCGGCTGAATCACAATCTTCATTGAATCGGGCTGCGGGTGCGCCGCCAGATTCAGGGCCTCGACCGCCTGTGACAGCGGGAAGCGATGGCTGATCAGCTTTTCCAGGGCCATTTCCTGCCCCATTACGAACCTGACTGACTCTGCCTGCAGGTCAACCGAAGCGCTATAAGAACCGATCAGCGTCTTCTCGTCGACGCAGACTGCGGCGGGGTCAAATCCGGCTTCCCCATGCTGCGTCTGCGCAAACAGCAAAACCCGCCCGCCAGGACGCACCGCGTCCATGGCTGTGCGGATCAAACTGTTGCTTCCGACGGCCAAAATGGCAGCGTCGACGCCCCGGCCTTCACTCTGCCTGCGAGCCTCGCTAACCACATCAGCGGTTGAGCTATTGATTGCGTTTTCGAGTCCGAATCCTTTTGATATTGTAAGCCTTTGCTCGTATAAATCGGAAGTTATTACCCTAGCCCCAGCACGTTTGGCCAATACACTCAATATGATACCGATGGGCCCCTGCCCGATTACAAGCACCGTTTCTTCCGCTTCCAAGGCCAGACGTTCGATTCCCTTCATGCAGGTGTTTACCGGTTCTACAAAGGCCGCCTGATCGAAAGACACGCCCTCCGGGATCCGTACCGTTCCCTTCTCCACGATCCAGTCCATGACGCGGACGTACTCGGCAAACCCGCCCCCCGAAGGATCAAATCCCGCCGTGCAGCCCACTTTCTTGTACGTCTCGCACTGGGCAAAGGTTTTGTGGCGGCAGTAATAACACTCGCCGCAAGGGATGTGGTGGAAGACCATTACGCGGTCGCCAACCGAGAATTGCGTGACACCTTCGCCAGTCACGGCGACCGTCCCGGCGGTCTCGTGTCCGAAGATTCGCGGGGCCGCGTGCGAGCCGGTGGCTATTTTCTTCAGATCCGTCCCGCATATACCGCAGGTGCGGACTCTGACGAGGATCTCGCCTCGCCCGATCTTGGGCACCGGAACCGTCTCCAGCCTGACATCGTCCTTCCCGCGATAGACTGCCGCGGTCATGGTGGCCGGGACTTTGCCTGAAATATCGGTTGGGGCCAGTTGCTGAGCTATCGCCATCTCAAGATTGATGCCGTGAAATCGCGGCTGGAACTATTGTATTTATGAGCGCACTTTCCCGCAGCCACGAACATAAATTGTGAGATGCAAGTTGCGTGTTCCGAGCCAGCCGAATCATTTTCAACCAAAGCCAGGGCCGCGGAAGAAGATAAAAAATCAGCGATTTTATATTGAATTGGCCATTGCGAATAAAACAGTTCAATTCGCCGACCTCGAAATTCACTTCATCGGAAACGGCTTTCACCGCGAGAAATGGCAGGTTATGAATCTGCGCCGCGCGTGCCACTGACGCGCCTTCCATGTCGACCACATGCGCCCCATAAGACTTTGCCAGCTGCTTTTTCTGGTCTGTCCCGGCAACTTCTGCCGAGCTGATAAGGATGGTCCGCGCCAATGGAGTCTTGCCGAGCGCCGCGTCCCGGATTGCCGATTCATGCCGGCTGCCGTCACCAGCATCAATCACGATCGCTGGGAAAACGGTGTCGCCGACATGAAGTTCAGGAACCAAAGCTCCCGCAATACCCGCGGAGATGATTATTTCAGGTGAATATTTCTTAATTATGGCTTCGGCGGCACGCCGGCCGTATTCCGCGCCCATTCCGCTACAGACCGCGACCGCGTAATCGCTCTCATAAAAAGTGAATTCGCGGCCTTCGTGTTCGGCCTTTGTGGATCTCCAGTTCTTAATCAGTGGCCAGAGTTCACGTTCGATGGCTGCGAGGATAGCAATTTTAGGCATTTAAGTGTTAGACCGACGCCACCCAAAGGGCGATTGTGGAGCGACGGGCGCCCTCGCCCGTCATTACTCAATATTTCGCAAGAGGGAGCAAGACCCTCAACGCAAACTCACGTGTACCCATTCGCTTGGAACCAATCCGCAGCCCGCCGCAGCGCATCGTCAACCGATCCGGCCTTCCATCCCAACTCGCGCTCTGCTTTGGCAGATGAAACAAACATCTTTTTCCGTCCCATGCGAACAGCATCAATGGTCGCGCGCGGTTCGCGCCCAAGGATCCTCCCAGTGACGATCTCATCCACAACGCCTGTGGCCAGCGCCAGAACATAGGGCACACGCACTGTGGGCGACGGCAGACCGGTAATGGCAGCCAGTTTGTCGAGAATTTGCTTTAGCGTCAGATTCTCTCCGCCCAAAATATATCGCTCGCCACTGCGTCCCTTTTCGAGAGCCGCAAGGTGGCCCTGCGCACACTCTTTCACATCAACTAGGTTCAGTCCGGTATCCACATAGGCAGGAAATTTCCGCTTAAGAAAATCAACCACGATGCGGCCCGTGGGCGTAGGTTTGATGTCGCGCTCGCCTACCGGAGTGCTGGGATTGACGATTACCACATCCTGACCGGCATGGGCAGCTTCAATTGCAACCTGCTCGGCCTGAAATTTTGAGCGCTTGTACGGGCCGATCATATTGTCGAGCGAAACGGGAGAGTTCTCGTCCGCAGGCTGGCCGTTGGACGTGAATCCCATGGTCGCCACACTGGACGTATAAACCACGCGGCGAACTCCGCTCTTGCGCGCGGCTGCGAGAAGTGCTCGCGTTCCTTCGACGTTCGCGCGATACATCTCCTCGGGATCGCGCACCCACAGCCGGTAGTCAGCGGCCACATGAAAGACAACTTCGCATCCGGCGATTCCCTTCTCCAGAGATGCGGGATCGCGCAGATCTCCGGTGACCAAATCGGCTTTTATATTTTCGACGTTTTTGAGATTACTATTGGCACGCACTAACAGGCGCAGGTCGGCGCCTTGGTCGGCGAGAGCGCGAGCAACGTGGCTGCCGACAAAACCCGTAGCGCCGGTGACGAATGCAATCATGGATTGTGTTTAGGGTACAACGAAATGGTGAAGCGCATTTGTGATTGCGAGCACAGCCGGTAAGGGCACGGCTTACAGCCGTGCTGACGTCGCTGCTGTTGATTTTCGGGCAAGAGTGAAACTCGCGCCCGTCCCCACACAGGCATTTATGACTCCAGACCAAGTTCGCGAAGAGTTACGAACCGGAGCCTAGTTCTTCTCTCCCAACACTTTCCTGTACGTGGTCAGCGCGATCAGCGGGAAGTATTCGCGATAGAGGGTGTACATCAGATAAAACACCCGTGGGAAGCCAGTGCCGGTATACCAGGGCTCGTCCCATGAGCCATCTTGTTTCTGCGTTTTAAGCAGATAGGCAATGCCACGGGCGACCGAGTCACTGCGAGTGTCATTGGCTGCCATTAAACCCATAACGGCCCACGCCGTCTGCGATGGCGTGCTGGGACCAATGCCTTTGGCATTGGCGTCGTCGTATGAATCGCAGGTCTCGCCCCATCCGCCATCAGGATTCTGCACCATGCGAAGCCACTCCGCCGCCTGCTGGACGTACGGTTCGTGATGATCGATGCCCATGGCCTCCAGCCCGCGCAAGACCAACGCGGTGCCGTAAATGTAGTTCACGCCCCAGCGCCCGAACCAGGATCCATCCGGTTCCTGCTCGTCACGGATGAACTTTAGCGCCTTCTTCACCGCGCGATGGTTTTTGTCATACCCGTAGGTCGCGAGCATTTCAAGA
>DATATW010000183.1:0-14607 GCA_036268595.1 Terriglobales bacterium
CACATAGTATTCAATGGGCCTGGAAAATGTACCTTGCTCCTGCTTCGTCCTCTTCATATAACACTCTAAAAATCCTCGGATAAGCACGTTCTGTTCTGCTTCGCTGGCGTTGCGCCATTCATCGCCATCCATGCCGCCCCAATCTCCGACATCCTCGCCTTTTCCAGGATGCTTAACCATGCGGGAATAAGGAGGATTCGCAATCTTCCATAAAAGCTTTTCCACGCTATCAGTTGACGCTTCAGGATGCTCCTTAAGGTAGGTCGTCAATCTGGGGGCGTAGGTCAGGACTGATTCGTCAAACCTCACGTCGAGCTTAGCCAGACCGTTGGCACAAGTAACGTAGCCATATAAAAAGTTCATTCTCTGACGCTCATTGATAGATAACCACCACTGCCCGTCATAGACATCCGTGGATGATGCACCCACGTTTCCGCATGTGGCTAACAAACAGAAAACTAAGCATAGTAATCTTGCCTTCACTGGTGCTCCTCAATTATTTATTTGCAATTTTATGTTCTACTCCAGTGTGGCTCGGTTAACTAGATGACCGACGCCCGTGACCTTTATATGCTAACGTAACGACGAATTGTTCAGACTGTTTAACATGCATTTGCACTCATGACTCTGACCAATGAGTGAAATGATGGTGTTTAAAAAGCTAAGGTTTGTTCGCCTCCCGTAGAGGGGGCCCGTAAGTGGGCGGATGGGGAGTCCTAAGTTGCCATGCCATGGCGTGCTGCCATCGGGATTTCAACTGGCGTGCGGTCATTCGCTGGAGAATCTTCCCGGTCACTGTATCCAACTTGTATCCGAGGACTTGGCACATGATTCCGCCGTAGGACGAACTGAACGGTACTTCTGCCATCACAATAACGGCTGAACTGCGGTCCGCCCATGCCAACCCGGACATGTTGTATTCGGGATCGTGCGCAATCTTTGCGCACAATGTCACGTCCCGGTTGCTTGCCTTGCATGGGGGAAAGCTGGCCACCATGTCCCTTTGCGCTGCCCGGCCAGTTCAGAACTGCAAAGCAGCTTGATGGACGGATTCCTATTGATTGCGCTGAATGAGATATTGCGAAATCGATTCTGGCAAGTCCGCCGCTCGCACAAGCATGTACACCCTGCGATCTCTATGCGACGAAGACAACACTTTGACCAGCCGAGTTGCCGCCGCCCGCAGTAACCTCTCGTCTTCGTACAACCGAGAACTCTCTCTAGCCCAACGAGGCTGATGACGAAGACGGCATTCGAAATCAGCTTGGTCGAACGTCATCGTCGTTCGGGCTCTTTTTCGAACCAGTTGCGTTAGAGCTGAATTCATAGCTTTTTCTTCTCCAATCTTATTTTCCTAGGCTAGTTTTCTTGATCTCTAGCTGGCTCGGTTGGGATCGAGCATCATAGACTTTTTGAATGGCGTTTCGGTAGCTCGATTGAGGCGGTTGAGCCCGCTGACTTTACCCCGTCCACAATTCGCGTCTCGCCCGCCTGTCGTATTTGGTTAAAGGATGGCTGATTCCCCCACGGATTATCAGCCATCTAACCCACTGGTTAATTTTGGGCGCAATTTGGGCGCAAATAGCGCCAATTATGCCGGTTTTTTCACTTCAGGCCGGCTATTAAGTCCTTTGCCGTCAACAAATTGCTGTTTTCTTCGTTCCATGGCATGGAAGAGGTCGTCGGTTCGATCCCGACCAGGTCCACCATCTTTTCAACAACTTACGGCTTGCCTCCTTTCCGGTGTTCGGCACATTTGGGCGCAAATTTACAACCTTTCTTGCTCGACTTTCCTTGTTTGGGCTTCGCTCTTAGCTCCCTGCTAACCGACTCAACAGTTGTCGTTCGCCAAAACTAGGTTGGCAGGATCTCATTGACATTTCAATGAGGTAGCAGGAACAATGAAACGCCATGCTCGCGTTATTTCAGTTCATTCGGCTGCTCGGAAGCGGTCATCAAGCCATAGTCTTGGAGAATTTGGCGCTGCGCCAGCAACTGGCAATTTATAAACGCAAGCAAAGGCGTCCTCGCCTGTTGTGGCGGGATCGTTGGTTTTGGATCGCACTGGCCACACATTTGGCTTTGCAGAAGGACGCTCCTGAGCCACGGAAGATCAGGAGCCAAGGCAAGATCGTGGCCATTCCGCAGGTAGATGGCTTGCACCATCGCTATGAACGACGAGCTGCGTGAAGAAATCGTGGTCACATTGAACCGATCGGCGCTGGTGGTGAAGCCCAAGCAGCCCTTTCTGGAGTGGCTGCATGCAGCTGATCCGACGAGCCACAGGCTGACATTGCCGGATCTGTCGCGGGAACCCACGATCTATTTGATCCCGGAATGTGATACGCCAATGGACGTAGAAGATGTTTTGCAGGAACTGTGCGACGAGATTTTCTGCGGCCAATTAGCCGGCTGGTATACTGACACCGATAGCTGGCCGACTGACCGCAGTTTCGAGGCGTTCCGCCGGTGGTTTGATTACCAACATCATTCCATGCTTGTTGATCTGTGCGATGAGCCTCTAATCGGCGAACTCGACTAACGCGATTGCCTTAACGCGAGTCCGCTCGACAGCCGTCATCTTTTAGTTAGTGGTGAGTACGGTATATCAGGTCTTGCTGATCTATTTTTTTGCGAATGACAGGCGCTGCTGATTGATGACATTAAATCCAAAAACAAGTTGTCAGCTACCAGCCGCGGACGTTGTTATCCTTGCATCGCAAAGGTAGAACAGGGAATCCAGCATGAAGTCATTTCCCTGGCGGCCCAGAAGCCGGTTCAGAAAGAGCGCAATTCCTGCACTCCCGGTACCATAGTCGCACGAAAGCCTGAGAAGTTGATCGCCCGGAAAAGCCGTCCCGCAGCGATCAACGCGGAAGAGCATGATGCCGCTTGCTGCCTTGTGCGCGGCTTCCAAATAGCGCTTTTCGCCGAAGCAGTCATATAGGTCAAGAGACAGTTCGCCGAGTCCTGACAAGCCCATGAATCTGCCGGGAGATACGGCATACTTGCGGTCCATTTCGATGAAGATTTTTTCCAGGATGGATCTGTATCGTTGAGTTCCAAGTAATTTGTAATAGCGCAGAACCACGGAGCCAACTCCAGCGCTGCCAAAGCGCCAGTAAGGATACAAAGGAGATTCAACACTGGTGGAATGTGACCATGAGAGACCACCATCTTTGGTTGTGGTTCCGTGGCTCAGGTCGAAGTCCAATGCCTGCTGGCCAGCCGCTAGAAAATGGGATTCGCCAATTGCCATGTGGAGATACAGAAGGAAAAGAGCGATACCGCTGGAGCCGTGGGCGATGCCAAGGCGCTGTTCCCCATCGTTCATCCAATACAGACCCCGTTCGTTGCGCGAAGAGGCTTCCAGAATTTTGTGTCCAGCCTTTATCGCCAGATCGAGATATTGCTGGTCTTGCGTTTCCATAAAGAACCGCAACGCTGTCATACCCCAGCCGGCCATGCCGTAAGACAGGTCTGCCGTCTTGTGGCGAAGAGGACTGGTGAGTGCAACCTGAAAAATCTTCTCCGCCTCCTGCTGAAGACCAATTTCAAGAAGACTCCATGCTATGCCCGATGATCCGATGAATAACCCCGGCGGATAAGCGTTATTCGTAACCTTATGCTGATTGAAGTTCCTTAATTAAGAATGAGTTGCAATAACACTACATGGATCTCTGCCCGATGAATCTGCAGTAATATCGGTGCAACTGAATGTCAGCTATCAGGGCAGGGGATTATGTGGTGGCTGAAAGTCCGTGTCCGAGCGTGGAAATACTTGTCCATGTCTGGACACCAAAGCCATATAGGAGTAGGCCTGTTGCCCTTTTATTAGTGCTTGTTCCCGTTCCGGTTCACCCCATCGGCTAGTGCTTATGCAAAAGCACGCGAAATCGCCTATATGAAACCATTCGAAGCTGATCAGCATATCTAATACATGTTTTTCCTTGAATGGTCACACTTAGCGTAAGTACTCGTTAGTCTTCGATTAAGAAATATAAGCCGCAGCGAGTTCACTTCATACCAACGCAGGGTGCATGATCAAGATTGCAGTCCAGTACTCCCATTTGAAGAGGGGGCAAGCTGGCGGGTATCTGGATCGGAACAAAAGAACGTTTTGGCTAGCGCTTCGCGGTAGCGCGAACTTGCGCAGATGCGGTGACGACACACCGCGGCAAGATGATTTTGGCCTCACACCCGGGGCCTTCGCGATGATTCTGAAGGATCAGCCGTCCACCGTGCGCTTCGACGATTTGCCGGCTTAGCACCAACCCGATTCCAGCCCCTTCGTCCTTGGTTGTGTAGAAGGGCACAAACAGATTTTGCGTGTCCGGGAGGCCAATACCTCGGTCACGTATCCACACCTCAAGATCAGCCCCTTCTGCCCGCCAGGATATGGTTACTGCTTCATTATCCGGCGCGCCACCTCTCATCAAGACGGCATCAACAGCGTTACGAGTAAGATTGATCAGGGCCTGTGCCATCTGGTCAGAATCTACAAGAATCGTTACGCTCTTGGCGGACAGAATACTAACAGGCAGCCGAGGCTCTAGACCGACAACACTTCTTATAATCGTTTCCAGAGAGCTTACCCTGGGGGTCGGGACAGGCAATTTGGCAAGCAAGGCATAGCTCTGGAGAAATCGATTTAGGCAATCAGAGCGGGTTGCAATGACCTCCAGGCCCTTTTCCAGGTTTTGCTTAAAGGCGTCCGGCAGGGCCGTGTTGGTGGAAGCGCGTCTCAGCGTAAAAGCAATAGATTTTATCGGCGCCAGGGAGTTATTGATCTCGTGGCTAAGAACACGGACCAGCTTTTGCCAGGCCATGCGCTCCTCAGCCCGTAAAGCTTCAGATGCCTCGGACATGACCAGCAGTCGGTGTTGAATTCCGTGCAGCCGAAAATGAGCGCGGCGGACAATCCACCGGCGTTCGATGCCGGCGAAAGCGCGTGTCACGGTTTCCGACGGTTGCCCGTTCACAAGATCGCCGATCCCCAATTCTTCCGCAGAGCGATAAAGAAGCTGTTCTTCAGTATTTCCCAAAAGGGCTACCGCGGCGCGATTGAGCAGACGAATGCGGTTATCATCTGAAAAGGCAAACATCACATCCCCTGTTTCCGCCATTACATTTCGGAACAGGTTCGCGGTTTCCAAAGCGCCCATACGCTCCGCCTCAAGGGCGCGGGCAAGATTATTTACTTCTATTGCAAGGTCACCCAGTGCGTCCCCTCGAGTGGCTTGAGTTGCGCGAAAAGAGAAGTCCTCTTCCTTCATGGACCCGATCACGTTAGACAAAACCCTTAAAGAGTTCACGGCGCCAGCAGAGGCGGAGAACCCCAGAACCAGCCATAGACCCAACATCAGGACTGTGCCTTCAATTTTGTGATATTGCGAATAAGGGCCCAGCCAAAGCAGCAGCAGGCTGAGTGAAGTTCCAGGAAGTCCCGCACACAGCACGGAAACCAGCAAGCGGCGCTCAAAGCGCAGCGGGGACCGCCTGCGAAACCTATTGCTGGTCTTTCTTGGGGGAAGTGGGTGCATGTAGCCCGTGCTTTTCAAGGCGGCGGTAGAAAGTTCCACGCGTGAGGCCCAGCACTTCAGCCGCCTGCTTAATGTTGCCTTTGTAACGTGCTAACGCTTTACTAATTAACAGCTTTTCCGCTTCTTCAAGACTCATATCCTGTAAAGTGGCTGCAGGACGGGTATCAGTATGGTCCAGAAGGCCCAAATCCGCCAATTGTATTGAGTCCCCGCGACAGACGATCACCGCGCGTTCAATTACATGATCCAGGTGGCGTACATTGCCAGGCCAGGGAGATTTCAACAGCCGTTCCACGGCATCCGGACTTATTCCCTCAATAGACTTGTTGTATCGAGTCGCGTATTTTTTTAAGAAATGTCCAGCCAACGCTGGAATGTCTTCACGCCGCTCTCTTAACGGCGGGATGCGAATCTCAAAGGTATTGAGCCGAAAAAGCAAATCTTCACGGAAATTACCGGCAGAACAGTTCGCTTCAAGGTTCGCATTCGTCGCAGAAAATACCCGGACATTCACCTGCCGTGTCCGGGACGATCCAACGCGCTCCATTTCCCCACTCTCAAGCACTCGCAGTAGCTTGGCTTGTTGCCGCAACTGAACATTGGCAATCTCATCCAGAAATAATGTTCCCTGGTCAGCCATCTCAAATCGACCAATACGATCTATTCTGGCATCAGTGAACGCGCCTTTTACGTGGCCGAACAGCTCGCTTTCAAAGGTGCCTTCCGGCAACCCTCCGGTGTTGACGGTGATGAGAGGCTTGTCTGCTCGCAGGGAAACCGCATGCAGCATCTGTGCCACAACTTCTTTGCCGGTGCCATGCTCGCCGGTAATTAGGACGTTTGCGTCAGACGGGCCAACCTGGGAAATCGATTCAACAACCGGGCGCATGGAGGGCGCGCCACAGATGAACGACGTTCCCTGGGCCCGGAACAGACGGTTTTCTGCTTCGAAACGAAGGCCTTGACGGAGAGCCCGATACAGCTCTGCATTCGTGCGCACCCTGGCTATGAAGTGTTCATCATTCCAAGGTTTCTGGATGAAGTCGCATGCGCCTCCGCGGATCGCCTGGATCGCAAGATCAATGCTGCCCCATGCCGTCATTACGACGATCGGGACTTGACTGTCTATTTCACGGATCTTTGTGACAAGATCAATTCCCTCCTTGCCGGAAGTAGTGTCACGGGCGTAGTTCAGGTCCAAAATCAGTGTGTCATATTCGCGCAACCCGAATGCTTCCAACACGACCTGGGGTGACCTGGCTGTTTCCACTTCAAACCCTTCTGATCGGAATAACATCTTGAGGGCTTCGAGCACAGCTGCTTGATCGTCGGCCACCAGGATTCGATACGGTTCTTTTTCGACTCTCATTTATCAAGCACCATGTTGAAGCGGAAACACATGTACTGCTCGTCAGCGAACGCCCCTCTAAACCATAAACTCTGCAAAGATTACTGGTTCCGCAGGGCAGCCATTGGTTCAATAGCGCTGGCACGCGTTGCCGGCAGGAAGCCAGCCAATACAGCAATCAATCCGAGCAGGGCGGCTTCTCCAACCAGTAGTGTTAAGAAGACATGCTGGAGATTATAGAACATGCTGGTTAGAAGTCGGCTTACAAAAAGAGACACGATAACGCCCAGCAATAGCCCCGCAAAAGCAAGGCGCGCGCACTGTTTTACGATGAGACCGACGATCTGGCCCCTGTTTGCGCCCAGGGCCATGCGTATTCCAATCTCAGGCACGCTTAAGCCCACCTGATAGCTGAGCAATCCATATAACCCAATACCGGTCAAAAGCATAGCGAAAATACCGAATATGCTGGAGAGCCACGCATAGAACGCCGGACGGGCCAGTGACTTGCTCAATACCTGTGTCATGGGACGAAGCGATGCGACCGGAAGCTCGGGGTCGGCGGATTCAAAAGCGCGTCGAATCTGTTCGGACACGTTGGAACCTTTTTGGGTGCGAACAATGACTGACGCAAGAAACAGCTTGTTGATGAATGACGTGATCCTATCCGGTACCTGCTGGTCCGGTACAAAAAGAACAGGGGGTGGATTTTGCGCCAAGCCCGCTTCGTGTACGTCGGCGACGACGCCGACAATTTCCCGCGTCCGATCAGTCAATTCCGGACCCAGTTCTTCTCCCGCATGAACGAAGTGGCCAATTGCGCTCTCGTGCGGCCACCATTTGCGGGCCAATGACTCATTGATAATAGCCATCGGCTGTTCATGCCCATCATCCTCTGCTGTGAACGACCTTCCGATTAGCATCCGAATTCGCAGTGTCTTGAAGTAGTCAGGCGTGATGACGCGGTATTGTACGGCATGATCAATTTTTCCTGGCGAATCGGTTGGGTAGACCGGAAAGTTCAGTCCTGTTTCGAGAGGCAAACCATGAATGGCGGCGACCGACTCAACGCCGGGAATGCTTCGCATATGCTCCGCTACCTTATTGAATAAGTTGGACGTTGCTTCCGTTGTCATGTAGCGTGCCCCCGCTAGTGAAGCTTGGCTTACCCATGTCTGTTTGGGGTCGAAGCCCGGGCTGACTGCCTGCAGCCTGAAAAAACTTTGCAGAAGCAGCACGGCCACACCCAAGAGCACAACGGTGAGGGACGTTTCGGCTATTACGAATAGCTGGGTTGAGCGGGTCTGCCGTAAGCTCGCAGTAGTTCCTTTGTGCGCCTGTCTTAGAAGATCGTCGAAGTTGCCTGCGGCCACTCTCAGGGCGGGCACTAGGCCCAGCACACAGGCTGTTAGTGCGGAGACTCCCAGGCCGAAGAATATTGACTGTTGGTTCATCTCTATCGTTGTCCCCGGAGAAATATCAACAGGGCTGATGGAGAAAACGAGCGGCAGCAGGTCCTTGGCCAGAACAAGCCCCAGAATTCCTCCTGTGAGTGCGAGCAGCGCGCTCTCTACCAGGAAAATTTGTGCCAGTCTCCATTTTGATGAACCCAGGGCGACACGCACAGCGATTTCCTGCGTGCGGCCAAGCCCGCGAACCATGAGAAGCACAGCAAGGTTTGTGCAGGCGATCAGAAGCACCAACACAACTGCTCCAAACAGGATTGTTAAACTATGGCGAATGTTCGCGGTACGGAAATCCTGCAGTCCTTCCAGCGTGAGCTTCGCGCTTTTACTGGCCGCTCCGGGAAGGTACGACAATGGATGCGTCTGCGAAAGAGCTTGAAGCTCCCTTTCTGCATGGGAGAGAAGCGTGCCTCTCTTTACAGAAGCGAACACCAGGTAATCACTTCCTGGGTCTGCATTCGCAGGGTTCAGTTGCAGGGGCAGCCATATATCCGCATCGGGATAGGAATGGAATTCTTCCGGCATTACGCCAATGATCGTGAAGGCGTCTCCATTGATCTTAATGTTTTGCCCCAAGACATTCCTGTCATGATCAAAAATGCTTTGCCAAAGGCGATAACTCAAGACCACGGTTCCTGAAGCGCCGGGACGGTCTTCCTCTGCACGAAACGATCGCCCGATTGCAGGCTGAGTGCCAATGGTCTCAAAAAAACTCTCCGACACCTGCAACGCCGTCACATAACGCGCACCCCGGGCAGCGACCAGGTTTACGCCAACATCTTCTGCATAGACGGCCGCTATGCTGTCGAAAGACAACGCATTTTCCTTCAACATGAAGAAGACGGGCGCAGAAACTTCAGCCTGAGGTTGCAAGTTCCTGTCCTGCCAGCGAAGAACGACGACCCTGTTTGCGTTGCCGTACGGTAATGGCTGAAGCGCGACCGCGTCGACGATGCTGAACACAATCACGGTGGCGGAAATGCCGAGCGCCAAAGTGGCGATAGCCACAAAGGTAAACGCAGGAGTTTTCTTCAGGGAACGTATGGAGTAACTGAAATCATGCAGCAGGGTCCGCATCAAATGTTTCAACCTCCCCTGCTGGGGAGATGATTCAAGCCTGCGCTTATCGTTAAATTTCTTCTGAGGTTTCACGGCGCGCAATATGGGCATTTTGGGACAGAGAACAGGAACGTGTACTGTAAATAATTGGAATGCATTCCAACAACCAAACCAGGGACGAAATGCAAGTCGCTTATACATCAATGCTTACCACCCAAGTATTAAATTAGCGGTTACTGAGAAGTGTCCACTGATGGAATCTGTGTCCGCAGATGGACATTTTTTCTGATCTTTATGATTAGCGTCGGCCCAACGAGCTGATTACGGTTATCGTCCTTTTGTCTATTGCCGTTTCAGCCTGGCTCTAAACCGTGAAAGTTCGTTGTCGTCCGATCCTTAAAATAAGCAGATTGAACAGTCGAAAGCGCCCCCGTGTCCAGTGCCGGAAATAGTTGTCCAACGTTGGACAGTATCCGCCTATAAAAAACTTGGGGTTTGCTCCCTTAAAGCACAAGTCCCGGCGGCAGTGGTGAACCTGCGCTTTGCTCGCGGTCCGTAACTGTATGACTTCCATAAGTTTCGAGAGTTTTTTCCAAGCGCACGGTGGGCCGCCGGAGTTTGGCAATCCAATTGATATAGAAGAAGGCAAGCCGCAAGGTTTCGTGCACAGACTGATTAAGTCGTCTGTAATCGAAGTCCCAGGGCCAAGAAAGTCGTTTCATGTTGCTTTCAGCGAGGAGACCGGTAAACACAGTGCAGCCGAAACGTTAGAAGGAGCGCATGAACCTGGCGCTCATGATGAAGGTGACATTTCCTTTTTTATTTGGCGGCGCATTTTGGAACCGATTTTTTCGTATGTAGGCAAGCTGAACTGACAGCAAATAAACACAATTAGATTTTTCTTAAGCAGGCTGCCCCGGCTCTGGCCCAAGGCTCGAAACATCAGGTTAGAGCTTGGAAGGAAAGGGGGCGAAGCCCATCTCGAGCTCGGTCCGTGAGGCTGCTGCATGAAGTTAAGCGATGTCAGTTGTGATGGAAGGTACGATGCTTGCTTGTCCGTGGGATCCAGCCATTCCTGGTATGCCTTGCGGACGAGATCGAACTACGAAAAGATCGCCGCGGGATTTCTGGAAGCAAAAGGTTTTGAACATTTTCTTCCTCTCTGCCGGGCGCAAAAACACCGGGAGAAGCAGGTGATAGCAAGCAGCACTGCCTTGTTTCCCGGATACCTTTTCTGCAGATTTGACCCGAGATACCGGACTCCCATTCTGAGTGTGCTAGGCGTTGTTTCAATTGTGTCGTTTGGCGGCAGACCTGCACAGATTAACGATACCGAAATTGAAGCCGTTCGGAAAGCTCTTGACTGCGGACAAAATATGGAACCATATCCTTACTTGCATGAAGGCCAACAAATTCGCATCGAGAAAGGTCCGCTGCGGGGACTGGAAGGCATTCTCGTAAAAAAACGGACCTGGCGAATCGTGATCTCCGTCGAAATGCTTCGGCGCGCCGTGGCGGTGGAGATTGATCCGGACAGCATCACTCCCATTGGGCCTAATGAGAGGCGATTACAAACAGATGCGGCATCCGCCAGCCTGCGGCAGGGCGTGCAGGCAGCCTATGAGCGGCCGACCTCACTTTTGATGGGAGCGCAGAACTTACCGCTCGCGAGCGCTTAAAACTGGCAATGGATCGAATACAACAACTCTCAAACTAAGCGGGTGTTTGATGGATCGCGCAAGACCGAAATCAAAATTCTCACAGATCAAAAGCATGGCGCTGATTGCCATAGTGGTGGTGGTGCTGCTCAGTGGCAGCTTCACGCTTGCCAACATTGACTTCTCCACTCATCGGGTTGACCGGGACAAGCTCAGCATCGAAACGGTGCAGCAGGGCACGATGGAAGTTAAGGTCAGTGCCAACGGACAATTGCTCTCCCGGAACATTGAGCAATTGGCAGCGCAGGTTGCCGGCCGGGTCGCGAAGAAGAATGTGAAAGCTGGTGCGGTGGTGCAAGAGGGACAGGTTTTGCTGGAACTCACCGATCCCGACCTCATTGCCAGCGCAGAAGAATCGCAGTCTGCCTGGGCCGGCGCAGTGGCGGAGCTGCAAGCCTCAGAAGCTGAGTTGCAAAACAGCATCCTGAGCCAGGAAGTTGTGGTCACCCAGGCCGAGGTCAGTCTGGAAAAAGCCGATCTGAAAACCAAAGACGACCGGGTTCTGGCTGCTGACGGCATTATTTCTACAATGGAACTCAAGCGCTCTGAACTCGATACGAGCCAGCTCAAGAAGACCTATGCCATCGAAGACAGCCGCTTGAAAAAGCTTCGCGACAATCTTCAAACTCAACTGGCGGTGAAGCGGTCTCGCGTAACCGAACTGGCGCGAGCGTTGGAGCGCGCTAAGACGAAGGCTGCCAGCCTGAAGGTCGTTGCCGGCATTAGCGGTATCGTGCAGGCGATTGACGTCGAGGTTGGACAACAGCTCCTGCCCGGCAGCCCCATCGGGCGCATTGCCAAACAGGACCAACTCTACGCTGAGCTTAAGGTGCCGGCGCGCGATGCCACCCAGGTCCAAATAGGACAAAGCGTAATCGTTGATACACGCAACGGCACAGTGAACGGTATAGTCACTCGCGTGGATCCCGGCGTAACTGACGGCACAGTGGTAGTGGACGTGGATCTAAAGGGTACTCTGCCTGATGGCGCCCGGCCGCAACTGGCGGTAGAGGGCGTCCTTTATATAAGCAAATTACCGAACACGCTCTACGTGGGCAAACCTTCTTATGTAAAGAATGATGCCTCAATCACCGTGTACAAGCTGGATCCTTCGGCCCACTACGCTACAAGGGTCCCGATCAAAGCGGGCAAGGTCTCCCTCAATTACATGCAGGTGTTGCAGGGGTTGAACGCGGGCGATCGCATCATCACGTCGGAAATTGGCGGGTTCCAGGATCAAGAGCGCATCTTGCTCAAATAGGAATTTATCCACTTAAAGGTAGACGATCATGAATCTTTGGGTTGATTTGAAATACGCATGGCGGCTGTCGAAACAGTCATGGGGTTATTCGCTGATGTGCGCGATCGTTATTGCGCTCGGCGTCGGCATTGCGATGTTCACCTATGAGGTTGCTTACGGCCTGACGAAGCCCCTCGGATTCCCGGGCTCTGAGAGCTGGTACAGCCTGCAGATCACCAATAGCTCGCTGGATGCGGCAGTACCGGCGGTCGATACCTTTACCTATGAGGAACTGCTGAAGCACAATCGCTCAGCCGACTACATTGGCGTCTATGCGAGCCAGGGTGTCGTGCTCAGTGAAGGCCAGGTGAGCACCCGGCTGCGCGCGTCGGCTATCAGCCCGCGCCTGCTGGCGGCAACGCAGGTGCCTCCACGCCTGGGCCGCGTGCTTGAAGATGCGGACACCCAGATCGGCGCTGCTCCCGTTGCGGTGCTTAGTTTCGATACCTGGCAAAACTACTTCGCCGGCGATCCGGACATCATCGGCAAGACGGCCCGAATGGATGCGGCCCCCGTCCAAATTGTGGGCGTGATGCCGAAGGATTTTTATGAATTTAATGATTTCGAAGTCTGGCTGCCGCTGCATCTGGAAACCGCGTCCCGGCCAACCGATGCGACAATGTCCGTGTCTCCTATCATCCTCTTGGGCCCGGGGCAGAACATCAATACGATTCTGAACGAGATGAAAGCGGCCCATGATGGCATCGTTCGGGACTATCCGGATATTTTTAAGACCACACGGCACGTGGTTTTGATTCCCGCCAAACGCATGTTTACCCATTCGCAAACGCCGATTTTGCTGACGTTAACCTTCATGTGCTCATCAGTTTTACTGCTGGGCTGCCTGGATATCAGCATGGTGTTTCTTGCCCGTCTGCTGGAGCGGAGTCGCGAACTGGCTTTGCGTACCGCGCTCGGAGCATCGCGCTGGCGCATACTGCGGCAGTGCGTACTGGAGACTGCCCTGGTTTTGCCGCCGGGACTTCTGGGTGGGTATGGGCTCGCCGCCCTGATGTTCCGCTGGAGCCGGAGCCTCTATAGCTTTACAGCACAAATCCTGGCGACGGGACGCCCGGCCCAGATGCCTTTTGTGCGGCCGGGTCACGTGATAACAGGCGTGCTTGCCGCCATCATTATCTGGCTTCTCAGCACGCTGGTTCCAGCATGGCGTATTGCCAAACAAGACGCTGCCGTCACGCTGGCGGGCAGCGGAACAGGCGCACCAA
This sequence comes from Terriglobales bacterium, assembly GCA_036268595.1. Taxonomy (GTDB): domain Bacteria; phylum Acidobacteriota; class Terriglobia; order Terriglobales; family Acidobacteriaceae; genus Gp1-AA145. The sequence goes on from DATATW010000183.1 coordinate 13,661, forward strand.
TCCGCGTCGGCAACAAGAGCGCGGGCCTCATGGTTGGCCTGCAAGTGGTAATTTCCTGCCTGGTCATGGTGCTGTGTGCGTGCATGGTGCTGGGAGTTAAAAAAGAACTGGGCAAGGACAGCGGCATGAACACTGCACAAGTCATGTTATCCACGTCTCCCGCGGTCTTTAGCGCGCACTACTCCGAACCCGCACAGCGTATGACCTATCTTGAGGACCTGACGGCGGCAGTCGAGAGCAAAATGCCCGGCGCGGAAGTGGCTTTCGCTACAGACATACCTTCCCGGCCCAGCAGAGACTTTGTCGCGATTGAAACGCAGCATAGCACCCAGAACCTGTCTTCGTTTGCTTTGCCGCTCACCACCATCTCAGACAATTATTTCAATGTGCTGGGGCTTACCCTTCGTTCCGGGCGACTGTTTGACGGAACAGACAGCACTTCTTCACTCAAGGTAGCCATTGTAGATGAGCGCATGGCTGCGCGTTATTGGCCCAATCAGGACGTGCTGGGCAAGCGCATCCAGTTTCACCCGTTGGACAATGGTCCATGGTTTACGATCGTCGGAGTTGTTTCTCCCGTGACTGGCCGGCCCTATAGTTCAGACACCGGAGTCATTTACCAATCATGGCGCCAGCTAGCGCCCTCGGCATTCCATGTTTTGGTCAAATTGCCCAACGCCGCCAGTGATAGCCGTACCACGCTACAGGCCGCAGCCTACGGTGTCGACCGGGATTTGCCACTCCAGAATCTGCAAACCTTGAATGACTATCTGGCCGCAGTCGACCTTGGATTCTCATCCCTGGTCCCCACTTTCATTGCTGTTGCTCTTGTCACAGCGCTGCTGGCAGCAACGGGTCTGTTTGGCCTCATTACCCGCTCGGTCGCACAGCGCACACAGGAAGTCGGGATACGCCGTGCCCTCGGAGCCACGGCGTGGCAGGCAACT
>DATATW010000184.1:0-20979 GCA_036268595.1 Terriglobales bacterium
CAAATTACTCCAGCCCTCCAGGAGAAAGCCGGCGGTTCTTTCCACAAACGATAGAGTCGTGTTGTTCAACACTGGCACTGGGTTGAAGTATCTCGACGTGCTTCAGAAACGCAAACTTCCGCCAACCCGGCAGATCGGCGGGATTATCGGACCGTTCTGATCATTTCAGGGCAAACGTGGAATTTACTTGCATATTCACATTTCCATTCGCACTTAACACAAACCTGTGTCATCCCGAACCTGCTCGACGCAGGAGAGCAGGAGAGGGACCTTACGAAACGTGTGCAGCGGCTTGGACTGATCAGGAGGTCGATCACAACGCATGCGCTACGGATCTTCCTTCGTAAATTCGTGATGACGCAATCGCCTCGTAGGGTCCCTCTCTCGTCCGCCTTCGGCGAACGAGTTCGTGATGACACAGTTACGGAGGACTCGATACCGTTCCCCGGCTCTGCAACAGTGCTACATTCTCCATAGGCATTGCGATCCATGGAATATCGGCTGATCCTGATTAACTTGCTGGTCAAACTGGGTGTGGCTGCGGCCATTGCAGCCGGCCTGGTGCGCTCGGTTGAGTTCAAGTCTCTGCTGTTTCGTGAGAACCGCTCGCTCAAGGACAAAACCTACCTCGCCTTATGGCTGTCGGTTTCGGCATGGCTCGGATTCCATCTGGCCTTGGGAATATGGGTCCGGTTCGGCGCCGAAAGCACGTTCGCCGGCGATTTGTCTTTCGAAGCCACGGTACTGCTGGGCGTAATTGCGGGACGGTTCGCAGGAGTGACCGGCGGGCTTCTTTTGGCGCTTTTCAATGGCGCATGGCTGATGCTGCCGGTAAATGCCGCGGTGGGTCTGGTGTTCGGCCAGTTGCGCATGTTCGCTCCCAACCAGGAGGAGGTCTGGCGATTTTCTCCGTTTAATTATCTGAGCGTTTTGCGCTGGATGCGTCGCGACGATACCCGGCCCAGTTTCTCCGATTGGCAGATGCTGTTTCTGTTCAGCATCGTGGCCATGCGTTTTTTGCAGACGGTGGTGCTGCGATGGCTACCGGGGTACACCTACGCTGCTCATCCCATCTGGGTGGATTTGCTGATCTATGCCACTTCCGTCACGGTAATCGTGATCGAGCTCAAAATATGGAACGGCGTTCGCTTGCAGATCAAACTGGAAGAGCAGGCGCAGTTGCTGCTCAGCGCGCGCATGGCGGCGCTGCAGAACCAGATCAATCCGCATTTTCTTTTTAATACCTTGAATTCCATTTCTTCGCTGGTGCGCCTGAATCCGGACACTGCGCGCGAGTTGATCATTAAGCTGGCGACCATACTGCGCCGGCTGCTTCACAGCAGCGACGCTTTCGTCGCTCTGCAGGAAGAGATCGATTTCATCGACAATTATCTGGACATTGAAGTGGTACGCTTCGGGCCCGACAAACTCAGAGTGATCAAAGAGTTGGATCCTGAATCGCTCGATGTGATGGTGCCCAGCATGCTGCTGCAGCCGTTGGTGGAAAATTCGATTAAACATGGGCTCTCATCGAAGATCGAAGGCGGAAGCATCTATCTACGTAGCAAGCTTTCCGACTCACACGTGACCATAGAAGTGGAAGATGACGGGGTCGGCATGGGTTCGGCCCAGTTGCTGGAGCCACCTTCAGGATTCGGCGAGGGCGGCATCGGAATGGCGAACGTAGCCGAGCGACTGAAAGTCCTATACGGAGAAACTGCCCGGATGACTATTGACAGCCGCAACGGAACCGGAACCCTGGTACGGCTGCGACTCCCCATCTTACCGGGTGATGCAAAGTTGCCGGCGACAGTTTATGAAGAGCGTTCCAGCACCCGGCGATAGAATGCCTCGTATTGCGGAATAATTTTTGTGGTGCAGAAACGCGCTCGTGCAGCTTCCCGGCATTGCTTTCCCATAGCCCGCAAGCGGTCCTCGTCTTTGAGAATATCAATGGCAAAGCCCGCCATCGATTCCACGTCTCCCACTTCAGCTAGGAATCCGCTTTTGCCGTGCTCGATTAGTTCCGGCACGCCCCCAACTTTGGTTGCTATGGGAACGACTTCGGACGCCATGGCTTCAAGCGCGGCAAGGCCGAATGATTCCAATTCGCTCGGCATCACCAGAACATCTGAAATAGCCAGTGTTTCGTAAACCTGCTCGCGTTTGCCGAGAAAAATCACGTCGTTGTGAATCCCCTTTTGCACTGCCAACCATTCCGCCGGGGATCGGTCAGGGCCGTCGCCCAGAAGCAGCAACTTCGACGGGATCTGCTTGCGAACGCGGTCAAATACCTCAATCACATCCGTCACTCGTTTCACCGGCCGGAAATTGGATATGTGAATAAGAATACGTTCGCCGCCGGTCGCATATTGCTTTCTTCGCTCACTGAAGTTTTGATCGCGGCAATAGACATCGCAGTTCACGAAGTTGTAGATCACCTCGATGTGGTTCTTCACCTCGAACTCACGCACCGTGCGCTCGCGCAAGTATTGCGAAATGGCAGTGACCCCGTCGCTCTCTTCAATCGAATAGCGGGTAATGGGAAGATAAGACCGGTCTTGTCCTACCAGCGTAATATCGGTTCCATGGAGCGTAGTCACGAACGGCAGTTTGCGCTTTTTGGGTCCAGCCGCCAGCATTTGCCGGGCCAGCAATGCACTTACCGAGTGTGGGATTGCATAATGCACGTGCAGCAAATCGAGATCGTACAACTCTGATACTTCAGCCATCCGCGTCGCCAATGCCAGGTCATAGGGAGGGTAGTCGAACAACGGATAGCGGGAGACTTCTACTTCGTGGTAGTGAATATTTGGTGTCGGGCGATCGAGGCGAATCGGCTGGGCGTAAGAGATGAAGTGGATTTCATGGCCCCGTTGCGCCAGCTCTAACCCAAGTTCAGTGGCAACGACGCCGCTACCACCATAGGTGGGATAACCGGTGATTCCGATTTTCAGGCTTTCCCGCATGTACATTCGATGGGGAAAGCGGGAGAAAGATTCTGCTTTTGAGCTGCTGACGCGTCACAGACTGCCTTCGGAAGCAGCCCGCGAAAACCCTTTGTCCATTTTTTCCAGATATTCCTGGAGGCGCTCCTGGATGTGGGATTCGAGCGCGGTGAATTCGATTCCCATACCTACGCCAGGGTCGCTGGTGCGGACCACCGCCGACGCACGGATTTTTTCCGAATCGAGCCAGAAGGTGATGATGACTTCCGTCTCGAGGGCCAGGGGGGAGAATGTCTCCACATAACAGCCGCGCCCCCCAATATCCGTGGCACTGCACTGCATATGAACCCGGCGTACGTCTTCAAAGCCGATTTCCATCGGAAAGTTGACTTTATGACGGTTAAACCTGCGTTTATCCGATCCCGCTTGATTGGTTTTGCGCCGATTCTCGGAGGCTAATTCGGTCCACGGTGCAGTCTGTTCGGGAAGGATCTGTACTCCGGCCTTATTATTTCGTGGCGCCATCGATGGCGTAGACCAGATGACCCTAAAACGCGCCTTTTTTTCGCCGTACTGAATTCCAATAATTTCTCCGATTTTCAGGCAATGATGCAGATGGGTCAGCTGGGCTCCTTCACTGCTTAGACTCGCCGCAAGACCGCTCTGAAAAAAAGGTTTGCCTTCCGCGTCCATTCCCCAGACGCGTACTGGGATGTCAGCGGCGACTCTAGATTCTGGACGCTTTTCCATACGATGGCATCATAGCTGCCATCGATTAGACCCGGAAGTAACCGTCAGTCACTACTCACGACCCGAAAGGGGTGGTACTTTCGATACTCTTAGCCGCGAATCGGCAAACTCGCGATAGGAAATACATTTAACCTGCTCACGCTGCAGAAGCTCTTTGACCTCCGGGGAAGTCAAGATTGCTAGCTCCTTTTCTCGCGAGTGCCGCAAGCGCGTATTAACCCCATCCAGTTCGGCGTCGTTATACCCCGGGTGGGTCACAAACTCCCACGTCCCTTCAGGAAGACTCTCGATCAGCTGCCGGAATGTTTCCAGCGTCAGACCGCCCGTCACCGCGATCCCGACACAACCGTCTGGAGTCAATATGCCGGATTCCTCCAACGCGTTGCGGAACCCGGCCCGCAACGAGCGCAATAATCCCAGCTGGAACCGCCGCTTCCAATTCCGGGTTCCGGCAAAGAGCAGGGCTTCGAACGGGTTTCGGACGGCTCCGATTCCGCACTGACTTGCTGCTCGCAGCATCGGCCGGAACACGACCGGAAACATATGCGTATGTTTATGGGAGTCGAGATGAGACACGTGGATTCCTGCTATTTGCAACTTGCGGACCTGTGCCGTGATCTCGGCTTCGATTTGGTTTTCGTCAAGCTGGCCGGAAATGGCAAGCGCAGCAAAATTTAACAGGCTGTCGCGGAACTTTGGCACACCGGAGTTATTGGTTACCAGCGTCGAGATCTGATGTGCCTCAAGCACCGGCGACGCGTCGACCAACAACACATGGCAGCCCACGCTGAGTCCGGGCGTCCGGGATGCCATCTCCACTGCTTCCCGGAATTTGGCGCCATCCGCCATCAGCGTGGCGGAAGTGACGATGCCACGCTCATGCGCCTCGACGATGGCGCGGTTGACGCCGGAGGTCAGACCGAAGTCGTCCGCATTGATGATGAGCCGACGCAAGCTGCGAGTTTAGCAGGGCTGCGAATGCATCGGGGACGCGTAGCAGGTAGTGCAGAGCTCGCCGCAAGACACTGTATTGTTGAAGCGACACAGTAATTATCCGCCGCGCTTAAAACTTGTAAGATTCCACCATGGCTGATGTCGCTCTGGCGCTGGATAAATTTGCTGGACCAGCGAATGACGAGTTGTTAAAGATTGCCCGGCTGCGGCTGTATCCTGGATTGACCGACCCAAATTTCCTGGTGCTGCGCGCCCGAAGAATTATTTTCCAGAATTGGATCGCTGACATTCTTGGCACTGAGTTGAAAATTCTGGACGTCGGCGGCAGGTATCAGCCTTATCGTCCGCTCATCCAAGCGAGGGCCAGACAATACGTTGCCTGCGATATATCTCGCACCGATTTAGTCAATGTCGTCGGCGACGGCGAATCCTTACCTTTCGCACACGAAAGCTTCGATGTCGTCATCGCAACTCAGGTCTTCGACTGCTTTACTGATCCGCAAGAGGCCGCCTGCCAGGTCTACCGAGTGCTTAAGCACGGAGGTGTCTTGCTGGCCAGCATACCTGCTATGGCCCCGAGATTCAGTGATGCCGAGCGCTGGCGGTTCACCTCGACCGGCGTGCGTTCGATTTTTTCTGCTTTCTCTGAATTAAAAATTGTTCCCGAGCTTTCGAGTATTGGGGGAATGCTGCGCCTTTGTAACCTGGCGCTCGAGAGCTTTGTGCGCTCAAGCATTGCCAAGGCAGTCATGCGCGGAACCTTTATCCCGTGCATCAACCTGATAGGGTTGGGCGTCGAAGCATTGCAGATCACCCGCAACGATCAGTTCACCCCCAACTACAGCGTTATGGCGGTCAAATAGCCAATGCGACATCGCCCAGAGCGAAGCGTCAGCTGCTGAGTCGACTGGTTTGACCCGCGGTTTCGGTGAACCCTATACTGCAAGAGCCCCTAGCTTAATGCTGATCATTGACCGTCAACCCACGTGCGGGTCATATGATTTGGCTTTGCGATAGCTGACATTACTGCCAGCTTTCCGAGGGCGGTTAGCTCAGTTGGTTAGAGCGTCTCGCTTACACCGAGAAGGCCGCAGGTTCGAGTCCTGCACTGCCCACCATTCACTCAATACTCAGACAGGTTTGGCAAAGCACGATACTTGAGCGCCGTCTGTTCTATCTATCTGCGTAAAGAGCCGGAAGCTGCAGCCGCAGGTGTTCAACCTTGGGCGCGTCATTGATTGCGATGTAGGGATTATCGGGATGGAGTGTTGCAAAGTTCTGGTGATAGTCTTCGGCTGTATAAAAGGCCTTCAGCGGAACTACCTGGGTCACGATGGGAGCGGAAAACAATTTCGCCTGCTGCAGTTGTGATATGTAAGCCTGGGCAATGTGCTGCTGTTCCTGGTTGCTGTAGAAAATAATCGAACGATACTGGGTTCCGGTGTCCGGTCCCTGACGATCGAGTTCGGTCGGATCGTGAGCCACAGAAAAGAAAACCTGCAATAGCTGACCGTATGAAACCTGCGATGGGTCGAAGGTAATCTTCACCGACTCCGCGTGCCCGGTATTCCCGCTGCTTACTTCTTCGTAATCGGGCGACCCCACCGATCCTCCCGAATATCCCGAGGTGGCTTCTTTCACCCCTTTTACGTGCTGGAAGACATCCTGGATTCCCCAAAAACAACCCCCAGCGAGGACAGCGGTTTGTTTGCCGGGTGTCGAGGCCAGCGGCGCATCAATGGAGGGACTGGGAAGAGTGACATTACCTTCCGCGGCATTGACCTGGTTTCCCTTGGCGGCGAGCAAAAGAAAGGCTATCGCGACCACCGCGATCGCCGCTGTGATTCTAGAAATTGCAGGGTTCTTGGTCTCAGTGTTCATGCATCACCTCGCAGCAAATTGGATTCGCGCAATGAGGAAAAGTTACAACCTCCTTTCCGGACTCGTTCGCTAAAAGCGGACGAGAGAGGGATCGTACGATGCGATTGGATTGTCGTGAACGTAAACAGGACTGCTGGTACATTGCGCCTTCACCTATGGATTTCTTAACTGCCTCCGAGCAGATTGATAGGCTTCGTAAGGTCCCTCTCCTGCCTCCTGCGGAGTGCAGCTTCGGGATGACAAGTGTTTAAAAGTTGTGAGATTAATGTCTACGCTGACTTCTTGTAAAATCGAGCTCTACATGCATTTACCTACGATTGTGCGCGGTCTCGTTTTTCTCTCCCTTTTGATTGGAACTAACTCTTTCGCCGCGGCGCCCCAGAAATTCCAGGGCACCGGCGAGTTGGAGTTAAACGAGTTTTCGGGAGCGAAGCCCCTCGCCAACGGGATTGAGGTTTCCAGCGGAAAAGCCGTCATTCAAATCACCGCTCTGCGCGATGATGTCATTCGCGTGCGCGTTGGTCGCGATGGGACCTTGCCGGAGGATGCGTCCTGGGCAGTTTTGCCTGCCGCCCGTGAGCAGCAGGTGCCGACGACGCCGGATAACAGCAATGCCGCGGTAGGCTTTCGAACCAAAAATCTGCAGGTCCGAATCAACCGCGCGACACTGCGGCTTATCGTGAGCGACCTCAATGGAAACATTCTGCAGGAAGACGCTGCTGGCTGGCCGCTCCAATTTCACGACAGGGCCTTTCGCATTTACAAGCAGATGCCCTTGGACGAACACTATTTCGGCTTGGGCGACAAAATGGGCCCGCTTGATCGCCGCAACCAGGCGTTCAGCATGTGGAATACGGATGCGTACAATTTTCAGGAATCAACCGATCCAATTTACAAGAGCATTCCGTTTTTTCTGACCATGCGTGCAGGCCGTACGCTGGGCGTGCTCATGGACAACACCTGGCGCACTAGTTTCGATTTCGGCAAACAGACTGCTGGGATTTATTCGTTCGGGGCCGAGGCCGGCCCGATCGATTATTACCTTATTTATGGTTCTGAGCCAAAGCAAGTTTTGCAAACGTATGCCTGGCTCACGGGATTTCCGCCATTGCCGCCGCTGTGGTCGTTAGGTTATCAGCAGTCACGTTATAGCTATATGACGGAATCGGAACTGCGCGAAATCGCGGGAAAATTTAGGTCTGAGCGAATTCCGGCCGACGGGCTTTATCTGGACATCGATTTTCAGATAAAGAACCGGCCGTTCACTGTCGATCCAGAAAAGTTTCCTAATTTTGTGCAGATGCTGGCCGCTCTCAAAAAAGAAAATTTCCACGTGGTCACCATCACCGACTTGCACATCGCGTTCCTGCCTAACGCAGGCTATGCTCCGTTCGATACCGGTGTCGCCGGAGACCACTTCGTAAAAAATCCTGACGGTTCTATTTTTGTGGGGGTGGTGTGGCCGGGGCCGTCGGTATTCCCCGAATTCACCCGGCAGAGCACGCGCGAATGGTGGGGCAGCCTTTACAAACCGTTTGTCGCCGACGGGGTCGCAGGCTTCTGGAATGATATGAACGAGCCCTCGGTCTTCAACACTCCGAACAAAACCATACCTGACGATGTTCAGCATCGGATTGACGAGCCCGGGTTTAAGCGGCGCACCACTACGCATCTTGAAATCCATGACGTTTACGGAATGGAGAATTCGCGCGCCACCTATGAAGGCCTGCTGAAGATTTCTCCCGAGGAGCGGCCGTTCGTGCTCACGCGCGCCACCTACGCGGGAGGCCAGCGTTACGCGGCCACTTGGACCGGCGATAACAGCGCCACCTGGAACCATCTGCGGTTGACTACGCCCATGCTGGAGAATCTCGGCCTCAGCGGTTTCGGAATGAGTGGGGCGGATGGTGGCGGCTTCATCGGAACGCCGACACCCGAACTGCTCACCAAGTGGACCGAACTGGCGACATTTCAGCCCATCGACCGCAATCACAGCGAGAAGGGAACTCCGCATCGTGAACCATGGGTAAACGGACCCGAGCAGGAAGATATCCGCCGGCGCTATATTGAGGAGCGTTACAAATTAATGCCCTATCTCTACACAGCTGTCGAAGAGATGTCGCGTACTGGAATACCAGTGTTGCGCCCGCTATTTCTTGAATTCCCGGATGCGGTTCCCGACAAACACCCTCTCGATATTGATGCCGGAAACGAATTTCTTTTTGGGCGTGACCTGTTGGTTGCGCCGGCGCCGTTTCCTGAAAAACCCGATGCCTATGCGGTGAAATTTCCTTCAGGGGATTGGTTCGAGTACTGGAGCGGACAGCGCGTACAGCAGTCGCCGCCTCCGGCCGGGAGCTTGACAGCTGATTCAGCAGTGCTGATGCAGGCGCTGGTGCATCCCACGCTGGAAGTTTTGCCGGTATTTGTGCGCGAGGGATCCATCCTGCCAATGCAGGCCTTGGTCCAGAGCACCAACGAAGTCCCCAATGGGCCGCTAGTGCTGCGCGTATATCCCGGACACGATTGCAAGGGATCGCTCTATCAGGATGATGGAAAGACAATGGCATATAAGCACGGCGAATTCTTGCGAATGCAATTCAGCTGCGAAGATGCTGCCGGCTCTTTAAAAGTGCACGTTGGTCCGCATGAAGGCAGCTACCATCCCTGGTGGAGTGAACTGCGGGTGGAGGTTTATGGTCAGAACTCAGGCGCGACCTACACAGTTGGCGGCAAGGCAGAGTCATCGCCGGCGACGTTTGACGCTGAGCATCACATGGTCAGCGTGACCATCCCCGACGACGGCCATGGAAGCGATCTGTTGATCCAAAGCAAATGACAGGGACCGGAAGTACGGGCACTTTCCTTAGTTAGTACAACCTCTTTCAACTAAGTAGCTACTAATTGCGCAGCCCTGAATGGAGGAATTTGTGCGCCATATGAAAAGCTTCTTCGCATTGATGGTTCTAGTTGTCGCAGTCCCTGTTCTTGCCGATCAGGTTTCGCTCAAAAATGGGGACCGCCTGACCGGGACAATTGTTCAATCGGATGGCAAGACCCTGGTTCTGCATACCGAATACGCTGGAGATCTGACGGTGAAGTGGGACGCGATCAAAGCGCTCGAAAGCAACGAGCCCCTGCGGGTCGAGCTTCCGAATGGGAAGACCGTGGTTGGGCCACTCTCGACCTCCGACGACACTGTGAAAGTGGCGACCTCGTCAGGCGAGGTCACCGCTCCGGTCGGTAGCGTCAAATCTTTGTCGCAAGAGGCCGCGTACGAAAAAATGGAAAAAGCCTCGTTGCTGGAAGGATGGAAAGGCGGGTTGAACGCGGGCTTTTCGTTCACCGGCGGCAATAGCCAGACCACAAACCTGGCGCTCGGTTTTCTCGCAGCGCGCCAGAGCCTGAAATCCAAGCTGAACGCTTACGCCAATGCGGTCTACGCGACGAGTACAACCACGATCGTTACCGTCACTCCGGCGAGCACCACCAACGTCACTTCGACAACCGCCAATACTGAAGCTGGCGGAATCCGCTACGACCACGACCTGAACCCCAAGACGTTCGCCTTTGTAGCGGCTGACTTTTTTGCCGACGCCCTGCAAAGCTTGAATTTACGCTCGGTGTTTGGCGGCGGACTTGGCTACCACGCCATCAAGAACGACACTACCACCCTCGATTTCCTTGGCGGCCTCAACTACACGCGTGAGTCATACGTCACCCTGCAGCGCAACCTCGTCGCCCTTACCCTGGGCGAAGAATTGATGCACAAGCTGGGGAAGAGCACCGTGCTGAACCAGAATCTTTATTTGTTCCCAGATCTCAACAGCCTCGGCGACTACCGCGGAACGTTCAATTTTGCTTCGGTCACAAAGATCAGCAAGCGTTTCGGCTGGCAGAATTCATTCGCGGATGTGTACGTGACTAATCCGCCGCTGGGAAAGAAGCAGAACGATGTGATCCTGACGACCGGGTTGAACGTGGCGTTCGGGCAGTAAAAAACCCGAGACACGAATGTGGGCAACGAGCGGCTAAAGATGCATTAGTCTAATTGCGTCTCTATGGCGATTAAATCCAGATTGTCTAAGCGGAACTACACGGTTTGCTGCTTCGTTTGCGTTGCGCTTTTTACGTCTTGTGCTAATGCCGACACCGAATATTATCGTCACATTCTTTTCGATAACAGCCTGGAATCTGACGCGTATTATTACAGCGACGCCCGCGCCTCATCTCCTTCCAGCCTTGAAGTACTTCATGGCAAACTGCCGGTCAGCCATGATTTATTCTTCACGCCGCCTAATGCGCTTCGTTTGAAGTGGCGATCGGCCCCGGATGGCGGCTGGGAAGCCAGTGTTCGGGCCATGGATTTCCGCAATCGCGAAATGGAATTCGACGGCGACACGCTTTATTTCTGGTGTTTTTCTAAAGAAGAAATTTCCGGCGAAGACCTGCCGCGCATCTGGCTGTCAGACGTAGGCAGAGGTTTTTCCCGGGCGCTGGAAGTTGGCAAATTCCAGTCGCAAATTCCAGCCGGGAAGTGGGTCCAGGTAGCGATTCCCCTCTCCGAATTTCAGACCGCGTCCGATCACCCATTTCGCTTCGATCAAACCGTCAAAGTCACCTTCTCGCAAGATAAGGCCGATGATCGGGAGCACACACTGATCATCGATGACTTGGAGATCGATTCCGAGCGCGCAGCGGAAAACACTGGAACCCGTGCCAATCTTCCGGTCCCGCAAAATATCGCGGCCCGAGCCTACGAGCGCCACGTAGACATTTCCTGGGGGCCGGTTGATTCGCCCGAACTGCAACGCTATGTCGTCTACCGATCGCTCGACAGCAAAGATTTCAAGCCGATTGGAATTCAAGTGCCCGGGATCAACCGCTACACCGACTTCGTGGGCAAGCCGGGAGTGACGGCGTATTACAAGGTTGTTGCGTCAGACCATCGGTACCGGGTTTCAGCTTTTTCGTCGGCAGCCACAGCAACCACAAAAACGATGAGCGACGACGAACTACTCACCATGCTGCAGGAGGAGTGCTTTCGTTATTACTGGGAAGGGGCGCAGCCGGTCGCCGGAACGACGCTCGAAAATATTCCCGGCGATGATCGAATCGTGGCAACCGGCGCCAGCGGGTTCGGCATTATGGCGCTGATCGTCGGAGTGGATCGCGGCTTCATTACGCGCCCGCAGGGGCTGGATCGAATGGCAAAGGTCCTAACCTTCCTCGAAAAAGCCCCGCGCTATCACGGCGTGTGGTCGCATTTTATGGACGGGACGACGGGCCAGAGTCTGCCCGTCTTCGACATGTTCGACAATGGCGGTGATCTGGTCGAGACTGCGTTCCTGATGGAAGGTTTGCTGGCAGCGCGGCAATATTTTAAGGGACCGGGTCAGGCTGAACGCGATGTTTACAACCGCATTTCGCAGCTTTGGGAAACCGTGGAGTGGGACTGGTATCGCCGTTCGCCTGACAGTCCAGCGCTTTATTGGCACTGGTCGCCTGACTGGTCGTGGTACATCAATCATCCGATCACTGGCTTCAACGAATGCATGATTGTGTATTTACTGGCGATTGCTTCGCCCACGCACGGCGTTCCGGCCGAACTGTATTACTCGGGATGGGCGAACCAGAAAGACTCGGGCGCGAATCATCGGCGGAGACGGCCGGGATCGACCGACGGCGATCAATACGTTAATGGCCACACGTATTACGGAATCAAGTTGGACGTGGGCGTCGGCTCGGGCGGTCCGCTGTTTTTCACCCATTATTCGTACATGGGATTTGATCCCCGCGGCATTCACGACCGCTTCACCGATTACTTCCAGAACAATCGGAACATCGCGAGAATTAATCTGGCGTACTGCCAGCATGATCCCGGCCGTTATAAAGGCTACGGCGCGAATTTTTGGGGACTGACGGCCAGCGACGGTCCCGACGGCTATTTGCCGCACGAGCCGACACCTCGACTGGATGACGGGACTATGACCTTCACGGGTGCCTTGTCATCGTTTCCATACACGCCCGCCGCATCCATGGCAATGCTGAAGCATATTTATCGCGACCTTGGAGACAAGGTCTGGGGTGTTTATGGTCCGCGCGACGCCATTAATCTGAGTCAGGACTGGATCTCTCCGATTTACATGGGTCTGAACCAGGCGCCGATCACGGTGATGATCGAAAACTATCGCACTGGATTGATCTGGAAATTGTTCATGTCGAACCCGGAGATCAAGCCGATGCTGGATAAAATCGGGTTCAAGAAGGACGCTACACAGAATACGGCTCATTCGCAGATGCATTAACAATGCAGCGCAAAAAAAGGCGTGCCGTTTCTGGGCACGCCATCGGCAAAGTTGGCGACTAGAAGCTGAACCTTCCTCCCAGCACTACCACGCGACCGGACAGGGCGCCCGTGATGGTACCGAAGTTAGAGTTAGCTATGTTGTTCGAGATTTCGTTCGGATTAAAGTTCAAATTATTAAACACGTTGTAAACGTCCATCCGTAGTTCTATCTTCGCGTTCTCCCCCAGGACCCGTGTATTGGGAAAACCGAATCCCTTGACGATGGTGAGGTCGAGGTCTCGATATCCCGGCATGGTGAGCGAATTGCGCTTTACGCCAGGCGGTTCAGGGACGGCGGTTCCGGAAGCGGTGCTGCCGTAGGCTGTGTAACTCGGCGTCGAGAAGTACGCCGTGCCACCATTGGGGTAGTTCGAAGCGGCGGCCGTTTTGAAGGCATCATTACTCGTGCTATTGCCGGCACCCCCCACGTAGGCACCCGGATACAACTGCCCGTAACCGCAGGTTCCGCAATAGAGGCTTCCGCCGTTAACGCTCACCACAGGGCTCCATGGGAATCCAGAGTGAATGTTGAAGATCGGACTGATCGACCAGTCGCCGACGATCTTGTCCACCCAGCTTTTTCCATTGTGGAAGAAAAGCGGCTGCCAGACGCCATACAGTTTGAGCGATTTTCCGATGTTGAAGTCAGAGCGTCCGTAACTCAGATTCGGATCATAAGGATAATCTTGCTCGAAGTAGGGACCCGAGCTGGTGTCCAAACTCTTCGCCCAGGTGAATTGCGCATCGGCCATAAACTCGCTGGAGAACTGGTGCTTCAGCTCCGCCAACATCTGGTTGTAATTAGCATGGCCGTTTACATTCCAATAGTCTCCACCACCGATTTGCGGATTCAGTGGAAGACCGAGCGTGGCTGGAACAGCGTTCGGGTTCTCGTGGAAGAAAAGGTCACGCGAAATGCTGCCCATATAGCCTAAAGTCGCCACCAAGTGATAGCCCAAGTCATATTCGGTATCGAGTGAATAGTGGTGAACACGCATAGTGGGAAGATTGCCAGGAAAGAGATTGATTCCCACTTGTCCTGTGGTGGGAAGGCCGTTCGCACCAAGGGGGGAGATCGTGTTCTGGTTTTGAGGGTAGGTGGTCAATGAGTTGGGAGAACCGGCGGTGGCATAGATGATTCCTGGATTGGGCGACGTGGGGGTTGACATCGTCAAAGTCGGGAAAATCACCAGCCCAGGATTGTTCACAATGTTTGACGAGATCGCCAATTCCTCCTGGTTGTAGTTCAATCCATATCCACCGCGAACCACCAACTTGTCATTGAACATGCTCGGACTCCAGGCAAAACCGATCTGAGGTCCGAAGTTATCCTTCTGCGGATTCCATGAATTTCCCTTTCGTATCGAAAGGCCGGTCAGGAAACTCGTTCCTGCTCCCGGAATCGCTACCAGCATGTTGTCTTCTTTGGAGTAAAGCGGACCAAAGTACGACCAGCGTAAGCCAACGTTAATTGTTAAATTTCGCCGCAATTTGAAGTCATCCTGAACGAATAATCCCCAAAGATTTTCGCGATCGTCCTGCCGGATGGTTGTAGGAAAGCCGGTGTTGGGATTGAATCCTCCGCTTTCCTGCTGCGGCGCATCATTAAGAAAATCCCAGATATTGAAGAAGTGATAGCTGGGCACACCACAACCAGCGCAGTCTTGCAGGTAAAAGAGTCGAGTGAGGTCACCGCCAAACTTGATCGTGTGGCGGCCAATGATCTTCGTGGCCACATCCTTATATCCGTAAGTCCACTGATTCAGAATGCTGCCGACGCTGGGCCCAAAGTTATTGACGGTAATGCTTCCAGTCTGCTGGAGGAAATCAGTAGGAAAACCAACCGGCGACTGCGGGTTGGAAGTGATCTCATTCCAACGCCATCCCGCCGCGTTGACACGGAATTCATTGAGGAATGTTGAGGAGAAAGTTCGGTTCCAGATGGCCGAAAATGCGTCATTGATCTGATCGTGATGAAACAGATCGTAGCTGCGGTTCCCGTTGTAGTTGGTTCTCGATAGCGGCACCCAGTAAATGGCAAAACCGATTCGGTCTTGCTGGGTGACATTGGCGTCAAGCCGCCCGTTGTACTGAGAGGCGTTAAAGGTTGTTGGATTGGAGGTGTTGTAGTTCGCAAGATCAGCTACGGTGCCAAGACCACTACCAACTCCAGGACTCGAATTGCTGGTCCAGGTTGTATCCTGAGTTCCCAAGGGGCCGGTCAACGGCGTGCCCACATTAATACCCTGCCCCGCGATCGTTCGACAATTTACGCCTTCGGTCAACCCAGCCGTTTGACAAGTGGCATTGGGATTAATTGCGCCTATTACTGCATTGCCCGGAAAGGAAAGATACCTCGACGCGATGCTGCCTGCCGGCGCCAAAGCGTCGAAGGCCGGTGTGTCATACCAACCATTGCCTTGAATATTCGAATTTGGTTCCCGCACCGTCTCGTAATTGAAAAATGCGAAAATTTTATTCTTCCAGATGGGGCCGCCAATGCTACCGCCAAACTGCTCGAAATGATTGTTATCCCGCACCACGGGGTTGCCATCGCCATTGTATGGCTGATAGGCGTTCAAGTTCGGCTGGTGAGTGGTGAAGAACAGGCTGCCATGCACATTGTTGGTGCCGCTCTTAGATGTGATCTGAATCTGCGCGCCACTAAACCGGCCATCCTCGGCGTCATAGCTGTTTGAAACAACCTTAACATTGTCGACCGAGTCTTCGGACGGCGTGATGACCGTTGACCCGCCCCACACTGCGCTGGTGGTGCTAATTCCATCGATCGAAATGCCATTGTTTTCAGTTTGGTTGCCGTTGGCGATTATCTGCGCACCATTTTCGGTCTTGAAGATGCCGTCGGCGCCTCCGGATTGGCCGCCCCCAGTCTGAGTGCCGGGAAGATTGTAATTGTCATTGCCGGCTGCCTGCGAATTATCTCCGAGCGCCCCAGGCGCCAGGGCCGCGACCCTGAGCACATCCCGTCCAAAAGAAGGCAGATGCTGGATCTCGTTACTACTGATCGTCCCGCTGATGTTGGCAGTCTCCGTATCCAGCGCCTCAGTAGTGCCGGAAACGGTTATGCTCTGTTGAGTCTGGCCCAGTGCGAGTTGCACGTCCAATCCATTGGGCTGATCGGGAATGATATGCACTTCTTGGAATATCTTTTGTTCAAAGCCGGAAGCTTCCACCGTCATGCTGTAGGGTGCAGGCGGCAGAGCATTGAATTGGTAAATTCCGTTGGCATCCGAGGTCGAGACCACTGTGCGATTGGTGTTCTTATCCACCAGGGTCACCTTCGCTCCGGCGACGACGGCGCCGCTGGGATCGGTAACCGTCCCACGCAGGGAACCGCGATACTGGGCCGACGCAGAAGAGGCCAGAAGAAGCAAACCGAAAAATAAGCTGACCAGGGAAAGACGGGAAAATGCGGACTTCATGGGGGAACCTCCAAAGCATCGCAAAAGCTGAGTCATTGGAACCAAGCAAAGATGCTCTTCTGCGATCTCGGGTTGTGCGTCGTTATCCCGAAAGCTACGTTTTGGCGTGAGTCCAGCGATACTCCGGCTTGAGGGTACAGCGGTAAACGCGAGTTTGATCGGGGTTGGAGCGCAGACTACAATCGGCCCAGCTCAAGACTAAGTCTGGACCCAAGGGAAACACGATACTCTCGCCGTTCAACTCGGCCTGTAGGCTCACGCCTTCCGCCGCCGGCGGCAATGTGAAGTTCAGAGCGTCGCCAAAGATCACCGGGTAAGAGTTGCGAACCAGGTCGCTTATCGTGGGATGGACGATCTCGGCTTCCACAAGAAAAGTGGAGGTGTCCGACCAAACCATGGCGCGAATGGTCATCATGCGGCCGTCCTGGCTCAGTTCAGGCGGATCGATGCGGGTGAACGGGCAAGGACCGGCGATGCAGGATGCGCGCACATTACGGAACTGATTACCTACGCCCGCATCAAGCGTTACCGACCCGACTGAGGCTTTCCACTTTCCGTCGGGTGAGCACGGCGGCCGCTCGCTGCAGGGCTGGTCGCCCTTGTTCTCCACCTCAAACGGCTTGGCTGCGCTGGCGACATTCATCACCGCGGCGGTTTTGATCGAGTATCTGACCACGACATTGCTGGAGATAGTCTGTGTCGCCAGGCTGCGTTCAATTGGTTTTTCTGGTTGGATGGGAACCATATCTGCGATGTAGATCTTGCCGGAGGCGAGCACATGCATATTGAGCGGTGCATAGTCCATGTGGCGAAAACGCAAAGTCACGAGATGATTGCGGAAGATGCGCTTGCGCAGCGCAATGGCGAACATCCCCGAAGAATCGGATGTGGTTCTGACTACCGAAATGCCGTCGGAAGCCGTGATCTCAACTCCTCCGACCGGGAGTTGCTTTCGGGGATCGACGTTTGCCGTAATCACCGCGCCGCGCAATGTGGTGGTGCGGGTGCGGGCAAAGTGAAATGCCCATACTGCTCCGGCTGCGCCCGCAAGCAGAACAATCACGACCCCCGCGGCTTTGGACTTCCTGCTCATCCTTCCCTACCAATATATGCCGCGACGCAAGTCTTCAGGGATAGTCCCATCTCAGTCAATCCCGAGCATAGTTGGCATGAGTTGAGATCGTTTAACATCGTTGGGTGGGCACAAGTCCTGGTTTTTCACGGCGGCAGCTTCTTGAGAATCTCGCCAAAGTGGCCGCAGCGGCGCCGCTCGGCCGGGCATTCTCGATGTTCGGTCAATCGACCGCGGGAAAGGTAACGGCGCCGGCACCTTTCTCCCCTGCGGACGATCAGCTTCTCGACGAACTCGAGCGCCTGAACTGCTGCTATTTTTTCGAACAAGCCAGCCCCGACACCGGACTGGTAAAGGACCGTTGCAATGCCCGCAAAGCCAGCACCGACGATTCTATCGTTGCCAGCATTGCGGCCACCGGTTTCGGTTTGACTGCGCTCTGCATCGGCGATATGCGCGGATATATTTCTCGCTCCGAAGCCCGGGCTCGCGTTCTCACGACCCTCAGATTTCTTCACGATAAGCTGCCCAACCATCGCGGCTTCTTCTATCACTTCGCAAACATCAACACCGGCGAGCGAGTCTGGGATTCGGAAGTCTCGTCGATTGATACCGCGATTCTGCTGTGCGGCATCCTTACCTGTCGGACCCATTTCCGCGACACCGATATCACTTTGCTGGCGCACTCCATCACGAATCGGGTGGAATGGACATGGCTGTCAGAGGACACCTCACTGCTTTCTCATGGCTGGCTGCCGGAAGTGGGTTTTTTGCCGTACCGCTGGGATTACTACAACGAGATGATGATGATGTATCTGCTGGGCATGGGATCGCCGACTTACCCGTTGCGTGCCGATGCCTGGGATGCCTGGAAGCGGATTCAGTTCGATTATGAAGGGATGCGTTACATAGGATCATTCGCGCCGTTGTTTGTGCATCAATACTCGCAGGCCTGGTTCGATTTTCGCGGGAAGCGCGATAAATATGCAGATTATTTTCAGAATTCCGTGATCGCGACCCGAGTGCATCGCCGTTTTTGCATGGAATTGCACCGCCAATTTCCCGACTATAGCGCTGATCTCTGGGGCATTACAGCTTCCGATTCGCCCAATGGATACGTGGTTTGGGGCGGCCCGCCCGCGACCGGTCCCATCGATGGCACCGTAGCGCCGCACGCGGCTGGCGGCTCGTTGCCATTCCTTCCACAAGAGACCATGCAGGTCCTGCGCACAATACGCAATCGATATCCGCAGACCTGGAGTTGTTATGGATTTGTAGACGCGCTGAATCCGTTAAAGAATTGGTATGACACCGATGTGGTTGGGATCGATGCGGGAGTCACCATGGTCATGGCGGAGAATGCCCGCACGGGCTACATCTGGAAGGTCTTTATGGAGAACCCCGAAGCGCAACGCGGCATGCAGCTGGCGGGATTCAAGCCTTACAAGTCTTGAAGACTTTTCCTTCGTGTACCTTCGTGCCCTTGGTGGTTATTGCTTTTCTCAACTCAGAGGTCTAATCAGCAGCATGCGCGTGCGTGTATCTAGCGGCAATTTCCGCCGACGCTCGCAACAGAGTGTCGAGCGACTTCAACTTTGGCACTTCGACATCGCGCTGCTTCAGTGCTTCCAACACACGTTCGGTCGGGATATTTCCCACCAGCGCATCTTGCGCGAAGGGGCATCCGCCTAATCCGCCGATCGCCGAATCGAAGCGTCGGCAGCCTGCGTCATACGCAGCCAGAATTTTTTGTTCGGCCAGCTCTGGCCGGCTATGCAGATGAGCTCCGATTTCCAGATACGAATATTTTTCCATTACAGCTGAAAACAGCTCACGAATCTGGCCTGCAGTCGCCACACCCACAGTGTCGGCGAGCGAAATCATTTTAATTCCGCTCGATTCAAGAACGTCTACCGCGCTGACCACTTCTTCGATGCCCCACGCGTCTCCATACGGATTGCCGAAGGCCATGGAAATATAAACGACGATATCAAGACCAGCGTCGTCGGCTTTTTTCTGAACTTGCTCCAGTTCGTCCACCGATTCTTCCGGGGTTTGCCGCTGGTTCTTCTGCAGGAAAGTTGGCGATATGGAATAGGGAAAGCCAAGCGTGCTGACGGCTTGAGTATTGACTGCCCGCTGCGCGCCTTTTTCGTTTACCACGATTCCAATAATTTCGACATCATCTGGCGGGTCGAGTTCTTTGAGCACGTCCTCCGAATCTGCCATCTGCAGGACGGCTTTGGACGAGACAAACGACACCGCATCAATGTGCTTGAATCCCGCGCTGATCAAGGCATTGAGGTAAGACACCTTCAGGTCGGTCGGAACCGGCTCCTGCAAGCCTTGCCAAGCATCGCGAGGGCATTCAATGATTTTGACGGAGTCGGACATGCTGCGGCCATTCTAAATCTTCAGCAAAAATACCCCAACCCTGTCGTCCCGCAAAAATATTCCAATCCCGTCATCCCGAGCGAAGTCGAGGGACCTGCTTTTTGCCGGAGTTCCGGCGCAGCCGGCGCACAGCAGGTCCCTCGACTGCGCGGATGATTCGCGATGCGAATCATCCGCTTCGCTCGGGATGACAGGGTCGGGAGGACGATGGTAAGGCTAGGCTCTTTGAACGCCGCCGAGTTGCTGGAGTGCAACGATGATCTTTGCCGACCAGTCGTTCACTTCATCTTCGCGCAGCGTGCGGGCATGCGACTGAAATTTTGCGCGCAGCAAGATTGAGTAACTGCTTGCCGGAACCGATCCGCCACGGAATATTTCAACCGGCGCAAAGCTGCGCAGCTCTTTCAGGTGGACCTCGCGAGTCGCCGCCTTGATCTTGTCGAAAGTGATCTCATCTTTGAATACGAACGAGAAATCGCGTTCTACCGAGGGAAATTTAGGAAGAGGGCGGTAGAGCATTTCCCGCGAAGGCCGTGCGTAAAGCCGGTCAGCAAATATTTCCGCGATGAAAACCACATGCTTCAATTTCCGTGCAGCTGCAATCTCGGATGCGAGCTGCCCGAATTCTGCAACCGGTTCATCGTCTAGTAACACTCTGGCTGAATTTCCCGGCTGGTAATATTCCGCGGTCTCCGAGTCGAAGGTCAAAGCCTTGCGCTCGAAATTTCGCAGCACGGTCGCCACATCACCTTTGAACAAACGAAAAACATCCAAGCTGGTTTCGCCTTTGCTCTTGTCCAGTTGGCTGCCCTGAGGAATATCGTGCTGCAATGCCGAGAAAGTCGCCCCCAGGCAGATGCGGCGATGCTCAGTGGCTCCATCACCCGAAGCTTCGTACACATCGCCAATTTCGAACAGCCGAACATTTTCGGTCCCGCGATTCAGGTTATAGGCCAGCATGTCGAGCATCCCCGGAACCAGGGAACTTCGCATCAATGACGCTTCTTCGCTCAGCGGATTGGCCAGCTCAATGAGCGGTGTGGATGAAAACGTCTCCGCGTCTTCGTGCGAAATAAAACTCAGTGACACGGCTTCGTCGTAGCCCAGAGCCAGCATAGTCGATCGCAACTTGGCTTCCTTGGCGGCATTCGGGCTCTCAATGACAGCGCCGGCAAATGCAGGCAAGGT
>DATATW010000185.1:0-6646 GCA_036268595.1 Terriglobales bacterium
TTCAAAATCATGTATCCGCCCAACAGCGCAAAAATAATATCCGGAGACCACGCCGCCAGCGTCGGAGGCAGTTGGCTAATGTTTCCCATGGCCTCGAACAGCCCCGAGATGACCGTATAAACCACGGCAATACCGATTGCCGTAGCCACTCCTGCCATGGTTCCGCGCTTTCCTGCAGAGAGCGCGAACGGAATCGCCAGCACACCCATCACGAATGTGATCACGGGAAATGCAATTTTCTTTTGCAATTGCACTTTCAGCTTTACCACTTCAAATCCACTCTGCTGCAGTTCGTGGATATAGCGGCTGAGCTGCTCATAATTCATTTCCAACGACTGCTTCACTTCTTTCTTGAAATACGGCGGGGGCTCTGACACCGCAGCGAATGTGGAAACGTCGTACGGGTGGTAATCCTGAATGGCCGAGCCGCGGAAAGAGCGCTCCCATCCTTGTTCGCAGACCCAGCGGTCCAGATTCTCCGCCCAGCGCGCTCTTCCGGCGTAGATTCGCCGTACCAGTTGGAATGTTGTCGGATTGAACTGAAATACTGACAAATTGCCAAATTGGTTCTTGTCGGAGTCGAAGAACTGGTAGTAATAAATCGTCGAGTGCTGGCCGAAGATCCACTTCCGATACGGGTTCAAATAAGTCTGTGGAGGCCGACCTTTGATCTGATTCAGCAGCGCGTCCTGCCGTTTATTGGCATGCGGCAGATAGAACTGGTCGGCAATGAATAATCCACCTGCAGCGAGCGCACCCGCCAGCAGGATCGGGACGATAATGCGATAGATGCTCACCCCGGTTGCCTTCAGCGCGGTCAACTCGTTGTAGCGCTGCATCAATCCCAGCGTGATCAGGACTGTTAATAACACGCCGTACTGCGCGACGTTGTAAAGAAAATAGGGAGTTACATTGAGCAGGTATTCGCCCACGGTCCACGGCGAAATCTGGTTGCGAAGAATATCGCCAAGCAGTTCAAACACGGTAAAGATCAGCGACAGACCGACCAGCGCGCCGACGATCATGGCGAAATTAAAAACAAAATCGCGCAGCATGTAGTCATCGATCAGCATGGGGAAACTGGCGCTGAAAACGCGTTTGCGGGTGGCGGCGCGTTCGAACGCATTCTCCGAAGCGGTAGTCGGCAGGAGCAGCGTCCCGCCGCGAAAGCTGGTCTTGAACGATGTCCAGCTTCCCTTGAGAAGGGCGATTTCAAATGGCCGCCGTTCCGAACGCCACAACAGGAACGCGCCGCCAATCAGAAATGCAATGTCCGCCAACCACACCCCAGCTGCCGGCGAGACCTTGCCCTGCCTCGCCAGGGAAACTCCAAACAAAGACAAAAAGTAGTACGCGAAGACCAAAACAATCGTAATGACGAATCCGGCAGACTTGCCGCCTTTTTTGGCTGAGAGTCCAAGTGGAAATCCCACCAGCGCCAGTACGATACACGCCGTCGGCAATGCGAACCGCCGGTAAAACTCGATCCAGTACCAGCGCACAATCAGTGGGGTCTTGCCGGCCCGCGCCATCCGGGCCAACTCAACGGTCGGGACTTCGGAAATCGACGTTGGGGGCTGGTCCTTTGCAGTCGCCGACTCCGGCAACAGGATCGGCAAATCGGTCTCGCCGAATGTGGAGATCTGATATTTTTCCGGCGTCGACGGATCAGTCTCGTGCGAGGAGCCGTTAATCAAATGCAGGTGTAGCCTATTTTTGCCTTCGCTGACGAGAATTCCTTCCTGTGCCAGGGTGATTTTTGGCGCCGCAGGATTGGTTGTATCCGCCAGAAAAACACCCTTCCATATCGCTGCACCCTGCGCACTTTTCACGTCATGGACGTAAAGCACCATCTTCGGAAAGCCTTCATAAAACACTCGCGGCTGCACTTCGAATGAAACCTGCGAGCCCTTTAGCTTCTCCTGCAAATGATTGAGGGCCTGTTGAGATCGAGGCGCCAGGTAAAGGCTGTTGCCGAGCGCGAGCAGCCATGCTGCGATAAAAAAGATGGAAAGAATCCTGAGGAATGTTCCAATCCCGATACCGCTGGCCTTCATGGCGGTTATTTCGCTGTCTGCGGCCAGACGGCTCAACCCGATCAAAATGCCGATCAACACACCGGCGGGAAGAGTGATCGTGAGTGCCTCAGGAATGATTAGGACGAAGAGCTCGAGTGCGCTGGGCAGCGGCGCGCTATTGCGCACGATAAGTTCAAGAATCTGCCCCAGCTCCTTCGTGTAGATCACAAAGGTGAAGATTGCAGTCCCGATCAGCGCGTGCGAGGTGACTTCACCAAGGATGTATCGGGTGAGAATGCGCATCTGGCTTTAAACGGAGTCTAGCATTGATTACGGCCGTCGAGGAGGTCGGTCCCGCCCGTCGAATGATGAAAGTAATGTACAAACGTCGAGTGCGGGAGTATGCTGCCTTTCGATTTGGACCGCAATCTCTTTCATTCCGGAGGCAACCAGATGATTAGGCTGATCTTTTTAGTCGCTTTGTTTGCTTTGCCCGTAGTGGCGCAGAACGGCCCCTGCTCGGAGCAGTCCATAAAGAATGTGAACACTGCACACGAGAGTTCTGTGTTGGCGAAGGACATGTATTTCTTTTCGGGTGCGCTGAAAGAGCCGGTTGTCGGCACGCCGCCCGCCGACAAGGCATTCGCTCCGATCGCCGCTTCCCGGCAGAACGAGAAGCAGGATCCCATGAAAGCTGATCGAATCGTAGTCGCTCCTTCCGGCGATATGGCTTATGAATACGGCACCGCCCACATGAGCTTTGACAGCAAGAAAGAAGGGCACGTCGACTTTACCGCAGCATATCTTCGGGTCTGGAAGACGGTTGACGGCAAATGCAAAATTGCTGCGGAAATGTTTGAGCCGGAAAATCAATAGCCGCTGTTTTTGTCTACCAGGCCGAGTAGCGGCTGGCCGGCGAAATACCGGCGCATGTTCTCAGAGAAGAGCTCGTAGTGGCGTTCCCACATTTTGTCGCTAATTCCCGCAGTGTGGGGCAAGATCAGAAGGTTATCGAGGTCCCACAACGGGGAGTCTGAAGGTAGCGGCTCCTTATCGAAGACATCCAGTGCCGCCCCGCCGATTTTGCCTTCGCGCAGAGCATCAATCAGAGCGGTCTCGTCGACTAGCGGTCCACGTCCGACGTTGATCAATCGGGCATGCGGCTTCATGGCCGCGAGCTGTTCTCTTCCGATCATACCCGTAGTCTCCGGTGTCACTGGAGCAGAGAGCACTACGTAATCCGACTGGCGCAGCAGTTCGGGTAGTTTCGAAGAGGGCAGCACTTCGTCAACGTGCTGCGGCCGTTCTTTTTCTGGATGTTCGCGCACCGCGATCACGCGCATTCCCAGTGCCGCGGCATGTTTTGCCACGTTCCGTCCAATGCTGCCCAGGCCGACTAATCCCACAGTTGCACCGGCAATTTCTCGCGGCGCAGTCATCTTCGAAATTGCGTCTTGACCCCACTCATGCTTCTGCTGAAAGCGCACTGCCGCCGGGATCTGCTTGGCCAGCGCGAATATCATCGCAATTACTTGCTCGGCGACTACGGGCCCATGAACGTCACGGGCATTGGTGACGATCACGTCGCTGTTCACCAACTCAGGGAACATGAGCTGATGCACTGCCGCCGCCTGCGAATGGATCCAGCGCAGTTTGCGTGCCTCGAGAAATTGTTCAGGCCGAATCGAGATTCCGAACAGGATTTCGACATCTGCTATATGCTGCGCAACGTTTTCATAGGAGTCAAGCTGAGAGACTTCTAGCTCCGGAAATTCGCTTCGCAAGCGTTCCGCAAACCATGGCGGAGCAATCCACAGCTCAAGCCGATGGTAAGTAAGAATAAGCAGCTTGCGTTTGGGCGGTGAGGTCATCGAAAGATCACAAGCGTTACTTCTTAACTCTTAGGTCCGATCCGGTCATTTCCTTCGGCTCGGGGAGGTCGAGCATTCCTAAGATGGTCGGCGAAATGTCCCGCAGCGAGCCGTTGGGCTTTAGCGTGAACTGCTTCGAATTCTCGGCCACCACAATGAATGGCACGGGATTCGTGGTGTGATAGGTGTGCGGTCCGCCGCTCACGGGGTCGATCATCATTTCGGCATTGCCATGATCGGCCGTAATCAGCATGGCGCCGCCTTTGGCGCGAACCGCTAGTTCGATGCGGCCGAGGCACGCATCAACGGTTTCTACCGCCTTGATGGTCGGCTCGAGTTTCCCGGAGTGGCCAACCATGTCGGCGTTGGCGAAGTTGACGACGATGACGTCGAAGTTGCCATCTTCAACCGCTTTCACCACGGTGTCGGCAATTCCGGCCGCGCTCATTTCTGGTTTCAAATCGTAGGTGGCAACTTTCTGAGAGGGAACTACCGTTCGCTCTTCTCCGGGGAAGGGCTGCTCCACTCCACCGTTGAAAAAATATGTTACGTGCGCATACTTCTCAGTCTCGGCTACGCGCAGGTTGCGCATGTTCATCTGGCCCATAACATTGGCAAGGATATTGTCCAATGACTCCGGCGGGATAACGACCGGCAGGCTGAACTTTTTGTCGTATTGCGTCATGCACACGTAGTGCAAGTTCTTGGGACCGCGGTCGCGCGGAATCGTCGTATCCAGATCTTCGGCACCGGGCAGGTCGCGCCCAGCCTGCTCATTCAGTCCGCTGTTGCGAGTGAGAGCGCGAGTGATCTGGCGAACCCGGTCGGCGCGAAAGTTAAAACAGATACACGAATCGTCGTCACGGATAGTCGTTGTGGCGCGGGCGCCTTCGCCCGCGGCTTTTTTTTCAGTGCACACAAAAGGAACGATGAACTCATCGGTCACGCCTTTGTTGTAAGACTCTTTCACGCCCTGCACCGGGTCGGCATACTTGCCGCCTTCGGCTTCGCCAAAGACCATCGCGTTGTACGCCTTTGCGATGCGCTCCCAGCGTCGGTCGCGGTCCATGGCGTAGTAACGGCCGCTAACGGTCGCAATCTTGCCGGTGTTGTACTCGCGCATAGCCTGCTGCAGTTGCTCGATGTATCGCGCGCCGTTGGTGGGCAGGGTGTCGCGGCCGTCCATGAATGCATGCACGAACACCCGCTCGACTTCATTCTGCTTCGCCATCCTCAGCAGCGCGTGGAGGTGAGTTTGATAAGAGTGCACGCCGCCGTCGGAGAGTAGGCCGAACAGGTGAAGCTGCCGGTTGCCGGTACGCGCATTTTTCATCGCGCTCAACAAAACCGGATGCTTGAAAAAGTCGCCATTCTGAATCATCAGCTCGATGCGCGTGGAATCCATGTGAACAACGCGCCCGGCGCCGATGTTCAAGTGGCCGACTTCGCTGTTACCCATCTGTCCTTCAGGCAATCCCACGAACGGTCCGCTAGTTTGAATAAGCGTGTTGGGATACTCGCGCAACAACCGGTCATAAACCGGCTTGCGGGCGAGAGCGATGGCATTGGCTTTGGTTTCGGCGCGGTACCCCCAGCCGTCGAGGATGATGAGGATGAGAGGCTTTGGATGAGTCATCTTTCGAAGAGTTCCTGTTCCAGTTTAGAGCGTCGAATCTCTAGATAGTTTGCAACATCAGAGAGGATTGCGTTGAGGGTTCCGACTCTCAAATTGTGATGGTCGGGTACGGTTTAGATGATGAGCAGGGCCACGCAACATTGATCGCAATCGGATGTGACTGCC
Organism: Terriglobales bacterium; assembly: GCA_036268595.1. Taxonomy (GTDB): domain Bacteria; phylum Acidobacteriota; class Terriglobia; order Terriglobales; family Acidobacteriaceae; genus Gp1-AA145. Next base: position 5,691 of record DATATW010000185.1, read on the forward strand.
CACCTGCCGCGTTACTTCGTATCCATATCGCCTAAGCAGTTTAACGAGTTCGTGACCGGAAAGATCACGAGGTAATCTCAAGCTGAAATCACCTCATCTTTGACCAGATGCAGTCGAATGATTGAGGGAGCTTCGCCTTCGTCGAAGTGGCAGTGAACTGCCTCACGGACATGTTGCTTCAACTCATCGATGGTCTCGGCTTGGGTGAAGATAGAGTAACCGAGCGCACGGGCCTCGTAGCCGGCTTCTAACGATTCTTGGACGGAGAAGATGATCTCAGTGTCCGGCATATCTTGGATTATAGCGCGACTCGCTTCATCGCCCACCTCGGAGGAAACGGTTTGCTAAGTACGAAATTCCTGCAGCGAGTGGAAGAAAAATAGCTAGAAAAACGGACGACTTAGAGCATCACATCATGCGTCTTTTTATCCACCCACCAGAAACCTGTCATCATCGCCCCCGCAAGGACAATGGCTGACGCTAAAAGCAGGAGGTTGTCCTTGATCGGATGGCCGTAGTCTTGTACTTCTCCAGAACGCCGCTCCCGTCGCGCGATGGCGAGCCCGTTCCCGATAATAAAAACTAGGGAAAAAAGTCCGACCAGCGCTTTCATGTTGAAGGTCCTTTTGTAGCGTCATCCTTTGTAGTTCAGCGCCTTCAACCCCAAAAATCTTGCCCCATTTCCCAATTCCTCTTCAATCCTCAGCAACTGGTTGTATTTTGCGACTCGGTCCGTTCGCGACGCTGAGCCGGTTTTAATCTGTCCCGCCCCGGTCGCTACTGCCAAGTCGGCAATAAAAGTGTCCTCGGTTTCGCCGGAGCGGTGGGAGATGACGGAGGTATATCCGTTGCGGCGGGCGAGATCGATGGCATCCAGAGTTTCGCTGACCGTGCCGATCTGATTGACTTTGATCAGGATGGAATTTGCGACGTGCTTGTCGATTCCTTCCTGCAGA
>DATATW010000186.1:0-9326 GCA_036268595.1 Terriglobales bacterium
AAGCCGTTGAAGAGTACGCCGCGGAGTGCTCGATGATTAAGGTGTATGCCTCCGAGATGCTGGATTACGTTGTCGATGAAGGCGTGCAAATCCACGGCGGCTATGGCTACCATCAAGATTATGCGGTGGAACGGGCTTACCGTGATTCGCGAATCAACCGGATCTTCGAAGGTACCAACGAAATCAACCGGCTCCTCATAACGGGAATGCTGCTGAAACGCGCCGCCCGTGGGCAATTGGGACTTATCCCCGCAGTTCAGGCCGTAGTCGGCGGGACTGGCAATGGGGCAACGGCCTCTGCGAGCACCGATAAAGAGAAAGATAAAGATGAAGACGCGCGGCTGGTACAGAGCGCGAAGAAGATTGCGCTATTCACGATCGGGATTGCTTATCAAAAATACGGGGCCGAGTTGGAAAAACAGCAGGAGATCGTGATGAACATTTCCGACATCGTCATGGAAGTTTTCGCGATGGAGTCGAGCTTGCTTCGAAGTCGCAAGCTTGCGGCCTCGGGCAACGGGACCAATGCCGCCAATATGTGCGCCGTGTTTTTGCGCGAGGCCATGAATCGAGTAGAAGTCTCGGCGCGAAATGTCATTGGCACATGCTCGGCTGGCCACACCCTGCGGGAGAATATGGCGAGTCTACGCGGCTTTGCCAACTACGATCCGCTCGATGGGGTCGCACTGCGGCGCAATATTGCCGGCCGACTTCTGGCCGCTGCGCGCTACACGGTTTGACAGTGACTCGTCTTCCGCTATGACTGCTGCTACCTCGGTAAACCGCCAATGGCGGCTCAAATCGCGGCCCACAGGGCTGATTAAAGCTGACAACTTCGAGCTTGTGTCCCAACCCATGCCGGTGCCTGAGGAGGGCCAGCTTCTGATTCGCAGCGTATATCTCTCGCTCGATCCAGCAATGCGGGGGTGGCTGATTGACCGTCCGTCCTACGTTCCGCCGGTGCAGATTGGCGAAATCATGCGCGGGTTGGCTATCGGAATAGTGGAGAAATCAAATCATCCAAAATTTGCCGCCGGTGACCGAGTCCAAGGGATGTTCGGCTGGCAAGAATATCTGCTTTCCAACGGTGAAGGTCTGACGAAGTTGCCGGAGAGCGGACTTCCATTTTCGGCTTGCCTTGGACTGTTTGGACTGGCTGGGTTAACCGCCTACGCTGGACTTTTGGAAGTGGGACAGCCCAAGAGCGGCGAAACTCTCCTGATCTCCGGCGCCGCAGGTTCGGTCGGATCACTCGTCGGCCAGATCGGCAAGATCAAGGGACTTCGCGTAGTCGGCATCGCCGGAACCGACGAGAAGTGCAATTGGCTACGAGAGGAACTCGCATTCGACGCTGCCGTGAACTACAAAGCCGACAACTACAAGAAACAGCTGAAGGCTGCGTGTGCGAACGGAGTTGATATTTATTTCGAGAACGTCGGTGGAGAAATCCTGGAAAGCGCGCTCTACCTCATGAACACCTTTGGTCGCGTTGCGCTTTGTGGCCTGATCTCCCAGTACAACGCTACGGCACCCGTTCCGGGACCCTCCAACTTTGCGGTGGTGATCAGCAAGCGCCTCAAGATCCAAGGTTTCCTCGCAACTGATTACTCCTCGAAACTAAAGGAAATGGTGAGTAACTTCACGGAGTGGCACAGCTCAGGTCAGCTAAAGTATCGGGTGGATATCGTCCGCGATATCGAGTCTGCACCAGCGGCGATCAACAAATTATTCGACGGTTCCAACAATGGCAAACTAATGGTTCAACTCTCAGACCCTCCCGCCGCTCCGTAGCGCTCAGGGTTTGAGATGAGCCTTTTCACCGCTCTCGTCAGTCAGTTGGCTGACGAACCATACGCCGATCAAAAGCGCGGCTGGAATGAACGTGATCCGCGCGAACACGAAGATAACAAGACCAACTTAGTTTGATCCGAGAGTAGGTAAACGGAAACACCACTCTTAATTGCGCGGCAAACAAATTTTATTCGCTGGTGAAATAGTCGACCGTCACCGGATTTTCGAATAGCGAATAATCACGCGTGACTACGGTGATTCCGCTGTCAGTCACGAAATATTTCTGCCGATCCGATTCCGGGTCGAAACCGATGGTGGTGCCTTCGGGGATGTGAACATCGCGATCGATGATGGCGCGGCGGATGTGGCAATGCCGGCCCACGTTCACGTGGGAGAAAAGAATGCTGGAATCGACTTCGGTATAAGAGTTCACGCGTACGTCGGGCGAGAGCACGCTGTAGCGCACGGTGCCGCCGGAAACGATGCAGCCCGCGGAAACGATTGAATCCAAAGCCTGCCCGGTGCGGCCCGGTTCCTCGAAAACAAACTTCGCCGGCGGGTATTGCCGCTGATGGGTCCGGATCGGCCACGCCGCATCGTACAAATTGAAAACCGGCGAAACCGAGACCACGTCCATGTTGGCCTCGTAATAGGCCTCGAGCGTGCCCACGTCGCGCCAGTACAGCGCTTCTTTCTTGTTCTCGTCGACAAAGTCAAAGCCGTAGACCCTGTAGTCATCGATCATCTTGGGCAGAATATCTTTGCCGAAATCATGGCTGGAGCGCTCATCCTCGGCGTCCTTCAGCAGAACCGGAATCAGCACATCCGTGTTGAACAGGTAAACGCCCATCGACGCAGGCACCCGATCAGGATTTCCGGGGACGCGAATTTTGGTATTAGTCGGTTTCTCCTCAAATCCAGTCACCCGGTTGTCGGAATCGACCGACATCACTCCGAAACGGTAGGTCTCTTCCGGTTCAATCTGAATAGTGGCAATGGTCACGTCGGCAGCTGAATCAAGGTGCTGCCGCAGCATCAGGTCGTAATTCATCTTATAAATATGATCGCCGGAGAGAATCAGCACATGCCGCGGCTGCTCCGAGCCAATGGAATAAATATTTTGGTAGACGGCATCGGCCGTGCCCTGATACCACTGGTCGCTGACCCGCTTCATCGGCGGCAGCACTTCAATAAACTCTCCAAGTTCGCTGGCCACGATGTTCCAGCCTTCGCGAACGTGGCGGTTCAGTGAAAGTGCTTTGTACTGGGTGAGAATGTAGACGCGGCGCAGATCAGAATTAATGCAGTTCGAAAGAGTGACATCAATGATGCGGTAGATGCCGCCAAATGTGACTGCCGGCTTGGCACGGTCGCGGGTCAGGGGAAAAAGCCGCTCCCCTGCGCCTCCGGCCAGCAGGACTCCCAAAGTGTCTTTCATCGCGCTCCACTAGGATGAGTAAGCTGAGTCCCGGGAATACAAAATTTTTGGGTAACCTCTTTTGCGCGGTAATACTAGCACACAGAATTAAGGATTGGCCAAAGGCAGGTCATCTCGAAGAGTCGCCGCGGCCAGCAACCGCGGCCCCGGAGACGTATTTGGATACTGGCAGTTTCACCTCGACCAGAGTACCGGGATCGGTCCTCCGAATGCGGACGGATCCGCCTAGCTGCCGCGCCCGCTCCCGCATTCCACCTATTCCCACTCCTACATTGGCGCCGCCGTCATCCATGCTCTTCAAAATGTCGGACGCGATACCGCAACCTTCGTCGCGAACCAACAGCGCGGCCTCGCCGGAACTCGATCGCAGAGAGATGAACGCGGTACGGCTTCCAGAATGACGATGAATATTCACCAGCGACTCTTGCACGATTCGAAAAATTGCAGTCTCGACGTCGGTCGGAAAGCGCGGTAGCTCGGGATCGACTTCTAATTCCACATTGATTTTGCTTCGTTCGCTGAAGCCGCGCACATACCAATCTACCGCACTGCCCAAACCAGTTTCGTCGAGCATCGGCGGATGCAACAGATAGGATAAAGTCCTGATTTCGGAAATGACCTGGTCGGCCAGGGCAGCACTGTCGGCCACTCTGGCGGACAAGTTGGGATCTCCCTGCGTCCTTTGCGCGATAACGCCGAGATTAATATGAAGAGCCGCCAGTAACTGTCCTGCGCTATCGTGCAGCTCACGACCCAGGCGCCGGCGCTCCTCATCTTGCAGAGTCAATATCCGGGCGGACAGCTTGCGCAGCATTTCTTCAGTCTGAACGCGCTTTTGGATTTCATTGTGGAGCAATTGATTGGCGCGAGTGAGCTCGGACGTACGCTCCTGAATTCTTAAGTCGAGCTGCTCATTGGCGGCGCGCAGCTGCTGCTCTACTCTCATCCGCTCGCGTTCGATAGCTGCACTTTGATGGATGGCGTCGGCCAGCTGCTGAGTCTTGGCCGCCAGGTCGGAGGCCATTTGCTTTGAGCTCTTACGCTCCTGCTGATCGGGATAGGGCGATATGCGAGGCAAGTTCGGCAGCGGCTCCCGAGGAGAAGACATCTATAGCCATAGTCCTGCAGAAACTCGCTTTTTGCCATACAGGGATATCCTGATTACCATCTAGTACATGACCTCTGCGAGAAAATCGAAAATGGCCCTGTGGTTACGTACAATTCGAAATCGCACTCTGCTTCTATTGTTGGCCGGGTTGACATGCACTGCCGCCAATGGTGCTACCGGAACCCGCGGCAATGTACAGTGGCAGCCTCATGTCCTGACCAACGGTTCGCCGGTCCTGTTTCAAATCAATGCGCCGGCAAAGGTACACGCAGTTTCGGCTCTGTGGATGGGACACAGCGTGAGTTTTTTTCGATCAACCGAAACCAAGCGATGGGTTGGGCTCGCAGCCATTCCGCTGACGGAAAAGAAAGGAACTTACGAGCTCAAGATTACTGAGACTCTGGCGGACGGTCGAACCGCTGAGTTGGTCCGAAAAATCCGGGTGGCTGAGGCGCCCTATCCGACCATTCCGGTAACTGTCGCAAAAAAGTTCACCGAACCCAGCCCGGAAGAACTTACCTCTATCTCCGCCGATAAGGAATTGAAACGCAAAATCCTCAATCTGGTCACCTCTGAGCGCCTCTGGTCGGGAGATTTCATTGCCCCGGTTTCGGAACCGGTGTCAGACATATTCGGGACGGCCCGGGTTTTCAACAATGAAGTTCAGAGCCGGCATGAGGGCCTGGACTTTGCCGCTCCACTAGGAACCGACGTGCATGCGATCAACAGCGGAGTGGTAATACTCGCCCGACCCATGTTTTTCGAGGGCAATTTTGTGGTCATCGATCATGGACAGGGGCTACTGAGTTTGTACCTCCATCTTTCAGCCTTCAAGGTCAAAGAAGGCGATCACGTGCATACCGGAGAGACCATTGCCCTGAGCGGCGGAACGGGAAGGGCAACCGGACCGCATCTTCACCTCGCAGTACGCTGGCAAAGCGTTTATTTAAGTCCAGCTATCTTGTTGAAACTACAGATACCTGCAAGGTGAGATCTGCTTTCGTTAAGTATCTTGTTCCGAATTCGTAACAAAACGAGGCAACGGAAAGCAAGATTCTGCGTTTTATGCGAAGCTGCTTGCGCTGGTCGTCAGGTATAGCGTGGGGAAGCGCTATTTTTTTGCCCGACGGATAGCTATCGGGAACTTGGAGGGCCCCCTCGACGAGTTCCCGATATCTTTTTGCTGAGTGGATTCACTGCGCCACAGCACTCAAGGACGGCACAGAAAGGATCTCGGCCGCGACTCCATCGCGATAGCTCACCGATCTGCCGGAGATTGCCGGCACCCTTTCGCCGGGGACGATCACGCCCACGAGGTTAAGAGGATCGGCGGCGGAAAGGGTGACGGTTTCGCCGGTGGCCGGCATTTTGCGTGTGGCGCGCAGGGATTCAACCGCGACGGGCAATGCGAACTGCTCGCCCAGGAAACCGTCGATAAACCTGCCGCCACGAATTTCACCGCGCGCTTCCAGTCGGCGGAATGCCAGCTGCAGATCGCGCCACTTGGGCAGATTGCTTTCGCGGACCAGAAGATCGCGGAAAACCACGCCGTAGCGTTTCAACAACATCCAGCAGACTGCCTCTGCCCGGCGTTCGTGCTCGACCGCAGAATCGGCGTGAAGGATTGCCCAACGACCAGAGCTGTGGCGCGGCCGTGCCGATTTTCCGTTGCCTTGGCCGGCGCGACGCTTGGGATCGATCAGAGCTCTTAGATTATCGAACCCATCCGCAGTGACCAGTCCGGCGGCGACCAGTTCCCACAAGCCGGTTTCGATTTCAGCTTTCAACTTGCCGGTGGCGCGGACAATGTCGGCAAAAAACGAAGCGCCGCGTTGACGCAAAAATTCGAACACCTGATTCGCGACCGGGCTAAGTCCCTGGGCGTCAGCAAGTGAGGCATGAGGAGCCATCCAATCGGATTCTTCGCGCACGAAAAATGTGATTGGAGCTACGCTGGTTGGGATCACGCGGCGGCGATTGGGTTGATCGCCGTTCGACGACTCAAGCGTGGCCGGATGCGGCGACAACCTTCCCCACCCGACAGCGCCAGTTAAGCAAAGCTGGTCGAGCCACTTGGGATCGTAGTCGACGATTCGCCGCGAAAGCACCTGCCGTTCCCAAGCATTCGCCGGAATTTCAAAGCCCTCAAGCTGGCGCAACACTTCCAATGTCGCCCGTTCTCCCTGCAGCTGGGATTCTGGCGCAACGTGCTGCCAGCGCAGCAGCCAACGCATGAACTGCGCCGCGGTGACCGGCTGAATCTGCTTGCGGAGAGTTGCGACGGTGAGCCGGTGAATCCGGGCCAACAGCCGGCGGTCGCACCACTCGGTTTCCTGCATGCTGGGATCAGTGAATTTTCCGCGGAGGATGGCACCGCTGGCTTCCATTCGCAACAGTGCTTTTTCAATTTCCGGCGCGGGAACACCCAATAGACTTGCGAGTGCCTGCGCCGTTACAGGGCCGATGTGTCCCATCCAGCCGGTGACCATTGCGAGAATCGCGTCGTCGGATGAAAGAACTGATTGCTGAATATCTGCCGGAGCGCTGTCGAAAATTGAATCAGGAAAAATTGATGAGAAGGCTTTGGCTCGTTCAGTGGCAATCCAATAAGTTCGATCGCCGCTCCGGGCGCTCACAGCTCGATTAGCCCGTGTCAGGCGCTCAAAAAACTGGATCCACTCAGAAACGGGATCAGTGTGGGGACGGCCGCCCTCGGCTGTCCGGTCGAGCAGCGCTCGACTCTCTTCATTTTCTTCCGCAAAAGCTTGTGGTTCAGCTTCGCTGAACCGGACAGCCGAGGGCGGCTGTCCCCACATTGGCAAAGACGTTGCGACCGGCAATGCAACTAAGGTGTGCAGCACGTCGTGCAGTTCATCGGCATCGCGTACATCGGGCCAGGCTTCGGCGCGAACTTGCTCGATGGCGCCCGCATCAAGCTTGCCGACTTCTTCAAGAACCGACTCGGGAAGAATGCGTCGCATCTCAACCGCACGAGCTCGCCGCTCTTCTAATGGAGCATCGTCGAGATATGCATACGGGTTCGCATTGAGTATTTCGTGAGAAAATTGCGACGGCACAGGCGTATCCACCGCAACGCAGCGGATGCTTCCATCTTCCATGCGGCGCAATAAATCGCGCACCCCATCGATATCCATGGCTTCGGTGAGGACGTCTTTCATCACTTCCTTCACCAAAGGATGATCGGGAATCTTAATGTCTCCCTCGATATTTTCCTGACAGGCGGCAACGTCAGGAAAAACCGAAGCCAGTAAATCGTCGGAGCGGATGCGCTGAATTTGCGGCGGAACTTTTTTGCCGCCCTGAAAGCGAAGCAGCGCCAGTGAACGGTTCGCGTCCCAGCGCCAGCGGGTCCCAAAAACCGGCGCGGCTAGAGCGGCTTGCTCGAGCACGGACTGAACGCTCTCGGCATTCAAGAAGTGAAAAACATCGGCCAAAGGAAAACTGTGCTGCTCGGCCAGAGCGATGTTGAGTCCATTGTCGGTTGCTGCGGCCTGAAGTTCGAAATTGAAGCTGCGGCAGAAACGCTTGCGAAGTGCCAATCCCCAGGCTTTATTGATGCGGGCGCCAAACGGCGCATGAATGACCAGCTGCATGCCGCCGCCTTCGTCAAAGAAGCGCTCGGCGATGATTGTGTTCTGCGTGGGAACGGTCCCGAGGACGGCACGTCCTTCAAGGATGTACTGAATAGCTTGCGACGCTCCGGATTCATCAAGCCCGCATTGTTCGTTCAGCCAGACAATGACTTCGGCAACTTGCGGCAATTTTGGAGAAAGTGCGACCGGAGAAATTCCCGGCAGACGCTCGCTGATCTCACGCCGCAGTTCGGCAACGTGCAGCGACAACTCTTGCGTGCGCGCCGGCGCTTCTCCCAGCCAGAATGGCACGGTGGGGGGCGCCCCGTGCGCATCTTCCACGAGAACGCGGCCCGACTTGCCTTCCACCCGGCGAATGCGCCACGAAGTGTTGCCGAGCAGCACGATGTCTCCGGCGTTGCTCTCCACCGCAAAATCTTCATCGAGGGTTCCGACGATTCCGCCCTCGGGTTCAGCGACCACGGTGAACAACGCAGTCTCAGGAATCGCGCCGCCGCTGGTGATCGCCGCCAGCCGCGCTCCGCGGCGCGCGCGCAGTTTGCGATTCACACGGTCATGATGAAGATATGCGCCGTATCGTCCTCGCCGCGCGGCAATGCCTTCAGACAACATTTCAACGATAGAGTCGAAGAGTTCACGCGAAAGGTCGCGATAGGGATAAGCGCGCTTGACCAGAGCGAAGAGTTCGTCTTCATCCCAGCCGGGATCGTCGTCAGCAGGACCGTGTGGCTCCGACACTCCTGTCCGAGCAATGGCCAGCGACTCCGATGAAGCCTGCGAAAATCGACTAAAAAGACTCTCGTTTCCTGTACCTGATGTCGGTGGGCTTTTCTCGGACAAGAGTGTCCGAGCCACACGGGCATGGCTGTTGCTGGTGGCACATGTCGCCACGATCTGCTGGGCCATGACATCCAGTGGAGAATCGGGAATGATCAGGCGGTCGAGGTCGCCCTGACGAATAGCACGCACCAGTGAGGCGCACTCCATCAGGTCATCTCTGGTGGTAACGAACAATCGCCCCTTGGGCACGGCCCCACGCCAGTGGCCGGACCGGCCTACGCGTTGCAGAGCGACGGCGATGGCTCGCGGAGAGCTGATCTGGATCACCAGATCAACCGTTCCAATGTCGATTCCGAGTTCGAGCGACGCGGTGGCGATCAGGACCTTGATCTTTCCTTCTTTCAATTTTCGTTCAGCCTCGAGACGCAAGCGGCGAGAGAGGCTGCCGTGATGCGCGCCGACATTTTCTTCTCCAATGCGCTCCGCGAGGTTATGCGCGACGCGCTCCACCAACCGGCGCGTGTTCACGAAAACTAACGTCGAGCGGTGCTCCTCCGAAAGCTGAACGATGCGGTCGTAAATTTCATCCCACATC
>DATATW010000187.1:0-4040 GCA_036268595.1 Terriglobales bacterium
GCATCGCGCGCACTCACATTGGCGTTTGCGATCGGCTGCCCTTGGGGGTCGGTGACGGTGACACGCAAATCGCCGGTGGCGACGCCTTGTCCATATAAAGAGGTTGTGAGCAGGATCGCCGCCAACAAAGTCACGAACAATCTCAGGGTTCGCATGGAGCCCTCCAGCGCGAGAATTCTCAGAACCGGATTCTGAACCGTCCCTGAGTAGTTGCAGCGCAATATTTTGGAACGCGAAGGTTTGCTGGTTTGTATATCAGGTTATAGACGGAAATCAAGCAAGAACGTTGCTGCTTTGTTTAGTGGAATGAGGCTGGCCGGAGAATCATCTTCGCTCGATTCCGGTTTCCAGCTTCTCTGAGGTGCGAAGCGCCCGGGCCATTCGAGGAGTGTTATGGGCAACGCCGAAACGTCCCTGTGAATCGAGCACGATGATGCCGCCATGCCCGCTTACCCTGTCCTTTAAATAGTTCATGGCCTCTGCCGCAACCCACTGCGGAAGATTGCCCGAGGCCACCCGATCCGCTGCCCACTTGGCCAGCACCAGTTTCATGATCGGCTCGCCCCAACCGGTCAGGGAGACTGCGGCACTCTGATTGTCGGCATAACATCCGCAGCCAATGAGCGAAGAATCACCCAGCCGTCCGGGCGCCTTATTCAGTGTGCCGCCCGTGGAGGTTGCTGCGGCAATATTGCCCGAGCTGTCGAGCGCAACTGCGCCGACAGTATCGTGCGAAATCTCGGGCGCGAACAGCTCCTGGCCTTCGCCGGTAGTGAGGTCTTGAAATTCGCGCAGCCTTTCCACCTCGCGAGGAATGATCAAATCTTCATTTTTGCAAAGCGCAATTCCGTGCTCTTTGGCAAAACGCTCCGCGCCCTCGGCTACGAAATAGACGTGTGGGCTTTCGCTTAGAACTTTGCGCGCGGCGCGGACCGGATTCGCGATGTGTTCAACGCATCCCACACCACCTGCGCGTAGAGTTTTACCGTCCATGATGAGAGCATCGAGCTGCACCTTGCCTTCGCGGTTCAGAAAGCTGCCCCGGCCGGCGTCAAAGGCCTCGTCGTCTTCCATCACAACAACTGCCGCTTCCACCGCGTCGAGAGCCGAGCCGCCCGTGGTGAGAATGCGCCAGCCCGCTTCCGTTGCATTGCGCACGCCATTGAGATGCGCATCCACCAGATCGTCAGGAATCGCCCATGCGCCGCCATGGACCACAAGAACCAGATTCTTGCTCAGGTGCGCCTCCGCAGAAAGCTTGTAAGTGTAGCACCCCGAAATCTCGCGCCGCACAGCATAGGGACGCCCGTCCACCGCCGCGAAGATCACCAGAAAAGATCACCCAAAAAGGATTACTTGGAGACAGCCACCCTCGGCTTGTCCGTCGAGCGACTTTGGACGCAACGAAGTAATTAGTCTGCGACCCTCACGTGTAAGAAGCGGCAAACTTACCCTAAAAAATGCAGTAGACCATAAAATCGGTGCCGTATCCCTTGCCATTTCTCACTCGTCATGCAAGAATTCCTCGCCCCAGGAGGAGAAAATGAAATCTTATTTCCTTGCCTTGATCTTGTGCGTTGCCTGCACCACCGCTTCTGCCGTGCCGAAAAGTAAGACCGTGAAGGGCTTCGGCCCTGACAAAGCCCACTTGCAAAAAATCTGGGACGGCTGGAGCACGCTTGATCCCGCCAATGTGGCCCAGTTTTATGCAACCGGGCCGCACACCTTTTTCGATATCGCGCCTTTGAAATACTCCAGCTGGGATGAATATCAAAAAGGCGTGCGCCAGGTTGTGGCCGATTTCAAGAGCGCGAAGTTCACCGTCAATGATGACGCGGAACTGCATCCTGCCGGAAAATATGTTTGGGGAACGGCGACCGTGAAAGAGGAGATGACTCACAAAGATGGCAAAGTGGACCTGGGCACCTTCCGCTGGACGGTCGTGTTTGAGCAGCAAGGCGGAAAGTGGCTGGTGGTCCACGAACACATCTCCGCACCTCTGCAGTGATTCATTCGTAACTCAGTAGGCGCGGATAAAAAAATATGTGCTCATAACCGCACCTACGGCAATCACAAACCAGCGCACTAGCGCCTGCGGCAGGCGCAGGGAATAGCGGGCCCCGAAATAGCCGCCCACTGCGGCACCGCAGACCATCACCAGCGCCTGTGGCCAGTACACTGCGTGGCGCGAAATAAAAATAATTACTGCGACGCCATTGGTGGCGCTGCTCAGAACGGTTTTGAAAGCATTCATCTCGTGAATGTCAGCCATCCCAAAGGCAGTCAGCATGGCGAGAATTACGAATCCCATACCTCCGCCGAAATAGCCGCCGTAGATCGAGACCAGCAGCTGAAAGCACGAAGCTGCCAGAATCGCCTTTCCGCTGGGATTCTGCACTACACGCACATTGCGCGATAGTTTTGGACCAAAGATGAACAGCAGCACCGCAAAGAGCATCAGCCAGGGCAGGATTTTTAAAAAGGTCTGTCCCGGAGTTCGCAGCAGCAAAAGCGCGCCAACCGCGCCCCCGGCAAAGCTGACGCTAACCAGAGACCACAAGACACGCCGTCGCACTTTTAAATGATGGCGGAAGGCCCTGCCGCTGAAGCTCAACCCGCTCCAGAGAGCAACTGTGTTGGTGGCGTTGGCGGGCACCGCGGGAACGCCCGTGAACAACAAGGTGGGAAAAGAAACAAAGCTTCCGCCCCCGGCGACCGCGTTCAGCGCGCCTCCGAGCAGGGCTGCAAAAAACAGCAGCACAGCATTGTGGGGATTAAGGTTGGCCGTACTCAAGCCTGAGTTGTATCAGAGGCAGAAAGGATGCGGCAAATGCAGACGTTTTTTGCTTCTAGTGGTTTCTCTGCGAACTCGGCTTTGACTCAGCGATCTCTGGGGTAAACGCTTTTTGCCCGCAGTTTTGCGTGTCCTCATCCGACGCCAAGAGTGAAAAGGTCGTCCAAACGGACGACCTTTCCCCTGAGCTGTATTTATGTTCCGTAGCTGGCGCTGCCAGATTCGCGCTTCTGATCATTGAACTTATCGCGTACCCGGTCACCGAACTCCTGTACTTTATTGGTGATACTGCCCCGGGTCTCTTCGCCGCTGGACGGAGCCAGCAGCAATCCCACTCCTACGCCGACGCCCACACCAATCAGCAGCGCCGCCGTGGTGCTCAGGTAATGAGTGTCGTTGCCTTGAATTGCCTCGGTTGCGCGGCTCGCCCGCCGTGATGCTTCTTCATAAGTGTCGCGTGCGATGTCGCTGATATTTTCAAACTTATCGCCCGCACGATCCCGCAGCGATTCCAGCAGGTACACGCCGGTGCCGATTAGTAAGTTCCGCAACATTTTCTCTTTCTTCATTAGATCCTCCGCCGAATTAAGTTTTCAACTTTTGTGCTGATAGGAAGATGCGAATATCCTAGGCTGCGGTTGGTAGGAAATCCAGCATCTTGCAACCGAATTTGTCAGCTTTGCGAGCTCCTGATTCAGAGTCCGGGTAGTTGCCCAACTGTGGACAAACATCACCTTCGTCCGGTCTCTGCAACTGTTTTCAGTTTCGGCGCTCGTGGTACTATCCGGCCAGTGGCTGCCAAAGCAAATCCTGATCTCAAAGATCGCCTGGTTTCAGCCGCTCCAGTCGAAGATGATTCCTCTTTTGAGCTGAAACTCCGTCCGCAGCGGCTTGGCGAGTTCATCGGTCAGTCGAAGGTGAAAGAAAATCTGGCAGTCGCTATTGAGGCCGCCAAATCTCGCGCCGAGGCGCTCGACCACGTGCTTCTCTATGGGCCTCCCGGGCTGGGCAAGACCACACTGGCTACCATCATCGCCAACGAGCTCGGGGTGGCTTTTCAGCAGACATCTGGGCCTACACTGCAAATTAAGGGCGACCTCACAGCAATCCTGACCAACTTGCGAGATAAGCAGGTGCTTTTTATCGACGAAGTCCATCGCCTGCAGCCCGCCCTCGAGGAAATTCTTTACTCCGCATTGGAAGATTACAAACTCGACATCCTGATCGGCCAGGGCCCGGCCGCCCG
>DATATW010000188.1:0-11205 GCA_036268595.1 Terriglobales bacterium
CGGCACAACTTTCGGAGGGGGACCGCTGGCTTCTGCGGTGGCTATTGAATTTCTACGCCAACTCGATCATTTGCTTCCGCACATCACGAAGTTAGGGAACTATTTCACCGCGCAGCTGAAACAGCTTCAATCCAAGCATCCCGCGGTGAAAGACGTGCGCGGTATGGGCCTGATGCTGGCAGTGGATCTCGACTCAAGTGAAACGGCGAAAGCCGTGGTGAGCGAGCTGCTCGCGAAAGGAATTCTCATCAACCGTACTCATGAAACCGTATTGCGGTTTCTTCCGCCGTACATCATCGAGAAAAGGCATGTCGATGAGGTAGTGCGCGCGCTGGATCTCGCGCTCGCGAAATCAGGAACGAAATCAAGAACCACGAAGCACACAAAGGTAAACGACGGAAAACGCAAGCAGTCTGAAAGGAGCCACTAGTGAGCAGCCAGACACTCACCGCGCCGCCACAACCGCAAGCGGCCATTAGCAGCATCCCAGGTAGAGACCTGGTGTCGATCCGCGATTTGTCGCCGGTTGAAGTGGAATCGCTTTTCCACTTGGCAGCGCTGATGAAAGCGCGTCCGCAGGATTTCCGCAGCGCGCTAGCCGGAAAGCACATAGCTATGTTTTTCGAAAAGCCATCGCTGCGCACGCGCCTGACCTTCGAGGCTGGGATTTGCGGCCTCGGCGGGACGGTCACGTTTGTCGATCAGCGGCATGAGCGCCTGGACGCTCGTGAGACTCTGAGCGACATCGCACACAATCTGGAACGATGGGTCGGCGGCATTGTGCTGCGCACCTTCGCGCACGAAACTGTCGAAGGTATGGCGGAACTTGCGTGTGTACCGGTGATCAACGCTCTTAGCGAGGTCGAGCATCCCTGCCAGGCACTGGCCGATTACTTTACGCTTCACGAGAAATTCGGAAATCTGAAAAAGATTTGTCTGGCATATGTCGGCGACGGAAATAATGTCATGCACTCGTTGTTGCTGACGTCAGCGTTGCTGGGATCGACGATTCGTATCGCGACGCCCAAAGGCTACGGCCCGAATCCGCAAATTCTTGCTGACGCTCACGACATTGCAAAGAGTACGGGCGCGAGAATTGAATTGCTGACCGATCCGCATCGCGCAGTGAAAGGCGCGGATGCGATCTACACCGATGCGTGGACCAGCATGGGTCACGAACATGAAACCGAGGAACGGGCGCGGATTTTCCCGCCCTACCAAGTTAACGAGAAGCTGATGTCGGAAGCTGCCCCGCACGCCGTGTTCATGCACTGCCTGCCGGCGCATCGCAATGAAGAAGTCACTGACGCGGTGATCGATTCCGCCAGTTCAGTTGTGTTCGATCAGGCGGAGAACCGCATGCACGTGCAGAAAGCAATTTTAATGATGCTGATAGGCGGCAAAGGCCGTCAGCCCTTGAGGAGCGCTCATGCCTGAAAAAGTTGTCCTCGCATATTCCGGAGGCCTTGATACTTCGATCATCATTCCGTGGCTGAAGGAAAACTATTCTTACGACGTGATCGCGATGGTGGCTGACGTTGGCCAGGGCGACGACATTGAAGCTGTAGTTGAGAAGGCCTACAAAACTGGCGCCAGCAAAGTTGTGGTCGAGGATCTGCGCGAGGAATTCCTCACCGGTTACGTTTTTCCGGCGCTGAAGGCGGGTGCGGTTTATGAGCACAAATATTTGCTTGGAACTTCGATGGCGCGTCCGGTAATCGCCAAGCATCAGGTGGAAGTAGCTTTGCGCGAAGGTGCAACTGCTGTCTCCCATGGCTGCACCGGCAAGGGCAATGACCAGGTGCGGTTCGAGTTGACCTATCAAGCGCTGGCCCCGGAGCTGAAGGTGATTGCGCCCTGGCGGGAGTGGAATTTGAAATCGCGCGAGGATTGCCTCGATTACGCCGAAGCTCACGGCATACAGGTTTCAGCCAGCCGCGACAAAATACACAGCCGCGATCGTAATCTCTGGCACATCAGTCATGAGGGCGGAGAGCTGGAAGATGCTGCCAACGCCCCATTCGAAAGCACCTGGCAAATTTCGAAATCTCCGCAGGAAGCGCCGGATCGGGAGGAAAAGGTCGAGATCGAATTTGAAAATGGCATGCCAGTCGGGGTCAATGGTATGCGGCTCGATCCGGTTTCGCTGGTCGACTTGCTGAATGAAATCGGTGGAAGAAATGCGGTTGGGAGGGTGGACATTGTCGAAAATCGTTTCGTGGGAATCAAGTCGCGGGGATGCTACGAAACGCCAGGCGGAACTTTATTGATTGCGGCGCATCGCGAACTCGAATCCCTGTGTTGCGAACGCGACGTTATGCATTTCAAGCAGCACATTGCGCTCAAATATGCTGAGCTGGTTTATTACGGGCTGTGGTTCACGCCGCTTCGCGAAGCGCTGGATGCGTTTGTCGAGAGCACTCAAAAGCAAGTTACGGGCACAGTCACGCTGTCTCTTTATAAAGGAAATGTTTCTGTGCTGAGCCGGAAGTCGGATT
Organism: Terriglobales bacterium; assembly: GCA_036268595.1. Lineage (GTDB taxonomy): Bacteria > Acidobacteriota > Terriglobia > Terriglobales > Acidobacteriaceae > Gp1-AA145. Next base: position 2,499 of record DATATW010000188.1, read on the forward strand.
ACTCGCTCTATCGTACTGATCTTTCGTCCTTCACCATGGGCGACAGTTACGATCAGAAAGATGCGGCGGGATTCATTCGTATTCTTGGCTTGCCCTCCCGTTCGCGTGCGCTGAGCCGCGGAAAAAAGCAAAATCCTTTAACCGCAGAGAACGCGGAGGATGGACTGAGAACGCAGAGAAAACAGGAAAAAGCTGAGGTCGTGCGATGAAGATGTGGTCGGGCCGATTTCGCGCGCCGCTCGATCCTTCGTTTGAGCAATGGCAGCGCTCGTTTGAGTTTGATTGCCGACTGCTCGAATGCGAACTGGAGGCTAGTGCCGCGCATGCTCGCGCCCTCAAGCAGGCGGGAGTGCTTTCGGCAGAGGAATTGGAAGCTATATTGCGCGGCCTCGATCAGATCGGAGAGCAGGCTGCGGATTCGACGGAATTCGTGAACGACGCCGAAGCAGAAGACGTGCATCATTTTGTCGAAAAGCAATTGGTTGCGCTCATCGGCGATGCCGGATACAAACTGCACAGTGGCCGCAGCCGCAATGAACAGATCGCCACCGACCTGCGAATTTATGTTCGCGCAGGTTGTGACGAAATCAGCGAAGCGCTTGCGACATTAATTTCAACGTTCCTCGATCGCGCGGAACAGGCGGGCCAAGCCGCTATGCCTGCATATACGCATATGCAGCGGGCCGAGCCTGTCCTGGTGGCGCACTGGCTCTTAGCTTTTGGAGAAATGCTCTTCCGCGATCGCGACCGTCTTGCCGATTGCCGCAAGCGCGCCAACGTGTGTCCACTCGGATCGGCAGCGGTTGCCGGATCGACGTTGCCGCTGGACCGCGAATTAATGGCGAGTGAGCTTGGCTTCGATTCTCCCACCGCAAATAGCATCGATGCCACTAGCGACCGGGATTTTGTTCTCGAATTTGCAAATGCACTTTCGTTGCTGGCTCTCCACCTCAGCCGGTGGGCCGAGGAGATGCTTCTGTTCTCCACTCAGGAATATGGATTCGTGCATTTGCCGGAGGCATACTCCACCGGCAGCAGCGCCATGCCGCAAAAAATGAATGGCGACTTACTGGAACTCACTCGCGCGAAGGCAGCCCGCGTGATTGGAGATGCTACGGCACTCATGATCGCCGTCAAAGGCTTGCCGCTCGCCTATAACAAAGACCTGCAGGAAACTCAGGAGCCGCTGTTTTACGCCACCGAAACTGTCGCGCTGTTGTTGCCGTTGGTGGCGGGATGGATGGGCGCTGTCGAGCTTAACTTCGAGCGCATGCAGAGCGCTGCTTCAACCGGCCACATGAACGCTTTCGCCGCGGCCACTTATCTCACCCGCAAAGGCGTTCTTTTTCGCATCGCCCATGAACAGATCGGAAAAGCGGTACGGCTGGCATTAGACAAACAATGCGAATTGCAGAACCTTACGATTGAACAACTGCGGAATATCGACTCTCACTTCGGCGATGATTTTTACGATTTCGTGAAGCTCGAAAATGTCTTGGGCATTCACGACGTTGCTGGCGGCACCGCGCCCGCACGAGTTCGTGAGTCGCTGGCCGCGGCCCGCAAAAAGCTCGGCTCCGTTCACGAGGAGGCCCATGCACACGCGTGAAGCCTTGCTGCCCGATGCCGAACGCATTCACGACCTGATCGGGACGTACTCCACCGACGGGACGCTTTTGCCGCGGTCCTTGGCCGAATTGTGCGAAAACGTCCGCGATTTTATTGTGCTCGAAGAAGCCGGACAGGTGATCGGGTGCGGCGCTCTGCACTTGTATGGCACGCATCTTGCCGAAATCCGCTCGATCACCGTCGAAAAAAATTATCAGAAGCGTGGCGGAGGCGAGTTGCTGGTGCAGTCGCTGATGTCAGAAGCCCGCAAGCACCAGGTAAGTTGCATTTGCCTTTTCACCCGCAGCCCACAATTCTTCGCCAAGCTTGGCTTTGACGTCGCCCAGCGGGAAGACCTGCCAGACAAGATCAACAAAGATTGCTGCGTGTGTCCCCGCTACCATTGCTGCGATGAAGTTGCCATGGTCAAGGGAGAATTGCCAAGGTTTGCAATTCTGCCCGAGCCGGCAAACTTTCTGGTGAAACTGCAGGTATGATCCCGTCCGGTCCGGTCTTTCTTCCCAAAGGTTTCAAGTTTTCCGCAGTGAAGGCGGGCATCAAAGCTAGTGGAAAGCCCGATCTGGCGCTGATTATCGCGGAACCCAAAACTTCTGCGGCGGCACTGTTCACCCGCAATCTTGTGACCGCCGCGCCAGTCGAAGTGGGCCGCGCATCGCTTGCGAGAAGCAAAGGCCGAGTGCAGGCGGTCATCGTGAATTCCGGCAATGCTAATTGCGCCACAGGTCAGGCCGGAATTCGCGACTGTAAAAAAGTTTGCGCCGCGGCGGCGAGCCTGCTCAATTTGAGGGCGCAGGAAATCATTCCTTCCTCTACTGGAATTATCGGGGTTCCACTGCCGGTTGGAAAGATCACATCGCAACTCAAGCCGCTGATTTCGGGCGCGGGCGGTTCGCTCGAGCATCTGCAGCAGTTTTCTGAAGCCATCCTCACCACCGACTCCAACCCCAAACTCGCCAGCGTGCCATTGAGATCTGGCCGCGGCGCTATAACCGGAGCCGCCAAAGGCGCGGGCATGATTCATCCGCAGCTGGCAACCATGCTGGTGTATCTCCTGACCGACGTCGCGGCAAAGCCGGTCGAACTAAAAACCGCATTGCGTAAGGCATGTGAAGAAAGTTTCAACACCATCTCGATTGATGGAGACACCTCGACCAACGACACGGTACTGCTCCTGGCTTCAGGTGTGAGCGGAATTTCATACCAAACGGTTCGCAAGGAATTTGATCGCGCTCTGCTGACCGTCTGTCGGTCGTTGGCCGAGCAGATCATTGCCGACGGCGAAGGGGTGCAACATATGATCCGGCTGAGAATCGAACAGGCCCAAAGCCGGGCCGAGGCGTTGCAGATCGCGCGCGCCATATCGCATTCACTGCTGGTGAAAACTGCCTGGGCGGGTGCGGACCCAAACTGGGGAAGAATTCTGGCGGCTGTGGGAAGAAGCGGCATTCCGGTTGATCCAAAAAAAATCCACATTTCAATCGGAAAACAAACGGTATGCCGAGCCGGGACCTCGTATGCCTTCGATCACGAGGCAGCGCACCAGGAGTTGGCAAAGCCCGAATGCAAAATCGGGGTGCGGCTCGGCCGTGGAAAAGCCGCGCTTGATTTTCTCACCACCGATCTTACGTCCGAATATGTCAAGATCAACGCTGACTATTCAAGTTAGCCTCGCCGAAATTTAACCATTTATTAATCATTCTCCTGCATCACAAAACCCGAAAATCGCGAATCTGTTGAGGAGGACCTGTGTCTTTTTCCATGTGCCGAACCGCCGGGCTGTTCCTGGCGACCATGATCCTAGGCGGATTGCTTGCCTGCAACTCAGGATCACAAAATCTTTCCGTTCAAAATCAAAATGCGAATAGCCTGACTGGCGCCGGAAGCACCTTCGTTTATCCATTGATGAGCCGTTGGATCAGCGATTTTCAGAGAACCCATTCGGGCGTGCAAATCAATTATCAATCGATCGGCAGCGGCGGCGGCATTCAGCAGTTGAAAAAAGGTCTGGTGGATTTCGGCGCCAGCGATGCGGCACTCGACGATCAGCAGCTCAAAGAAATGCCGCCTATAGTTCAAATCGCAGAGAGCGCCGGGCCGGTTTGCATTACTTACAATCTACCGGACCTGAAAAAGCCACTCAGATTGAGCGCCGGCACACTGGCTGGAATTTACCTGGGCAAAATCAAGTCCTGGCATGATCCCGCTGTCGTCAGAGACAATCCTGCAATCAGACTTCCGGAAACCGATATTCTGGTTGCGCATCGTTCAGACGGCAGCGGGACATCGAATATCTTCACCACTTACCTCGCCAAAGTGAGTCCTGAATGGGAGAAGCAGGTGGGGAAAGGCATTTCCGTAAGCTGGCCAACGGGCGTGGGCGGGAAGGGAAGCGAAGGCGTGACGGGCATCGTGAAGCAGATGGCCGGAGGCATAGGTTACGTCGAGCTCACTTACGCGACGCAAAATAAACTTCCCGTGGCGTCTATAAAAAATCGCGCCGGATCGTGGGTTGAGCCGACCGCAGATGGAGCGACCGCGGCCATTGAGGGATTCAGCCAGGAGCTGGCGAAAGATATTCGGACACCCATCGTTGATCCGCCGGCAACGGCGAAAGATGCGTATCCGATTTCCGGACTTACCTTTCTGCTCATTCCGAAAGAAGGCAAAGACACCGGCAAGACGCAGATGCTCAAGACATTTGTTCAGTACATGATCACGCAGGGGCAAGAGCAGGCGGCGAACCTCTCCTATGCTAAGTTGCCGGAGGCATTGCAGCAGGAGGATCAAGGTCTGCTGGCGCAGGTAGGATCGAACAACCAGACTAATCAGGCGGCGTTGTCAAAGTGAGGGATGGAAAAAGATTGGCAATCTGTAGGTGCGGCTAAAAAGATGACGTGGCCCGGACTGACATCGTTCGGCTTCATCCGAGCCCAGGCGGGGAAACGATAAAAACCCGCGCCGCCATCGGTTTGCGCATACTGAGATGCGCAAATGATTGCTTGCGCAACCATCGCTATCGAGTACCTATAACATTACGCGGTCGAGCTCGCCATTTTAAGCTGCAGATTTTTGCTGCAAGGTCCTCCGCTTGCGTTCGAGTGAAGCAATAAGGTTGTCGTAGGAACTCTCAAATTTTTCCACGCCTTCTTCCGTTAACTCCATACCAACCGAGCGCATGTTGATATTCATCGCCTGCAACCTGCCAATTACGTCCTGTGCAGCGGACTGGTCCTCGATCAAGCTGAGTTTCGCGCGACCGTGATGGCGAAATGCCTCCAGAGTCTCTGGAGGGACAGAGTTGATAGTGTCTTTCCCGATCAGGTTTTCCACGTAAAGCACGTCTGAATAGACCTTGTTCTTGGTGCTGGTACTCGCCCACAGGGGCCGTTGCAGCCGCACTTTCTTGCCTTCCAGTTTCTCACCTTGGTTCCCTGGAAACACTTCTCGGAACCGAAGATAGGCGAGTCTCGCGTTCGCGATCCCAGCCTTTCCGCGCAGAGCTAATGCTTCCGGAGTGCCGACTTCCCCCAATGCCTTATCAATAGCAGTATCTACGCGGCTTACGAAGAATGATGCGACCGAAGCCACTTCCAGCGGATCGCGGGTGCGCTCAATACCTCTCAAATATGCCCGCGATACGTCATCATATTGGCTCACAGAAAAGATCAAAGTCGCATTTACGTTAATGCCATTGGCGATCAGTTGCTCTATTGCCGCAAGCCCTTCCACGGTTGCGGGAATTTTCACCATCGCGTTCGGGCGGTCCACTTCGTTCCACAGACGCTGGGCCTCGGCAACGCTGCCGACGGTGTCGTACGCTAAATGCGGATTGACTTCGATACTCACAAAACCGTCAGCCCCTTCTGTACGATCGTAAGTTGGTCGCAAAATGTCTGCCGCCATACGAATGTCTTCCACTTCCAACTGCTCAAACAGAGCTGCGGAATCTATCTGTGGCGAGTCATGCAGAATTTCCTGAATGGCTGAATCATAATCACTGCCTGAGGAAATCGCTTTTTCGAAAATCGTAGGATTACTGGTGATGCCGCTGATGCCATCTTCATCGATGAGCTGCTGAAGTTTGCCTGTCGTAACTAGGTCACGCCGCATGTAATCTAGCCAGATGGACTGGCCGAGAGATTCAACTTCTCGCAATGGATTCATTGTCTTCTCCGTGAGTAAATTCCTCATCATCGGATGGACGCGGCGGGGGTACGGTTGTCTTAATGCAAGTGATAAAGTGAGCCCAATATCGCACCAAACGCGGCGTGCGCTATAAAGACCGAAATTGGCGTCTGGTACCCGTAATTGAGAGCCATAAATCCCGGCGGCTCCAGTTGTCGTCGAGCGCTGGGTCCTTTCCGCTCGGTTGCCATCCGGGGATGGATGCTTGGCAGCAGTGTCATCCCCACCGTAAGCAAAACCATGGCATGGGCTAGTCCCAGCAGCAGCCCAAACCACCAATTCACCATGTGCCGCGCTTCGAATATGTAGACGTAGAGAAGCGAGAAAATCCAGCCATTAATCAGGTGCCCGAGAAAGCCATACAGTCGGGCGCGTTCGCGTTCCGGAGTAATGATTGTTCCCAGCAGATAGGGAACATTCATGCGGGTGAGACGCAGACCTTGACTGGTCACCAGCAGAGTAGAGAGTGACAGTGTGGCGACAAATCCCGATAGTATCCAGCTTTCCCAATTCATGATTCCTGCTTTGTATTTGAGGGTTGTGGCGTAGCGCTTTCCGGACGGTGGGCCAGCTGCTGCTCACCTTTTTCCCGTTGATTCAGTGAAAGCGCCGCGCCAATGTATCCCACATGAGTGAAAGCCTGCGGAAAATTGCCCAGTGCCTGACCGGTATTGCCGTCAATCTCCTCACCGTAAAGGCCTAGGTCGTTGCGATACTTTGTAAGCGTATCGATGAGTTCTCGCGCCTGCCGCGTTGTTCCGCCGCCTAAGGCCAGGTACTCTGCTTCCCAGAAGCTGCAAATAGCAAACGTGCCCTCGGGCGGCAGGTCTTCCGAGCGATAAAGCAAACCCTCCGGAGTACTCAGGCGCTCACGCAATTTGCGATATGTCGATCGCATTCTGGGTGCATCAGCTTTTTCGAATCCGTACCAGGAGAGCAGCAGCAGGCTGGAATCCAGTTTTTCGCCCTCCAGTTCGCTTACATAGCTCTGCAAGTTCTCGTTCCAGGCGCGCAGCTGGATCTGCTGGCGGATGGCTTCAGCCTGGGTTTTATATTCATCCAGTGGAGCACGTTTTAGCTTGCCTTGCTCACTCAGTGAAATGAGGCGATCCAGAGCGGTCCAGCACAGAAGGCGCGAATGGGTGTGGTTCCGTGGATTGGTTCGCGGCTCCCATATACCCTGATCGGGCGAGTCCCAATGTTTGGCGACATAGTCTCCAAAACCTAGAAGCGCTTTCTGCATCTCGCGATCCAGTTCGCCCCCGTGAAAGGCGAACTGAGCGGCCGCATCCACCACCTCGCCATAAACGTCCAGTTGCAACTGGTCGCGCGCGGCGTTGCCGATTCTTACCGGGCTTGATCCTCGATATCCCCGCAGGACCTTTGACGTCCGTTCTTTGGGCGGCTGATTCCCGTAGAGCGAATACAGGATTCTCAATTGCGGCTGTGTTAGCCGGGTGGCATGCAACATCCAGTCAAGAAAGCTTGTCGCCTCGGCCCAGAAGCCAAGCTCGATCAGGGCGCGAATGGTGAGAGAGGCATCACGCAGCCAACAATAACGGTAATCCCAATTAAGGTCGCCACCAATGCGCTCAGGCAGGGAAGTGGTAGGCGCGGCTATGATGGCGCCCGAAGGCGAAAAAATCATGAGTTTCAGAGCCAGAGCGCTACGCATGACCTCATCTTGAAAATCGCCGTCGTATTTCAGCTGCGCGGTCCAGTTCTCCCACCACTTGATGCAGGTTTCTACGCGTTCGGCTAGATGCTCGACCGGCGGCAGCACGGCCGGAGCGTTCTCTGTGTAGCTAAAGGAGAAACTCAGCGTGTCGCCGGCGCGCAGAGTGGCTCTTGCAAGCACTGAGGAATTCGCAATCTGAAAAGAAGCGTCGCCGCGCAGCCAGTAAACGCCATGGCCATTATCGATCCGGATCCCAAGCTTGCCGCAATCTCGAATCGGCGGAATCGTTTCTCCATAGTTCGCGCGCGGCGCCAGCTCAATTTCGATTTCCACTTCGCCGTCCGCGCAACTGAGCCGGCGGATTATTTCATGATCAGGCACCATGAGTAACCTGATCGAATCCCTCACCGGCATCAAGTCAGTTAGAGTAACCACACCCCCGGATGTCTGAAATTTTGTTTGCAGCACGTTCGATCCGTCCAAATATTCGCGTTCGATCGAGAATGGCCCGATAGGAGAAATTCTCCAGAAGCCGCCACGTTCGCGATCGAGCAAAGCGGCAAAGATCGACGGGGAATCGAAGCGCGGCCAGCAGAGCCAATCTATCCAACCGTATTTTGAGACTAGAGCTGCACTCCGGCAGTCGCCGATGACCGCATAGTCCCCAATCTCAGGGTAAGATCGGAAATCCGTGCTTTCTAAATCAGGTGAGTTATTGGCCATTGCGTTGAGACTGAATCCTAAAATCGCGCTTTCTTGCCTGTAAATTGATGCAAACAAGGCACTAACCTTTGTCTGGTCATTCTTCAAACAACAAATTGAAAAATACAGTATTTACCGGATGGTCAGAGGGTTTTGTATTGAATTAAACATACATTCAGCCCCAACGCGAAGGAGACGGAAGGCAGGCGTTGGTCGTACCTCCCCTTTGTACCGGCGCCTGCCGCCTCCCTAAAGTTTCCGAAAAGCCCCCGCACTTCAAAAATTTTGTGTAAAAAGTCAGCCCATCGCACACGTTGCGAAGCGCTTTTCCAACGATGTTTTTGTATGATGGGCGGCTATCAGGCCGCGACGCTGGGTTTTACCACGACGGCTTTGAGTTGATCGAAGACCAGGGTCAGCTTCGAGGAACATTCCCCACACAACCAGAAGTGCGAAACACTGCGAGAGGAATTGGTCACAGCCATCTCTTGCGCTGAACTCTGTGGCCGCACC
>DATATW010000189.1:0-3846 GCA_036268595.1 Terriglobales bacterium
AACCAGACAGTGACGAAGTTGCTCGAGCAGCGCTATCCCTATACGCTGCGCCTCACTCTGGCGAGTCTGCTGGTAGCAATCGTGCTCTCGATCCCTGCTGGAGTCCACTCCGCGCGGCGCCGCAACCGTTGGGATGACCGAGTCTTGTCCGTTGTCAGTCTCTTCGGGCTGTCGTTTCCGAACTTTGCGCTGGGACCGATTCTGATTCTGCTGTTCGCAATCAAGGCCGGATGGCTTCCGGTCTCCGGCGCAGGCTCGTTTGCGAACATCGTTCTTCCTGCCATCACCATGGGCAGCGCGCTGGCCGCGATCCTCACCCGCATGGTGCGCACTTCCATGCTCGAAGAACTCAGCCAGGACTACATTCGCACCGCCCGCGCCAAGGGCCTGCCCGAGCGCACGGTGGTTTATCGACATGCGCTTCGCAACGCGATGATTCCGGTGCTGACCGTCCTTGGCCTGCAATTCGGAGCGCTGCTGGCCGGCGCGATCGTCACCGAAACCATCTTTTCCTGGCCTGGCCTCGGACGATTGACGATCCAGGCCATCTCCAATCGCGATTATTTTCTGGTGCAGGGATGCATTCTGGCTATTGGCCTAACCTATGTGGCAGTAAACTTTCTGACGGATGTGATGTACTCGGTGGCGAATCCGAGGATTCGGCAGTAGACGGCAACCTTGGCAGTCCACGACCTGAAGCTCTCCTCCCCCAAAAGAAGGCCATGCAGTTCGAATCGAGAATGCCGACCACTGTTGACAAGCGTAAAGTAACAGGCTACAGTTTGGGGCAGTGAAGATCCGGGGTTTTGCCCATAAAGGTCTGAAACGGCTTTATGCGGAAGACAGCGCGAAAGGCGTTCCGCCCGATGCGGCGGAAAAACTTCGGAAGATGCTGGCTTTTCTCGACAACATGCAGAATGCCAAGGAGTTGGATGCCCTTACTGCCTGGAAAGCGCATATTTTGACCGGCGACCGCAAAGGAGTATGGAGTCTTAGTGTTACCCGAAATCAGCGTCTAACGTTTCGCATCGACAGGGCGGAGCATGAAATCCGCGAGCTGAATCTGGAAGACTACCACTAACTTAAGGAGAATAAGCGATGCCCATGAAGAATCCGCCCCATCCGGGAGATTTTATTCGGACGGAGATCATTCAACCCGCGGGACTTTCGGTGACCGCTGCCGCAGCCACCCTAAGGGTTTCCCGTCCAGCTCTGTCGAGCTTGCTGAACAGCAAAGCATCTCTCTCTGGCGACATGGCGCTCCGGATTGAAAAAGCCTTTGGAGTGAAGATGGACACACTCATGCGAATGCAATCCTCCTACGACATCGCACGAACGCGTCTGCGCGAGCGGCAGATCCACGTGCGCCGGGTTCCGGACGGCTCGTTGAAACGATTCAAGAACTTGATGAAGAAGTATCGTGGAAAAGCGAAATTTGCAGGACTGGATGAAGGAACTTATGAATCCGCCCATCACCAGGTCACAGCCCGATGATGGCTTTCACACGGAGAAAAGGTTCGCGCTGGCGAGTTGCCGAATGCTAAGAAAGAAAGGCGGGGAATTTCGCCCCGCCTGAAGGAATTAGCGGACTTTGCGGCTACGCGGCCGGCGCCATCTTCTTCATTCGCTCTTCGAGTTCTTTGGGTGACACATCTTCCACGTGCGTGGCTACGCCCCAGAGGTGACCGAAGGGGTCTTGAATGAAGCCGGAACGATCTCCATAAAACTGGTTCTCGACCGGCTTCAGGATTTTGGCTCCTTCCGTTGCCGCGCGTTTCACGACGGCGTCCACATCCGGCAGGTAAACATACAAACTCACCGGACTTGTGCCGATCGTGGCCGCGCTGGTGTGTCCCTGGCCCATCGATGGATTCTCATCGGCCAGCATGATGTGCGAGTTTCCAATCTTCAGCTCGGCGTGGCCGACTTTGCCATCGGAACCGTTCATGCGAAGCAACTCTGTGGCCCCGAAAACTTTCTTGTAGTATTCGATCGCCTGAGCTGCACCTTTGACGATCAGGTAGGGCGTAATAGAGTTGTAGTCTTTGGGAATATACGAAACTTTATTCATGATTTTTCCTCCTTTGAAAGGTAACGGCTAAGGGGTGGAGGTTTTGGCGCGCTGGCAGACTTGCGCTCGCGTTTTCGCTACTTCTTATATGAGAACACAATCAGTGTGCGAGCTCAAGCACGTTTTGCCGTAATGTAAGATCTCGTTTCATGTCCTCAGCCGCCATCTCGTTCCGCGAAAGCATGTTGAAGAACGCGCGGCACAACCCACTCGCCGCAACCGGAGTGGCGCTCGTGATCATTTTCGTGGTATTCGCCTTGTTCGCGCCCTGGATCGCGCCGCACGATCCTGCGGCCATCGATCTCCCGACGCGCCTGACCACGATTTCGCATTCTCATTGGCTCGGCACTGACGAACTCGGCCGCGATATTCTCTCCCGCGTCATTTACGGCGCGCGCATCTCGATGTTCGTCGGCGGCTCTGTGGTGCTGAGTTCGTTGTCGCTTGGCCTCATCATCGGCTCGATCGCCGGATACTACGGTGGATGGATCGATCAGTTCTTCAACGTCGTCGTGATGAACGCGTTTCTTTCGTTCCCTGGAATTCTGATTGCGATTGCGTTTGTGGCTTTCCGTGGGCCCGGCATCACGAATCTCGTGATCGCGCTTTCGCTCAGCGGATGGGTCGGCTATGCCCGCCTTGTCCGCGGACAAGTTCTTGCCGCTCGCGAACGTGAATTCGTCGAGGCCGCGCGGGCGATAGGGGCGAGTGATCTGCGTATTGTCACGCGGCATATTCTCCCGAATATCATTCAGCCGGTGGTCGTACAGTCTGCAATTGGCATGGCGGGAGCGATTTTGGCCGAAGCGACGATGAGCTTTCTCGGGCTCGGCGTTCCTCCGCCGACCGCGAGTTGGGGAGCGATGCTCAATGATGGCCGCGCGCACCTTTTTGACGCACCTCATCTCGTACTCTTTCCCGCGCTGGCTGTGATGCTTGCCGTGCTGAGTTTCAACTTCATTGGCGACGCGCTGCGAGATTATTTGGATCCGCGCTCGCGGATTGAAGCCGGCCTGTAGGATCCTTCTCAAGAGTTATCCTCAAGAAAGCTTGTCATCTTTGAGCAACGCGAGGGATCTCGGTTTCCTTACCACCAACAAGAACCGAGATTCGGTCGGTCGCCGACGCCCCCTAGGGGCGGATGAAAACGTCCGCCCTACGCTGAACAATTCAGTCGCATTCATTCTTTCCTTCGGGTAAGACGGAAAGGCTGCTCCATGTTGCTGATTCGCTGGGATATCCATTGCTTGACATATATTGCAAATAGCAATATAAATATCTCGATCTGAAATAAGAACGACATGCGGCTGGGCGAGAAAATCCGGTATCTCAGGGAAGTGGAAGGCTCGCTTCGCGGACTGGGCCGTCCCCTGACGCAGCTTGAGCTGGTTCGCGCCATGCAAGAGGAAGCGGGAGACGGACGAGCAAAAGGGGCGAAGAAGGGCAGGAAAGAGAAAACGCTGAGCCAGTCGTATCTCTCGCAGATCGAAAACGGATCGCGGCCGCACATGACTCAGTCGTCGCGGGCGATGCTGGCGAAGTTTTTCAAGGTGCATCCGGGATTTCTGGTCGACGATCCCGAGGGGTATCACACGGAGTTGACTTCGGATTTGCGAACGACCGAAGGGCAACTTGATGTCTGGCTGCTGCAAGGTTCCGAAAAGTTCGCGAGCGATACGGAAGTGAGCGATGTGCTCATCAAAGCCGCGCGCGAAAAAGACACTCGGCGGTGCCTGCTGTTGCTGGGTGCGATTCTCGATACGCCCGGGTTGGCG
>DATATW010000190.1:0-9730 GCA_036268595.1 Terriglobales bacterium
GATTCGGGTAAATTAGCTTCTGGTGGTTGATCCATTGCAGTTTTCCCTGACGCGCCGAGACATGGTAAAACAAACCGTCCTGCCAATGTCTGCAATCTTTTCATCACAACGATTCGGAAGGCCGCAAATCGTGGCCGCGGCGCTGTTGCTGATCTTCGTCGGCGAGTGTGCGTGGCTGATCGCGCACGAATATCCGAACGCGACCGGACAAGACGAACTTGCGCGAATTGAGGAAGGGCTGGGCCAGTGGCGCGGGCTCGGCGTTGCGGGGACCCCGAGCATTCGCACTCCGCTCGCCGGCGCGACAAGCGCGAACGAACTTTACGATCCTCACCACTCACCGCTGTGGTCGCTAATTGCGGCAGCTCCGCTGGCGATTTTTCGCGTCCCGCCAGACTCTCTGCGCTGGCTTTGGCTGACGCGTGCTCCGTACATCGTGTTTGGGGTTTTGCTTGGCGCTTCGCTGTGGTATGTCTCCCGGCGGCTTTATGGAAACGCCGGGGGCTACATCGCTCTAACGCTTTACTGCTTTTCGCCGGCAGTGATCCGCAGCTGCGCCCTCTGGGTGGCGGAGCCCGACGTGGCTGGGGCCTGGGGAACATTCGGAGCGGTGTTCACAGCCATTGCGGTGTCGCACACGCTCTATGCCCCGCGCGAAGTGGTGCTCTGGAACTGGCGCCGGATCGTGCTTTTGGGCATATCGCTGACACTTGCCGTCGGGTCGCAATTTGGCCTTGCGGTCATCATTCCGTTATTGCTGGCCTTCATGCTGTACCTCGCACCGGACCGCAAACGCGCGGCGGTGCCGATTCTCGCGGCGGCATGTTTCATTGCAGCATTCTTGCTGTTCGCGTCATACTTTTTTCATCCCGGGCTTTTTCTCGAAGGCCTGAAGCATGCTCGCTTTCTGGATGCGAACTGGCACGCTCTGGCGATGTCCGGCGCATACCGTCAATTGCTGAAAGAAGTTGCGGGCAGCGGCCCGGTGCTGGTCTTGTTATTCCCCGGGGCACTCGTGGTGTTTATGGCCTGGCGGCGAACCCGTTATTTCGGGAATGCCGCTCCGCTGATCATGGCTCTCTTGTTTTTGTTACAGCGAGTGCTTTCGCCCCACCCCAGCGGATCGGTATTCAGCCTGACGGCGGTGGTTTTTATCTTCCTATTCGTCTCCGGAACTGTCGCCGATCTGCTTGAAACCAAATCCCTGGAGTCAGTTAGCGCCGTTCTCGTGGGATTGGTGGCCGCCAACGCGCTTTGGGACTTGGTCGGACTCGTCCGGATCGGTCATTGAGTCATCAGTAACCGATGTAAATTTGACCAAAGTTTCGCAACCTTCGGCCAAGTTGAACGTTCTAATTACTAGAGGTGGAGTATGTGTAACGCACTCCGAAAAGCACTTGCCGCTCCTGTTGCCTTTCTGACGCTCGGCATGCTGCTGGTTTCTTTGGCTTCGGCGCAGACCGCTGGAATGCACGGCGGTGGAATATCTTCCCGCGGTGTTCCCGCCAGCGTGACCTCCTTTGGATTCGGCGGTCATGCCGGTTTTCACGGAGTCCCGGCTAGTCTGACGTCGCAGGGTTTTGGCGCGAGCAGCAACTTCCGCGGTGGTCCCGGCCATGTAACGTCTTTCGGTTTCGGAGGTCGCAACGGATTTCACGGGCATCCATTTGAATCCGGACGTCGTGTCCGCCGGCCCTTTGCCGCCTATAGTCCTTACTACGGCGGATACTACAACTATGCGCCTTACGCCTATCCCTATTATTCAAACGACGACGACTACGGCGATTCCGCGTCCTACGACTCTCCAGCTAATGACGATCGTGACTACGATTACCGCAACGACGATGATCGGCAGCTCCTCGAAGAGGATTATCGCGCGCGCCTGGATGCGAGAGAGCAAAGTCCGCCGCGCGAGCCTGCGCCCGTGGTAGCTCAGCCCAGCACACTATTGATCTTCAAAGACGGCCACCAGCAGGAAGTTTCGAATTATGCCATCGTCGGTTCGACACTCTACGACCTGAGCGATGGCCGGTCGAAAAAGGTGCAGCTTGCAGATCTTGATCTGTCGGCGACGGTAAAGGAAAATGATGACCGGGGAGTGGAGTTTCAACTTCCCGCGCAGACCAAGTTGAACTAAGATTGCTTTGAAGCTGAACTTAGGATTCAAGTTGATTTACCATCGCCGTGGAAGAGCGGCGCTTCAGCGCCGCGTCAACAAGCAGAGTTATCGAGGGCTTCAGCCCCTGTGATTAATCTTTCTCGACTCACGCTGGCGGTTGCGCTTGTCGCCTCAAGTGCCGTGGCGCAGACGCGCGGCTTCGCGCCGCAACCACGATTCGGCGCGATTTCACGAAATCGAATCGTAACCGCACACGGGCACCACGCTTTCAATCCCGCATACGGCTACTATGGCACGCCTTATTTTTACTCGGATTACTACGAGCCTTCCGATTTCGAATATCAAGTGCCCGAACCGCCGCCCCCAATTCAAGTACAAGTGAAGGCCGAGCCGCTGCCCGATCCAGTGCTGCTCGAACTGCACGGCAGCCGCTGGGTCAAGGTCACAAATTTCGGGGAATCATCCGATCGCGCCCTTGCCGGTGAAACGCAGGCTCAAGCCAAACCGCTGCCGCCTGCGATCCTGGTTTATCGCGACGGTCACACCGAAGAATTAAGCAGCTATTCGATCATCGGCGGATCGATTCACACCAGGTCAAACTATTGGACGACGGGCACCTGGACGCGGACCATTCCGGTTGCCGATCTCGATATTCCGGCGACCCTACAGCAAAATCAAAAGCGCGGGGTTAATTTTGAATTGCCTTCCGGCCCCGACGAAGTCATGCTGCGCCCCTGACTCCTTCTTCAAAAACTTGCCTGGGCGTGGGCCAGAACAACTGCCGTTGCCGACGGCATGGAATCGTAATAGCCCACAATGCGTTTCGTCTCCGGCGCGTTGTAGGAAGCAAGATTGTGCGCCCAGCGAAAGCCAATCGGTTGATAGTACAGGTCGGCTTCGATTTGAAATGGTCCCTGCACATCGCCCAGAGCGACTGAATAGTGTATTGAATCTCCAGCGTCGGTAAAGTTGGGATCCTCAGCCGCATTGCCCACGACGGCGATGTCTTTGTCTGCATTCTGTTTGTTGAATCCGGCGGGCAGAAGGCGATTGTCTTTTAGATATCCAACTGCCGCGGCTAGGCCTGTGGTCACTTTGCCGCCCTGATCCTTCAAAATCGGCTCATAAATTTCCACCTGATCGCCGCTGGTGATTTCCGGAGAGTGCGGCATAAAGCGCGAGGCGTCTATATCGTTCACATTTCCTTTGATCGATCCGTCAGGATTCAACGCGCCCGACTCGAACACCGTCCGCCCATTGTGATCGCGCACTACGACATGCAGCCATGCGCGTCGCGACGGGAATGCCGTCGGCAATTTGTGGCCGGTCAGGTTTTCGACGAAAATGTCCGCGTCAAGTTTTCCCGAAGTCACGTTCACTTTTCGAATCGTGACCCGCGCGGCGCGAGTTTGCAAGAACTCAATCGTGCGTTCGGCTTGAGCAGTCAATTCACCTGGCATGGCAGAGACGCTCAAGTCATTGCGATATTCATTCAGCAGTCGCAAGACAAAAAAGTTTCCGCCCAGGAACGTATGTTGCCGAACGCCCATCCGCAACTCTCCCATCACGGCGGCGATCGGCGCTGGGCCTTCAACTTCCGGCATGTGGCACGACTGGCACGTATTTCTGTTCGGATAATCACTGTGCAGCCATTCCTGGTAGGGCACCTGCTCCGGAAAATATCCCAATGGCTTGCCGCCCGGAGCCAGTGATTTCGTGTACAGCGTGTGGCAGGTCGCGCATAGGGCAGCGTCATGGATATGTTGGGCCGCG
Source organism: Terriglobales bacterium (assembly GCA_036268595.1). GTDB lineage: Bacteria > Acidobacteriota > Terriglobia > Terriglobales > Acidobacteriaceae > Gp1-AA145. The sequence goes on from DATATW010000190.1 coordinate 3,893, forward strand.
GTGGGGCGGAATCCGCCGGTCGACGTCTGCATGATGCTGGCCTGCGCGTTTTGAATCACAAACGGCCCGAACTCCGGATGATTGTCCTTCAATTGCGGAGTTTCGATCTGAAAGCCACCATTGAAACTTTCCCGAGTGCCGAAATTTTGTTGCGTAATCTGATGGCAGATCGCGCAGGTCACGCCGTCTTCAGCACTGGCGTTTTTCTTGGCATCGCGGTCGAAGGGGAGATGCGCAAAAACTTCGCCTAGCTTGCCCTTCTGCTTTGCCTCGTAGCGCGCCATGGGCATGTGGCAATCTGCGCAACCGTCTTCAATTTCGGCCTTCGATTCAGGATGATCGATGTCTTCGCGCCGAACGCTGGCTTGCCAGTAGGGATCGCGCGCAGAGTTCCCCATGATGCTCGAACGCCAGTCGAAGCCGATCGACACATCTTTCCCATCAGGCGTGGTGAGCCCGTTGTGACAAGCCAGGCACCGGTCCGAAGTGTGGAACTCGGCCCGCGGTGTTGCCGGCTTATCGCCGGCGCGTGACACCGTGGGCATGGCTGCGATGGCCGTCAGCGCAAACAGCAACGTCAGATTGTGAAACGATTTCCGCATTACCAGCCTTCGTTGATCTTCCCGTCCTGCCAGTCCCACAGCAGATAAAGTTGCAACTGCACCGCTCGTCCCGCGGTGTTTGAAACCGGCACGCGCACACCCAGATCACCGCGAATGTGCTGGCGGTGGCTGATAGTCACCTGCATTTGTGGCAGAACGTCCCAGTCAGTTTTCGCGCCGTCCATTAAATCGCGTTGAGCGAGAAACTCGAACATCGGCGTCCACGCCCGGCCCAAGCCGCGATCAGCCATGATCGTCTGTCCGATCGCCGTGTTAAAAAAAATAGCTTGCGGAGCAATCGTTGTGTGCCGCGGTAGGTCGGCGCCGAACTGGGTTTGGATCGAAGTATTGTGGAATAGCTGATCATATGCGGCAAAGGTTTCAAACGTCGTCGTCCCGCTGCCGAATCCCCGCGCCCGGTTTCCGCTCGGCACTAGCACGCTGCCCTGCAATGCCATAATCGATCCCCACCGCAGGCTCGAAAACATCACCCGCTTCACGCCAAAGGTAGTGTCGCCAACTCCGCCATACCAGGTATGGCTTTCATCCTGAAAATTAATCGGTACGTCGACTTCGATCTGGTTCTTTTTTCCGAAGCGCTGCTCGTGGATGATGTGGGTCTCGCTTCCAGGGGTCCCGGTGGCATTCACCGCGGTCGAGATTACCTCTTCATCTTCTGGATAAGCTTTTTCCGTAACCATGGCCCGGGGCAAATTCAGCTCGCCCCGTGGCCATCCGGCAGGATCACAGAAGCGCCGCAAATATCCGATTACTTTATTAATTTGCTGCGGCGTTAAAGCTTTTTGGAACGAGGGCATTATTTGTGAAAACCCGCGGTAACTTCCGCCATACGTGATGACTGCCCGATAGTCATTGTCCAGCTCCGCTGTAGTCTGGTCGCAACGGGTGAAGTCGGGGAAGCTGTCCGGCTTTTCGAAGGCGCTGATTGAGGTGGGCATGCCCTTGCCATCGGGTCCATGACAAGCAACACACGCAGTTTTATAAATGTGCTCGCCAGTGTCGAGGCGGAGGGAACCGGTTTGGGCGAACAAAACCCCTGCCGTCAGACAAATCGCCCCCGCGAAAGTCGAAGCCCAAAATCCTCCGCTGTGTTTTTTCATAACATCGTCAGATTACGTCGTTAGTGGGTTTAGTTGCAGCAATTGTGACAATGAAGTCTCCTGCCAAGCTGCGAGACCTGAGTCGGTGATGTCGAGTTGTGGGTACGTTGTTGGCAAGACCTTGCAGACGGAGCAGGCCTCACTGCGGCACGAGATTTGTTTTAGCACTGGCGGCGGCGCCGCCGGGTTGCGCGAAGGGAATATTCAATGAACCGATTCTTCCCGTCACCGTATCTTTCACGACGAGTCTCACCTCTGTGGCCCCAGTGTTCTGCGGGAGAGTAAGCGTATCGAGCAACCCGTTCTCTGCGTGTGCTGACACATATTCCGCGGCTGTGAGCGTACGATCGCGAGGTATTTGCATAAACCGCAGAGGCTTACCAGCGTGGTCGAAAGTGCACGCGCCCAACTGCAATGCCAGGTGATAATCTCCTTGTGGTGTCGGAGTGGCCACGACGGCGTTAGGATCGATCACCAGAACGTATTTTATCGTTCCAGGTGAATCGCTCGACAGTATCCTGGCGCCCATCGTAATCGATGTGGCTGTAAGCAGGTCAGTGCAACCGGCGCGCTGCAATTCTTCGTACTTAGCCTTCTTCTGGTCGCCAGCTCCCTCTCTCCGCGCGTAATACCCCTGACGGTAGGTGAGCCGAACGGCGGTCTGGGACGTCCTTATGGAAATTTTGTGGAATTCGCCATTCCACGCACTCGCGTCGGGATAATAGCCGATTTCGTAGAAGGAGCTGCCGTCGTCGACTGCCCGCTTGACGCAGTCTCCAAGATCATTGTTGTTTACGCAAACCTGGCCACCGGTCTGGTCCGCCAGGAACTTCATTGATTGCTGTTGACTGGTGCGCTGCAGATCTTCCCGCGAAATCGCGCGGCCCATATCACCCCGCCGATTGAATCCCGCCGAGAACACCGACGAAACCTGCACACCTGCCGGATCGATGGGATAGACCGCGACATTCGCATCGCCTAGCGCAGCCGCAACTTCCTGCATTTGCGGCGCGTAATTCTTCATTTGATCTAAATCAAAATCATCATCCGGAGAAATGGCGATCGGAAAGGATGATGACACCCACAGCAGATTTTTCCGACCGGGATATCCCGCGATGTGGCGCGCGATTGAACGTAACGCATCCAAAGTCTTGCTCACTCGCAAATCCATTTCACTGCCGTAGGTCTCGCGTTCGAAGCGCTGAATCGCCGGCAATATGTGTGAGGCCGAAGGAATATTTTCCACAAATGCCGACAGCGCTTCCGGATCATCGCGTGGATCCATTTGCGCTAGACCGTTCGAGTTCGCTCCCGACGCCTTTTGGAGCGCCTGTTTCAGGCGTTTTGGATCGGTCGTGAAATTTTGTACCATGGTCAGGTTGTGTCCAAGAAGAAAGACTGCAGCTGGCACATCTTGGGGAATGGAGGCAAGCATCTTGAGCATGTGCGCGTGTACTTGCAATTGCGCCGCCGGTTCGGTATTGAGCCCATCTATCAGTATCACCGTAGGCGGAAACGGGTCTTTCTGCGTGGTCAATAAGTTGGTGAACACTCCTGGAGGCACCCGAACCGTGTCGTCATATGGTGCCGCGGGTTGTGAGATCGTGACCCTGCGAAATACCGCAATCTTTTGTTCGTTCTTTTCCTTCTTCCCTGCGATCTGTTCAAAGACATGGAAGTCATCTTTCGTAAGGTCGGTGAGGGGATGCCTGTCGTGATCACGAGCGACAACCTCGATCGTCACCAAGCGGGTTGCGGTGTGGAAGATTACCTCCGGCGCGGGTGCGGCAGGCTGCGTTGCAGGTGCATGCTGACCAGCTGCGGGCGGAGAGCCTTGCGCGAAATTCATTGAGCTGAGAAGAACCGGGCAGGCCAATCCCACAACCAACGGCAAATTTCGGACGGAATACAATTTGCCTCCTGAGTGAAGGTTAATCTTGCCCGAAAATTGGAACTGAGTACACAACCTTTTTTACTGCCGGCCTCCAGTCTTAGTCGCATTTTGGCGCTGGGTAAAATTCGACCCGTGAAGCCTGTGCTCTCTGTGGTTCAGCCTTGGTAGAAGGTCCGAAAAAGTGTTGAAACGTGGTATAATGAATCAGCTTCGAATCAGGCACTAAGCCCATTATTTTACAATCAGTTACGAGCTCATCGTGAGCTCGAATCGAATAGGTTTTCCAAGTTTAGCTAACGGCTAAGAGCTAACGGCTAAGAGCTAACGGCTAAGAGCTTCTTCTTATGGCAGACGATCAAAACCCCCAACTCCCCTTAACTCCTCCTCCCGGGGACGGCGGCCCTGGTGCCGCGAACATTCAGCCGGTCAACATTGAAGAGGAGATGAAGCGGTCGTACCTCGACTATTCGCTCTCCGTGATCATCGGCCGCGCATTGCCCGACGTTCGCGACGGGCTCAAGCCGGTGCATCGCCGCATTCTGTACACCATGCAGCAGATGGGCTTGCAGCCCAACCGAGCCACCCGCAAGTGCGCCCGCATCGTCGGTGAAACCATGGGTAAGTACCACCCGCACGGCAACCTTGCTGTGTATGACGCGTTGGTTCGCATGGCGCAGCCGTTTGCTATGCGCTATCCGCTGGTGGATGGACAGGGGAATTTTGGTTCGGTCGATGGCGATCCGCCGGCGGCCGATCGTTACACCGAAGCTCGCCTCACCCGGGTTGCGAGCGCACTACTCGAAGATCTGGAGAAGGACACCGTCGATTTTCGCGAGAACTATGACGGGAGCGAAACTGAACCCGACGTTCTACCGGCCCGGGCTCCAAATTTATTAATTAACGGCTCCGACGGAATTGCCGTCGGCATGGCCACAAAAATTCCGCCGCACAATTTGACCGAGATCGTTGATGCGGCGATCACGCTGGTGAATAATCCCGCGACCACGCTTCCTGAAATCCTGAAGATTGTCAAAGGCCCGGACTTCCCGACTGCCGGAATCATCCACGGCAAGTCTGGAATTCTCGATGCCTATAAAAATGGGCGCGGCCGCTTCATGATGCGCGCCAAAGCCGCGATCGAAAAGTTCTCGAAGGACCGGGACGCCATCATCGTCACCGAAATTCCCTATCAGGTGAACAAGCGTTACCTGATCGAGCGCATGGCCGAGCTGGTCAACAACAAGACCATCGAAGATATCTCCGACATTCGCGACGAAAGCGATCGCGATGGCATGCGTATCGTCGTCGAGCTCAAGCGCGGCGCCGAACCGCAGATCGTGCTCAACAAGCTTTTCAAGCACACCCAGATGCAGGAAAACTTCAGCATGATCCTGCTGGCCGTGGTGCACAACCAGCCCAAAGAAATGGGCCTGATCCAGGCGATTCAGCACTTCATCGATCACCGCGTCGATGTGGTGCGCCGCCGCACCGCGTTCCTGTTGCAGAAAGCCAAAGACCGCGAGCACATTTTAGAAGGCTATCTTACTGCGCTCGATCATCTCGATAGCGTGATCGCGATCATTCGCGGCAGCGCCAACCGCGGTGAAGCCCGCGAAAATTTGGTTGCTTTTTTCGGCGGCAAGAAGATCGACATCAACACCACCGGTCGCGCACCCAAGCTCAGCCCGGAAAAGCCGTTCACCGCCATTCAGGCCGATGCCATCCTCGAATTGCAACTACACCGCTTGACCCGGCTTTCGATCGACGAAATCAATAAAGAGCTCGGCACCACGCGCGAGAACATCGCCGAGTACGAATCCATTCTTGGCTCCGAGAAAAAGCTGCGCAAGGTAATCGTCACTGAGCTGGAAGAAATCAAAAAGCTCTATGGCGACGAGCGCCGCACCATCATCGAAGACGAAGCCGCTGAAATTCATCTCGAGGACCTCATTGCGGACGAGCAAGTTGCGGTCACAGTCAGCCACAGTGGCTACCTAAAGCGTACACCCATTTCGACCTACCGCCAGCAGCGCCGCGGAGGCCAGGGTCGCACCGGCATGAAGACGCGCGACGAGGATTTCGTTGAACATTTGTTTATTGCTTCGACCCACGCGTACATTCTGATTTTCACCAATACCGGACGCGTGTACTGGCTGAAGGTCTACGAAATTCCAGATATCGCCGCTGCCGGCAAAGGCAAGCACGTCGGCAACCTGGTCTC
>DATATW010000191.1:0-18192 GCA_036268595.1 Terriglobales bacterium
TGGTGATAGATATTTCTAACGTGCGCGACGTCAGGCTTGAAGTCATCGATCATTCCAGAGATTCGCTTGCGGGCCTCGGTCGAATAGACGGCATGAAGCGCCAACCGGCTCTTATTAACGAACCCCGCGCTCCGCTTGAAGTCGGTGAGCGGAACAAAGTGGCGGTCATAGGCGGTTGCCGGGCCGCGATCGTCCAACATTGAGAACAACGCGGTTTCGTGGCCACGAGACCGCATGACATCCATGGCCTCAAAAAGGTAGGCTTCGGTTCCGCTGAACCGGAAGTTGTACTTGTTGCAATACAGGATGCGCATGTGAGCTTTCTTGTTCGCTGGCGAGAGTTTCGAGCTGCTGGATGAAATCGTCGGCCCAGGTGTTCAGGTTTCGCTGCCGGTTGAAGCGCGAATCGATCTGCCGCCGAGCGTTGTGGCGAAGATGGTTAAGGGAATACTTCGTGGCGGCGATGTAAACCAGTTTCTGCAGAAATTCCGGCATGGAATGTTGTTGATAAAGAAATCCTGTGCTCGCGTCGGTGATCAATTCAGGAATGCCGGTTATTACTGGCGCAAGTACTAGCCGTTCCATCGCCATCGCTTCCATCAGTGCCTGGGGTATGCCCTCGCTGTTGCTGGTGATTACGACTACGTCGGCTTGACTGTAGATTTGCGGCAAGCGCTCGCGGGCCACATGGCCTGGCAACTCAACGTGGTCCCAGAGGCCCAGTTGCCGGACAAGAGTCTGCAGGCGCTTTCGTTCTTCGCCTTCGCCTGCGATGATGCAGCGGAATAGCAACCCGGCATTCTTCAATTCAAGACACGCGTGAATAAGAAATTCGTGATTCTTGATTGCGTGCAGCCGTCCCACAGCGAGTACACGAAAATTGCGATCGTCATCCTCCTTCGGCAACGGACGCCAGAATTCCAGGTCGACTCCCAGACGATGAACCAGAATCTTGCCGGGGCTCACCGCCGGATAATGCCTGCAAATGTAATCGCGATTGAACTCTGAAACCGTCACGCAAAATTGGCAGTTCTCAAGTTTGCAATCCAGGTAATCCGCGCGGACCAGAAGATCTGAACCATGCAGGGTCAGGCTGAAACTTGCATCCAGCAGGCGTGCTGCTGTCATTCCCGCCCAGGAAGAAAAGTATCCGTGGTGAATATGAATGTGATTGATTGATTCTTCGCGAAGCGCTGCCGCCAGATACACACCCAACCACGTGTGCGCTAATCCCCGAACGCGTTGTCGTACGGGTTCTGGTCCGCGAATTACGCGCCATAACAGGTCAGCGATTTGCGCCATCTGTGAAATGCACATCCAGCACGCGCGAAGTGCACCGTACATTCGCAGGGGGAAGACATAAAACGTCTCGGACGCGAATTCCTCGGCTTGGGTTGGAATGTGTTTCGGTCGTCGAAAGCTGCACGGAATCACGGTTCGACCCCGCCTGCGCAACTCCGCGATTTCCGCCCAGACGTACTGCTCCGCCGCCTCCGGAAAGCTGTTGACGAGATACATAATCCTGTTCATTGGGCGAACTCAAAGCGTGGATACGTATGCGGTTTCTTGTCGGCTGTCTGAGCGGCCAGGATTCCGGCGATCGTAAAAACAAGTGCATTCACAAACTGATAATTCATGACCACCGCGCTGGCATTCAGCAGGTACACTCCCAGCAGCAACGGCCACAGCTGGCGGAAATGCGAACTCACAAAAGGACCGTCTGATTCCGCGGATGCCGCCCCTGACTTACGCAAGCGAAACAAGGAAATCATCAGCCAGCTGTAGAGCCCCAGCCCCACCAGTCCGCGCTGTACCGCTAGTTCCAGAAACGTGTTGTGGAAGACGTAATACTCGGGATGAAAGCTGCTGACTCGCTTCTCAACCTCTTGCTGGATCTCCAGATCATTGCCCCAGCCCAGCAGCGGCTTTTCGATGGACATTTGCCAGCCCGCACGGTACATCTCGGTCCTGAAGTCGACCGGTGAACGATCCATGGCGCGTTGCGTGAACGAATCAGGATCAGTGCGGTAGAACAGCAAAACTCCCGCGCCTAAGACCGCCAGCACACACCATGCCAGCGCCACCCGCCGCAGTTTGCTGGAGGATGCGAAGAACAAAACACCGGCTACGGAGAGAATCGACGCTATCCAAACCGCGCGTGTTTTAGTTGCCAGCAATGCGAGCGGCACCGCAACGAAAAGCGCCGCGGCCAAAATTCCACGCAGCTTTTCACGGCGATAGGAATCCGAAGCAACCAATCCCAACAGGTTCAGACATAGGCCATTTGCAACCGCCTGCAGAAGCGGTCCACGCGCCCGGTCGGCATGGATGCCAATGCCCTCGTCGGTAATAAAGCGCGGGAAGATGAAACTTTTCTGGCCCAGCAGAAAGAGGATAGAAATCAGTGCCAGGTATGCCAGCACGATCAGCAGAAATGTTTCCAGCCGCCGCAAAGAGAGGTTGTCCCGAAATACCAATCCCCCAATATGGAAGAACACGCATGGAATCAGCCACTTTGCGGCGAATACGCTCCAGGCTTGGCAATCAAAGGGCTGGGTGAGCGGCCCCCATAGTCCGAGCAGCATTAATCCCAACAGCGGCCACGTAGCTGGATAGGTCCGCAACGCACCGTGACGAAGGCAAAGCCGTACCACCAATAAAAGAACCAGCGCAAAGAACGCGACGCGGTCGATGGGGAATGATTTCAAATCAGGCGGACGGAACAACATGGCGGTTAACGTGAGCAAAAATACCAGCGCCGGCAGATTTACCCACAGATGTAAAAGCCTGAGCGGAAGAACGAATAGCGACATTCCCGGCAACCCGGGTCGAGAAGGCGCAGCTGCAACCGAGCTCACACGCCGCTCCCTTCAAAAACCGCCTTCACGGTCCTGCAAAGAATGCGGACGTCGAGCCACAAATTCCAATTTCTGATGTACTCCACATCCAAAGCGACGCTGCGCTCAAACGATGGATCACGCCGGGCGGTTACCTGCCACAAACCTGTCATTCCGGGAACGAAGTCCAACCGCTGAAGATGCTGCGGCTGATACTGGTCGACATCATCCGTGGGATGCGGACGCGGTCCCACCAGGCTCATGTCACCAAGCAGGACGTTCCATAATTGCGGGAATTCGTCTAAGCTGTACCGGCGCAGGAGCCGGCCGATGCGGGTAATTCGCGGGTCATCTCCGATTTTAAAGAATGCGCCTTCGCGTTCGTTTTTCCCCCGCAACTCGTCTTTGATCGAGTCCGCTTCCGCAACCATGGTGCGAAACTTCAGGCAGACGAAGCGACGTCCTTTTCGTCCTGTGCGGGTGGCCCGATAGAGTGCGTGTCCCGGCGAATCTAACTTAATCAACCCTGCAATTAGTAACAGAAGCGGCGACAGAATTATTCCGCCACATAGCGCGAGAACAACATCTATTCCGCGTTTGATTGCCAGCCTCAACCCCGGGGTCCGATGATCACGGATCTTCAACAGCGGGATCTTTCCGACATTTTCGAAATCAACTTCGTCGGCAGATGGCGGGATGTAAATCTCTGGTGCGATCTTGACGTCAAGTTGGTTACGGCAAGCTTGCTGTATGGCGGCTTCCACCAATTCAGGATCGGAGCTGGCAATAATAATTTCATCAATGAATTCTTCGCGCGCAATTCTGCTCAGCATGGAAGGTCCATAAATGTTTTTCAGGTGGTTCTCTGCCATGCAGCCCTTCACTATCCGCTGCGAATTCCGGTCACAGCAAATCGCCTCTGAGACTTGTCTGGCTTTGGTCCCGCTTCCCACGATCAGCACATTTCGCATTTGATCGACTCGGGAACTGAGAATTCGTCGAAGCTGCCTTGCTCCGATTAGCGCAGCAAGACTGGTGAGGCTAATGACCGCCAACTCCAGTGCTACCGAGTCAGCGGCTGGCCATCTCGGGACCATGCCCGCAAAAAATGACGGCCAGAAAAGTGCCCAGCCCACCGCACAGTTTTCAGACAGAGAGCTTCTCCTCCGGGAATACAAGTCTTCTTCAATTCCAAAGATGACGAAGGTGGAAATAAAAATGCCCAGAGCCGACCAATGAAAAGATCCGGAGTGAAGCAGTCGAGCCTCGAGAACGAAGATGAGAATGATCAATGCTGAGTCCAGTATTGCCGGCGCCAGCATGATGGCTTCGAAACGCTGGCAGAACCTCGGCAAGAGCTGTCGGGCAACTCGGTTCCGCGCAGGATGGTCCGCTTGGCCGGTAGAAATCGAGTCGGTACTCCCGGGAATCAGCCGTGCCAAATCGGAATGGCCAGCCTGGGTCGGGGTAAGCAATGCGCTCAAAGCCTTCGGACGCTTCAGGGTCTGAAACTCGACGAGGTTGGCAAGGTGTCCCATAAGTAGTTCACAGCCACCGGTAAATTGACTCTGGAATCGGCATGGTTCTCTGATCGAGCACAGTTCCCAGCAACTTCACTCCCTGTCTGGTCAATTGCTGTTGCGCTCTGAGCGCGGCTTCGCGCCGGGTAACGTTTGCTGTAATCACCAGAACAGCCGCTTCGCACAAATTGCAAAGGCCCGGCATCTCGCTGTCGCCGACGGCTGCTGAAAGCAGGAAGTAATCGAACGCCCCGCGCAATTCTTTCAGCCCATCCTGCGTCGAACTGCGGTTATCATTCCGCTCATGGCCCAGCAGGGAGGCGGGGATTTGCCAGACTCGTTCCGCAACCCGCGAGGAATACATTTGCCACAATCCGCGGCCAAAAGCGGCAGGTAATCCTTTTCCAGCCCACGGACTTCTTTGAAATGGGGTGACGCTTTCGATGATTCCCACCATTCCGCCCGAAATCTGGGCCAGGCTGATCGCCATTTTCTGCGTGAGACGCGAGGTTTTGGACCTCTCATCGGCTGCGGCAAGAAGAATCGACGTACGTCGTAGCTCCGCGCTCGGAAAGAACAGCTGATGCATCAAGGAAAAAACGGGATCATTGGTCAGGTCCGAGTATCGGGCCTCGGGGACTTCTGAGGGCGATTTACGTGCAGGCTGCCGAACGGCCCCCGCAGTGACATGCTTCCAGACTTGTGCGCCTACACTCATGATGCCTCCGGATCGCGATTTCGCTCGACCGCTGCGGGCAGCGATACAAGAACGGGAGAGCCCAAAAACCTCATAACTTCGTCAGGCGTTCGGAAGCAGGGATCTAAGTAGTCAGTCGCAAACACCAGGCCGGTACTGAACACCCCGGCGCCAATGAAGGCGAAGCAGGTCGCGGCAAGAAAAGACCACGTCGGAAGTGCGGGAGCGCGAGGCGGCTGGGCGATCGCGACATTCAACACCCCGTTGTGATCGAGGGCGTCGCCAATCCTTGCTTCCTCCCGCTTGTTGGAATAAAGCAAGTACTTATCTTCCGCCGCTTTAACCTGTTGTTCCAAGTCCTGCTGCGCGATGGCGTTCCCGGCCAATTTCTCCGCCGCCTGCTGATATCCCAGCACCTGTTCCCGCACTACCATCCGCTTTTGCGCCAAAGTCTGAAGCTCGATCTCATTTTTGAGATGTTCAGAGTGGGCCCAGTCAAACTCTGGGTCATCTTGCGTGGTTTCATCGCGCAGAGGCTTCGATTCCTCTGCGTCGATAGATGCTTTGGCTTGGGCGATTTGCTGATCAACCTCCTGAACCAGGCGATAGGAGGGTTGGAACTTGGTGATCAGCGCAGTGCGCTGCAGCTCCAGCTCAAGCAGCTTCGATTTCAGTTTTTCCTCTAGCTGGGGATTGTCCGCATTCCTGATCGCGACAACTCGTCTTTGGGGTAGCGTAAGCAAATTCGCATTGAGCAAACGAACCCGCGCTCCGGCTTCGGCCATTGCAGCTTCAACTCCCCGTTCGGAGGCCTCCGCGTCGCTAAGTTTCTGAAGCACCAGATCGCGTTCCAAGCCGGCGGATGCGATTCCCTGCTTCTTGATGAAACCGGTCAGGTCGTCCTGGGCCTGTTGCAGCACAATTCGGGACTCATTTACCTGCTGTTCAAAGAAGTTTTGCTCCCCTGAAGGCCGGATGCCGGTCGCGTGTTTCGCCAGGTAGGATCGCGCCAGGGAGCTCAAGATGGCCGCGGATCGCGCCGCGTCCGGCGAGCTGTATGACACAGTGATCAGTCGCGATTTTCGTACCGGCTGGACGTCCAATTTGCCGGCCAGACGGCGAACCGCCTTTTCAATTCGCTCCTCAGGACTTTGCCGGGTCAAAGATGAAGTCCAGGTTTTCCGGCCGAGCCCGTTTTCGATCACCACCTGCCTGAGAATGTCCTCGTCGTGCAGCAGCTCCACTTCGGAGTTCAGTTCTTCTTCCGTGATCTCATCGTGCTCGAAGGCCGGCGAAGGACTGGGAGTCGGCGTGACCACTGGATCGATGCGCTCTCGCCGCAGCATTACCTTCATCTCCGCTTTGTAGGAGGGAAAAAGCGCCGAGTAAAGAATTCCAGCGGCCGCGGCTAAAGCAAAAGAAATGAGCAACAGCCGCTTGTGCCGAAAGAAAACTGCTGCCACATCCCGCAGGGTGGGGGAGTGTTGCGATTCCCGAGCGACGACTTATAGTTCCGGCGACATAGATCAGAACTGCGCAGGTGTAAAAAACGTGCTCAGGCTTGAAACGGGCAAGAACTTACGAATTTTCGATATCCGGTTTTGAGGGACAAACAGCATGTCCCCGGGTTGGAGTTGAATATCCTCTTCCAAATTTCGCGACGCCAGCATGGACTTAACGTTCAGGACGTGCGCTTCCACCACGCCATCGTTAATCTTCCTGAATACAATCACTTGTGAGTGCTTCGACTGCTCGGTAAAGCCTCCCGCAATCGCGACCGCCTCGGCAACAGTAGTTGGGGACCGGAGTTCATATTTGCCGGGATGCCCGACCTGTCCAGCGGCGACGAAAAACGGCCGTTCGAAATCCTTCAGCATCACACTGACTTCGGGATCGCGAAGCGTGGGGGTATAGGCGTCGCGGACCAAATCCCTAAGTTCAGAAATGGTCAGGCCTTCAGCGAAAATAGTGCCGCCCGTCTTCAACGACAGAAATCCGTCCGGAAGCACTGTCGCCGATTGGTCAAACTCGGGCGAGAACGTAAACTTGATCTCCAGTACGTCGCTCTTGTGCAGCCGGTAGAGCGGATGGCGCGCTCCCGTCAAGGCCGGACTCCCGTTAATGGGACCCCTCGTACCATCCGCCGTACTGGTGCTGGCCGTCCCTGCTGCGCCCGGCCCTTCTATTGACTGAGCACGCGCAGGGAGCGGGCACTGGATGAGCAATCCGCAAATCAATGACAACAGAGCTGCACGCTGAATGTTCATGAGAAGAGATTGCTGCGACCCGGCTTATGCGCCGCGAAAGGAAAATAGTCGGCCGCCAGCAAACCGGCAAGACGCTGAAAGTACATGGCACGAAGGTAGCTAGTCTCGCCACGAAAGTACTGCCCGCGCTGGGATGCCGGCAGGCAATCGTCGCAATCTGGAGCAAGAAGTTTTCCACAGACAATGGCGTGGCCCAAAGTTCTTTGGTCACTGCAATCAAAATTGGGAGCCGCTACATTCCTATCAGCCTTCTAATTCGTTCACGTTGGGTAGCCATGACAATTGAAAGCACTTCTTCCTCGAATGGGATCAGCGTGTTGCTGGCTGACTCCAAGCAGCTGGAAAATCAGCTTCTGGCCGGTTCGCTTCGCAATCAGGGGTTCTCGGTGTCCTCATGCTCCAGTGCAGTTCCATCGATTCTGGAATTCTTTGAAGGAGGAGGCGCCGACGTTGCGGTGATCAGTTGTTCGGCGCCCTATTCCGCCGTGCCCGACATCGCCATCCTCCGCACATTTCACTTTATGCATCCGGAGATCCCGAAGATTTGCCTGATAGACACCGAGAACCGGCAAGTCGCGGTTCAGGCTTTCCGGGCCGGCGCACGCGGCCTGTTCTGTTTGGGCAATTCCTCCTTCCAGGAGTTTTGCCAAGGCATCGAGCGGGTGCATCGAGGAGAAATCTTCGCATCCAATCAGCAATTGAGTTATTTGCTTGACTCCGTGTGTCAGTTGCCCTCACTGCGCGTCCTAAGTGTGACCGGGGAAGTCCTGCTTACCTCGCGCGAAGAGCAGGTAGTGGCCCTGGTCACCGATGGACTCTCCAACCGCAATGTAGCTAACGAGCTTGGACTCAGCGAGCACACGGTCAAGAAATACTTATTCCGAATCTTTGAAAAGCTCGGGATCTCAAGCCGCGTGGAGCTGGTGCTCTATGCCTTGCACCACGGCTCGCCTCAACCGCCGGCCTGGAATGCAGGAACATGAAGACGGTGGTTTAGCATTCAGCGAATATCCATGTAGAAAATCGTTGGAGATTCGCAGACGTATCCCCGTCCGCCGCTGGCTGTCATACAATGGCAGTCGCCGGGTCGCTCCCGCTAAATCAATGACCGTGCCGGGAAAAGAAGACACTCCCCAGAAAACCGATTTGCGCGATCAGGAAAAACAGGCGGCGGCGCGGGCTGCCGTAGAGTTGGTTGAGTCGGGCAACATAGTAGGGCTGGGCTCGGGTTCGACTGCAGCTCACGCGGTTCGTTTCCTCGCGGAAAGGGTGCGGGCCGGACTTAGCATCGTCGGCATCCCGACCTCTCAACAGACGATGCACCTGGCCGAACAGCTTGGTATCCAGCTCACCACTCTCGATCAGCACCCGCACATTGACATCGATATCGACGGCGCCGACGAGATTGATCCGCAACTCAATTTGATCAAGGGCGGCGGCGGCGCGTTCTTACGCGAGAAAATCGTCGCCTCGGTATCCCGGCGGTTTATCGTGATCGCCGATTCCGCCAAACAGGTCAAACGGCTGGGAAAATTTCCGCTTCCGGTCGAGGTGGTTCCGTTTGCGCAGTCTCTGGTTAAACCTCGCATTGAGGCTTTAGGCGCCGAGGTGACGCTGCGTTGCTATGCTTACGGTAATCCTTATGTAACCGACGAAGGCCATCACATTCTCGACTGCCATTTCGGAGAGATTGCCGACCCGCCGGCGCTTGCGGACGAATTACGCTGCATTCCGGGCGTGCTGGAGCATGGGCTCTTTATTGGAATGGCAGAGATGGCGCTGGTCGGAAAAAGCGGGCAAGTAATTCGGATTTCCAGGTGAGCTGGGCGGCTGGAAGCCCTTCCAAACATCAATTGAGTGTCGCAGCAGCGCGGATCCTGTTTCGCAAACAGCACCTGCCTCTCAAGGCACCTGCACGGAATCTTCATCTTCCTGGTAAGTGACGGCGGCAGTGCGCTCCAGTTTGTCCCAGGAGAACGACTCGCCGGTCACAGCCCGCTTAATCGTCTTGAAAAGCACCAGAGAGAACAGCTGGCGGTAGGCGAAGCGTTGCAGCCAGACCTGGCTAAGCAGCCACGGATCTTCGCGGGTGTCGGGCGTCCGGCGCTCCAAGGCGAAGGCTATACACGAGGTAATGAAATCAATAATGAGAAACGCGGCGAAGAAAATCACCAGCCGCTGGAAGCTCGCGGGATCTGTCGATCCGGGATGAAAGTGCTTTTGCACGAAATACCACAGCGCGCCCACCACGAACATGATGTCGATAAACGGCGAAACCAGGGGTAGCAAAATCTGGAATACGACTATATTCGGTAACGCAACCCAGCCTAGTACGCCTTTACGTGCAAAAACTCCGCGATGTTTGTAAACCGCCTGCAATATTCCGAATGACCAGCGGAAGCGCTGACGCATCAGCCCGTTAGCATTAATCGGGGCTTCGGTATAGGCCAGCGCGCGGTCTTCGTATTCCACGCGATAGCCGCCGCGAAGCAGCGACATCGTCAGGTCAGCATCTTCGGCAACGGTGTCGGTGTGGAACGCCCCAGCCTCCCGAACCGCCGATATGCGCCATGCCCCAATCGCTCCTGGAACTACGCTGACAGCGCCGAGGGTGTTCAGTGCGCGGCGTTCAAAATTTTGACTGGTGATGTACTCGAGCGCTTGCCAGCGCGTCCACAAATTAACCCGGTTGCCGACCTTCGCGTTACCCGCAACCGCGCCGACCTTCGGATTCAGGAAGTGCGGCACCAGGTAGGCCACCGCATCTTTAGCAATGACAGTATCGGCATCGATCCCAACGAAAATTTCTTCTTCCTCGCGAAGATGCAGCAAACCGAAATTCAGCGCCTCAGCTTTTCCCGAATTGGGCTTGGTCAGTATCAACAGGCGGCCAGAGGCTTGTTCTCGTGGGAAATGCGAGCGAGCAACCGCCAGAGTGTCGTCCTTCGATCCGTCATCAATTACGATCACCCGAAGGTTGTGATAACTCGAACGCAGGGCGGCGCGGATGGTGCGCTCGATCACCTTCTCTTCGTTGTAGGCAGGGATTAGAACTGCGACTCGCGGGTTGTAAGCATCGGTCACCTCGCGGCGATAGCGGCGACGGTGCAGACGATCGACGATTGCCAGGAAGCCAATAAACAGCAAGCGTCCGGTCATCAGCAGGTCGCCCAAAAAAAAGACGAATGCAATCGTTCTGACCACGGCGCCGTACATCCAAAAACCTACCCAGGTCAGCCAGGCAGACCAGAGTTCATTGCGTCCGATCGGAGGCATGACTTCGGCGCGGGTTTTGTGCCAAAGATCGCTGACCGAAACAATCCGAATTCCTTTCGCACGGACTCCGTCGATAATCATCGGCAGAGCGCGCACCGTCTCGCGCCGGTTCCCGCCTCCATCATGAAGCAGAATGATATTGCCGCAGCTGATGTCGTTTGGCTTGCATGGTGGAAGATGCTGCAATACGAAACTTGCAATCTGCTCACCTGATCGATTTCCTCGCCAGTCATCGGGATCAATTTTGTCGCCGATGGTGAAATACCCCATTTTCTCGGTCACTTCCAGCGGTCGCACTTCGTCTTCAGTGTCGGGCTCGGCGTCGATCGAATATGGAGGCCGGAAGAGATGAGTTCGGATTCCCAGCCGGCTCGCGAACAGACTCTCGGTGAGATTGAGTTCCAGCTCTACCATGGTGTTCGAGAGATCGCTGATATCAGGATGGGTAAAAGTGTGATTACCGATCTCATGGCCTTCGTTGTAGATTCGTGAGGTGAGCGAAGCGAAACGGTCAGCCTGATTTCCTATTAGAAAGAATGTGGCGGTGGCGTGTTCGCGTTTGAGAACATCGAGAATCCTGGGTGTCCAGTCAGGATCGGGACCGTCGTCAAAGGTGATGGCGACTTCGTTGGGGCTGGATCCATATCGTCCC
Source organism: Terriglobales bacterium (assembly GCA_036268595.1). Classification (GTDB taxonomy): domain Bacteria; phylum Acidobacteriota; class Terriglobia; order Terriglobales; family Acidobacteriaceae; genus Gp1-AA145. The sequence continues at coordinate 11,250 of DATATW010000191.1, forward strand.
ACGCGGTAAGGCTCAGGCAAGGAATCCATGGTCTCGTCACTGATGAGGCCGGTGGAATCATCCATCGACATTTTGCGCTCGCCGTCTTCAGGCGTAGCTTCAACGTTGAGAATCTCGCCGCTGCCTTCCAGATCGACATCCTGGCCAGGCGGGACAATGTTCAACTTCGAAGGAGCAGCAACTTCCATGGGGAAGTCCCAAATTCTCCACAGTGAACGGTCTTCAGAACCGAGCCTCCACAATGCAAACGTTCGCACCCCGAGCTGTCGTCCGGCACGCATTTCATTTAGCGCAGTGACGCCGTCGAGGAACCAGATATCGTGCTGCAGATTGTGTTCGTCGAGATAAATTACGTGCGGATTCATGCTGTCGTCGTCAAAGTTGACGTCAGCTTCGGAGTCGCGAGCCGCAAGCCATGCCTGCTGCACGGTCACGTTGATATCGTGTTCATCAGCCGGCATTGGCTGCCGCTTCGGCTTCTTCACCCAGTCATAGCCGTAGTTCGCGATTGCGCAAATGAGCTTGTCGAGTGGGACCAGTTTCTTGGCCTGTATCAGATTGTTTGTAAACCAGTCCTGCGCAGCAATAGGGCCGGCGGTCCCGCCACCGCCGGCATAATGCTCGTCATAATTCATGAGCACGAGGCCATCGACTGCCTGACCTACGCCCCGATAGTCAAAATCTGAATTGCCAGGCGGCGCGCTGACATAAAGCTTCATGCCCTTAGCATGTAGATCCGTCGCCAGCTCATTTAACAGAGAGACAAAATCAGGCTGCGCCTTTTTAGGAAAATCTTCGAAGTCGACCATCAAGCCGCGGTACTTGTCGCTGGCCAGAAAACTATCAATTTGTTGACGGAAGTTAGCCCGGGCGTCGGGGTCGTTGAGAAAGTTTGAGATATCGATCCATTGGCTACCATCAAAATTGTTCACCAGCGGAAACACATCCGTGCCAGTTTCCTCAGATTTCAGGAACGGCATCACCTTGTAATCCACCGGACGCACCGCGCCACCCTGGATAACGTCAAAAAAACGGTTGGTTTCGGAATCTACGCCTTGCAGGTGGCCGTCGGGCGTGAGCACGTGCAACCACTCTGGATAAAGCAGGTCGATCTGGCGCGCGTATTCACGCAGCGACGAAAAGCTGGCGGCGTCCCAGGGTACGTAGAAGGCGATGCGAATGCCTTCGTCGGTATTCAGTTCCACTGTGGATGGAGCAGATTTCGTGCGCCGGTGGCTGCGGCGTGACAGCAGGTTGCGCCTTTCTCGCGCTTTTTCCTTTTCTGTGGCCCTCAGCGCTTTATAAGGTTCCTTCAACGCGTGGTAAGGGCGCTTTTCAAACGGAAGCATTAATTTAGGCAAGGGCTCGCGCGTAGCGGTGTATATGAACACCACAATGACGGCGCTGACCAAAATGCCAGCCACGTCGAGCAGTGTCCGAAGACGTTTCCATCGACCCCGTTTGGGGTCATAAAAAACCGGATGAGCCATGCCTTGGAGACCAAAAACATCCTATCGGCAGGATGAAGGAGGGTCAAACTTATCTATTAGATGCGCGATCTCTGAAGCAAGTAGATCAGTTCGGATTTCTGAAATCGAGTTATATTGCCAAGGTGGGCGAACTGGTCCGCAGAAATCTGAGATTTTTCGCGATTTTCTCCGCCGCGGCTATTCTGCTGCGGCTGCTTTTCATTTTCCGCTTCCCCGGCGTGGTTACCGACTCCTTCGTATATGGCGACATCGCCAAGAACTGGCTGCAGCACGGCATTTACGGCCTCAGCGGCACCGAAGAAATTTCTTCCACTTACATCCGGCTGCCCGGATATCCGGCATTCCTGGCGTTCATCTTCGCCATCTTCGGCACAGAGCATTACCGCGCGGTTTTGTTCGTGCAGATGTTCGTTGACCTGGCGACCTGTTTTCTGTGTGCGGACATCGCGCTTCGTTTGCTCGGACCAAGGTTCGCCAAGATCGCCTTTGTCCTGGCGTGCCTGTGCCCGTTCCTGGCCGATTATTCGGCTGCCGCGCTCACCGAGACGCTGGAAATATTCTTCACCGCTCTCGCCTTCGATCTGGCGGTCCGGGCATTGCAGCGAAATTATTTGCGGGATTGGGCGGGGTGCGGCGCTGCCTGCGCGGCATCTATTCTGCTTCGACCCGATGGCGTTCTGCTGGTGATGGCAATCGATGTTTATCTGCTGGCGAAGACTTTAGTCCCCGCATCTGCGGAAGGCGGACCGCGCGCAATCCCGGCTGCTCGCGGCCGCACCCTTATGCATAACTTTCAGGCGGCTATTCTGGTTGCCGTGATTGCGCTCGCTCCTCTGGTGCCTTGGGCGATTCGAAACTGGAAAGTGTTCCATCGCTTGCAGCCGCTGGCCCCGCGCTATGCCAACGAAGAAGATGAGTTCGTGCCCATGGGATTTAATCGATGGGTGAAAACCTGGATCGCCGATTATGCCTCGACTGAGGAAATTTATTGGTCAGTTCCCGGAAGCGAGATCGATGCCACGAAATTGCCTTCGCGCGCTTTCGACACTCCAGCTCAGAAAGCCGAAACCGCCGGAATAATCACCGATTACAACCAGGCCTTGCACATCGCGCCTGATCTTGACCGCAAGTTCGAAGCTTTGGCCGCGGCTCGCATTCGCGCACATCCTGTGCGTTATTATTTAGAACTTCCCGTTCTGCGGATTCTCGACATGTGGCTGCGTCCGCGAACCGCGATGCTGCCGTCAGACAGCCGCTGGTGGGAGTTCAATGACGACCCGGTTTGGTCCGCTCTCGCCGTAGGATTCGGGATCATCAACCTGGGCTACGTAATTTGCGCCCTCGCGGGCTGGATGTACGCGCGCAGAATGGCATTCACCGGGGTGCTGACTTTGTTTGTAGTGCTGCGTTCAGCGTTTTTAGGGACCCTCGAAAACCCCGAGCCTCGATACACACTCGAGATGTATCCCATCGTGATTGTTTTTGCCGCTTTCGCAATCGGAAAGGCATTTACGCGACAATCGCATTCGTAACGCGGGGAAATTAGCTCAACGGCGAATCGCTCATGCGAAAACGTGTGCGCACGTGCTCTGAAAGCAGGGCGATGGCATGACGATTCGCGATCGGATCCATGCGCGCGAGATAACGCATGGCCTCAACTAGCACGCGCTGTCCGTCAACATATCGTGGATCAGAGGTGCGCTCGCGTGGCTTTTTCCGGCTGAGGTCTGGGACAACTGGGATTGTAAAAACTTTGGCCATGACGCTCCGATGAATTTTCTCGCTATTCTCTTGGATGGTGGTTTCGAGTATAACGCCGCATCTTTCACTATGCAGCCAGAAAGTTCAGCACACGCATCGCCGTAACCAATGGTTTTTCAATGGGTTACGACCTTGGTATTATCTGAAGTCCTCAGCTTGAAGAGTTTATCGGGGATTTTCTGATTGAGTTTGACATCAGAATACTTGGCCAATCGGTAATCGTCATTCGGCGCAATTAACTTCTGCTGGATTGAAACTCCATTCTGAAGATCGATCCAAAGAATAATCTGGGAAAATTTGTCCTTGACGTTGTCCGATTTGGGAACCAGCTGAAGTTTTGCGGTATCGATTCCGTCGATTTTTTCCTCGCCGCCGTAGCTTACGTCGAACGACTTGCGAATGTCCTCACCGCTGCTGCCGAACCCTAGCACCAGGAAAGCCTGGAATTCTTCCCGGTGTGTCCCGGCGTCGTAGATATCCAGAGTCGCCGTTCTGGCCTTGTATATCTGAATTTTTCCACCCGAGAAGACGACTCGTTCGTCATCCGGCGGGTCAATATAAGCGGACATCCGGGTTTCGTCCCGGTTGCGCTCGAAATAGATTTTGCCGGTCTGCGCCTTCTCGGATTCGTTGACTACGCTGTTGAAAGTCGTCCAGGAAAATTTCGCCTCCGCACTGCGAAAAGTTGCCGCGGTCTGGTCCAGCTTGGCCATGACATCGTCCAGGCGCTTGTCTGGTGCGGCGACTCCGGGCATAGCGAACACCCAACTCATCAGCGCCGCGCATACAAATCCTGTGTGTGGCTTTTGCAATGTTGGCCCCAGCCCTATTCCCGCTGCACCCACGCTTTATATGCGGTAACTCGCCCCCACCGGTCCTGAATAGTTTCGTAATGCGAGATACTTACGCTTCCCGCAATCGGCTCGATTACCCGCATCAACGCGGCGCGAACCGCGGAATCATCTCCTGACGGAATCGCTCCAGCGTCCACCTGATAAATGAACTCTCCGTGGCCATCCGGATATACCAGAACCCCGGTTGAACGCGGCGTGTGCTCGACCGGGCGATCGTTGAAATCAATCAGCTTCGGCGAGAAAAATACGAAGATCAGAATCAGCGTCACCATGATGTCGTACTGCACGGTGCCGCGCTCATAGGACCAGAAAATAAAACTCTTGATGGTGCGCCATGCGCGGTTGACAGGCACTGCCGGCGCGTCAGGCTCTACGGTTTTTAGCTCAGTGTGCACTGTTCCCCAGTGTAGATCGTTTTCGTGCGCTGCGAGTTGCTTTCAGTTCAGCTTTCGCGGCAGGATGCGATCCGTCCCCATATACTGCTGCAGCGCCTTAGGCACCAGTACGCTGCCGTCGGCCTGCTGGTAATTCTCCAGGATCGCGAGCCAGGTACGCCCAACCGCGAGCCCGCTGCCATTCAAGGTATGCAGGAATTCCGATTTGCTCTTGCCGTCCGGACGGTAGCGGATGTTCGCCCGCCGCGCCTGGAAGGACTCAAAGTTCGAGCAGGACGAAATCTCGCGATACAGTTTCTGACCCGGAAGCCAGACTTCCAGGTCATAGGTCTTAGCCGACGAGAAGCCCATGTCGGCGGTGCACAAAAGCATGACCCGGTAAGGGAGCTCCAGCTTTTGCAGAATCTCTTCCGCGTCATGAGTGAGCTTTTCCAACTCGTCATAGGACTGCTCAGGCCGGGCAAACTTTACCAGCTCCACTTTTTGAAACTGGTGCTGGCGAATGATTCCGCGCACGTCTTTCCCATATGACCCGGCTTCGCTGCGAAAACACGGGGTGTAGGCGGTCAATGAGACCGGCAGGCGTGGGCCGTCGAGCGTCTCGTCGCGATAAAGATTCGTGACCGGGACTTCGGCGGTGGGAATCAACCACAAATCTTTCTCTCCATGCGGGACCCGAAACAGGTCGGATGCGAATTTCGGCAACTGTCCGGTGCCGTACATCGATTCTGAATTCACCAGATACGGCGGCAGAACTTCGGTATAGCCGTGCTCGCGAGTATGCACGTCGAGCATAAAGTTCGCCAGCGCACGCTCCAAGCGGGCACCGCCATCCCAGTAAACCGCAAAACGCGCGCCCGTGAGTTTGGCCGCGCGCTCCAGATCAAGGATTCCAAGTTGTTCGCCCAGTTCCCAATGTGGTTTGGGAGCGAAACCAAATTCCGGCAGTTTTCCCCACTTGCGCACCTCAACATTGTTATCCGCCGATTTTCCGGCAGGCACAGACGAGTGAGGAATATTGGGAATGCCCGCGAGCACCTCGGCCATGCGCGCTTCGTACTCTTCCGCAGCTTTTTCGAGCTCCTGGATCTGGGCGCGCATTTCCTTGGTTTCGGAGACCAGCTGAGTGGTGTCCTCTCCGGCTTTCTTCATCTCGGGAATTTTTGCCGACAACCGGTTGCGTTCAGCTTTGAGAGTCTCGGCTGACTTGATCGCCTGCCTGCGTTGCGCCTCGACGTTGGGGAAGTCACCGAGCACGGCCTTTGAATCCATGCCGCGATTGCGTAGCATTTGCTCGATGGCTGGCAGGTTATTACGTACAAACGAGAGATCAAGCATGGGAAACAATACTTTAATGGAAGAGACGTAGAATTTACACCTGCCGGCTCGCCGCACGGCAGCGCGGGTGCAGTACAATCCGCTCATGATTTCTCAAGACCTGCTCGATATCCTGGTGTGCCCGGCCTGTAAAAAACCGCTCACGCTACAGGGCAACAGCGAGAGCCTGAAATGCGGAGAGTGCCGGCGGGTGTATCCGGTGCGCGACGACATTCCGATTTTGTTAATCGACGAAGCCAAAATCGACGCCGCCTGAGACGCCCGTGCGGTGTGCTTTGCCGCTACATTGACCGTCTCGCGTTTCTCGCTATTCGTCTCAAATCCGAACACCCTCATCGCCAATTTGACACTTTGTGTCAGTGATGAGACGGCGTATTTCCTCATGCTTTCCGCCACACTGCCGATGACACTAGCAACTTCCCGTACATTCAAGGGTTTAAGAGACTATGGTCTTCTCCAGCCGAATGTACATGAACCCGGTAGATTCGGCAGACGAATTGCATGCAACAAAACGTGGTGCAGCTGAGTCTAATGGGTAGAAGCAGTCAAGGTCGGAGGTGGAAAATGCGAGAACGATTTTCAGTCACCGAACTAACAGCTCTGCGAACCGACTTGCTGCAAGGCGGTTTAGCCGATTCGCGTGAGGCTGCCGAGTTGGTGCAAATTTTCCTGATGGGCCGGGGTTATGGTGTTTCGCCCCAGGCTGCCCGGGATGCAGTAAGCCGGGTAGAAATGTCAGGGTGCGCACTTCCCGTACTGGAAAAAGAGCTGGAAGGTTTGGCTCTGGTCCAGTAAGAAGTGCACGAACGGTCCGTAGCGGTGCGGACCCAAACAATTTAAACGAGATCCGCGGGGACCAGAGACGTAAACCAGTCGCTCCCCACTGATGAGTAGCAAGGAAGCAGCCGGGCCAACCAGCCCGGCGTTCTTGTTTCTGGACAAAGCCCGTGTGGGTCGGACACTCCTGTCCGACGCCTTTGATCTTCGTGATCTTAAAAACCGGGAAGCTCCCGCCTGTCCACTATTTCCCTTTCCCATTTTCCTGTCCCCGATTTCCTGTCCCGATTTCCGCTCCCCATCTCCCCAACTCTGTCATTCCGACCGC
>DATATW010000192.1:0-8484 GCA_036268595.1 Terriglobales bacterium
GGTGGTGACGGGAAGAATCGAGCGCGGCAAGGTGAAGGTGGGCGAAGAAGTTGAAATCGTCGGCTTCCGCGATACCCGCAAGACAGTTGTGACCGGCGTCGAAATGTTCAAAAAGCAGCTCGACGAAGGCATGGCGGGCGACAACGCCGGCTTGTTACTTCGCGGTATTGCGAAGGAAGACGTCGAGCGCGGCATGGTGCTGGCGAAAGGCGGATCGATCACCCCGCACACCAAGTTCAAGGCGGAAGTTTACATTCTGACCAAAGAAGAAGGTGGACGGCACACGCCGTTCTTCAAGGGATATCGTCCGCAATTTTATTTGCGAACGACGGACGTGACCGGAGTTGCCGAGTTGCCATCGGGCACCGAGATGGTGATGCCCGGCGACAACGTGCAGCTGGTGATTGAGCTGATCACGCCGGTGGCGATGGAGAAGGGCTTGCGCTTCGCCATTCGCGAAGGCGGACACACGGTAGGCGCGGGCACGATCTCGGAGATTGTTCAGTAGCAGAGGTCATGTGGGGACGGCCGCCCTCGGCCGTCCAGCAGAGCGAAAGCTCGGCGGAGTTCGCGGGCGAGGGCGCCCGCGCCACACAAGCAAGCAAGTTTTTAAAGCTAGAAGGTAGGAGCTGTATTTATGCCCCGAGAGATCATTACAATGCAGTGCGGTGATTGCAAAGAGCGGAATTATTCGACGACGAAGAACCGCAAAACGAAGCCGGACCGGCTGGAACTGAAAAAGTTCTGTACCCGGTGCCGTAAGCATACGCCGCATAAAGAAGTTAAATAGTGAAACGCGGACGAAGGCGTCCGCGCTACACGAATGCAGGGGCGTAAGCTCAACGGTTAAACTGTCGGTCTCCAAAACCGAACTTGGGGGTTCGAATCCCTCCGCCCCTGCCAGAGATTGAACGAGCAGTGGCCGGGTGCGGTAACGAGCAGGAGCAGGAATTAAGAAAATGGCGAACTCAGCAGTAGCAGCGCGAGAGAATGCGACCGGGATCAAGTCCTGGCCGGAGCGTACGAAATCTTTTTATAACGATGTGCGCACCGAAATGCGCAAGGTCACCACGCCTTCGCGCAAAGACGTGCAGGCGACAACTGCCGTGGTGCTGATCGCGGTATTTTTATTCGGGCTTTATTTCTGGATCATCGACAACGTGATCGGACGTGGCGTGGATTATTTGTTTCGCTTTTTCACGAAGTAGGTCAAAGGATTCTGAATTTTATGCAGGATGAACCGAACAAAGAGAATACGGACGCGGGGACGCCGACAGAAGCCGGCACGACCGTAGCCGAGCAGCCGCGCAATCCCAATATGAAGTGGTACATCATCCACTCGTATTCGGGATTTGAGCGCAAGGTGAAAGAGTCGCTGGAGTCGCGGGTGCGCGCATTCGGACTCGAAGAGAAGATCGGCAAGGTGCTGATCCCGACTGAGTCGGTCACCGAAGTTCGCGGTGGCAAGAAGTACACCGTGGAGCGCATGTTCTATCCCGGCTACGTGCTGGTTGAAATGGACATGGATGACCACGTGTGGCACGTGGTGAAGTCCACGCCGCGAGTCACGGGATTCGTCGGGACCGGGCAGCAACCGACGCCGCTTTCAGAAGAAGAAGTGCAGCACATTGTTTACAAGGCTGGCGAGTCGAAAGATCGGCCGAAGCTCAAAGTCAAATTCGAAAAGGGCGAAACGGTGCGGATCGGCGAAGGGCCGTTCGCGACCTTCACTGGCATTGTGGACGATGTGAACGAAGATCGCGAGACTCTGAAAGTTATGGTCACGATTTTCGGGCGTTCGACTCCGGTGGAATTGGAATTCAAGCAGGTAGAGAAGCAGGGATAAATTTGTCGAGCTTTGCTCGACCGGACAGCCGAGGACGGCTGTCCCCGCGTGGTTTGATTTAGGAAAATTATGGCGAAAAAAGTTACAGGTTCAGTGAAGCTACAGATTGCGGCGGGCAAAGCGACGCCGGCGCCTCCGGTTGGTCCGGCATTGGGCCAGGCGCAGATCAACATCATGGAATTCTGCAAGCAGTTCAACGCTCGCACCAGCCAGAAAGAACTTGAAGGGCTGATCATTCCGGTGGTGGTCTCGGTCTATAACGATCGCTCGTTTACGTTTATTACCAAGACTCCTCCGGCTTCGATTTTATTGAAGCGGGCGGCGGGCATTGCCAAGGGATCGGGCGCGCCGAACAAAGATAAAGTGGGAAAGGTCACGCTGAAGCAGGTCGAGGACATCGCGAAGCAGAAGATGCCAGACCTGAATGCGGCATCGGTGGATGCGGCGGTGAAGAGCGTGCGAGGTACGGCAAGGTCAATGGGAATTGAAGTTGTCGGATAGGTTTTGGAGGGACGGGCGCGCCTCGCCCGTCCGGCCGGGCGAGACGCCCGGCACCCCACAAACAATTTAGTTGTCGATTACTACGGCTGACCGAAACAAAATTCAGCGGTGGGAGACGGAGAAGATAATGAAAAAAGCTGGAAAGAATATCGAGAAGTCCAGGAAGGCGGTCGAGCAGCGGCCTTATCCGCTGAGCGATGCTGTGCCTCTTTTGCAAAAAGTGAAGTTTGCGAAGTTTGATGAGACGGTCGAAGTCACGATGCGTCTCGGGGTCGACCCCAAGCATGCGGACCAGATGGTGCGCGGCACGGTCGTGCTACCGCACGGGCTCGGCAAGTCGAAAAAAGTTCTGGTGATCGCATCCGGCGACAAACTTCGCGAGGCGGAGAATGCAGGAGCGGATTTTGTGGGCGGCGAAGAGATGGTCGAGAAGATCAATAAAGAAAACTGGACCGACTTCGACGCGCTGATCGCGACACCCGATGTGATGAAGTCTGTCGGACGCCTCGGGAAAGTGCTTGGCCCGAAGGGGCTAATGCCGAATCCGAAGACGGGAACAGTCACCTTCGACGTGGCCAAGGCGGTGCAGGAAGTAAAGGCCGGCAAGGTCGAATTCCGCACTGATAAAACTGCCCTGGTGCATGTGCCGGTGGGCAAGATTTCATTTTCGCCGGACAAGCTGATTGAGAACGCGACTGTGCTGATATCGAGCGTGATCAAGGCCAAGCCGTCGGTGGCCAAGGGCAAATACATCAAGGGCTGCTATCTGAGTTCGACTATGGGGCCGGGGATTGCGCTTGATACGACAGCGATCGAGACGGCTGCGAAGGCGTAAAGATTTAGGTTCGCGGGCGAGGGCGCCCGCGCCACATGAGATATGAGAGGGATTGAACATGGCGGTTACGCGAGCTAGAAAGACCGAGCAAGTTGAGAAGTTGGGGAAAGACCTGCAGAACGTTTCGACGGTCATAGTGACCACTTACACCAAGCTGACGGTGCCTCAGGATTATGAATTGCGCAAACTGCTGCGAAGTTCTGGCGCGAAGTATGCGGTGGTGAAGAACACGCTGGTTGAGCGCGCCGCAAAAGGCACGAAGGTTGAAGGGGCATTGAAGGACCTGTCGGGCGTGACTTCGATTGCCTACACCGCGGGCGATCCGGTGGCATTGGCGAAAGCGCTGTCGAAATACGGGAAGGATAATCCGGAGTTTACTTTCAAGGCAGGCGTCGTCGAAGGGCGCGTGGTTTCGATCAAAGAGATCGAGTCGCTGGCGACCATGCCGTCGAAGGAAGAAATTTATTCGAAGCTTCTGTTCCTGATGAATGCACCGGCGCAGCGTCTGGTTACGGTGATGAACGCCGTGGGACGCGACATTGCGGTGGTTATCAATCAGGGTGTGGAGAAGCAGAAGTTCAGCGGAGAGGCGACTCCCGCGGGCGTTTAGAGATTTTCTCAGCGAACTCGTGTATTTCTCAGCGATCCCTGCAAGCTTTTAACCGCAGAGTGCGCAGAGAAAAGCCAGAGGTCGCAGAGAACGAACTTAGTAACACGGTTTGGTTATTCGGGCCATGGGTTGCGCGTTTCTGCTTCCATCGCGTTGTCTGGCGTGGCGGAAAAGATGAAGGCGCACTGGAAACCTGGTTTGTGAATGACGAAAAAAGACGTAGCAAGCTACGTCTCTACGAAGGCGAATTTTAAAATACTGGAGAACTGAAATGGCAGACTTACAGCAGTTGGAAGAACAGATCGTTGGATTGTCGTTGCTTGATGCGGCCCAGCTAGTAAAGCGGCTCGAAGAGAAGCTTGGCGTGTCGGCGGCGGCAGCGGCCCCGGTCATGATGGCGGGTGGCGGAGCTGGCGCGGGCGCAGCAGCGGCCCCTGCAGAAGAGAAGACGGAATTCGCCGTCGTTCTTAAAGAAGTGGGCGCCAACAAGATCAATGTTATTAAGGCAGTCCGTGAAGTTACCAGCCTGGGTTTGAAGGAAGCCAAGGACCTGGTGGACGGCGCGCCTAAGACGGTGAAAGACGGCGTCTCGAAGGAAGAAGCTGAGACCATCAAGAAGAAGTTTGCTGACGCGGGCGCGACTGTAGAAGTGAAGTAAAGTTACGTGGGGCACTTGGCATTCAGCAGTTTCCATTTAGCCAGACGGCCAAATGTTAATTGCCAAATGCTAAGTGCTTCATTCTATGGTTGAAATGGCGTCGGCTTGCAATTTTTTGACCACTACTTGGCGAAATCGTAAGACGGTGCTATTATTGTTAACAATAGCACCGCTTCCTACTTCATCCAGGTGAGCGACCTCCGAAATTGGTATCCAGGGAAGCGGAGCGAGGTTGCGAACACGGATTGGCAAACTGTCTTGCGGGCGGCAGGACGGGAAACAGGCATACTGGCGCGAAAACGACAAAATTCATTTGGCCATGCGCTGTGCGCGGCGCCTGAGGGACGCATTGTCCCCGAGGGCGCATTTGTGTGTCTTTTGAAATCAGTTCCGGGCACTCGGCTTTCGGTAGTCAACCTCGCCGGCAAAGTGCCAGATGCAAATTGCTAACTGCTGTTCCTCTGCCCACGTATCCGCTGTGACGCAGCCCTCGCGCTGCGCATAAAAGTTTGGGAGTATTCCGAATGTCGAAAAAGAACGGATTCCGTCATCGTTTTGATTTTTCCAAGATTCCAGCCACCATCCAGATCCCTAACCTGATCGAGGTCCAGAAGCGTTCCTACGAGCGTTTCCTGCAGATGGACCGCCTGCCCAGCGAGCGCGACGACGCCGGCTTGCAGTCGGTATTTCAGTCTGTGTTCCCGATCAGCGATTTTCGCAACATCTCGCAGCTTGAGTTCGTCGACTACGCGATCGGCAACTGGGAGTGCAAGTGCGGCCACTTGAAAGGCCTGCATCACCTGCGCACCACTTGTAAGAATTGCGGCTCGACGGTCATCACCGATCCGTTTCATCCCGGCGATGTACTTTGCCATAAGTGCGGCACCTACAACGCGAACACTCCGGATTTCTGCAATAAGTGCGGCGACCCTGTCGGATTGCAGCTGAAGTATGACGTGCCGGAGTGTGAAGAGCGCGGCATGACTTACTCCGCGCCGTTGAAGGTCACCATGCGTCTGACCATCTTTGATAAAGACGCGGAGACGGGAAACCGTTCCATTCGCGACATCAAAGAGCAGGAAGTTTTCTTCGGTGATGTTCCGCTGATGACGCAGAACGGAACCTTCATTGTGAATGGGACCGAGCGCGTGATCGTCAGCCAATTGCACCGTTCGCCGGGCGTGTTTTTCGAGACTGCGAACAACCGTACTTACTTCCTCGGCAAGATTATTCCTTACCGCGGATCGTGGGTTGAGTTCGAGTACGACCAGAAGAACGTGCTTTACGTCCGCATCGATCGCAAGCGTAAATTCTTGGGCACGATTTTCCTTCGCGCGTTGGGACTGCGGTCGAGCGAAGACATTCTTCGCACCTTCTACACCGTTGATCGATTAGTAGTCCGCGATAAAAAGCTGTTCTGGACGCTCGATCCGTCGGGCGAAAAGGGCACCAACCTGATTGGCATGAAGCTGGCGCACAGCATCAAGTCAAAGTCGGGGGATGAGATCGCGCATTCGGGACGCAAGATCAATGCCGCGATCCTGAAGGAAATTCACAAAGCGAAGATCAACGAAATTGAAGTTGACGTCAGCGATCTTGAAGGCGCATGGGCAGCCGGAGACATCGTGGACACGACTTCGGGTGAAGTGATGCTTGAAGCCAACACCGAGCTCACGGCCGATAAGGTCGCAAAGATCCTCGAGTCGGGCGTGGTGGAGATGAACCTCTTCTTCCCCGAGCGCGACGACGTTGGCACGGTCATCAGCCAGACGTTGAAGCGCGATTCGGTCAAGACTCCGCAGGAAGCGTTGATCGAAATCTATCGCAAGTTGCGGCCGGGTGATCCGCCGACGCTTGATACCGCGACTGCGCTCTTCCACGGCATGTTCTTCGATGCCCGGAAGTACGACTTCTCGCGCGTGGGCCGGTTGAAATTCAACATCAAGCTATTCGAGAACAGCGATGCCAGCAGCCTCGACAAGCGCACTCTCGATCCGGATGATTTCTACGCGACCATCGGTTACCTGCTGAAACTTCGCAAGAACATCGGCAATGTGGATGACATCGATCACCTCGGCAATCGCCGCGTTCGCGCAGTTGGCGAATTGCTCGAGAACCAGTTCCGCATCGGTTTGGTCCGTATGGAACGCGCCATTAAAGAAAAGATGAGCGTGTACCAGGAAATGTCGACAGCAATGCCGCACGATCTGGTCAATGCGAAGCCGGTAATGGCAGCGATTCGCGAGTTTTTTGGTTCATCGCAGCTCTCGCAGTTCATGGACCAGACCAATCCGCTGTCGGAGATTACCCACAAGCGGCGTTTGTCAGCGCTTGGGCCGGGCGGTCTGTCACGTGAGCGCGCAGGCTTCGAAGTCCGCGACGTTCACCCGACGCACTACGGACGTATCTGCCCGATTGAAACGCCGGAAGGTCCGAACATTGGGCTGATCTCGTCGTTAAGCTGCTACGCGCGCATCAACGATTACGGATTCATCGAGTCGCCATATCGTCGTGTGAAGAACGCGCGCGTGATTGACTACGTGTCCGTCGTCAATGCGGGTGATAGCGAGTACAAGGCTGGCGACCACATCGAAAAATCAGAAGCCGAGAAGGTGAATGCCGAGCTGAAGGACCGCCGCAAGCGTCCGGCAGAGCTGGAGCCGTTCTCGTTCTATCTCTCCGCGTGGGAAGAGGACAAGCACGTTATCGCGCAGGCCAATATTGAGCTCGACGAAAAAGGACGACTGGTGGGCGATCTGGTCAATGCCCGCAAAGCCGGCAACTTCGTACTGGTCAGCAAAGACGAAGTCGATTACGTCGACGTCAGCCCGAAGCAGCTGGTATCGGTTGCCGCATCGCTGGTTCCGTTCCTCGAACACGACGACGCCAACCGCGCGCTTATGGGCGCGAACATGCAACGCCAGTCGGTGCCACTGCTTCGCGCAGAGGCCCCGATCGTCGGCACTGGAATGGAGGGCGTCACTGCCCGCGATTCCGGCGCTGTAGTTCTGGCGCGCCGTAACGGGATTATCGACTCTGTCGATTCCGAGCGCATCATCGTTCGAGTCGAAGGCGAGCACCACCCCGGGCAGCTGTCGCGCGAAGTGGGCAGCGATATTTATCAGCTGACGAAGTTCAAGCGTTCGAACCAGAACACTTGCATCAACCAGAAACCGGTCGCAGTTAAAGGTCAGCGCGTGGTGAAGGGCCAGGTCATTGCCGACGGTCCCTGCACCGATCACGGCGAGTTGGCGCTGGGACGAAATGTCCTGGTGGCTTTCATGCCGTGGCGCGGATACAACTTCGAAGACGCAATCCTGGTTTCCGAAAAGCTGGTGCGCGACGATTACTACACCTCGGTACACATTGAGGAGTTTGAAATCGAATCTCGCGATACCAAGCTGGGGCCGGAAGAAGTCACGCGCGACATTCCAAACGTCAGCGAATCAACGCTGCGCAACCTGGATGAAGCCGGCGTGATTCGCATCGGCGCAACCGTGAAGCAGGGAGACATTCTGGTCGGCAAGGTCACGCCCAAAGGCGAGACCCAGCTCACGCCGGAAGAGAAGCTGCTGCGAGCCATCTTCGGCGAAAAGGCCGGAGACGTTCGCGATGCTTCACTGTACTGCCCGCCCGGAATCGAGGGCGTGATCGTAGACGTGAAGATCTTCTCCCGCAAGGGCCAGGAAAAAGACGAACGGGCGAAGTCGATTGAAGCAACGCAGATTGCGAAGCTCGAGAAGAACCTTTCCGACGAGATTCGAATTCTTACCGACGAGCGCTTGAAGCGTCTGGAGAACATTCTGGGCGGCAAGGAAGTGCAGGCTGACCTGCACGACGAGCGCACCAACAAGCGTTTGCTGACCAAGGGTGCAGTGCTTGATCGCGACGCCATCGAGCGCATTTCCACGCGGAACCTGAAGCGTATCAAGTACGCCGATAAAGATCCGCGGGTGAATGAGCAGATCGACGAGATCGAAGAGATGACTTCGCGTCAGATCGACGTGCTCAAGAAGATCGTCAACGAGAGGAAA
>DATATW010000193.1:0-53422 GCA_036268595.1 Terriglobales bacterium
CACATACGCTGGGCTGCCATCCTGATCTGCCTGGGATTGGTGGTTTTATCAATTACGCTGCTTGGAGTTCATCCTCTCGCATTCGTGGCATTCGCGGTGATCGGCTGTCCGCTGGTGCTGGCCGGAATTCTGCTATTCCTCTATTCGATCGTGGCCCACCAACCGAAAGCTGAAAAATAACCGCCAGCCAACTAATCCCAAAGCAGCGTAGTCACGGAGTTCTGGCTCAGTGAAACATCGGCCGCGCTGCCGCCAACCTTGAGCGTACAGCTGTGAGCGGGGCCGGAATTGGTGAGCACAACCACCATTTGGCCGCCGGGATTTTGAAACGCAGTGTGCAGAACGTCGGCGTCGCTGCTGTGGGAATCGATGCGCCGCGCGCCCCGCTTGATGAACTTCGAGTAATGCGCAAAGGCCCAGTACTGCCCGGAATAGGCAATGTCTTTAGTCTGCGAGTGAATGCTTACCAACCCGCCGCAATTGAATGGCCCGATGTTCGGCTTGCCCACTTCGTCGAGTGCGAGGTTCCATGCCGTGATCGATCGGCACCAGTGGCGAAGAACGCCGGTAAAGGTGGCGCTCCACTTCGCCCAGTCCGTCATGTAATCCGGCCATGTATAGTCGGAGCCGCCCTCGGTCCAATACATTTCGACGTCGGGATAGGCGCTCTGCACACGATCGATCCATTCCACCTTGCCTACGTAACCATGCCATGCAATGGCGTTGGTGTATTTGCGAACGTCGGGAGTTTCCAGTTCTCCCATGGCGCGTCCCCAGAGGTTGTAGTTGTGATCGATGACCCAGATTTTAGTTTTGACCCCGGCGCGCTCGAATGTCGGACCAAGTTGCTGACGAACGAAGTCAGCCTCGTATTCCTGCGGCCAACTGCATGCCGGCATGCGCCCGTCCTGATCGGTGTCGACCTCGTTCTGCACGCTCACCGCCTGAATCGGAACACCTTCCGCTTCGTAGCCTTGCAAAAATTTCACGAAATAATTCGCGTAGGACGACATGTGCTTGCGCTGCATATTTCCGCCGAGCATTGAGTTGTTGGGTTTCATCCAGCCCGGTGGGCTCCAGGGAGAGGAAAACAGAAACAAATCCGGGTTTGCTTTCCGCGCCTCGCGAAGCGCGGGAAGGATGTAAGTGCGGTCGTGCTCGATCGAAAAACGCTGCAAATCAGGGTCGAGATCTCCGTCATCGAAGCTGTAAGCCTTGACGGAATAGTCGCTGGCGCCGATGCAGGTGCGGCAGACGTTGAAGCCCATTTCAGACGGACTAAACATCTCATAAAAAAGTTTTTCGCGAGCGGCGGCATCGAGTCGATTGAAGGTGAAGCACGCAGAATCGGTGAAGGCGGCGCCAAATCCGTGAATCGGCTGAAACTGCTTGCCGGGATCTATGTCGATTGCGCCTGCGCCTGCTGCCGCGCCCGACTTCCACGAGAGAGCCGGCCCTTGAGCGCAGCGCTGATTATCGTCGGTTGTCCAAACTGATATTTTTCCGCTTGCTCCCTTTACGCTGCCGCGGGCCGGCGAGCCAGTGAGCGCCCCACCGGCGATGGCGGCGGCGCCCAGGCTGGAGACTTTCAGAAAATCGCGACGAGAAGATTCTTTGGACATGAGATCTCCGTGGATGAATGGAGCGTTGAGCTGACGCCGGGTCCCCAGCTTTGCATGCTCGAATTTTATTATGCTCGGCGAAAGCCCGGGTCCGCAAATTGGCCCGTATTATACGTCTCGTTCCGGCAAACACCCGAGCTTTCTGGAGGTGCGCCGGAGACTACGGGCTTTACCGTGAATTGGCCGTCCAGAAAGGCTTTTGGGTCGATCACATTGCGCCTGGCCAAATGCGAAGTGATTTTTGGCCTTCGGTAATCTCTTAATTATCAGGTTGAATATTGATACTCAATTCATGCCCTACGCCCCCCAAACTGAATTTCGCGAACGCGCGCAGCGCATCGGCCTGGAAGAGAAAACTCCGGTTGTGGTCCGATTTCCCGGAAACGTCCGATGCTCGGCGCAACTGCAAGTGGTATCTGTGACCGGCGGCTTGCTATGTTTGCAGCGGCCAGTGCAACCCGGCGCTATTGGGAAGTTGATGTTCCTGACGAGCAAGGGTTGTATCGAGGGTGAGGCACAGATGCTCACTCCGGTGTCGTGGGACCGCCAGCCGTTTAAATTCACAACGCTTCGTGAACTGGACCATTACCGGCTGCAGACGGTGATTAAACGGCGGCTTTCCATCGGTCACCGTAAAATTGAGCCGCCTCGGCGCGGTGGTGATAATTCCGACATCGAGCGGATGCGGCCCTGGTGAGCTAATTATTCTTGCTTGAGTTCGTCGTCGCGGCGTTCTCTTCTAACGTCGACTCCCAATTGTTCGGCTTTCTTGTATAAATGGCTCCGCTCCAGGCCTAAGGCTTTGGCTGCATTGGTCACGTGAAAAGCGGACCGCTTCAATTCTGCCAGGATGGTTTCTTTTTCGAAGCTCTCGACCCGTTGAGCAAGAGTTCCCGAGGAGGTCATGGCTCCGGCGGCGCGGGCTTCCATGGATGGCACCAGCGCTGCCTCGACGGTATCCGGTCCGATTTCAGTGCTGTCACGCGGAGCCAGGAGCATGAGGCGCTCAATCATGTTGCGAAGTTCACGCACGTTCCCCGGCCACGCGTAATCCTGCAACGCCCTGATCGCTTCCGCGCTGAACTGCACGGGCTTCCAGTTATTTTGCTCACAGACTTGCGCCGCAAAATGTTTAACCAGCGCCGGAATGTCATCGCGACGCTGCCGTAAAGGCGGCAGCAAAAGCGGAAAGACGTAAATTCGGTGAAATAAATCCTGGCGGAATTTGCCGTCCTGGACCAGCGCTTGCAGGTTGCGATGGGTGGCCACGATGACGCGTACATCAACGTGTACCGCCTTGGTTGCGCCAATGCGCTCGACCTCGCCCTCCTCGAGCACGCGAAGAAGTTTGGCCTGCATGGGAAGGGGCATATCGCCGATTTCATCGAGGAAGAGCGTGCCGTGTTCTGCCTGCTCGAATTTTCCGATGTGACGATTGGCAGCGCCGGTGAAAGAACCTTTCTCGTGGCCGAACAGTTCTGACTCGATCAGTTCGGCGGGAACGGCTGCGCAATTCAGAGCAACGAACGGACCTGAAGCGCGCGGGCTTTTCTCATGGATGGTGCGCGCCACGAGTTCTTTGCCGGTTCCGGTTTCACCCAGAATGCAGACGCGGGTTTCGGTGGCAGCGACACGATCAAGCTGCGCCATCATGTGCTTCATGGCGTCGCCAGCCCACACAATTTCGTACTTGCCTAAACGCTTGCGGAGCTGAAGGTTTTCCGATTCCAGGCGCTGGAGCTTAAGCGCGTTTTCGACGGTGAGCAGAAGTTTTTCAGTCGATACTGGTTTCTCCAGAAAATCCAGCGCACCCAGTTTGGTGGCGCGCACGGCCATTTCGATGTGCGCCTGTCCCGACATCATTACCACCGGCGTGGTCACCCCCGCAGATTTCAACTCCTCCAGAAACGCCAGGCCGTTTTTCTCAGGCATAACTACGTCGGAGAAGATAAGGTCGAAGTGATCAGCCTTCGCCAATTCGAGAGCCCGATTGGCATTGTCACAGACAGTCGCTTCGTGACCAGCGAGGCGGAAAGCTCGCGACAGCGTGGCCAGGGTACTCGCCTCGTCATCAAGGATCAGCAAGTGCGCCTTCGACGGCAAAGTTTTCCTTTCTTAAGTCTGCGTTCCCTGCAGCGCGGAAACCTTATCGCGGTTTGCGGGAAGCTCGATGATAAATGTTGTTCCCCGGCCCGGTTCACTGGTGACGCTGATTCTGCCGCCGTGGTCGGTGACGATGGATTGCACGATCGCCAATCCGAGCCCGGTCCCATGGGCTTTGCTGGTGTAGTAAGGGGTGAACAACTGGGCCGATTCCTCCGGCGCCAGACCGTGGCCGGTATCGGCGATCTCGATGCGAACAGAATCCGTCCGCCAGTTTGCGCGGATGGTGAGCGTTCCACCATTGGGCATAGCTTCAATTGCATTCAAAATCAGATTGGACAACGCGCGATGCAAGAGCTCGGGATCGGCTGCGATGAAATCGTCAGCAGAAATTTCGAGATTGCATGAGACGCCGGCTTTCGCGAGTTGTGCCTGGTGCAACTTGATGGCGCTTTCGCAAATCTTACCCAAATCGACGGATTGAAAGTGGGGCTGCGGCATTTTTGAAAAATCGCTGAACCTCGCGATTATATTTTTTAAGTTCGCAATCTCCGCCAGCAGCGTGGCGGCGCTCTCGCGGAAAGTTTCGTCGAATTGCTGCTGGTCGTGCTCTCGGGCGCGCAGAAGATTTTCCATGGTCAGCTGCAGCGGGAATAGTGGATTCTTGAGCTCATGTGCCAGCCGCCGGGCAAGTTCCCGCCACGCGGCCACGCGCTCGGCTTGCACCAGTCTCTCGCGGTGATTGAGCAAGTCGCGGGTCATGCGATTGAACGATTCCGCCAGTTCGCCGATTTCGTCGTGGGTGTTTATGTCGACCGTCGCGTTCCAATTGCCGGCGGCAACTTCGTGCGCGGCGCGAGCCAGTTGCTCCACCGGACGAGTGACCCGGGCAGCAGCCCAACTACTCAGCAGGATCGCAAGCACCAACCCGGCGCAGGCGGCGAGCACCGCGGCATTGCGAATCTGATTGCGAAGTTCGGCATACACCTGACGGGAACTGGCCATCAGCAACACTCCCAGAACCTGATGGCCGTCTCCGGTCAGAGGAAATGCGTTGAGAGTTTGCCCGCCGGAAGGTCCGCCGATCACTGAGTGTGCATCACTATTTGTGCTCTGCACCTGCTGAATTATTGGCGCGAGTTGCTGCGCGGCAGTATCGTTCGGCGCGCCATCAGCGGAGAACAGATGCTCGGGCAGAAAAGTTTCGCTGCCCAGAGTTTCGTAAAGCATGATGCTGGTTCCGGCGGGAGGATTAAGCGTGTCGAGAAAACTCTTGTCGAGACGAATTCCGCCGAGGATGTAGAGCCGGTGTCCCACCGCTGTGATGGAGCGCATCGCCAGCAGTCCAAGTTGCGAACCGGAAGGGATCTCCACTTGCTTGAGAAACGGCGTGCTCGGAATGGACTGGCTCACCAGGGGTTCGTTATAGCCGAATTTTGCCGGCCATTGCGCCGAGGAAATGATATTTCCGCGATCGTCGGCGAACTCAAGGAAATCTAGTTGCTGAGCCTGCGCGACGGACTGTGCTGTGTCGAGGAAAGGACTGTAATCCGGGGCCGCGCGCGCTGAAGCGACGAGGATGCGGTTAGCGTCCGCGCCCTCGGCAATGGATTGAATCCGGCGGCTTACCTCCTCGCCGCGATTTTCAAATTCGCGATGGAACTGCGCCACAAACGCCTGAGTGCGTTCGTCGTTGGCGCGATCGAATGCGCGCCGCGTCCAGATCGAAATGATTACCGTAACCGTGGCGACCGATAACAACACGGTGAGCGCAAACAGCAGAAGCAGCCTGCGCCGGAAGCTCATGGCGTCTCCGCTGATAACCAGACGTTGTCTATCTGCCAGCTTCCGTCGGAAAGCAATTTCACTCCGTGAACATTCGAGCGTAGCGCAAGCCCTACGCGCAGATGTATCAGCGGCAGAACCCGGTGACTTTGCAGCAGGGAGTTTTCTGCAGAATAAAGGTTGGCGATGGTCGAATCACTGAATACAGGCGGAGGCAGCTGCAAGTCGCGTGCAAGTTCGTCGAGTGCGGGTTCGGGATCGGTCGAGGGTAGCGGAATCCGAACCAGACGGACGTCGACATTGTCGGAATTGGAAATCTGCAAAGTGATGCCGGCATCCCTGGCATTCAGGAGAATGCGATCGGCTGCGGTACGCGCAGTCGGATCATTGGCATCACAGCTCAAAGTCCAGGTAACCGGATGCGGGGCGCCTGGCCGAGTTCCGGCACCTACGCCAGAGGGATAAACGAATGCATAACCGGTCAGCCAATTGGGAAGCAGCGCGCCGCTGGGTTCGCCGGCGCGTTGAAAGACTACGTTGTTCAGTGCCGACGAGTCGATGCTGAGCGCGAGAACATTCCGCAGCTGAATCTCATCTTGGGAGCGCGGGTTGTGGGTGAAGAAGAGAGCCAGCAGCTGCGCGGGCTGCGACGCCAGCACTACGCGGTTGCCAGCCTGAGCGCGGCGGATGTCCTCAGGCGCAACTTCCACGAGATCGCTCTTGCCAAGGTCCATCAACATGAGCTGATCGCGATCGTTTTTTCCGAAGTCGGCTTCGATGGAATCAATATATGGCCTGCCCGCCCAATATTGATCATTGGCCTGCAAGGTTAAATGCTGCTTGGCGGCATCGAATTGCGCCACCGTGAACGGGCCGGTACCCAGGAGCGTGCCCTGGTTGCGCCGGGAAATGCTGTTCCGAGGCAGCGCGAGTTCAGCGACAAGGTTGACCATGGGCACGCTGGTCTCGATCATCACCAGATCGCCAAGCGCAAATACTTTCCAGTCAGGATTGGCGGCTCGCAATGAGGCTGCGGCAATGCTGGCGTCGAGAGGAATGCCGTCACTGAAAATTACGCCGTTGCGTATATGGAAGCGCCAACGCTGGTTCCCCGGCTCGACCTGCCAGGAAGTTGCAAGCAACGGTTGCGGACGGCCGCGATCATCGAGCTTGACCAGGGTTTCATACGCCAATTGCAGAAGGCTGCGAAATCCAGGGGCATCCCCGGCCGACGGATCAAAACTTTGCGCCGACTGCTGAATGCTCACGCGCAAGGTTCCTCCATAATGCGGGCGCGTAGCACTACTTGCGGAAATTGCAGCCAGACTAATGGCCGCAATCAAGATTGAGTTGAAGCGCTTCATAATCTCCGCTGCTCGAATTCTTATAAACCACAACGGCGTTTTCGCCGCCGGTGCTCCACAAGGCCGTGACCTTGCCATTCAAATTGAGTTTCGGACTTACCGGCGCAGGCTCGCGATCGGCAAACTCGAAAGCCTGGATAGAGTCGGACGATTCACTGTCTGCGGCGTCGGCGAGGATTAGAGAGTCTGGCCGGCACTTAGGATGAACAGCGGCGACATCGCTTCCCCAATGCACACGACTGAGTACCTGCTGGTTGATTCCATCGAGCAAATGCACCTGACCATCAAGGCCGGCAAAAATCCAAAGCGAGTAATTTGCGCGGGGAATTGCCGCGGCAGAATAAAACGGCGGGGCAGAGTTTTGCTTGCCGATACCGGGGACCAGCGCACCGGTGAAAAAATTTCGTGTCGGAGAGAAGAAAGCGGAAATTCCCTGCGTCTGCAGCGGCCAGGGGTCTTCACTGGGCGAGCAACTCATCGCGAGCCGGCTCGAGTTAGTGCTCTGGCAGATCAGCCCGGGCAAGTAGGCGTCAAAAAGGCGATCTTTGCGGAGAAAAATCCTGCCGCGATCGTCACGCGGTAATGGCATCGGCGAAGTGATTGGAAGTGATTGGATGACCGACCAGTGCTGGTTCGCGAACTCCTGGATGGTGACCGCGTCTCGTCCGAGGACGATAACTCGCGGCGGATTATTTTCCAGAATTGCGACGTCGAGAATTGGATCGGGTTGCGAGACTAACGCGGTGGAGCGAATGGTAATGGGCGGCGCATTAGAAGCCGCTGCGGTGAAGGTGGTACGAGGAGTGGATACAAGGATGACTTTCGAATCGCTCGCCCCCGCCTGAATTTCCGCGACCCAAACGTATTCCCGCAAATTTTCCGAAAGCGTAAGTTTGATCGTTGCGGCGGCCTGATCGGGTTGCCAGACGCGTACGCCAGAAGTGGAAAGCGAACTGACCAGCTCGCGACGAATCTCTTCGGCGTCGGCCGAACTGATCGAAGAGCGGTTATTTATTTCGAGAGCGACAACACCCGGGCCGGTGGCGGCGATGATTTTTGCTGAGAGCTGGGCGATGGGAGCCTGCCAGTCAGTCGCAAAAGATAGTTGCGAAAAAAGAAGGCAGAGAGACCAAGCCCAGCGCAGGCGTAAGGAGGGACGCGTCATTTCCAGATTGGGCGAATTATAAACCGGAGTTTGCATCTGAGTTTGAACTGTCCCCACATCACTGAAGCCGTTCCCCATACACAGCTCTCCAACCACCAACCATCACCACTAGCCAGTGACGACCGCTTTTCACTTTTCCTCTCCCTGATCCGCTTCGCTGCTCTTGTTTCCCATGTTCATGCTCTTGAGCACGTCGTTGGCGAAGAAGTATTTTCCGTCGGAGGGGACCATCATGATCTGCAATTTATCCGACAGTTTTTCGGCGATGATTTTATTGATCAGCAGCGGGTTTTGCTTGAGAATCGCGCCTTCACTGCGCATGCGCTCGGCGTCGGCGACGGCGGTGACGCGAATCCGCTCGGCTTCAGCCTCTGCCAGCAATTTGCGGCGCTCCATTTCCGCCTTGCTGTCGAGGACCTTGGCTTGGGCCATGGCCTCGGCGTTTTTCACGGTGGCCTCTGCGCTGGCTTCGGCGTTTTGCACGGTCGCCTCTTTGCGGGCTTCGGACTCTAATTTGGCTTGCTCGATTTGTTTTTGCTTCAGAGGAAGCGTGTACTGCATGGCGTCGGATTCGGCCTTGGCTTGAAGTACTCGTACCTGGGCTTCGCCTTCGGCCTGCTTGACCTGCTGGGCCTTTGTGGCTTCAGCTTGAAGTTCCGCGATCCGCACCTGCTTCTGCTGAATGTCAGTCTGCACGCCCATCTGGTCGTCTTCCTGCTCCTTCAGCAGCAGGTCTTCAAGACCTTTGGCGTATTCGGGAGGTAGTTGGATGTCGCGCAGCATAACCTCTTTGACAATGATTCCATCGGCGGCGAGTCTTTGTGTAATTGCCGCCGCCGCCCGCGAGCGGACTTCCTCCCGCTTGGTGGCGAAGACTTCGCGCACCGTGTAGTTGGGCACGAGTTCACGCCACGCGCTGGCCACCACCGGAGGCACGATTTCTTTCTCTACCGGCTGCGGAAGGTTGGCTTGAATATAGTCGAGGTGTGCGGGATCAAGCCGATAACGAATGGTGATTGCGAGACCGAGCGACAGGCCCTCCTTGGCCTGAACGTTCAGGGAATCGGCATGCCGCTTTTCAGATTTGCCTTCTTCGACAGAGCCTGTGGTGAAAAGCTGGTCGCGGGTGTCGAAGAGGACCACGCTGCCAACCAGTGGTGTGACCAGGTGCGCTCCCGGGTAAAGTGTGCCGGGAAGCGTGCCGCTGGTCTGGCTTACTTGAACTCCGCCCATTCCGGTGGGAACGACGATGATGCTCAAACTGACGAGAATGGGTCCCGATGCGAGTAAGGCCAGAGCGAGCGCATTGCGCCAATGGATTTCGGGCTTGGCATTTGCGGGCGTGGCGCCAGCGGCGAGCGACTGGCGATATTTCATCTCGAAGTAGAAGTCGCGGCCAAGAATTGCGACGGCAGCTGCAATCACGCCGATTCCGCCGCATAGCAGCAAATATTTGAGAAAAAGCATAAAGCCTCCTTTATTGATGGCTGTTGGCAGTCAGCCTGACTAGAACCGGGCGAGCTGCCGCCGATCTTGGCGCGGTAAAGAACAGGCGGAAAATTTGGCCGAAGATGAATTCCTCGACGATGATGGCGACCGCGAGTGAGAAGAGCAATCCTGCGACGACGGTGATGAATGTGACTAAGGTCTGCATTTGGGTTCTCCGTTCAACGCAGTAGAGAAGTGCAGGTCGGTGGCCCAGGGGTATGTTGTTGAAAATAGTATGGATCGAGCGGCAGACGGTGTGTGTCGGTAGGCACAGTGTGGTGTGCTCGACACGTCAACACTGCAAATCGCGGAGCTTTGCTCCGCCGGACAGCGGGGCGCGGCCGTCCCCACATGGCCTGGGCTGAATTTCCTCAGGCCGGTGGCTTAAAGTAATAGAGTGGTAAGAAGATTGACATCGTATTCACGCGGCGGACGTCTGAGCCGGAACACAATCAGCATCTAATTTTTTTGCAATGCGGCACTGAGCAGCGACTGTGCCGACCGGCACCGATAAAATCATTTCATCTGCAGCTCCAGTTCGACAGCGCTTAGATCCGCGCTAGACCAACAAAGATTCGGGGAAAGAAAGTTTGGCCGCACAAGACGGACTTTGGTACAAAGACGCGGTAGTTTATCAGGTCCACGTCCGCGCATTTTACGACAGCAGCGGCGACGGCAACGGAGACTTCCGAGGCCTGGCGCAGAAGCTCGACTACTTGCAGGAGCTCGGCATCAATACGATCTGGCTCATGCCATTTTTCCCGTCGCCCCTGCGCGATGACGGCTACGACATAGCAGACTACCGGACGGTGAATCCCACTTACGGAACCCTGGATGACTTCAAAGCGTTCCTCGAAGCGGCCCACCAGCGCAGTATCCGCGTCATCATTGAGATGGTGCTGAACCACACTTCCGATCAACATCCCTGGTTTCAGGAGTCGCGCAGCTCACGTGATAATCCGCGCCGTGACTGGTACGTATGGAGTGACACCGATACAAAGTACAAAGGCACGCGGCTGATCTTTGTGGATACCGAACTTTCGAACTGGGCATGGGACCCGGTATCGAAACAATATTACTGGCACCGATTCTTCAGTCATCAGCCTGACTTGAACTATGACAACCCGCAGGTCCGCGAGGAAATGTGGGACATCATGAAATTCTGGTTGCAGATGGGAGTGGACGCCTTCCGTCTGGATGCGGTGCCGTATCTGGTCGAGCGGGAGGGCACGAACTGCGAGAACCTGCCGGAGACCCACGAGATCATAAAAGACTTGCGGGTGCGCATGGACCGGGAGTTTCCCGGCCGAATGCTGCTAGCCGAGGCCAACCAGTGGCCGACTGACTTGCGGGCATATTTTGGAAATGGCGACGAGTTCAACATGGCATTCCATTTTCCGCTGATGCCACGCATGTTCATGGGATTGAAGTTGGAGGATCGTAAACCAATCACAGAAATTCTGAAGCAGACGCCGGAGATTCCGGAGAACTGCCAGTGGTGCCTGTTCCTGCGTAATCATGACGAGCTGACGCTCGAAATGGTGACTGACATGGAACGCGATTACATGTATGACGAGTATGCCAAGGACAAAGCCATGCGCCTAAATCTTGGTATACGACGAAGGCTGGCGCCTTTGCTGGACAATGATCGCAGGCGCATTGAACTGATGAATGGATTGCTAATGTCCTTGCCCGGCACCCCCATCATTTATTACGGCGATGAGATTGGCATGGGGGACAATGTAAATCTTGGCGACCGTCACGGAGTGCGCACGCCTATGCAGTGGGAAGGCGGCTGGAATGGCGGATTTTCACCGGCCGATCCAGAGGCGCTCTATTCGCCACTGATGCTGAATCCGGTGTATGGCTTTCAGGCGATCAACGTGCAGTCCCAGAAGCGCTTCGAGCACTCGCTGCTGTCATGGATGAAGCTGCTGATTCGAGTCAGAAAGACCACCCCGGTACTGGGCCGTGGATCGATACAATTTCTGTATCCCGCGAATCATCGGGTGCTGGCATACACGCGGCGGCTGGGGAACGAAACTGTTCTTGTAGTCAATAACCTTTCCAGCAAAGCCCAGGCGGTTGAATTGGAGTTGAAGGAATTCCGCGGGAGCATTCTGATAGAAATGTTTGGCAGAAATATTTTTCCACGAATTGGCGATCTGCCTTACTTGCTGACCCTGGGGCCGTATCAGTTTTTCTGGTTCAGGTTGAGGAGGATTTAGCGGCGAGCGGTGAGCAATGAGCTGTGAGCAACCTGGTGGTAAGGTCTCACAGCTCAAAGCTCGGCGCTCATAGCTAGAAGCTGTTTGCCCGAAGAGAGCATACTTTCGGATGATTTTGTTCGCGAGCTGATGAACGTCGGCGACGTGGACATTGTCGTGGGTGTGCCCACCTTCAATGACGCGCGTTCGGTCGGCCAGGTGGTTCAGGCGGTGCGTGCCGGGTTGCTCAAGCATTTTCCCCGGGAGCGCTCGGTAATCATCAATGCCGACGGGGGTTCGCGCGACGGCACCCAGGACATGGTGCGGGCAGCCGCTATCAGTGACCTTAGCGTCGCCAGCGATGTGCATGCGCTGCGCACGCTTCACAGCATCAGCACGCAATATGAAGGTGGTCCGGCGAATGGAATTGCGATGCACACCATTCTCGCGGCGACTGATTTGCTGCAAGCTCGCGCCTGCGCCATTGTCTCTCCGGAATCCACCACGCTCGAACCAGATTGGATGGAACGTTTGCTCAGGCCGGTATTGCGTGAGGGAAACGATCTGGTGCTGCCGATTTATCGCCGGCCCAAGTTCGACGGATTGCTGATCCGCAATCTGGTATTCCCCATGGCTAAGACTTTATACGGGTGCACGGTCCGCGAACCTTACCCGGCTGATTTCGCATTCTCCGGAGAGTTGGGCAGCCAGTTTCTTTCGCAGGACATCTGGAATCAGGAACAAGGCCGCCGCGGCACCGAACTTTGGATGACTTTGTGGGCGGCGATAGGAAAGCGCAAACTAGTCCAATCATTTCTGGGGACCAAAACCCGCAGGGAAGACGCGCCATCTGATTTAGTGGCGGCGATGCGCGAAACTGCAGGCACACTGTTCATTTCGCTGGACACTTACTCTGCGTTATGGCACTTGACGCCAGAATTGCTTGAAGTACCGTGCCTGGGATGTGAACCGTCTATCAGCGATGGGCCCTCGCGCCTGAATCGCAAGCGGCTTTATGACATGTTTACCTTCGGGGTAAAGGAGTTGGACCCGGTGTTCCTTTCGATTCTTACTTCGCCGACGCACGATGAACTCAAGCGTCTGGCGGGGCTTCCGGAAGAGAAGTTTACTTACTCCGGAGAGTTGTGGGCGCGTACAGTGTATGAGTTCGCGATCGCATTTCACAAAGCCATCATCGGACGCGATCACATCGTGCAGGCGCTGGTCCCACTGTTTCGCGGCCGGGCGCATACTTTCCTGACGCAGAACCGGGACTCGTCTCCGGAGCAAATGGAAAGCAAAATTGACTTGCTGTGTAAGGAATTTGAACAGGAGAAGCCGCACCTGACTGAGTTGTGGGACGGCGGAAAGTGAGGTCTGTATGTGGCAGAACTTTATAGGAGAACTGGCAAGAACCATGGACGAAATTCTGCGCAGCGTCGCCCGCTTTCTGCCGCGATTTCTGGAAATGCTGTTGCTGGTGGTCGCGGGCTGGGTCATCGCCTTTGTTTTACGGGCCGCCATTAGAAGCGTGTTGCGGATCGTGCGTTTCGATAAATTGTCGGAACACACTGGGGCGGCGGAAGTTTTGCGCAGATCGGCCTTGCCTTCGCCTAGTGAAATGCTGAGCCGGTTTGTTTTCTGGGTGGCGTGGCTGGGCTTTATTCTGGTTGGGCTCAGCGTATTGCCGGTGCCGTGGATTGCGCCTCCTATATCGAGCTTTTTCGGCTTCCTTCCCCGGCTTGTGGTGGCATTCTTTATTTTATTTTTTGGATTGCTCGCGGCCAGCTTTTTCTCTCGCGCTGCGTTGCTGAGCGGAGTCAATGCTGATCTGCCTTCGCCTCGACTGATCAGCCAGACCCTGCGCACAATGATGGTGTTGTTTGTAATTTCGATGGCGTTCGAAGTGGTCGGCATCGGCTCGCGTACCGTCCTGATTGCATTTTCTCTCGCCTTCGGCGCTCTGATGCTGGGCCTTGCCCTCGCCTTCGGCCTGGGCGGCAAAGATCTGGCACGCAAGTATCTGGAGAGGCGGTTCGCAAGGGGCACGTTCCCCGAAGAGCCGCGCAAAGAGAGAGAAGATGAGCTTTCTCCGCTGTGAGGGTATGCGATGGGCCCGGAGAACCGCCGCGGTTTTTGCAGAAAAAGGATTCGGAGTGCGAACGCGAGGTTTGGGCCACCCATGGATGGTGATTCGACCGTGCACAATGATCGCGATGGCAGTAATAGCTGGCCAATGTTACGGCCAGGCGACCCATTCGCGGCACACTCTCAATGATTCGTCTGCCAGAGCCCCCAAGTACTCAGCTTCCAGCAGTGAGGATCAGGCCAATCCGGCCGTCAAGGATCCAACTTCACTTCCTGTCGCTGTAATTGTCGAAAAAATCATGGTTGCCAACGCCCGGCGGTCGGCGGAGCTGCGCGGATTTCAGTCCAAACGCTGGTATCACATCGAATATCACGGATTATTCGGGGGCCGGGAAGCCAGCATGGAGGTACTCGCCACCTACAATGCCCCCGATCAGCATAATTTCAAGGTCCTGTCGCAGAGCGGATCGAAATTGCTGTTAAACCGCGTGCTGCTGAAATTGTTGGACAGCGAAAAGGAAGCGTTTAAGAATCGCAAGCAGGTGGAGTTGAATCCCCATAATTACAATTTCACGCTAGTCGGTAGCGAGGTTATTCCGGAAGGTAACACCTGCTATGTACTCAAGGTTAAGCCTCGCAAGGAAAACAAATTTCTTTACGTCGGTGAAGTATGGGTAGATGCTCAGGACTTCGCGATCGTGCGCATGGAGGGTGAACCTGCCAAGTCACCTTCATTTTGGGTGCGCGACACTCAGATCGATTCGAAGTGGGAAAAGGTTGGTGGCTTCTGGTTCATCGCGCAGAACCATTCAGTGAGCCATATCCGCCTGGGCGGAACGGCTACATTGACGATCGATTATGGGGATTATCAAATCACCGGAGTGGACCACGGTGCGGCGAAATCCCAGGTGCAATCGCCGGTTCTTCCTGATCCAGCTTCAGTTACGCCGCAGCGCTAGGGTGGCTGGCTGAGAGGAGTCAGGTTTCAAGGTTTCAAAAGTTTCAAGGTTTCAAAGACCTGAATTCGGAAGCTGCAAACTTGCAGGTTGAAACCTTCGAACCTGTTTTTGAGATGAAACCTTGAAACCTTGAAACCTTCGAAACCTTGAAACTTTGTCCTGAAGCCTGAAACCTACTTCTTCAGCATTCTGACTGCAACTTCCTTGAAAAACACGATGTCCTTGTCGCTGTGATTTTGCAGGCCGATGTAGCCGTCATTGGGGCGAGGGCCGCGCTGAGGTTCGAAATTGAACTTTTTCTCCGGTACAGAGTCGCCCTCGGTGTAGTCAGTGACTTTGACCCCATTCACAAGCACCGTGGTGTGCGGGCCATTGAGGGTAATGTCCATGGTGTTCCATTCCGGACCGGGCTTGCCGGGACGAGCCAGCGGCTCGGTCAACGAATACAGGGTGCCAGTAATGTGGTGCTCGTCTTCGCCGGGAGCCACGTTGTCGATCTGCACCTCGTAGCCATAATTCACCGGCATCCACTCCTCCCGTGGCTCGATGGGAATACGGATGAACACGCCGGAGTTATCATTTTTGTCCCGCATTTTGTACACCACGCGGATCTCACAGTCGCCCAGCTTGCCGCCCGTCCAATAGAGCAGACCCATGCCGCCGTGAGTGCGGATTAGCCCGTCTTCGACCGTCATATAGCCGGGGCCGACGTGCTTCCAGCCGGTCAGGTCCTTGCCATCAAAAAGCTGCTTCCAGTCGTCGGTTTGGGCGTGGGTAGAAAGGGAAAGAGCGAATATGCAGAAAGCAACCAGACAACGGTACATGTGTCACCTCGAAACCGGACATATTACACTAGAAGCAGCTACTTGCACGGAATCGATCCGCGGATTACGTGACGCTGCGCCTGGCACCAACGCGAGTTTCCAGCCACGTATCTGCGAGAAAAGGTGACATCGAGCAGAGCGCGGCTCGGAGTCAAAATCCCCATCCTCCCGCAAAAAACGCGGGAAGGATGGGGCACCCTAATATTTGAAAACTCTGAAAACCGGGGGATTTTGACGTTTTGATCGTGTCTCCAAGGTCTGGACACAAGGTAATCTGCCATGCACCGAAGTTCTGGAGACTCGCATCAAACCAGTTATAATTGAACCACTCAGCCGCGCTTGGAGCGCAGCTTTGAGTTCTGGGAGTCAGATGTCCACCAAGATCAAATCAGCCATCCTCGTTGCTTCGGCCGGCGTGTTGCTTTTTTCGCTGGCGGGCCAGATCCGCGCAGTTCGCGCTTCAAATAACAGTGACGGCGCTTATCCGCAGTTCGAAGTTTACAGCGAAGTTCTGTCGCGGGTACGCAGCGAATACGTTGAGGAGCCGAACCTGCCCACAGTAACAGACGGCGCTCTACACGGGCTGCTCGAGTCGCTCGATTCAAACTCCAGCTACCTGAACGCCGACCAGTACAAGGCCTACAAAGAGCGCAAGATCGGCGCGAAGGGCGATGTTGGGGCGGCGATCTCGAAGCGCTTTGGCTACGCGTCAGTGGTTGCGGTGATTCCGGGAAGCCCGGCCGACAAGGCTGGCCTGGAAGACACCGACATTATTGAAGCCATTGAGGGCAAGAGCACGCGCGAGATGTCGCTGGCTGAGATTCGCAGCCTGCTTACAGGCGATCCCGGATCGACGTTAAATTTATCGGTAGTGCGGGCGCGCAGAACCGAACCGCAAAAAGTAGTGGTGACCCGCGAAATCGTGAGCATTCCTCCAGTCAAAGACAAAATGATGGACGACGGAATTGCGGAGATTCGGGTTGACGCGCTGAATAAAGGGAAATCGCAAGAGATCGCCAACCGGATCAAAACCCTGCAGAAGGCCGGCGCAAAGAAGTTCATTCTGGATTTACGCGATTGCGCCGAGGGTGAGGAGGCTGAAGGCGTAGCTACAGCAAACCTCTTCCTCAATCACGGAACCATCACCTACCTGCAAGGCCAGAAGTATCCGCGCGAGGCATTCAACGCGGATCCCTCGAAAGCGGTCACTACTTTGCCGCTGGTCGTCCTGGTCAACAAAGGCACCGCCGGACCGGCTGAAATTGTGGCTGCTGCCATTCTTGATAATGCGCGCGGAGACGTTGTTGGCGACAAGACCTTCGGTGATGGATCAGTACAGAAGCTGATTGAATTGCCGGAAGGCGGGGCGCTGATTCTGTCAGTTGCCAAATACTACACACCTCAGGGCAAGGCGATTCAGGACACTGCCGTCACCCCGAACATTCTGGTCGCCGATGCATCTGACGACGTGGTTGTTCCGGATGAGGATGAGAATGCAGCTCCTGCGGATATCGAGAAAAAGGCCGCGCCGGAGCAGGACCAGCAGCTGGATAAAGCGGTGCAAGTGCTAAAGAGCCGGCAGGGTTAAGAAAACCAGGTACGGGCGAGGCGCCCGTACCTCCACTTCACTTTTCCATTTTCACTTTCCGTTTTTGCGGTTTCCGCTCGTCATTTTCAATTTCGAGTTTTTCTTCCTGTTATCCTAAGCACAAGCTTTCATGAAAGCAGTTTTAGAAGAACTGCAGCCGGTTGAGACGGGCCACAAACGGCTGGTTGGCCGGCTGATATTCGGTGTGCTGGTGCTGCTCGCAGCGGTCGTGGGCGCAGCTGGCGGGCTGTTGCTGGTCTACTCCACCGACCTTCCGCAGGTCGAAGCCCTCGAACATTACCGCCCAGTTTCGAGTAGCGAACTCTACGACATTCACGGAAAGACGATTGGCTCATTTGCCCTGCAACGACGCGTGGTCTCCGCTTACAAGGATTTTCCTCCGGTGCTGATCGAGGCGCTGGTCTCGATCGAAGACAAAGAGTTTTACCGGCACTGGGGAATCAATGTGTGGCGGATTGCGGGCGCGGCGTTTCGCGACATCGAGTCGGGCGGAAAAGTGCAGGGAGCGTCTACCCTTACCATGCAGCTGGCGCGAAATCTTTTCCTGTCGCCCGACCGCTCTTTTCACCGCAAGATCGAGGAGGCGCTGCTGGCCATCCAGATCGAGCGGCGATTTACCAAGCAGCAGATTCTCACTCTATACGGAAACCAGATTTATCTGGGGCACGGAGTGTATGGTTTCGAGGCGGCGTCGGAATATTATTTCAGCAAACCCGCCCGGCAGCTCACGCTTCCTGAGGCGGCGCTGATTGCGGGACTGCCGAAGTCCCCGGTTTTTTATTCGCCCATCAACCATCCCGAGCGCGCGCTACACCGGCGCAATCTGGTGATCAACGGGATGCTGGAAGATGGGAAAATCACAGTGGCGCAGGCCGATACCGCCCGGAACGCGCCGCTCGGCCTCAACCTTCAACATGATCCGAATTCGCTGGCGCCATATTTCGTGGAAGAAGTGCGTCAATACCTGGAGAACAAGTACGGCGCGGATGAGGTCCACGCCGGCGGGTTGCGGGTTTTCACCACCATCGACATGGACTGGCAATCGGCAGCCAACGCAGCGGTGCTTGATGGACTCGCGGCATATGAGCATCGGCATGGCTGGCGCGGCCATCTGGAAAATGTTCTGTTTGAAGGCCAGACGCTTGCGGGCTATCAGCACCCCGATTGGGTCGAGCAGATTGCGGCTGGCACTTACGTCCATGGTTTAGTGACGGCCGTATCGCTCAATGGCGCAGCGGTAAAAATCGGCGGCTACACGGCGACGCTGTCCCGCGCAGACGTGGCGTGGACGAAAACACCCATGGTTCGGCTGCTCGCGCGCGGCGATGTCGTGTATGTGAAAGTGCTGGCGCTTGAGTCTGACGCAAAAGCGCGAGTCAGCCTGGAACAGGATTCGGGAGTGCAGGGGGCGCTGCTGGCAATCGACAATGCCAGCGGCGGAGTGCGCGCAATGGTGGGCGGCAGAGATTTCAATCTCTCCAAGTTTAACCGGGCCACGCAGGCACTGCGGCAAGTTGGTTCGTCGTTCAAACCTTACGTGTACACGGCGGCGATCGATCAGGGTGCGACCCCGGACGACACCATTGTGGATTCTCCGGTGATTTTTCAAACCGACTCCGGCCAATATTTTCCGCATAACTATGACAACAAGTACGAGGGCACGATTACTTTGCTGCGTGCGCTGGCGCAGTCGCGGAATATTCCGGCGCTGAAACTGGCGGACAAAATCGGTATTCGCACGGTTGAGGACTATGCGCGCAAGTTCGGAATTACTTCGCCGCTGCCGCCATACCTGCCGGTTGCTCTGGGAGCGGCCGAGATGACACTGCTGGAGCAGACCTCGGCGTATAGCGTTTTTCCCGATGATGGCGTACGCCTGGTCCCTCGCTTCGTAACCAAGGTTACGGATTACGATGACCGAGTGCTGGAGGAAGATTATCCCGACGTAAGAGACGTGATCAGTTCGCGTACCGCGCGCATCATGACATCGATGCTGGAAGCGGTGGTGCAACACGGCACCGGAGTCGCCGCCACCAGGTTGAAGGTGCCGCTGGGCGGCAAGACCGGAACGACCAACGACTTCACCGATGCATGGTTCGTGGGCTTTTCACCGGGCATCACTACCGGGGTGTGGGTAGGTTATGACGAGAAGCGGTCACTGGGGGCGAAAGAGACAGGAGCGCACGCCGCGCTGCCGATCTGGATGCAGTTCATGAGCGCTGCTTTGGCGGGCAAAGATCCTGGCGACTTCCAGCCGCCACCGGAGCTTCCGCAGAAGCCGACGGCGCAAACCCTGGACACGCCTGATCTGGCGCCCCCCGGCGACGAAGGTCACTAAAGCAGGCTCGATCCTTTCAGCCCGGTAAATTAAAGTCAGCGTCCTTCAAAATACCATCTTTGTTGCGATGGCCTAATTGCCCATCAAGGCTGGTATTTCCGCCATCATGGTTCTGGCCTTCATCGCCATCTTCTACCGCTCCCTTGCCTCGATCTTGATCTTCGGGATTTGGCGTGGAGCTGTGGTCTTCGCGTCGTACTGAATCGACTGCTTTAAGTTTGCCTGTCATGAAGTTTGCTGTCTCCAAGTTTGTGGAATATTCGGCAACGGCAATCTTCGATGAAGGAACCGCGATCCTCGGCTGCCCGATCGCCGTTCTATCCGCCGGAACTTTTTACCCCAACGTAAACTAGCAGCTGCAGAAACAGAAAAGCCGCCCGCAGAGGGCGGCTTTACCTTGCCATAGTGTTTTGATGTTAGTGATGTCCTCCGCTACTGTGACCGCCGCCTCCGCCTCCGCCACTACTGTGGCCTCCGCCGCCTGAGGGCGCATGTCCACCGCCACCGGATGGGGCTGCTCTGCCACCTCCGGAGGATGGAGCGCGTCCTCCATACGCAGGCGCGGACCGGCCATATGCTCCGCCATAACCAGGAGCCCGACCGCCATACGAGGGCCCAGAAGCGCGTCCACCGTAAGCTGGGCCTCTGCCGTTGGCAGGTGCGGAACGGCCGTAAGCTCCGCCGTAGGAACCCCGGCCATAGGAATTGGATGATCGTGAATATCCATTCCCTGAACGTGAAATGCTGGCGCCCGGAGGATGCGGAACGCTGTTTCGGGAAGTCATCGGCGCCGAGGCCCGCGAATTCATAGTCCTGGAGCCATTGAACTGACCGCGGTTTCCAGCGTATGAAGCCGAATGGCTTACCACCGGTCGCGAGAACGCGCGCTGCGGAGGAGCTGCACTGGCGCGTGAACCCGCCATGCTTGCCCGCGTGGGCGCAACGCCGGGGGAATGAACTGCGCTCATCCGGTTCAACGCACTCGGCGAAACACGCAGATTATTGTGCGCTACGGAACGCGAGTTCACCAGGGTGTCGCGCGAGACAGCGGTAAACCCGCCGGGCGCGTGCATGTTCGCGTAGTGCAGCTGTGAGCCGCCGCCAGCAATCAGACGCCCGTGGTTGAAATTGCGGGTATAAATGCCGTTAAGTCCCCCGTAACCGCGGTAGCCAAAATTCACCCGCCCGAAATATCCACGGCTGACGCCATACCAAGGGATAAACGGCTCTCCCCATCCCAGTGGACACCATCCGAAGCCGCCGCCGAAACCGAATCCGACACCCACTCCCCAACCGCCTCCAAACCATGCAACCAGAGCGGGAGCATAATACGGCCGTGCATAGATTGGCCCCGGCGCCCATCCCCAGAAACCGCCGGCATAAACCCATCGTCCATAGTGGAACGGCGCATAACCCCAAGGCTCGTAGTCGACCCAGGTCCATCCCCAAGGGTACTGCCAAATCCAGTGACCGTCGGAATAAGGGGCCCAGCCAGGGCCAACTGCCGGCGTCCAGACCTCGCCGTAGTCGGGCGTATTGCGCCAGGCGCCGTATTCGTCGAGGTCGTCAGAGCCTACGACGTTCGGAGCAACATAACGTGCCGATTCGGAATGATCCAGCCGCTGGTCTCGGCTTTGCGCCCACTCGTCGAATGCGTCCGGAGCCGGCGCCGCATGAGAGTCGACCGTCATCGATGTGCCATTGCTGAAGCGAACTTGCTCATTGGTGTGAACGCGAACTGCCGGACCGTCACCTGTAGATTCTCCTTCACCGCGCCAAATCGTGATAATGGTCTTGTCGCCATCGGAATCGACGTCGAACCGGTAGTCACCAGGTTGCATTGCGTTGAAGGCCTGGTTGGGCGTGTCCACTTCATATTTTTCGCCATCTTGCAGACGGCGCACATGAAGGTTCAGTGCTCCCTGGTGCAGTTGAAGCTGCACGGAATTCTCAGTGATGTTAGTTATCGTCAGGCTGCTCTCGGAGCCGATACGAATAACGGCTGTGCCGACGCTGATTTCTGCGCGCGAATTCTTGTCCGCCCAGATGTTGTCCCCGTTGGTCAGCGGACGGTTGATCTCGCCCGTGACCCAATCGCCGGTTCCCTGTGGCTGAACTGATATTGATCCGGTCATGTATTGAAGTCGCGCGGCGCGTCCCGGAGGATCAGGAGTGTTGTTCCCGGTGTTGTTCCGCGAATCATATTGCGGACCTTCCGTCTGTGGAGTTTCGAGCGGCTGATCTTCTGGGCGCGGGCCCTGCTCACTTCGCGGATCAGGCGCTACCCGGTCCGGCTGCTGGGGAGCTTGGCCGTCATTCTGGTCGTAAGTCTCATTCTGGTTGTACTGCGGATTCTGATCGTAGACTTGACCATTCCTGCTCTGGTCGTATTCCTGATCATCGCGTGGTTCGGCTTGGTTGTCGGGCGGGGCAGCCTGCTGGCCGTCCTGATTGTATTGCTGGTCCGGCTGGTTATATCGCGGGTCTTGCTGATTGGCTGGGGCTTGGTCGGCCGGGGGACTGTTCTGCTGATCGTAAGCCGGTGCCTGGTTATTGTTAGGCTGACCGTCCTGCTGCGCCTGCGCGACCAAGGCCGATCCCGACATGAATGTTGAAACGGTAACTATGCAAAGAACGCGGTAAAGAGTCCTCATAGAAATCTCCCCGGAGAGCGACCCGGTTTCCGAAGCGCTCCGCACCCGGATGGAGCTGAGGCGGAGTGTGCCATTTGCGCTGCCGTGAATATTAACCCTGAATTCGGAAAAGAGTTTCGCCTTATTTTTAGACGAATCACCCTGAAAACAGGGGCGTTGCGGGTCGTGCTCATTCGCCAATATAGAAACCTTCCCGTGCCTGAACGGTTGAGTCCTTGGGTTTGGCTTTCAACAGCAGCTTGTGGTATCCGGCAGGGTCGCTTTTATCGGGCATGAAGCCCAGATTGTACTGACTGCGAAGCTCTTCCTGGATGCTGCTGTAAATCTGGTCGATGGGCTGCTTCTTGGAGACTTCGAACATCCGACCACCGGTTTCTTTTGAGATCCGGGTCAGAATTTTCTTGCCATCCGGGCGCTCCTCCTCCGGCTCCCTGCGTCCGCCTCCGCGGCGTCCACCACCCATCCCAGGGCCGCCTCCACCCATGCCGGGAAAGCCAAAACCGCCGCGATTGCCGGACTCCTCGTTATCTTTGAAGAGGACCGAATACACGATAGTGTTAGCGCGTTGAGCTGATTCAATCGCGGTCTCCAGACTTTCCTTGCTGCCGCGATCCACGCCGTCCGACAAAATGATCAATGCCTTGCGGCCTTGCTGCTTCGCCATGAGTTCGTTCGAAGCGAGATAGACGGCGTCGTAAAGCAGAGTTCCGGCGTGATGGCCGCCATGCCTGCCGCCACCGCCGCCGCTTCTGCCACCACCTGGCCAGCCTCCACCTGAGCCTCCGCCGTTGTCGGGAGGATTGTCTTCCTGAGTCGGTTCCGGCGTTTTCAGCGCTTCGAGTGCCGATTCGAGTTTTGCCCGCGAAGCCGTGAGGTCCTGCAACAATTCAACCTCTTTATCAAAATGGATCAGAAAGGCGGTGTCTTTTTCGTGCAGCACCTGGTCGAGAAAAGTTTTGCTAGCCGCGCGCTCCTGATCGAGAACCCGCCGCTGGCTCATGCTGGTATCAACCAGCAGGCCGAGGGTCAGCGGCAGATTAGTTTCGTTGGCGAAGTAGCGGATGGTGACCGGCTTGCCATCTTCTTCTAGCGTGAAGTCATTTTGGGTGAGGTTGGAAACGATCTTGCCGTGTTTATCGCGAACCGTGGCCAACACGTTCACCACTTTCACATTGACCGCGATAGGCGGGGTTTGCTGCGGTTCGGGCTGAGATTGCGAATCGGGGCTTTGCTGGCCGGACAGAAACGTGGCGGCAAGCATTACAAAGACACCCATCCATTGAAAGCGCATGAAAAATTTGATGCGCGGACCTCGAATGACAAAGTAAAGGTTTGTAAAAGGATAGTCTGGTGTGGGGACAGCCGCCCCCGGCTGTCCTGTCGAGCTGTGCTCGACAAGTCTTTTTGTGGCCGCGAAAAACCCTGTTCAGCTTCGCCGAACCGGACAGCCGAGGGCGGCTGTCCCCACGTGAACCTATACTGCGCCAAGGGGCGCATGGTTCATCATTGCATCGACTCAGACCTGCTGAAATGATGTAATACTGGAATTGCCCTGCCGCGGAGAGTTGGCCGAGTGGTTGATGGCACCGGTCTTGAAAACCGGCATACCTTAACGGGTATCGGGGGTTCGAATCCCTCACTCTCCGCCATAAAGATTCTGAAAGGATTAGCAACAGCGAGATTGGCGGCTACCTGAACGGCTACCTAATCTCGGAAATCCGGCCCTCTGGGTATTAGCTCATAGAGGAGATTGAGCTGATGTCCCAAGTTTCGCTGTTTGTTCGTGAGCACCGCACCCGGAAGTACATTAAAGCAAATCCCAAGACTGTCTACCCGTTAGGCACCATTTTCGTCCTGCGCTACCGCGAGTCAAACGGTAAGCGGGTATGGAAGACCCTTCCACCCTCACTCTCCTATAAAGAGGCGCTTGTCAAGGCGCACCTGCTACAAATTGCCGTTATCGCCGGACATGACAACGAGGGCGTCCCGCTGCCCGCGCCTACCCCGGTGAAACCCAAAGTTGTCCAGTCCGAAGTTCCAATGCTCGATGCCGCCATTGACTTTTATTTAGAGAACACCGCGACGCGGTCGGATAAGACGGTTTCCGGCTACAGCCGCACGTTGCGCCAGTTCTATAAATCGACCGGCAATCGCTCACTTGCCGACCTTAGCGAGCAAGACCTGTTCGATTTCCTTCGAGATATGCAGAAAGAGGGATTGGAAGACCGCACCATTTACAACCGACTTGGCGAGATCAAGACATTCCTGCGGACGGCCAAAAGGGTCTGCCCGCTCGGACTGGCCATTCATAACAAGGAAGTCAAACTAAAAATCAAATTCACCGAGAAAAAGGTACGCGCCTACCGGCCCGACGAGCTACGAACTCTCTTCGCAGCGGCTACGCCGGATGAGTGGCTCCGGTACCAATTCTTTTTATGCACCGGCGCTCGTGAGCAGGAAGTGATGAATGCCCATTGGTCGGACATAGATTTTGAGGATGGGATATTCACCATCCGTGAGAAGGGCGGCTGGAAAACCAAAGATCGAGAGGAAAGAGAAATTCCGCTTCCCGATTTCCTTCTCTCTTCCCTTCTAGCGCGTCGGGGTTCCGGGCTTATGTTTCCCACAGCAGGCGGCAAGAAGGACGGACACATGCTTCGAAAGCTCCAGACTCTGGCCAAGAGAGCCGGGTTGAACCCATCGGACTTCGGACTCCACGTGTTCAGAAAAAGTTATGCCACTCTACAGCATCGCGCTGGCGTAGACGCCAGAAGTTTACAGAAGCGGCTAGGTCACTCCGACCTCAGCACCACGCTAGCATATCTGGAAGGCGAAGAAGCGCGCTCGGAACGTTCACGCGAGCAAGTCAATTCAACCTTTGGCGGGTTTGCCAC
This sequence comes from Terriglobales bacterium, assembly GCA_036268595.1. Classification (GTDB taxonomy): domain Bacteria; phylum Acidobacteriota; class Terriglobia; order Terriglobales; family Acidobacteriaceae; genus Gp1-AA145. The sequence goes on from DATATW010000193.1 coordinate 25,101, forward strand.
GACGGCGCGTGGCGCTATTCAGTAACCTCTACAGACGTGACCACCAGCTCCGTCTTCTCGCACAATTTACAACCGGGCTTCACGACACCGCGCCCCACGTGGAATTTATTGTGCGACCATTGTCTACTTTTCTCCGCTCGCACAAGATCGGCTCCAGATGCCTTCCGCATAGCAGCCATCACAGCGGCCCGTTCAGCTCCGAAGATTTCCACGTTACTCTTACCTCTCCGCATAGCAGCCTGTTTGGCTCCAGCGATAAGAATCCCTTTGTGGTGTGTACCGTTGGCAACCTTCACGGCGTAACCTCTCTTGCGCCCCTCGTCGGTAAACTGGGAGCCGTCATTGCGTCCGCCGTGGGCCAAACCCATCAGGGTAGCATGGGCAACTTGGGGAGTTAACTCCGGCGTTGGAGTTGGAGTTTGCGTTACAGGGGTCAGATCAGCCGCGTCCCTTAACAGTCTAGGGTTGATCTCGCCTAAGATTTCGTGAACAATTTCCTGTACGTCGGGAGCTTCAGCGGCTACAGAAAGTGCTAACCGGATACATTGGTCTGCCAGCCAAGCATTCTCCAGCGCGTTATCAATTAGCTCGCGCTGGGACTTCGCTTGGGCAAATTTTCTGTGAACTTCTTGACTACGAACCCGACCTAGATTTTCGATTTGAAAGGTGTCCATCATAATCACAACATACGGCGACGCTCGAAAGAACGGATATGACAAAAAGTGTCAGGTGTATTGGCTTACACCGGGCACTTGTGGATGCTTTTCCGAACAAATAAAACACATGAAACTCGCTCGCCATTCAGCACCGGGAAATTGCCGTGGAGCTGGTGAACGTCGCCCAATAGGACATCACCGGGCCTGTAATCAATCGCGAGTCGATAGTTGGGGAAACAAAACTCACCACCGTCGAAATTGCCCAGCGAGGCCATCACACCGAACGCACCGGGGTGGTCAAAGGTATCCGTGTGGGTCGCGGTGGGCGCATTCTTCAAAACATACAGCGTTGAGAAGGCAGTCCCTTCAATCTTGTATTCCGCATCTACGGTGTTTACATATTCCATCTGCTTCGCGTATTGCTCGGGCAGGTGGATTTTGTAGACGTCGTTTATGGCGTGGACGAACGGCAGAACTTGCGTGTAGAGATCAGGCTTGCTGATAGTCCAGCCGGTGGGCGAACACTTAGCGGGTGTTTTGTAGTAGTAGTGGCCCAGCATATCCGCCTTGCCGCCATACGCCTTCAATACGGCTGGTGAAACAGTCCCACTTCTCTCTGATACTGAGCCGTCTTTGCGTAGCTCCATTTGCCGAGCGCCCTCGCCAATGATCCCCGGTCGATTCTTAGGATCACCATTCACGGTGCGCAACAACTTGTAGGTTTTGGCGCACAGGTCAGGGTCTAGGCATTGCTTTATGAGGCCTGCCAGCAACGATTTTTGCGGGCCGTAAATCTCAACATATTTCTCTCGCTGCGGATTGAGAACTTTGATGTCTAGAGTCTTGCGGTCGCAGGGCAGAAGCCGGTAACCGGGTTTGCGGGCCGGGTGGCCTGCTTTCAGAAATTCATCAATTTGTATTCTCATCCATCACCTTCCTATAAACGATCGCTGAGCGAACTGTTTCGTTCATCTCTTTCCATTTCTTCTTGAATTGCTCACGCTTGCTGGGCGCCAGAAGCAGAGTGATGTTGACCCGCTGAACGCGGGTCTTCTGCTCCTGCTTTGCCCGCGCAATCTTCTCTGCGTCCAGTCTGATGACCTCAGCGATTTCCTTATCCTTACGCTCCGCTGCGGCCTCAAGCATTCGGCGCTCGTCAGCGTCGTCAACCAGATCTAAGTCATCCCAATCCGGGAAGTTCCCGTCTTTACCGTTGCGGTAAGGACGAACGCGCACCGGGTAATACCTGGTGTCGTACCCCTCTTCCCACTGGGCCTCAATATGGCGATACCGCCCAATCTTGCGGTAGGCCGTGTTGATGGGGATGTCTAGTTCTCTTACGTCTGCGAGAAATATCCCGTACCCCGGCTTGGCGTGAAGCTCCTGAAGCTGGGCGAGTAGCTTGCCAATGTGATAATCGTCGTTCGTATTGCGTAGTCGCAGTGTGAAGATTTCGCCCTTCAACTTCGCACGCAGCGCTTCCTTCTCTTCAGACACAAACCACCTCCTGGTCCCGGTAAACACACGACTCCCGTTCAGGTAGGGAAGCAATTGGATTGTTGGGAAATCCCTACTTGAAGGTGGGCAAGCCGAATGTCTGGCCGCTATAAATTGTAGGGACGACTGAGTAGAAGTTAAAAGGACGGCGTTAATTTGTCAAGAGACAATTTTTCTCCCGCAACAATCCTGCCGCCAAAGGTGCGTCTCTAAAGCCATCGTGTTTGTTGGCGGCGTAATGGTGATTCTCTCACCCACGATAGAACGCTTGTGGACACGTGGGTAGGCTACGCGAACCTATTTCATAGTTTGGCTGCGGATAGCAGCTTTTCTGAATCACTAGAGCCGGAATCGTCCCCTGTGTTTGCGCCCGCATTCATCTTGTGACTTCCGGCTCTACGTGTCTATGGAGAACAGCTCTGCGGTACGAATATCGTACTTCAGTAGCGCATTCATACTGGAGTACGAGATTCATACTGCGGTAGCCGATTCGCGTCCTGCGGTATGAATCGAGGCCTCTGCGGTTTGAATTCGCTACGTCTGCGGTAGCCGAATCGCTACTTATATCGTTCTTGGGTTTTCGTTCTTGGAACGTTCTCTCTTGAGAGGTTCGTTCTTACGGATTCACAGATAGATCAAAGACAGGATCAAAACCCGTAAGACCAAACCGACCACAGTCGCTATCGCTCCGTGAAACACCGCAAGGACTCCGTCCTTCCAATCCAGCCGGAGACCTTCTCGGTCCCGAGTCCCAGCGGTATACACATTCCGGTAAGGCCGGTAGAGTTCCGCTCTCCGACCAGACACTCGGAATCGCTAATGCCGCAAAGTTTGCGCTGTCCACCCCAGTGCAGGGCGCAAACATATGAACACTGGAAAATCACTACCACAATTTCTGCGAGACGAGATTATTCGTCTCATCACAACCACTACTATGTCCTACACGAGTATCGCAGCTCTAGCTGGCTGCTCGGAATGGACAGTTAACAAAATAGCCCGTGTTGAAAATATTCGGCGCGGTCGCGGGCCGCTTTCACCTTCGCATCCGCTGTACAAGGAGAAAGCCTAATGGCCACCGCTCAGCAACAAAAAGAATCTCCCAATCGCACCGTGTTCTTAGACCACCTGTTCCGACAGTCCGGGCTTCCACTGAGCAAGAATGCTCGATTCGTGGGAATGTATCTCGCATCCTCAGCCGACTGGCACACATATGAAACGCGGGTGAGCTACAAGTGTCTGCTTCACTGGATGAAGATAGCCCGCTCGACTTTAGCGCGTGCTTTAGGTGAGCTGGAATATCAGGGCATCATTGAGAAGGTGCAACGGTATAAGCAGTCTTCCATCATCCGATTCAAAGTGGACGTCTTACTGGCTAACCGTGATCCCTATCGCCGTCAAGAGAATTCAGATACTGATGACTCCGCTCCACTGTGCTCACAATGTGGGCAGGAAGAAGTGGACGTAGAGGATGCCCGTTGTCAGGCTTGTAGAAATGCTGATGCTACCGAAGCCATAACATCAAGCAAGGCATTCGCCGTTGAAGAGGACTTGGAAGTATGAGCAGATGGTCCAAAAATGGAAGAGGGTCGGAATTGGGGAGGGGCTTCTCCGACCCTGGGCTTCCTTCGCGTTGGGGCTGTGGAAATCATCCCGCAACTCATCCCTGATGTCGGTACGTTCAGGAACAAGGAAATGTGCGCCGCCGCACGATTTGCCTATAGGCCATGATCATTCTCATGCCAAACCGTCGGTAAACCGACGGACTGATGTTAACTCACAATGATCTACAGGATTCCCTGTATGCCGCCTTCATGCGCGTCTCTGTTACTTATCGAACATTCATTTTCGCTACAAAAGGTGTAGATCGATGAAATCGGACACGAACCCTTCTCCTAAAAAGATCTACCATCCGCCGACATTAACAAAATTGAACCTTGAATCCGCCCAGCTGCTAGTGCAAGGCGAAGCTGGTCAAGAGGACGAAGCAACGGACAGTTTCCTGGACTTGCTCTTCTTGGCCTCTGAAGTGACCCGAGACAGTCGGTGACTTGTTCGGGCGCAAGGAAAGGCAAAGCCTCGTGTCATAGTATTCCAAAAACAAAAATGCACGGTCGCAGACGCAGTGGTACTCGGGTCAGTTGCCACATCTCGGTCCGGCTAGAGGTTGTTGACTTGGCACATGTGCCGTCCGAGCCGTGCCTAATCATCGTCGTAAATCCACAGGGATGCGGAGTGAAATTCGGTCGTCCGCTGAAGATCGGCACCCGTGTTCGATTGGAAGGTCTTCCGCCAAACGCAGCGTGATCGCGCGGGTGGTGAACTGCATCTCGCTCGGCGAATATGAGAAGTTCTGGCTTCTAGGACTAGTACTCGATGAGCCCGGAAATGTTTGGGGAATCGACAATCCGCCAGAAGACTGGTGCCACGCTAACTAGACAACCGCCAGAGTTTGACACCCTGGGCAACTTGGCATACTTTCGCCAGACAGAGGTTGACGGCATGTGGAGCTGGTTGGTGAAACAGTGGCACGACATTGAGGGTCATGCAAAATGGGCACTCTTAGGAATCATTTGGTTGGGAATCACAACTTACGGACCGAAGTTGCTGCACATGATACCCAGCGTCCCGAGTTGGCTTCCCACTCTAATCTTTGTCTGTCTGTCGGCGTTGGTATTTGTGTGGCTCGCGAAAACCAGGTCGCCTGTTCCCGCTCAGCCCGCGCCAACTTCTGATCTGCCCCCTACCCAGCAGCCGACCTCAACGTTCCCAACCATTTCGTCGCTTACGGGACAGCCGCCTCAGATAACGTTCGACCCAAAGCAATTCTTTCGGACGTCTTACTTCAGCCCGGTGACGGCGGAGGTCGAACACAACATACAACTTATTGCTCGCAAAGCAGAGCCCAATAACCTGGAGGCTTTCTACGCACGATTCATTGGAGTTGGGTTGGTCGCCGCTATGCACGACGCGGTTTGGAGCGTCATATTCAAAAGTCAGCTGCTAATGCTTACTGAAATGAACCGGAGACGGGTACTACCATTGCGCGATGCCCACCAGTTCTACACCAAGGCAGTAGCCGCTTGTCCCAAAGTGTATCCAGCCTACACATTTGATCAATGGCTGAATTATTTGAAGTCTCAACAGATGCTCGTGCACCATCCGACTGACATGCTGGAAATCTCTCACAAGGGAAAAGACTTCTTAAAGTATTTGGCCCATTGGGGTCGCGACGCAAGCATGAAAGTGTGTTAACTGAAGTTTCCGCACTATCTAACCTTAATTGCGATAGATCAAAGCCATCATCTAGAAGAGCCGCCAGTTTCCTCGTGAGGGTTTCAGACGGCTTTTCTGTCGCCCGCCACGAACGCTGAAACTATTTCCGCTTTTTCGAACAACACATACGCCAGCATCCGATGAAAACCGTCCACATGATGAAGAACGCCATTCTCCCATTTAAGACATATGTGCGACTTTGTGTAATCGCGGTTCTGTTGGGCGTTGATCCTGTCCCAGCACTTGAGTGTTTTTTCCTTCGGTAATTGTTGAAGCCTCTGAAGCGCAGCGGATACGGATAACAACTGGCCCTTCGGAACCACATCTATGTCGTGGTTGTGTGCGGGGACCATTACATTGGGAATGTCTCTAGAGGAAAGAAGCATAAGAGTCCACTTGCCACCACAAATGTTGTTTGCCGCTTCAAGATAGTCGAGACCAACGTCAAATCCCTCCGTTCGGTCGTGCTCCGTCTTGTAGCAATCCCGGACCTCCTCAAACGCGACGGCTTTTGGCATAATATCAGACCGCATTTAGGGAGAACTATATGCTGAGCGTTCACGCCCGCCTGTCAATCCTACCGTTTTTTTTCTATTTATTGTTGTCGTTTTCGGTCGCATGCTCAAAGAAGCACGAGCTCAATCCTATTGAGAAAGTAGGGATCAGCGCAGTGCGGGCAGTCCGCGACCAACTGACAGACCGGGAGAGTTTCCGCGTGAATGCGGTACTGGTTGTGCCCGCGAATGGCGATCCTGCCCATCACATTGACCCAACTGATGTGCTGATCTGCGTCGAAGGGCGAGCCAAAAACAAAGTGGGTGGATACGTGGACGTACAAGGATTGGCCTTGGGCAATGCGCCGAAAACTCGCGATGCGGTGGTTCTTTACCTCAACCATGAGGCGACAGCTTTCGCCCAAATCTTTGGCTTATCGCAAGGTGGCCAGGAAGTTGCTTATGGATGCCAGACTCTAGAGGGTGTTGATGTGACCAATGTGGCAAAAGCCGCACTGAAAACCGATAGAGAGAAGGAGTAACCTACGTTTTACTTCTATTTGTGAACTATCCAGCCCTCTTATTGATGAACCCCAATCCCACATCGCCATACCAGAGGGATCTCATGCTGCTGGAAGGGCTGTCATGGCCAGCCCTAATAGGTGGGGCAATTTACATTGTCAGATTTTTCTAACGGCGGATAAGAAGTTAACGGACGCCAGTCAGAAATTCCTTGAAATTCAGCTGTGACAAATGAAATGCGGCAGGACGTGGAAGAGTGGGTCAGTCTATTGCGTAAACAGGATGCTCGTTTTGAATCGTGCCTGATCACTTCAGCTGCTATAGCGAAGCAAGCCCAAGCCCATCACGGCGCCTAATGAGATCAACCATCCTGATCGCTAACGAGTTTGCTTTTCAAACTCCCTCTTCCTCTTATGTATGCCAAGGAAGTTTAGCCACAGCGAAATCATTCGCCATTTGATCGAGGTCGCACCAGCCTGTACGGCACAGAAAGCAGCCGCACGCTTTGGCTGCTCAGATATATACATCCGCGCCGGCGCGAAGAAAGAAGGCGTCCGTAAAGAATGGGTACGCGAGTTTGAGCGAACACTTCAGCGCCTGCAGAAGATTCAGAAATGACCCAGCGGCTTCCATGCAGCACTATGTTCGCGGCGTTTTTGCTGCGACAGCATTCGCCCTCGCGCTAAAGGGTTTGCTGGGACTACAGATGGAAAGAAGCATTTTTCAGTATTAGAACAAAGCTGAGCACTGAGAATCTGTCAGTTACATTCTGTTCGTCGTGGACTCGGAGCCAAGATGTCACGACCTAACCGTTTCTGATTGCTTTTCCGTAGGTTGTTATCGAGCCGGGAACATACAAGGGGCAGTAAATGAAAATTGAGCGCAAAAGTAACAAGCCGAATAGAAAACGCAAGCTCGGCAAAGTAGAGACCGTGAAGTGCGCAATCTATGCACGTTGTGCTTCTGACCACCAGAGTGCCGCTTCGATTGAAAATCAGGTTCGCCACTGTGTCGCATACGCTAAGAAAAACCGCTGGAAAATCGTCAAAGAATTCGCCAAGCCGGATGTTGGTGTTTCGGGGACAACCCTCAAAGGTCGCAACGCGCTCCTCAACCTGATGAAAACCGCCGAGCACCGCCCTCGACTATTTGATCGTGTCTTGATCGAAGATACGTCGCGTCTTTCGCGAAATCTTACGGATACTCTGTGGCTACTCGGGCATTTCGCGTCCAATGGCATACACGTTGTTTCGGTCAGCCAGGGACTGGATTTCAGCGACCGCTCGGCGCGCCAGTTGCTCGTATTGCACTCTTTAATGGACGAGCACTACTTGACAGCTTTGCGCGAAAAATTCAGCACGGTAAGCACAGGGCGTCCTGAGAGGACAGAATAGTCGGGCCCTTCTATGGGAAACAGAAAGGGATAATGACAAAAACTAGGGATTCACACGACACCGGCAGCGCAGTAGCGCACCAAAAGCGCTGCGCGATCTATGCCCGGTATTCAAGCGACCAACAGCGGGAAAGCTCTATCAAAGACCAGATACGCAAGTGTAAGGAATACGCTGCTAAGCAGGGCTGGATAGTTCTAGACGAGTGCATTTACTTCGATGAAGCGATCTCGGGCGCCATTGACAAACGTCCCGGTCTGGAAAGGCTCCTTGCTGCCGCCGAACAGAAACCGAGACCGGTTGACCTTGTTTTGGCCGACGATACATCCCGGCTTACCCGCGACCAGGGGGACCAGCGCTCGATGTTAAAGTTGCTCGGTTTCCTCGGGGTGTACGTTGTTTCCGTGAGCCAGGGACTTGATTCGAGCAACGAAGCTGCCGATTTTTCTTTTGCGCTTCATGGGTTGATGGACGAGCGGTTCCTGAAAGACCTCGCTAACAAGGTTCGGCGGGGGCAGGAAGGCTGTGTGCTTGGCGACAAATACATAGCTGGGGGCCGATGCTACGGATACCTGAACGTGCCCGACGAGGACCCGGCCAGAGTTGGCGATTACGGCAGGCCGTTTGTGCGTGGCGTGACGCGGATCATTAATCCCGAACAGAAACCTATTGTTGAACGCATATTTCAGATTTATGCGGAGGGATCTAGCTTCGACAAAATAGCGCGGGCTTTGCGCGCCGATGGGATTCCCGCGCCTCGACCTCCGCGCAGGATTTCTGTGCCCGGTTGGTCGCCGGATGGCATCAGCGAAATACTCCGCAACCCGATCTACATCGGCCAATACATCTGGAAACGTACGACTAGCGTCCGCAATCCCAAGACTCGGCGGATGGAGACCCGACCCGTGCCCGAAAATGAGTGGGTACGCAGTTACAGAAAGGATTGGCAGATTATCTCCGATGATCTTTGGAATAAAGTTCAGGCACGGCGCGCATTGAGAAGGCATATCGGTGTTTGCAAACTCGGAGGGCTTGAACGGACGAAGCGCAGCGAGAAGTATCTTTTTAGCGGACTGCTCTACTGTGGGCTCTGCGGCGGAACGATCAGAATTGTAGATACCGATAGCGAAACCGTCCGTTACGGGTGCGGCACCTGGCGCGATAAGGGGGCGTGCACCAATACAACGAGGATACGTCGTGAGGGTTTAGAAGAGCAACTTATCGCCTGGTTAACACGTGATTTACTCACTTCCGACCATGTTGAACAAGTTGCGATCGCCCTCCACGCGCGAGTTCAACAGCAGATTTCCGAATTAGAGGCCGAAGCGCGAAAGAACGCTGTCAATGCTCCCGCATTGCGCAAAGAATTGGCGGAAAAGAAACAGGAGGCTTGGAACTTGACCGATTTCATTGCAGCCAGCGGTCGCCAGTGCTCCGGAACGATTCAATCTCGGTTGGAAGCTGCCGACGCGCGCATAAAGCAAATCGAGGAACTGCTATCTCGGGCAAATGCACCTGCGCCAGTCGTAACGCTGTCTTCCGCTGCCATTATGGATTTTATATTGGCAAAGCTGCACGACCTGCAAGCGGTCCTAACGAGTGAGCCGGTCATCGGTAAGCAGGTGCTTCGTCAGCACATCAGCAAGATGATCCTTACTCCCGGCCAAGTAGATGGCAAACGCATGCTGCACGTGAAGGTCGAATTTACGTTGATCGGTGGCGGGAATTCAGGCGTAATGCTGACTGCAACAATGGATGCATTCAGTCAGCAATACGGCTTTAGCACTATCACGGCAACGGGTCTAGCGCTGGACACAAGCCGTGTTCGCCGGAAACCAAGATCGCTGCCCAATGAATTCCAAATGTCAAATCGGGCAAAGCAGCGGGTAGTGTGAGCCAGATGCTGAAGGGAGTGTTTCTTGGCGCTGCCTTGATGTTCCTGCTGATCGCCTGTTATCTGGCCGTTTTATTTCACCCATTCGGACAGGAGCACGCGATCGGTGAAGGGGCCATTGTCGCGGCGACGATTTGGTCTCCGCTCTTTCGGGGAGTGGGAGTCGGAGTGGTTGTGCCCGGCGTGATCGGAATGAACTTATTGCGTTGAACGCTTATGCAAACATGGTCTCCTCCTTGCGCGTCCCTGGTCCCTATGGGAGGAAACGCCTGCGATTTTTGCAATACGTGTCCGGCTGTCAAGGTTTATCCGTGTGGGAATTTCGCCCTGAATGGGCTGCCCGTATTCGGGTAGGAATCCGGCGCTTGGGCGGCGTGTCGGAAGTGCTCGGAGCTTGTCGAGGCCGAACGATGGGCGAATCTAGCCGAACGCGCATTCCAGAAATTCATAAAACATCATTCGGTTCCTCGGCATAGCGCGATTCCAGTGCGAGTCCAGTTTTCGGATGTGGTGCGCCTGTTCGCGGAGCATAAAAGGTGTCGATAAACCGACGGCAAAAGGACCTAAGCAATCGCGCTGGTCGGCCTACCGACTTAAGTAACAGCTACATGTTCCGCGCCATAATAACCTAAGGTTCTTCGTAATCGCTGACTCTGCGTGAGCTGAAGCAGGTGAAGAGAGTTGAAAACAGGCTACCGGGAGACGGTTTGCAAAGGCCGACCTGCTTAGACATACATCCGGAATCGTATTGGCGAAGATACAGAACAAACCGTATGTACATTTTGTGCTCCTGAATCGAGAGTTTCTGGAAATGTAAGTAGCTGCTTGTTATCTGCAAACGACGACAGGTTAGGTCGTCCGGCTGCATGGAGAACGTGGACTATCTGTGAGAGCGACCGTGAGAGAGGAAATGAATATGAAGACCTTTTCTACGCTTGTAGTTACGATTGTCTTAGCCAGCACGCTAGTTCTAGCCCAAGACAATGGAGTTCCGACGTTCTCAGCAGTTGATCCCCACGAAGTTGATCCGATCAATCTAGAAAACTTGACGATTCTTCTTTCGGCACCTGTAATCAACAAGTCAGGTGCGATTCCATTTTCTTACACTCTCAATGGATTGTCTCTGTGCCTCAAAGGCAGCACCTGGTCTTGTGGAATTGGAATCAGCAGAGTGGCGGGGTGGCAAGCGTTTGTCATGACTGGCAATGGCCCAGGACTGGCTGGTGGCTACACCGCTAAACCTTTAGTGTCAGGTAGCTTTTATCTATGCCCGGATGGTGTGACCAATACAGAAAACTACTCCGGCTGGGTTATCGTGGATCTGTTTGGTACTCAGCATCCGCTGCCATCAGCCGACTACGTGGACTCGCAAGGATGTACGGCCCATAAGAGTTTCATCGACCATACAACAGACAATTCCGGTCTAACGCTGTCTATAAAATCGGGCACCCCGATTCAGAACGGCTATTCGTACATATATGACGGAAGTGGAGCGTACACGAACTCGGGCACCTACGGGCCTAATGGGAGTCCGTTCGAAACCGATGGAAATGGGAACTCGATAACTACGTCTTACAATGGCTCTTACGATACAATTTGGACAGATACGCTCGGGACGACCACGCTTACCGCCCATGACGGCGTGAGTAATAACTATGGCTACTATAAATGGACGGACATAAATGGCGGATCGGAGTCGATAACCGAGGCTTTTACGCCGCTATCCACCATCAAAACTGCTTTCGGTTGCTCCGGCGTATCCGAGAGCAATACCACCGGCTATCTCCTGTCCACGATCAGTTATCCCGACGGCGGGAACGTTAGGTTCTCATACGAAACCATCAGCGGCGGCTATAACACAGGACGTATAAGCGGCCTTACTCTGCGAACTGGAGGAACGATTAGCTATAGCTATTCAGGTGGAAGCAATGGTATTGATTGCACTTATGGAGTACCGCCAACTCTCTCGCGAACTACGGCAGATGGGACCACAAAATATACCTGGGCAGCGGTAAACAATGGGAATGGCCATTACGGGAATACTACGACCGTCGTTGATCCGGGCGGCAATAAGACTATATATACGTTCACAGGGCTCAGTGCAACGGGCAACGCTGCACCTCCGGTCATTCAGCCTTTAACCCAGATTCAGAAATATCAGAACGTTGGCACGGTATCCAGCCCTTCATATACCCTGCTGAGTACAGATGTAATTTGTTATAACGGGGCGACCACGGGATGCGCGACAGCCGTCGTTTCATCCCCCATCAACGAAAAAGATGTGTACCATACAATTTCGGGGATGGCTAGCTCTTCGCGTACTCAGACGAAGTATGACACGTATGGGAACATAACGTTTGTCGCCACATATGACTTCGGTGCCACAAATTACACGCTGCAAACAACAACAGCTTACGGGTCGTGGAACGGCTCACAGTGTGTGGCAGTCAGCACATCAATATACAAAAAGCCCTGCAACATCTGGACGAGTGACGGAACGAATACTATATCGAATACTCGATTCACGTACGATACCCGTGGAAATTTAGTGGGAAAGAGTGTTTGGACCGGATCTATCTGGCTAAACAGTTCCGCCACATATAACGCAAACGGCACGGTTGCGACAGCAACAGATGTGAATAGTGCTCAGACCACCTACGGGTATGCCGCCACTGGGTCGGGAGGATGTAACGGACTGCTGCCAACCTCAATCACTGTAGCGGGACTAACCAAGACTCAGACGTGGAACTGCATTGGAGGAGTCTTAACGCAGGTCAAAGACACAAACAGCAACCCAACGAACTACGGATATACGAACAGTTCAGGAATAGCCGATCCCGAATGGAGGCTCAGCTCAGTCACTGATCCGCTCGGAAATATAACTTATACAAACTATACCCCAAACACTGCGAACACACATTTAGCGTTCGGCTCTTCAGTGATCGACGTAACGACATACCAAGACGGTTTCGGGCGGCCAACCCTTACTCAGAAGCAAAAGGGCCCTGGCTTATCGACCTACGACTCTGTCTCAACATCTTACGCCTGGAATGGAACATCTTTTCAGACAGGGAGGAGCATGCCGTGCGTGGAACCCAAAGATACGGGTTGCACGTCGTATTTTACGAAGTCTACATTTGACCCGCTTGGGAGAACGCTGGTCACAACCGATCCTGGGACCGGGAAAATCACGAAGACTTATCCGGAAAACGATGCCAAAACAACCCTCACCCCAGCACCGAGTGGAGAACATGGAAAAAGCATTCAAAAGGAATACGACGGCCTTGGACGATTGATGTCCCTATGCCAAATTCTTACCAGTGGCGGGAACTCGTGCGGGCAAAACTCAGCGGCATCGGGCTATCTGACCTCATACGCATATACCACTATTCCAGGTGGCTCAAAGAAGGTGGTGACGCGAGGAGTCCAGACGCGAACGTCTATATATGATGCACTTGGCAGGCTTACATCTCAAACGACCCCGGAGTCTGGAACAGTCAGTTCCGTCTACGATACCGAATCCTCATGTGGTCCGAACGGATCGTTCACCTCAAATGGTGAATTGCTCCAAACAACAGATGCGCGTGGGCTCACCACATGCTTTTACTATGATAGCTTACATCGTGTCACCGACGTAGGAAACAACGCCCAGAGTAGCACAAACTTTTGCAAGCGGTTACGCTATGACAACAGCACGGGTGTTCTTGGCTCCATTCCGACCGGGGTTACCGTCCAGAACACAATGGGTCACTTAGTGGAAGCAGAGACGGACGCCTGTTTCCTGCCTTATAGCCAATCGATGTTAACAGACGAGTGGTTTAGCTATGACAAGAATGGCAGACTGACAGACGTATATGAGCTTACCCCTAATTCAGGCGGCTACTATCACACGAGCGTCGGATATTTTGCAAATGGGGCAGTCAGTTCGCTGAGCGGCATTCCTGGTTATTCTGCCTACAACTTTACACTCGACGGAGAGGGAAGGCTCAACACGGCTGTGCAGGGGACTGCTACGCTCACGAATGGAGTGACCTACAACCCAGGGAGTCAGCCGACTGTCATCAATGTTGGCAATTCGGGTGACAACGATACATATGTGTACGACTCGGCAACAGGTCGGATGAAAAGCTACACCTTCAATGTAAACTCAGTCTCAAAATCGGGCACGCTGAATTGGAATGCGAATGGAACTCTGCAGAGTCTCGCGATTACTGACGGATTCAATTCTGGCGGAACCCAGACCTGCACGTTTGGCTATGATGATCTTGCACGACTGGTAATTGATAATTGTGGTTCCGTTTGGTCTCAGACCTTCAGCTACGATCAATACGAGAACTTGACAAAGTCAGGAAGTGTTACTTGGAATCCAGGCTACAATGCTGCCAATAACCGATATTCCTCAATTGGTGCTAGCTATGACGCCTCAGGAAGACTGACGTACGATACTTTCAACACGTATACCTGGGACATCTATGGAAAAATGGCGACGGTTACTTCTGGTCACGGTACGGTCACCTGCGGATCTACTGGCTTCTGCGTAACGTATGATGCACTCGGAAGGGCTGTTGAGAAGAACTATCAGGGAGCAACAATTACGCAAGTATTGTATAGCCCGCTGGGTAAGACAGCGCTGATGAGCGGCCAGACTGTTCTGAATGCGTACATACCGCTTCCCGGCGGAGCGTCCGTGTACGCGAACGGAACTGGCGGAGCCAATCATTACATGGAGCATCATGACTGGCTTGGTACGGTGGTCCTCAGCAGCACTCTTTCGGGTCGCGCAGTGGATTACGACCGCGCGTTTGCCCCATATGGAGAGATGTACAACAATTTTGGGGTATCAACAAAGCTTAATTTTACCGGAGACACACAAGATATTTTCTCTGCCTCACCCGGTTTGTTCGACACACCAACCAGGGAACTACATTCCAGTCAGGGTCGCTGGATTTCTCCGGACCCGTCTGGAGCCGGGTGGAATTTGTATGCATACGCCACAAATCCGAATAGCGGGTTAGATCCGTCAGGACTGAAGACGATACCAGTAAATCCCGGCTGGTACTTGGGATACAGTTGGAGCGATAACTGGGTTCTGGACCTGGTTGATGCGACTTTTACAAACATGGATAACTGGTTTGCCGCCTATTATGCTGCCAGCGTGGCCGCAAATAACCCGTCTTCAGAGAACACCGCCGCCAGCAACTCTCCAAGCACCTCGACGAGCCCGTCCAATCCAGATACTAGCAACACTGTCACCACTCCAGACAACTCTTCGCTCGTGCTTTTGGCCCAAGAAGCGGACTCTGATGCAGCTCCCGAACCGATTACAAATTCTAACGGAGAGATCGATCCTAATGCAGAAGCCGAAAGGGCGCTCGAACCATTAGAACCTGGAGTACAGGCACTCACAGGCTGGGACTATAATCTTTTGAGCCCAGGGCCTCTACAACCTGATGATGCGCAGAATTTCGCAGGTGGCGAATATAATTTCACGACGGTTGGAGACGAAGGTCTGAGTGCTGATACGCCGTTTTTTAGAGTGTCAGGTGGAACAGCCGACGAGCAGGGATCTTGGTTTGCGCTGACCCCGCAGGCTGGCGGACTACAGAGCCAGATTGACCTAGCTCTCAAGCCAGAGTGGGGGAACACTGCCGAAAATGTAACTTGCGTTTACTTGCCTCCTGGTACGCGGGTTGCGATCGGCCCGATTTCGTACCAAGGCGGCCTAGCACTTGGAGGCGGACCAGGCGTGTCGGGTCTTCAGGTCTTCGTACCACCTCCTGGGTACCAGTTTAGTGGCCACCCCTAGAAAGGACGAGAACACAGATGGGAGTTTTCAAGGAAATGTATGACGGAAGGCATTTCGAATCGGCTCGGGACTATGCGGAATTGCGCCGCAAGCTTTCTCAGGTTATCTCAAATGGATATGTGGAACAAATCCGGGTTATGAGACCAATCCTTTCTACAGGTGAGGAATGGTACCGAGACAGGGAAACCGGAGAGCTTTATTGCCTAGTCCCGCCTGGGGAAAGAAGCTCAGGGTGGTGGACAAGAATTGATCCGAAAGACTTGGTCGGGCCGGGGGAGATGGCGCACTAATAAGTAGCAAAGAGAGGGCAACCTCTTGCCCACTCTTCGCGCTTTTTCTCAGAAGTGCCGTCTGAGATTATTCCCAAGCTATGAGTCTTTTCTAATTACCAATCCTTGTACTTGGTCCCATCGAGTCCGGTGCCTGCCGACTTCGTGTAAATATCAAGCACATTTTCGCCACTCCAGGAATCGGAATCCGGATCGTCCTGCATTGCGCGTAGGCCCAGTCCGTGCCTCCGGTCATCGGATCGATCGCAATCCTCCGTAGGAACCTCAGCATCTCTCTCACCCTATCCGTCAAGGGGTAGGGCCGCCCCCATACCTGTCCAGAAAACGTAAAGTAGTACGCTGCCAATCGCGGGCAGATCGGGATGGTCTTGCGTACTGCCGCGTGAGTGCTTCTTGCCGATTGCCTGCCGATTAGCTGCTGATTTGCATTGCTTCCCCACGTTGCCGACTCTGGTTTTATTGCCGACTTTGGCTGTCGCATAAGTCTACGAAATTCCGCCTTTGTAACTGCTTGATTCTACTTACTCGCATTTTCGAGTAAGTGCTGTCGCAGAACTTACAACATTCGCGCCGCAACAGCCCGCCTGGCCGATTCGCAAAAGTCGTCGCGCCGCGCGGACGAGGACGCTCGCTCACTCGCCTTTGACCTCTGGTTTCACAATGAACCTCGCAGGTCCGCCCGCGAAGTAGTTGACGACAAGGCACGGGAGAAGCCACTCCTCAAGAATTGCATTGAGGACGGTTTCGGGCACCGTTTGCGCAGGATCAAAGATGAGCAACGTGTCCGCGAGTTTGCGGCGGGCGCGCTGCTTGCTCTGCCCGCGTATTTCTGAGTCTGCCATATCTCCTCTTCCTATTCGCTAAGTCCGAAAGCGGTTTCGGACAGCGCAGGGGAACTCACGGACGAGACGATGAAATCTACACTGCTAAACGGGACGAAAAGCACGAGGCCCCTGGCCGATGCGGCCATGCCAACTCGTTTCAACATAGCTTCACTAAAGTCCTGACTCTCGATCCAAATGCCGCTTCCTTCGATTTTGTGCAGTCGGACCCTTACCATGTCCTCTTGATCCAGCGCCGGAATTCGCGCAACGATCATTTCCCCGGTCATGTCTTCTAGTGTTCGGAGCATTGTCGGTCATTCCCGCTTTCCGCCTCCGATGTCGCCAAGGCGGGGAGTGGCTGTCCTGTCGCGTTTTAGCAGAACAGCCACCGTGATGGCGAACTACTAGAAGCGGGGTCATGATGGACAAAGCAAACAGTTTGCCGGCATCCAGTAAACGAAAGCCTGCGCTTCTCCGCTAGATTTGCCCGACACAAACACCTGCATCCCGCACGTGCTGCATTGGCTCAATCCCGCGACAATTCCGTGGTTCGAGTTGCTGTCAGGGTGCTGCCAGTGATGAGTTGACTCGACGCAGGGCGGCTCTGACGGTAGATGAAGTTGAATTCTCTGTATAAGACCGTGTTCGCTATCTTTCGCGCTGAGCAGTAATGAATATCGTTTTGTCATGAATAGTATCTACTGTCAGTGTTACGAAATCGGCTATTGCGGCGGATGACCAGAGATCGGATCAACTCGAATCAAAAAAACATTCGACCATTTGAGAGTTAGTTGATTCCGTCCTAGTACCTATGCATCCAATAAGTGAGAATATGTTCGTCTCTTGCCGAAATAATAGCCGTGTGGCGATGCATTCCACAGAGGCAACACAAACTGTCGGTGTATCGAAAAGTTTTCTCATCTCCTGAATTGACCCGTAGCCATTCGTGCACCATTGAATCAACGCAGGGCGGCTCTGACTCTAGGTACAACTCAATGATTTGCTTATCACCGTCTTCGCTATCCCTGGCGCGAAGAACTAAAGAATGACGGATTAACATGCATTCTCCGATGAATGGCCTGAAAGAATTTCTCAAGTAAGAGTTTCTCGCTTAATCTCACTGGCTCAGCCCGGTTTCCGGCGTCGGCGTGAGCGATTGCTTTCGCCTTTTGGGGAAGGTTTGTACGGCGTTAAGCTACTCGCGGGCGTCCACCACAGCTTCCCTCTCGGGTCGCGAATTCGGACTTGCAGATAAGGCTTCTTGTTAAATGGCATCTCTTCCTTTTGCTTTCTTACCAGGACCACTTCACACAGAGCCATCCCGCGCCCGATTCCTGGGGGACCGTCCAAGTTTTCCCAGGTTATCCATACCTTGTCGCCTTTCTTCATAGATTGTGTTCGCTTCTTGGCACTCCTGCCCTTAGCCAGCACCAGGGATCTCGGCTCGGTCTACCGGAATTGCAGCCGAAATCTCTTCAGCTCAGGTGAGATCTTGGCGCACTCCTTTAGAAGATGTCGCGTGTCATGCTCGACCGTACGCAAGAAGTCTGTCACGCAACCATTTGCAATCCGGTTCTTTCTGAGTTCCCCCGGCCCGAGAACGGATATGTGCAGACTGTTGAATGTTATCTGGTGCTTTTTCGATTTCGCCATTTACATGTCCTCGAATCGCCGTTCCCGGACTACGGGATATTGCTTGAGCGATTTGCCATCGCCCGTTTTCCAATCCGTCAGCTCAGGACTGGCTTCAAGGCGCATTTTGATCTGGAAGCCAAGCTGAGTTTTGTCGGTGAAACGGACGGTAATCATGTGCCAGTCCTCTTCGTTGGTGAGCGTTACCTTCTCGACGACTTTTCCTGCCACTTCCTTGTATTCGAGAATTCGTTGCGCCATCGTGATTGTCTCCTGAAATCAAGCCCGGATATCGAACTCTACTCGGAGCAGCGGCGCTTATGCTTTGGCCTTTTTCTTCCCTTGTGCAAATCGCTTCTTCATAATCGCGCTGAGTTGTGCTCGCTGTTCAGGAGTCCACATCCGTCCTCTGGCCGGTTTGGGAGCGGAAGCGGAAGCCGATGTGAGTTTTGTCAGTGCTGCCAATGCTTCATCAAGCGTGCGAAGCTGAGCAGCGGCTTTGGCACGTTCGACGCGGGTTTGAGCGATGATCTGAGTTATTGTCATCAAAGTTCTCCGTTACGCCTTATTGGCGAATGGGCTTTACCATACCTTGTCTCTCCGAGAAGTAAAGTAAAAAAATATCGTCAGCCGATATAACAGACGAACACTGATTCGATTGAGCTTCGATTTAGTGCCGTTTGGCGGTCTAAGACGTGACTGCGCTGCTTGTTGAACTTCTGCATTCAGTACGCCGGTGCGGGACAGTATTCGCTTAACTGCGGACGCTGCGGTCATTACGAGCACCATGTTCCTCAGGTCGATGTTGAGGGCTATTACTGCGGCTTCACTCACGTCGTTAGGAAGGGCGCGGGTGTTCTGTGGTTTAGGCATTCAGGCAAGCCGCCCATCTATTGCCATTACTTGCACACGCCAGCCGAGGTAATTGAGGCAATGGATTGGCTGCGAGCGCGACTAATAACCGGCGCTATTGAAACCGAGACAGCTTTCCTCACGTGGTGGAAGTGATGCGAAGCAGCAGGTCGAGCCTATCGTCGGAGAGTTGCTCGATTTTCTCGCAGGCAAGATTGTGGCGAACTCGGGATTGCCTGTTGACTGATTGCGCTTCCTTTAGTGTCTCGCAGACGGACTAAGTTAAGAGCCCTCATGACTGGCCTGCCTAAGTGCTAGCAGAGAGTGGCACTAAACTTGTTTACTTCTCTCCCGAGTCCGCTATGGTTTACCGAGTCGCTACAAGTAACTAGTAGCTTTTAGCTTCCAGATCAAGATGGCTTTAGAGGCCAGGACCGAACTCACTGACTGTAAGCGCCGGAGAAGGTAATTACATTCAGGCGTATCTCCGAATACCAGAGCTGGGCTACCTACGATGAGCGGCACAGTTCTTCACGCGGTTCCGGTTGAGCGTTGCGATTTCTGCAACGCTCAACCCGTTTTCAAGGTCTACTCTTGCCGCAATTTCCTTGTGCCGTGGACTAAGACTTGGGTCTATCAGCACGAGTCCGTCGGCGGCTGGGCAGCTTGCCGCAAGTGCGCCGAACTGATTGATGCAGGCCATTGGTCAGAACTTAGCAATCGAGCATTCGTGAAGTTCGCCAAGGCACACGGCGGAATCCCGCGCTACGAGGAGTTCACTCTAAAGCAACGGTTCAGGGATCTTCACCGGCTGTTCCGTGAGCACCTGATTCGGGAATCTTGAGATAATGGCGACCATGGCTGAATACGAGAATTGGTTGCGCGAAGTGAAGGCGGCACTTGCGTCTATCAACATGCCATTTGACGACTGGCAAGAGCAGTGGGAGTTTGATTTTAAGGGGCAACACAACGCTGGAGCCAAGCCGACCGAAGCCGCTGAACGGGCGAATAGGTTCTGGTGGTACAAACAGAACAAGGCATTACGTCGGGAGTGTCTTACCCCGAACTGCTGGATGCCCCGTGATCACCAAGGGGAATGCCAACCGCTCTAACGTGCGTGGGGATGGAACAACGTAAAAAAATAGCACGGGCACCCCCTTGCCGTGCTTTCCTGATCCCATTTCGATCAGAAAATTCACCGCTCAGCACATCCTTCCGCCCTAATAGACTGCGACCTTCCAACCTGTTTTCCACAGTTACCTCGAAAGTATCTCTTCTGCCACCTCACCGCTGTGGTGTAATGTGGTGAACGCCGAAGAGAGTACGGTATGTCATGAAGACAAAGAAAGATGATGAGAAGAAGAATGTCCAGAGCGCGGCTGCCATCCGCGCCTCGATCAGTTTCCCGCCCGGAATATACGACACCTTGGAAGGCATAGCCAAGGAAAAGAAGGTGTCACTTGCATGGGTTGTGCGTGAGGCAGCGGAACACTACATCGCCGAGAAGTGGCCGCTATTCGGGCGGTCGGCATAGCTGGCTTGGTCACCTGTTCGGAGCAATAACGTGGACATCATGACAGCGCCCGAGCGTAGCAAGCGAATGAGTTTGATTCGCTCCAAAGACACCCAGCCGGAGTTGCTCGTTCGCAAACTCGTCCATTCGATGGGCTACCGATACCGAAGTCATGATTCGGCGTTACCCGGAAGACCAGACATCGTGTTCAAGAGTCGCCGAAAGATCATCTTCGTGCATGGCTGCTTCTGGCACCTCCACCAGAACTGCGCGAATTCGCGACCACCGAAGTCGAAACTGGATTACTGGCGACCGAAGCTTGAAGGAAACGTCACGCGGGACAAGTTGGTACGCGGAAGACTGCGACGGCTAGGTTGGCAGCAGCTTGTCATCTGGGAATGCGAAGTGGACAACCGCGAACGGCTATCCCGCAAACTTGAGAAATTTCTTGAAACTGGTATTAAGCCAAATCCACTTGAGGAAATAGCCTAAGAGATGAGCAGCTTACTTCACACGCCTCCCCGACTCAAGTCGCCTCTTAAAACTACGCTCCCGCTTTTTGAATTTGAGCCCATCGAGTCTTTTGAGCGGCGAGTAAAACAGCGCGAACAGAATTCATACCTGTTACGCTTGGGCGCGTTCAAGAAGAGCTTGATCGAGAATCCGCCGTTCAATCTCGTTAGTCTGTTTTGTGGTGGAGGTGGTCTTGATTTAGGACTGAACTTCGCGGGCTTCGGCACGCGGGTGGCAAGCGATGTAGCGCCCGCGTTCGTAGACAGCGTGGTGCATAATCTTCCGCACGCGAAAGCTTGCAAAGAAGATGCTTTGGAGCTGACGAAAGAAAAACTGTGCGATCTGGCTGGCACGACAAAAATTGATTTGATCGCTGCCGGTCCGCCTTGCCAGTCATTCAGTATCTTGGGACGGCGGGGTGCTTTGGCTGACCCGAGAGGCAAGCTGGCACTGAAATATTTCGACCTGATCGCTACGATCAGACCAAAAGCGTTCCTGTTCGAGAATGTGCCTGGACTGCTAAGCGTGAACGAAGGGGAAGATTGGCGGAAGCTGGTGAACTATGCGCAGCACAAGACCAAATATTTCTTGCGGTCAGCGCGACTCAATTCGACCACATTCGGCATTCCCCAATTCCGCGAACGCGTGATTCTCGTGGGGCTACGGAAGGACGTGAAGTTCGAGTTTCCCACTCTACCTACCGGACCTAAGGCAGAAGAGATGATCGCCTCGCTTGCGAATCGAAATGGGAACGGAATTCCAAGCTCGTGGGCGCTTGAAGCTGTTGACCGCTTGCCGAACCACAACATTCGTGAACATGGAGCGAAGGTGAGAGCGCGGTACCTAAAGATCGCACCCGGCGAGAGAGACAGGACGGATCACACGGATAGGATCGACCCCACGAAACCATCAGGAACCGTGCTCGTAGGATCGGGCGCAGGCGGCGGTCGTCCGCACATTCACCCCACTGAGCCGCGAGTGATCACGGTGCGTGAAGCGGCAAGGCTTCAGAGTTTCCCAGACTGGTACGTGTTCCAAGGTGGAAGTACTGCCCAATACCGCCAAGTTGGCAACGCGGTGCCTCCGCTACTTGCGTATGAGGTTGGGAAAAAAATTGCGGAAGCGCTCGGTCGTTTTTAGTACAAGGTTGTGTTCCCAGACATTCCTCATCCCGGATACTCGTGGCGGCTCAGCCACCACATGGGTGTCGTCACTTCCGCGCACCTGTATCACATCCTCTGGGTTGCGAACGAGTTTTCTAGGAACCCCGATCCTGCGGCAGATATCAACAGCTACCTCATCGCCAATTCGCAGTTGACCGCCAACGTCCGCGAGGACAGCGGACAGCCTGAGGGATGGCGGGATTACCAACAGATGTTGAGCGAACTTGGATTGATTTTTTCGTCCAAATTGACTTCTCTGATTACCCTGACAACGCTAGGTCTAGCGTACCTAGACGGCTCGATGAGTTTCTCGGAGATTATGACGCTCCAAGCCCTGCGGCTTCAGTACCCGAACGGGCACCACTTGCCGCTGAGTCCGCCGCTGAAGAATGCGATAGCCGGAACGCCATTCGCGGCTGCCCGAAACAATGCCGAGTTGCAGCATCGAGCCGGGGTCCAGATTCGTCCAGCGGTGCTGGCGTGGAGAGTGCTTCGCACGCTGCAACAGAGGAACAGTGCGGCTGAGATTTCAATAGACGAGTTCGAGAGCTACCTCATGAGGTGCTCAAGGAACGCGGAGTTCGCAGCGTGTGCCGACGCAATAATTAGGGCAAGGACAGAGGGCGTGAGCCTCCCGGCACTGGGCGACAGGCAAAGGCGAAACGCCCAAGACTGGATGAAGTTCCTTAACAATACGACGGTGTTCACTGCCACCGACGAGCGACAGCCCGTGTTGAGCCTAAGCGCCTTCGGGAGCCAGCACGCCGAAGAAATTGATGGAATGTGCACCGCATTGGAAAATTCATCAACATTCTGGAAACCTGGAACCATCGGCAAGGCCGACAGGACGCGGTGGTATGCGGAATTCGGTGCTATCGACCTTGCGGTTCCCGAGTTGCCAAAGACAGAAGCCGAGGCGAAGGCCGAAAAAGCGGAGTTCGTGGAAGGTGAAGAGCAAGAAGATACGCGTATCCCGAAGAGCTTGCCCGGCGGAGGAAAGGTGGAGCTTCGCGCCTTTCAATGGATTGAAGTCCAACAAAGCAACAGCCAGCTTCCAAACATGGGAAACCTGACAATCCAGTCTGTCTACAGTGCCGAGTTAACGAAGACCGCCCACCGCCTTCACGATCAAATGGTGTTGCTGATTGCCCAGACGTGCGAAGCGAAAGGAGCAACCATATTCGATGATCCCGACTCCGTTGACCTCTTGGTGCAGCACCAGCAACGGGAATTCATCGTGGAAGTGAAGAGCGTGACACCGAGGAACTTCATTGCCCGCTTGCGATATGCGCTGGGTCAGGTTTTGCACTACGATTTCCTTCGCTCTGCTGAGTCGCAAGTACCGCGTAGGAAAGTCATCGCATTAACAGCGAATGTTCCCTCGAACTCGTGGTCTGTTCGTTTTCTGAACAACCACCTTGATATGGATTTGTTGACTTTGGAATCCGGCAAGCTGCGGGTTCATTCGCCTTCAGAAGCCGCAGTTCAACTTTTTGGATGATTCCTTGGGCTTGTTACGAAGCGAACCTACTTCTTCCCGACTCGAACCTTCGCTCATCCGCCCCGCGCCTTTACTTTCTTCCAGGCCTGATTAAGTGAGGCTATTAACCATGCGGAGCCACTGCCGGGTGCTCACCTTCTTTAGCCGTTCGCCGATCACCACATAGTGCGGAAGTTTAGTCAACCGCTGCCGCGCTATGCCTTTAAGCGTAGCGATCTTGCGGGTAACTATGCAGTGACCCCACCAGTGAACTAGTCTTTCTCCTGTCCGAATGTCAGTACCGATGAAGTACCGCCGCTTTTTGAGTTTGCGGCTGTAGTATCGACAACCGTCCCACCCTGTGCAAATTTGTGACATTCAATGCAGAGGCAGATCAGATTCAGGGGACCATCCGTTCCGCCGGAGCCAACAGGAAGAATATGACGGCAATGCCAGCCTTTTCTTAGACGTTTATCACACGCGTAGCATCGGCCTTTAGCCAGTCCGTAAGTTTTCTGTCTGATGCGTGAATTCAGGGGCTTCCTGCCGACCGAGGACTCGGAAGCATTCACGTTTATTTCTTCCCTGCCCTTTGCTTCGCCCATCGTGCCTTCTGCGCGAGACTGATTTTCCTACGGGCAGAGGCGGACATGGTGCTGCCTTTGCGCGATGATGTTGCTCTCGCTGCAGTGGTGGTCGTCCCGGTCAGACCTTCGAGCGCCTGAATTGCAGTATCCAGTTGACTGCGTTCCTGTCGTAGTTCCTTAAGAATTTGATCGATTGACATGGCGGGGATTGTAGCATGTTGCTGATTTCAGACATTCGCTTTTTCTAGTTTACTTAGCAACAACAATCCGTATTCGATGGCGATGTTCCGCATGAGGCGAGCATATTCCCGTTCGGCGATGAGCGGATGGATGGCGTTGTCGCTCACAACTGTGTAGAAGGCAGATACCAGATCCTCTTCTTTTTCAGTCAAGATGTTCTGCTGCCGCAAGAGCAAAATCGCTTGACCCCACTTGCTCGGTCGGGCACTAGCTGATTTTGCCGCAACACGTCCAGCCGCTTCGATATGCAGATTTTCGAGGAAGCTTCGCAAGTGGCTCATACTGCTTTTTAGATCAAAAGGAGAACTAGCAGTTCGGTACAGCTCCTCGGATTTTTCCAAACTCTCGATAAGAGTGGGATTGAATGCCAAGCTTTGAAGGAACCCAACGACGGCTTCCTTATCCTGATTCACTTCTAAGTTTGTCTGCTTAAGGAGGTGCCCTTTCAGATAAAGGTATTGACCTCTGCGACATTCCTGTTTGACGGACTTGCATGTGGCATCCAACTCTTGCCAGAAGTACGCGAGGTGGGAGCGTTGTCCATTTTTCCATTGGTACTGACCAACGTAGTCGCGCCGAGGATGACTCTGGCGGAGTACGATGAAGGAATCTATCGCTGCCTCGCACTCCTTAAGCTCTTCCTCGGAAAATAAATTGAAATTGAATGACAGCATGTCCTCAAGTTGAAGCAGCAAGATCAGGATGGCAGGCGATGACTCGGCAAGCGAAATAGCGTGGAACAAAGTAGCCTTCTGCCCGTGTCGCACACACAATTCGGCTATTAGGGGCAACTCTGAAACAAACGGATTCCAGTAGGGATATTGAAGCGGGTGCTCTGCCCGAGCGAACGCGGTCGGATCACCTATTCGGGTAACAATTGTGTCGAACAGCGAGGCTTTGGAACTTTCGTTCACGTGACCGAGGAGAGCTAGAAGCAGATCGTAGTTCACACTCCGAAAACGGATGCGGAGTTTCTGGTCTTCGTAAAGCTTACGTGGCCGCTCTCGTTTCAGCGCATCCAATTCGTGGGCGAGTGCGTGCAAGCTTTGCACAACGGTGGTCACCTCGGGCGAGTACCGGATGGTTGGCTCGGCTCGTTCCTCGTCCAGAATTTGGCAGGCTCGCCTTTTTGCCTCGCTTATATCCAATGTTGTTGGCCGTTCTCGTGTGGCCCGATACTTAGCAGAATATCATTTGTGAATTGGCGCGGGGCGAACGTCGAGCCGCCCAACATAATGGCACTTTTTCTGGTTTACTTCCCAATGCGACCACGCTATGGTTTATTTCGGCTACCCGACCGGCTACCCGCGTCGGTGTGAGTTTTGCCATTAACACTGGTATTCAAAATCGGCTGGTGCTCAGCAGGCTTTAGAATCAACGCGGCTGTGAATCCCTCACTCTCCGCCATATATTCGCCTTGTTTTACTCGCCTGACCCTGGTCTGAATTACAGCTGAACTGAAAAGTGGTGGGTGCCGCAGCTTACGGCTAGCAAACGCCTAAGTATGCGCGATTCGACTCGGCCAAATAAAAAAAGGAAGGCCCGAAAGCCTTCCTTGATTCGTGACTATCTAACCGGAGATTCGTGACTAGTCAGCCAGAAACACGGCGATACGAATTCCCGGATGCAAAACATCGAACAGGAAGTATTGACCGTCGACTTCGTCGATGTAGCAATCGTCGTCGTAAGACCAGTCAGAGGGCCACGGCTCCGCCAATTGCCATGAGTACCCGCCATAAGCGACCACCGGTTGTGAGACGTTTACGATCCGGTCTCGTTGCACGTGGAAGTGGTGTTCACGCCCAAAGTGGGAGCGGAACTGATCTTCCGGGATACGTCTTCCACGATCGCCGGCGTTGTGGTTCTGATCTCGTCCGTTGTCCTGCGCCATGCGTTGATTGTTTTCCATCGGGCGCTGTTGCGCCGCTGGGTGCTGATCGCGCTGTTGTTGTTCCTGGGGCCGGTTCGCTTCCGGCTGGGCCGGACGCTCTTCCTGGCGACCGGCATTAGGAGCCTCATTCCGTTTGTTTTCGTCGGGACGGGCAGCCTTCTCTTCAGGTTTCGCCTTCTCTTCAGGTTTTGCCCTTTCGTCTTGTTTGCCCTTGTCGTTCGCTTTCGCTTTGTCGTTTTCTTTTGGCTTCTGTTCGTCCTGCTGCTGAGGTTTGTTCTCGTCCTGGGAGTAACCCGGTATGGGCGTAATCAGGAACAGAAATAGCGCTACTGTGCACAATGTCCCTAGAATTTTCATCCTGTCACCTCGTTCGAAAAAAGTTCACACCCTTGCTGGCCGGGTGCTCGGATGTGAAGGAATCTGTGCGGGATGCTTGGTGCGCTTTCGGCCTACAGCGAGTTAGGTATCCACAGCTCTGGCTCACTGTAAAAGTGATAATCTTTTGCAGACTGGACAGGCGAGGAGGACCTACACCTCACCAGGGCCGCCCCACCTCCAACCAGCCCATTTACACCAAAGGAGGGCAATATGTCAGTGAATCCGATTCCAGAGGGCTATCATTCAGTAACCCCTTACCTCATCGTCAAAGGCGCAGCTAAGGCGATTGACTATTACAAGAAAGTTTTTGGCGCGACCGAAATCATGCGCATGCCGGGTCCGAACGGAAGCGTTGGACACGCGGAACTGAAGATCGGGGACTCTATCATTATGCTGGCCGACGAGCAGCAGGGAAACTACCGCAGCCCGGAGGGTCTCGGCGGTTCGCCCGTCAGTTTGATGGTGTACGTAGACGACGTTGACAAGACATTCAAACAGGCAATCTCCAGCGGCGCCAAAGAAACCCGCGCGGTGCAAGACCAGTTTTATGGAGACCGTTCGGGGAATCTGGTTGATCCCTTTGGACACGTCTGGACAGTTGCCACTCACAAAGAAGATGTATCTGAAGCCGAAATGCAGCGGCGCATGAGCCAAATGAAAAAAACTGCTTGAAGTAGTCTTGTTCGTAGATTCCACCTTGGCCGGTTCGCGCGGCAATCGCGGTGCACCAGGGTGGAATTTTTATTTAAGTCGAGAATAATTTTTGACGTAATCCGGAACTGCGATTTTTTCCGCGAGTCTTGAATCGTTGATCGGATTGCCGGTCACCAGATTCAACGGCAGCACACCCGCCCAAACCGGAAAAGCGTAGTCTTCCTCGTCGTCGATCGCAGGGCCCTGACGCACCTTTGCCGAAAACTCCTGAATAGGCAATCGAATAATGGTCGTGGCTTTTAGCTCCTTTTCATTCGGCTGGCGGGCTTCGTTCCACCGTCCGGGCAGGATGTGTTCGGAGAGCAGGCGCAACGCGGCCAGCTTCTCGTCGCGGTCTTCAATCGCATTAGCAGTTCCGAGTAGTACAACCGAACGGTAGTTCATGGAATGGTTAAAAATCGATCGCGCCAGCACCAGCCCATCGATCAAAGTGACGGTCACGCACATTGGAATCCCGCCGCTCACATTGCGCAACATGCGGCTGGCAGCGGAACCGTGAATGTACAAAACATCTTGCTGTCGCCCGTAACTGGTAGGGATGACGAACGGCTGACCATCCAGCACGAAGCCGACGTGACAAATGAAACCTTCGTCCAGGATTCGGTTCACTGCGTCGCGGTCGTAAACCGCACGCTGCGGCTCGCGCACCACGCGTGTGCGCGCCGTGGGCGCTGACGAAGTTGACATTGAAGAGTACTCCCGGCTGTCGCGA
>DATATW010000194.1:0-38889 GCA_036268595.1 Terriglobales bacterium
GCGGTTTCAGCCACATAGATGGGGATCCCATTTTCGAGAAAGCGCAGTTGCTCGAGGCGTTCCGCGCGCTCCAGATTCGACTCCGGCAGGGTTACGAATTTTTCCAGATAAGGCTTGCGATAGGCGTAGATTCCGAGATGCTTGAAATATTTAGGGTGAGAGTTGTCACGGTCATAGGGAATGGTGGAGCGGGAAAAGTACAGGCTACGCCCGTTGGCGTCGGCCACGACCTTCACTGCATTGG
Source organism: Terriglobales bacterium (assembly GCA_036268595.1). Taxonomy (GTDB): domain Bacteria; phylum Acidobacteriota; class Terriglobia; order Terriglobales; family Acidobacteriaceae; genus Gp1-AA145. Next base: position 245 of record DATATW010000194.1, read on the forward strand.
GGTTAGAAATGTCTTCGGCTGGCGCTGGCGTTTTCAGCGTGCCTACAGGGATGTCGGGATTTTTCATTAGCCCAACTAAAGCTTCAATGTGAGCGGCCCGAATCATGGGCTCGTCGCCTTGCACGTTGATGTAAACATCTGCCGGGATCGATTGCGAAACTTCGTGAACGCGTTCGGTGCCGCTGCGATGTTTGTCCGAGGTCATGCGAGCGTTGCAGGCGTGCTTTTCGCAGGCGGCGAGGATTTCTTCGGAGTCGGTGGCGATAATGACATCGTCAAGAAGCGGCGACGACCGCACCGCTTTGTAGACCCATACCGCCAACGGCTTGCCGTGAATTTCACGGAGCATTTTGCGCGGCAGCCGGGTAGACGCGAGCCGGGCCGGGATGACGGCGACAACTTTCATGATGGGCAATTTAAACACAGAGCAGAATCCAAAGCATTAACCACGAAGGGCACGAAGTTTCACGAAGGAAGACAAGATGCTTTTCCTGTGGTTTCGCGGCCGTGTTGCTTTTCTTTCGCACCATAAACGTATACAACAAAGACGATGAAGCTCAGTGAACTGGCGGCGAAAATTGGCGCGCGAGTTGTGGGAGACGGGAATCTCGAGATCGGTGGGGTTGCCGGCGTTGCCAATGCCGATCACGATGACATCGTCTTCGCCGAAGATGAAGAGAACTTTGCAGGCGCGCTCAAGTCGCAGGCTTCAGCTGTGATCGCCGGCAGTTTCGCCGAAAACGCGCACGCTGCGAAGGCGCTATTAATCGCAGCGAATCCGCGACTGGCTTTTGCGCGGGCGGCTGGTGTGTTGCGAGTCGAGACAAGCTCGATAGGAATTCATCCTAGTGCGGTGATTGATGCGAAAGCGAAGCTTGGCAATGGCGTTTCGGTCGGCGCAAATGCGGTAATCGGACGGTCGATCATCGGAGAACGCACGAGTATTGGCGCCGGGTGCGTGATCGGTGACGGAGTAGAGATTGGTAAGGGCTGCGAGATTTATCCCCATGTGACGATTTATCCGGGTTCACGGCTGGGCAATCGCGTGATTGTGCATGCCGGGGCGGTGCTGGGCAGCGACGGGTTCGGATATGTGCGCGACTCCAAAAGCGGACAGCACGAAAAATTTCCGCAGATCGGAAAGCTTGAAATCGGCGACGATGTAGAAATTGGGGCGAATACCACCATTGATCGTGGCGCGCTGGAGACGACTCGCATCGGGCGCGGGACCAAGATCGATAATCTTGTTCACATCGGCCACAATTGCCAGTTCGGCGAGGACGTGATTATCGCGGCGCAGGCTGGATTTTCGGGCAGCATAACCATAGAAAATAACGTTGTCATTGGCGGTCAGGTCGGCGTCGGCGAGCATGCGCGCATCCAAGAAGGTGTACTGTTAGGCGGGCAAGCGGGGGTGCTGCCGAAGAAGATTTTGCGCGGCAAGGGGATTGCGTTCTGGGGAACTCCGGCCAAGCCGCTGCGTGAATATCTTCGAAGTCTCGCAAGCCTGGCGCGATTGGGCAAGAGGGAATAATGGCAATCATTGTCATCGGCGGGCATTCGCGGAACGTCGGCAAAACCAGCGTGGTTGCCGGGCTTATCGCCAAGTTACCTGCCTACAATTGGACCGCATTCAAGCTGACGCAGTTTGGTCACGGACGGTGCTCGCTGAATGGCAGGCCTTGCCAGTGCGAAACCGCCGATCACGCGTGGGCGATTACGGAAGAGAAAGATATGTCAGGGAAAACTGACAGTTCGCGTTTCCTCATCGCCGGAGCGAAGCATTCCTTCTGGGCGCGCACTGCACAAGGCAAACTGGACAAAGCGATGCCCGCGATTCAGCGCAGGTTGAATGAAGCGGAGAACGCGATTCTGGAATCGAACAGCATCATGAAATTCATTCAGCCGGATATCTATATCTCGGTGCTTGATCCGGCGAACGAAGATTTCAAGAACTCGGCCCAGCAGTATCTCGAACGAGCCGACGCAGTGATTCTTCACCGCAGCGGAAAGCGCAAGTCAAGCTGGCGGGAAATCTCACTCCCCGACCGTCCGGTGTTCGCGATCGATCCACCGGACTACGTGAGCCGCGAAGTTGTGGAATTTGTCGAGCAACGATTGAAGGCCTATCCTAGTTTCGCGCGAAGCGTATAGTTTCGCTGTGAGAGCCCTGTCTTTATTCGCCTGTCTAGCGCTCTTAAGCGTCGGCGTTGCCGGCCAAATGGAAACAGTCGAAATTGAGAGCCGCAAGTTGCGAAGACGGTTGAGGGTGTTGTCAGCGATCCATCCGGCGCCGCGTTACCCGATGTCACTGTAGAAGAGCGTTCTGCTGATTGGAAACGGTACTGCGTTCGACCCAGACTGATGAAAGGGGCAGGGTTCACTTCTCGCGTAATGCGCAGACGGTTTACTATCTTGAATTCTCACGTTCCGGTTTCAATTGGCTTCGCATCAGGCTGCAGATTCAAAAGAAAGCGAAGCGCCAGGTCACCGTTACGATGTCCCTTGGGACATAGAACGGCGCAGCGTGAGTCGAATGGGTTTAAATGCTCGATTTCGTCAGTTGACCGGGCTGCGACTTGTGCATCATCGGTTGAAGCGTGCGTGCGACCCTGAGAAGAAAGAGAGCAGCCCAAATAACACTCCAGCGAGAATCCACTGCAATGCATTGCCGAGCAGCTCACGTTCAGTGAGAATGCCGGTTGAGCCGTGGAAGTACTTCCAATCAAGGTAACGAGACAGGGTCGTCATGATTAACATTCCACATCCAAAATATAGGATGCCGCCAATAGCTAGATATTGAGAAAAGGTGAGCGAATGCAAAACCTCTGTGCGACGTCGAAATTCGAATGGTCCTAGCGGCATCCGCACACCGAATGGGCGCACGATGAGTGCGACAACCACGAGCCAAAGCAGAAACACCGGAATGGCGACCAGCATCTCGATGAGGAATGTAACCACGGACAATAACATACTAGCTTGCGAGTGCTTAAGCCACTAGCGTTAAGTCGCAATTTCACTTATTGACTACTCCTGCATTCCGCGTCAACCTTTTCTGCAAGAGTCTAGATAGTCGCTGAACTAAACTTTTTAGGCTCCTTCAGGGCAATACCCTCCACAATGCCCGTACCCTGATATCCTTTTTCATTCATGCGCGCAATCGAAAGCAGGGCGTGGTCGTTGGCCATCGCCTCGGCGGTGCTGCAGATCGTAATTTTTCCCCTGCCTAATTTATACGTGCTCTCCTGGATCGCGGTCGCGCCGTTGCTGGTGGCATTGTTACGGGCGCGCCGGCCTGACACTCTGCAACTTCAGGGCGCGGTCAAATTGCTGCCAGCCGGCCCGCTGCAGGGATTTCTGCTCGGTTATGTGTGTGGCATTCTGTGGTACTGCGGCAGTTGCTATTGGATTTACAGCACTATGAAGCAATACGGCGGGATTAACGGCGCGGGCGCGGCCGGCCTGCTTTTTTTGTTCAGCTTGTATCTGGGCTTGTATCACGGGCTATTTGGGTTGTTAGTCGCGGTGATTGCAAAGTGGTCGCAGCGCGCAGCGCTGGTGCTCTCGCCCTTTGTCTGGGTCGCGGTTGAACTTGCGCGCACCCGCATCACCGGCTTTCCCTGGGACCTGCTCGGCATCACTCAGGTGGACAACGTCCCGCTTTCGAGACTCGCCACTTTTACGGGGGTCTACGGCATCTCGCTGGAGATCATGATCGTGAATGCGGCATTTGCCGCGGCATTCCTCATACACCGGAGCCGCCGGAAGTCTCTGCTGTTTGCGGCGTTCGCAGCGGCTGTCTTGCTGCAGAGTGCGCAGTTGATTCCCGCGCCAAAGTTTCCCACCGACCGTAATGCGCTGCTGGTGCAGGAAAATATTCCGGTGCTGGACAGTAACGATTGGACCCGCCAATTTTTCGACGATACTTTAAACAATTTGACCAACATCAGCCTGAATCCTCCAGCAGGAATGTTGCAGCATCCCAGCCTGATCGCCTGGCCGGAGTCGCCTGCGCCCTTTTACAGCGGCGATCCTCTGTTTCGGGCGGCGCTCGCTAAGGTGGCGACCAGCGCTCACACCTGGGTGGTGGCGGGGAGCATCGGAGTGGAGAACGCGAAACTGTCTCCGCAACAACCCAGCCAGATTTTCAATTCGGCTGCGCTGGTAGGCCCGAGCGGCGAATTCGTGGCGCGTTATGACAAAGTGCACCTGGTTCCATTCGGCGAGTATGTGCCATTCAGGCGGTGGCTTTCATTCGCCGGAGGACTGACCAAAGAAGTGGGCGACTTTTCCCGCGGCCAGTCGCGTAAGCCTTTACAAGCCGGCGACGAAAAGTTGGGTGTCTTCATCTGCTACGAGTCGATCTTCCCTGACGAGGTCCGGCAGTTCGCCAAAAATGGCGCACAGGTATTTGTGAACATCTCCAATGACGGCTGGTATGGTGACAGCGGCGCCTACGCGCAACATCTGAAACAGGCGAGGATGCGGGCGATCGAGAATGCGCGCTGGCTGTTGCGGACCACCAACACCGGCGTAACTGCGGCCATCGATCCCGATGGGAGAGTCGAACAAACGGTTCCGCGCAAAGTGCGCACCGTTTTGCAAGCGTCTTACGGCCTGAACGAGCGCACCACCTTCTACACGCGCCACGGCGATTGGCTCGCGTATCTCTGTGCGATAATTTCTATCGGGGCGCTGATTATCGCTCTAACTCCCGCCAAAGGCAGACTCTCAGCATGATTCAGGAACTGGAACAGGAATATTCGGCGCTGCAAAAAAAAGTCCACGATCTTCGGGAGTACCTTTGACGCCGGCAAGCTGCGTCCGCAATTAGCAGAAATCGACAAACAAGCCTCCGACCCGAACTTGTGGTCGAATCCGCAAAAATCCCAGCAGGTTATGCGCGAGAAAAAGCGCCTTGAGGGAATGCTCTCAACTGAGGCGGATTTGGCCCGACGAACCGGTGACATCGCCGCTTATTTCGATCTGGCTCGCGAGGGCGAGAATGTTGAAGCTGATCTGCGCCGCGAGATCGATTCCTTGCGCGAGCGGGTTGACCGGCTTGAGACCGAGACACTTCTGTCGGGCGAAAACGATGCGCGCAATGCAATTGTCACCATTCATCCGGGCGCCGGCGGAACTGAATCGCAGGACTGGGCGGAGATGCTCATGCGCATGTATCTGCGCTGGGCTGAGCGCCAGGGATTCCAGACGGTTCTCTACGATTATCAGCCGGGCGAAGAGGCGGGAATTAAATCGACGACCTTCGGCGTGAATGGCGAGTATGCATTCGGCCTGCTGACCAGCGAGATCGGCGTGCATCGTCTGGTTCGCATATCACCGTTTGATCAGGCCAAGCGCCGGCATACATCTTTTGCCAGCGTTTTTGTTTCGCCTGAGATCGATGAGTCGATTGAGGTGAACATTAAGCCCGACGACCTGCGCATCGACACCTACCGCTCCAGCGGTAAGGGCGGGCAGCATGTGAACACCACCGACTCCGCTGTCCGCATTACTCACATCCCCACCGGACTGGTGGCCGCATGCCAGAATGAGCGCTCGCAGCATAAAAACAAAGATCGCGCCATGAGCATGCTGCGTTCAAAACTTTACGAATTTGAATTGGAAAAGAAGCGCGAGGCCACCAAAAAGATTGAAGATTCCAAACTGGACATCGACTTCGGGTCACAGATCCGATCTTATGTTCTTCAGCCCTACCGTCTGATTAAGGACCATCGCACCAAGACCGAAGTCGGCGACGTTGATCGCGTGATCGATGGAGATTTGCAGCCATTCATCCATGCTTATCTGCGGATGCGGCGCGACGGTGGTTCCCTGGCTAAATCTCCTACCGATCAGTCGACCTAGTACCTTCGGTAACCTCACCGCCCCCAAAAATACTGGAAAGAAAAGTGCCGGTGCGAGAACCTGTAAGGTACAACTCTGCAATTCAATAAATCATGTCCCGCTTACTCGATTTAATTCGCAAGTCTGCGCTGTCATCGCACCACTTGATGACCGCAGCCAAGGGCGCTCTGCAAGCTCCCGCTGAAGAGATGGTAGAGATCCTGGTTTACCTGGCTGAGAACAATAAGATCTTCGCCGAAACTGCGCGGATCACTCTCGCCGGATGGGACGAAAATTCCGCCAAGGCGATCGTGTCCAATCCGGCGACCCCGAAAGAGGTCCTGAATTACTGGCTGTCGCCGAAAAACATCAGACCGGGTTTGTTCCCGCTTCTCCTGGAGAATTCCACGGTGTCGGTCCGCACTTTGTGCGAAGCGGCCTCCACCATGAAAGGGGAGTGGATCGACGCGATGCTTGGCAGTCCGCGGGTGCAGCAAGCGCGGGCAGTTCTGCAGGAGCTGGTTGAGAACAAACAGCTCAGCGGAGTACAGACAGTCAGGGCGCAGGAATTGCTCGCGGCAAGCGGGGCCATTCTTGGCGCTGAAGTTCGCGCGTCAGGGACACCGGCAGTCATCGCGGGAATCTCAAGCCCCGGCCCTACGACCGCAGAGCCGGTTGCCACCAGCGACGTCGAGGACTTGGCGACGAAGCAGCCTGAAGCAGCGCCGCCTGATTCTGGACCCGCTCTTGACCCCGAAATCGACAAAGTTGTGGCTGCATTCCTGAGTGAACATGCCAAGGAGATTGCCGCCGAAGCCGACAAACCATTCCAGCCCATAGGTGGAATTCATGAAGAAGCCAGCGCGGTAGAGCCGCAGGCCGCGGCAGCGGCCGCGGCGGCCGCGCCGACTGCCGCTCCAGCCAAAGCGCCGGCGACTGCGAAGCTGCCGTCCAAAAAGCCGGTTAATCCAGAAGATGAGCAACGCGGCAGCGTTCTGCAGAAAATCGCCAAACTGGATGTGAAGGGACGAATTCACCTGGCGATGAAAGGGAACAAAGAAGAGCGTTCCATCCTGGTACGCGACGGTACAAAAATCGTTGCGCTGGCGGTGCTCGACTCGCCAAAGATCACCGATGGCGAAGTCGAGAAATTCGCCAATCAGAAGAACGTCCTCGAAGCCTTGCTGCGCGCCATTCCCATGAAGCGTCGTTTCGTCAAGAACTACGTGATCGTGCGCAACCTGGTGGCAAATCCTCGGACTCCGCTGGACGTCGGCCTGGGACTTATCAAGAACCTTCTGGTGCAGGATCTCCGCAATCTGTCCGGCAACAAGGAAGTTTCCGAGACGGTGCGCAAGGTGGCGCTGCGAATGTTCAAACAGAAATTGGAGCCGGGCAAGAATTAGCTGGCGGGCCTCCAAGCGCAATTAAAATAGAATCGTGCCCTGCCGCCTCGGACCCGATTCGATCCGTGATCTGCTGCAACGCTCAAAGACCATCGCTGTCGTCGGGCTCTCCGCTAACCCTATGCGCCCCAGCCACGGCGTTTCCTCGTACATGCAGGAACAGGGCTACAAAATTATTCCCGTCAATCCCACGGTGACTCAGGCTCTGGGAAAAAAATCTTATGGCTCTTTGCTGGAAATTCAGGAGAAGATCGACATCGTAAATATTTTTCGCCGTCCTGAGTTCGTGGAAGCAATCGTCGATCAAGCCATTCAGTTAAAAGTTCCCGCATTGTGGATGCAGGAGGGAGTCATTCATCAGAAGGCTGCGGAAAAGGCTGAGCGGGCCGGTATCTTCGTGGTGATGGATCTGTGCATCCTGAAAGAACACCGGGCAAGATTCCCTCGCGGTTAGGCTTTCACAAAGATCACAGTTGCATCGTCCTGCAAGCCGGCGCCATTCACGTAGTGGCGAACATCAGTCAGAATGCTTTCACTTGATGCCAGCGGATTGAGCACATGCTCGCGCAGGCGCTCAGAACCATATTCTTCTTCGTCGAAAGCTGAAGCTTCAGTTATGCCATCGCTGTACAATACCAGGCGCGAACCCGGCGGAAGCTCAATTTCGCTCTCCGAAAAACTGCTTACCGCCAAACCCAGCGGCGTTCCGGCTTCAGTCGGCAGAAAACGCGCATGGTCGCCTTCGACCAACAGTGGCGGCAGATGTCCGGCGCTGGCGAATTTCAGCGTGCGATTTGTCGGATCGAGAATCGCGTAAATAAGGGTCACGAACCTCCCCGTCGGGAAGTCTTCAACCATCAATTGGTTCAGTTTCGCCAGCGTTTCTGCCGGAGAGCTGCATGTATCGGCAAGCGACCGCAGCATGGCGCGTGTGGCCGACATCAGCAGCGCCGCCGCCGTACCTTTACCGGAAACGTCGGCCAAAACCAGACCCCAGCAACCATCATTAAAGGGGATGAAATCGTACCAGTCGCCGCCAATATCGCCTGCCGGCACAGAAAGCCCGGAGATGGCGAATCCAGGTACGAAAGGCGAAGCCTTGGGCAAGAGCGCCTGCTGGATGATGCGCGCCTCTTCGGACTCCCGGGTCATGCGCTGGCGCTGTTCTTGTTCGGCGCGGAAGCGTTTGCAATTCTGTAGTGCGATCGCAATGTGCTCGCAAAGCGCGTGCAGCAACTGTAATTGTTGCGGAGGGAAAGCATTGACCTCGGAATGAGAAGCCGAGAAAACACCAACCACCTTGCCATCCACGATAAGAGGTATCGCAACTTCCGAGAGTGTTGACTCCTCGCAGGCCAGATAATAGGGGTCGAGCCTTACGTCGGGCGCGTAGTGCAATTTGCCAGTCGACGCGACTCGCCCGACCATTCCGTCAATACCGACTCTTAGCCGATCACCTTTATCGTGAAGAGTGCAGCCGCACACGCAAGCAAGTTCCAGCTCGCCGCGCTCTTCGTCATGGAGATAGAGGTTGGCTTCCACGCAGCCGAACGCACAAGACACGTGATTCACAATCTGGTCGATCAAGAGATCGAGATCCAGAATGGATGTGATCTTCGGGATCCACTCCTGCAACTTGAGAAGGTCCTCGATTCGCCCGCTCTGCAATGAGTGATCGATGACAGAGGTGATCTGAGCCGGATTAGGAATGGTAGCCATGGATCACACCTGGGGACGTCTCACAAGACAAGATGATCGGATCTATTCCTCGGATTCTGTTTTAGTTTCCGAAGCAGAGGCTTCAGATCGAAGCGAGCGGATCTCACTTAGGCGCTGGCGAATGCGTTTTTCTACGCCTTCATTCGTCGGGTGGTAGTAGCGCCGATCTTTCAGATTGTCGGGAAGACATTGCATGTCGGCGACTTTGCTCTGCAGATCATGGGCATATTGGTAGCCCTGACCGTACCCCAAATTTTTCATGAGCCCGGTCGGCGCATTGCGTAGATGCAAAGGCACAGGCTCAGCAGCGGTGCGCTCAACGTCTTGTTGAACGTCTGAGTAGGCCGTGTATAGCGCATTCGATTTGGGAGCAATCGCCAGGTAGACGGCTGCCTGAGCGAGAGCCAGATTGCCCTCCGGCATGCCGAGAAAATCGATGGCATCACGGGCCGCCATGCACAGCGACAGCGCGTTCGGATCGGCGAGTCCAATATCTTCGACCGCCATGCGAACGATGCGGCGCGCAATGTAGAGCGGATCTTCGCCGGCTTCCAGCATGCGCGCCAGCCAATACAGCGAAGCGTCGGGATCGCTGTTGCGGACCGACTTGTGCAGCGCCGAAATCAGATTGTAGTGCTCTTCTCCGGCTTTGTCATAAAGCAACACGCGCTTCTGCAATGCGTCCTGAACGATTTCGGTTGTGATCTCGTGTGCACCAGAAGATAGTTCTGAGGGTGCCCCAGCCTTCCCGGTTTTTTGGGGAGGCTGGGGATTTTGACTTTCCTTCCCGGAGCTTCGCGTCTTGTCCAAAGCCAGAGCAGCCGCGACTTCGAGCACGTTGTAGGCGCTGCGGGCATCGCCACTGGAGTAAGCAGCGATCTGGCGCAGAACGTCGTCACTCGCTGAAACTTTCATCGCGCCTAATCCGCGTTCGCTATCTTCCAGCGCGCGCCGTAGCAGTAGCACGATTTGTTCCTCGGTGAGCGGCTTAAGCACGTACACGCGACTGCGGGAAAGAAGTGCGGAAATGATTTCAAACGACGGGTTCTCGGTAGTCGCGCCAATCAGGCGGATGTTGCCTTTTTCTACGTGAGGAAGAAACGCATCCTGCTGGGCCTTGTTGAAGCGGTGAATTTCGTCGACGAAGACAATAGTCCGAGTTCCATACTGGCGGGCCCGTTCAGCTTCGGCCATGACCTGCTTGATTTCTTTGATTCCGGAGAGGACGGCGCTGAATTCGATAAATTCGGCGCGGGTCATGCCGGCGATGATTTTAGCCAGAGTAGTCTTGCCGGTGCCTGGAGGTCCCCAGAATATAAGCGAGCCGATGTCGTCACGCTCGATCTGGGCGCGCAGTGGCTTGCCCGGTCCAATCAGGTGTTCCTGGCCGACGTATTCATCAAGGGTGCGCGGGCGCATGCGATCGGCGAGGGGGCGGCCTTGATCACTTGCCTGGTTACCGCCCGGGATACTTTGAAACAGGCTCATAAAAAACAGTTCACCTTACGCACGGCAACATTGAAGTTGTTCTGCAATCAACATAAACGGCATCGCCCGGGCGTGGACGCCCAGTCCTACATTTACAATCTTTCGTTTTCCCCGTGCCTCCGTGTCTGCGTGGTGACTAGGTTTTTTGTCTTGCTGCTTCGTACAAGATTATGCTCGCCGCTATTCCTGCGTTCAGCGATTCGACGCGCGGTGAATGCGGGATCATGATCAACTCATCCATTTCGGCTACGAGCTTCTTGTCCAGGCCCGCGCCTTCGTTGCCGATGAAGATCGCAATTTGCCTATTCAAGTCTGCTCTCGGAAGCGCAGCGCCCTTGTGCGATGAGGTCGCGACCAGTCTGACGCCGCGGCCGCGCAACTTTTCGATCACGCCTTTCAAATCAGCTTTGAGAATCGCAAGGCGAAAAACTGAACCGGCAGAAGCCCTGACCACTTTGCTGTTGTAAACACTCACCGTACCTTCGCCCAAGACAACACCAGCAGCCTCGAACGCTTCAGCTGAGCGCAGAATGGTGCCCAAGTTTCCGGGATCCTGGAGTCCGGCGACAACCAGCAGCGGCGCTGACGACGCGTTCTCAATAAGCTGATCTAGAGTCTGCGACTTCACGTGGACCAATGCAGCCACGCCTTGAGGAGCCTCAGTGGGAACAGCATTGGCGAAAAGTTTGTCGGGTATCAACACGGTTTCGACCTGCGACTTTATCTGCGGCAGTAGTTTTGCCGCGCGTGCCTGCCCGGATTCGCTGACGAAGACGGCTCGAAACCGGAGTCCGCTGCGGATGGCTTCTTCGATGACGCGGAACCCCTCAACGGCGCACTCACCGGATGCCGTCAGTTCGCCTCGGCTGAATGCCTGGCGCAATTCTTTTAAGAGCGAATTGTGGCGTCCTTCAATGCGGCGCAAGCGGCTGGTGTCGGCGCTTCTCGTGTTATCCAAACTGTGCTCCTGTTGGGAGATCATATGCGCCACTCGGCGAGAGGCGCGTGCTCGTGTTATCTTAACTCTCGAAAAAACAAATGGGTCCGGAGAGTGGCAGTGCGCGTCGAGATGGTCAAAATTAACAGTGAAAAACCGGAGCCTTCGCTCATCCGGTATGCCGCCGATCAAATTCGGGCGGGCGAAGTTCTAGGCATGCCAACAGATACCTTTTACGGTCTGGCCGCCGATCCTTTTAACCTCCGCGCGGTCGAGCGTGTTTACGAAATCAAGTCACGCTCCCGCCATAAGCCCCTGTCGCTGCTTATCGAAGGCGTGGAGCAGGCGGAAGAGATGGCCAAGCCGCTGACCGATGAATTTTACAAATTGGCTGCAAAATTCTGGCCGGGACCGCTCACCATTATCGTGAGGGCAGCTTCGCGGCTTCCTTTGAAAGTCACGGCGAACACCGGGAACGTAGCTTTGCGAGTGCCGAGCGCTCACATCCCATTGGCGGTGCTGAAAGCGGCGCAGATTCCTATCACTGCGACCTCGGCAAACCTGAGCGGGGAAACCGAGTGCACCACCGCTGCGGCCGTCAGGGATCAGTTGGGCACTCGTATTCCAATCATCGTGGATGGAGGAGAGTCGCCCCGCGAGATCGCCTCTACCATCATCGACCTGACTGACGACGAAACGCGTTGGAGGATCCTGCGGGAAGGCGCTATTCCTTCCCAGGAGATATCGGAATTCTTCGCACAGGGGTGATGGCTACGTCAGCAGCCCGGCAAAGCTCCAGCCGCTGGCTCTTCTGGACAACTGTCGTCGCCGCCTTTGTTGCTGTCGTCACGTTCTGCTCGATCGCATCCGCCATTCTTGCTGACGCCGGGAAACAGGAACTCCGTCCCGCCGACGCGATCGTGGTGTTCGGGGCCGCAGAATATGACGGTCGTCCTTCGCCTGTGCTCCGGGCTCGCCTCGATCATGCTGACGACCTCTTCCGGCGCGGTCTGGCGCCAGTTGTAATCACCACCGGAGGCTCAGCGGCTGATCCTAAATACAGCGAAGGTGAGGTGGGACATGACTACCTAATGCGGAAGGGCATTCCCGAGTCCGCACTGATTGCTGAGACTCAGGCTTCCGATACCGCCGAATCGGCAGAGCGCGTCGCCGCTATCATGCGGAAAAACCATATGAGCAGTTGCGTGGCGGTAAGCGATGCTTACCACATGTTTAGAATTGGAATGTTGTTGAAACATCAGGGCTTACGGGTATATTTAGCGCCTCGGCCAGATTCGCGGCCGAAATCTTTGTGGTTGAGCGTGGTTACGCTGACCAAAGAGAGCACCAGCTATCTACTTTCGCGAGCCGGATTGCGTGGTTAGTGGCAGCCGGCTGTCGAACTTACAGTGTCCGTCGCAAAATTCCGGCTTTGCCATATAATGAAAAGCCTTTCGTCGCGACCTGCTGCCCGCACGAATCTCATCCTGAACAGTTGGGACTATGGCGGAAAAAAAGAAACCAGAGGATTCGAACGGAAGCATTGTCACGCTGAAGTCAGTGGCCGCCCATGTTGGCCTTTCGGCAGGGACAGTTTCTGCTGTCCTCAATGATGCGCCCTCGGCTAAGCACATTCCCAAGCCTACCCGCGAACGAATTATCGCCGCGGCCAGAAAACTGGACTACCGACCGAATTTCTTCGCCCGATCGCTGCGCAAGCAGAGAACGTTTACTATCGGCGTGATCGCACATGAGATCGGAGATGGCTACAGTTCCACGGTCATCGCCGGAATCGAGAACAGCGCGCGCCTCAAGAATTATTTTTTCGTGACTGGCGTGCACCGCCATAATCAGGAGCTCTTCGATAAGTATTGCCGCCTGCTTTTGCAGCGGGGCGCTGAAGGGCTTATCTCTCTAGACTTTAATCTCGCCCAGTCACTGCCGGTGCCCGCCGTGGCTATACCGGGTCACATGGACAACGAGGGCGTCACCAATATCGTGCTCGACCACCACCATGCCGCCGAATTGGCGCTAAAGCACCTGATGGACTTCGGCCACAGGCGCATTGCTATCCTAAAGGGCCACCCGGATAGCGCCGACGCTGCGAGTCGCTGGAAAGCCGTACAAGACGTTGCCCGTGAAATCGGGCTGGAACTCAATCCGGAACTGGTAATCCAGATCGATTCCACCGATTCCACTCCGGGCTTGGGCTATCCCTTTGCCAGGAAACTGATAGAAAACAAACATCCCTTCACCGCCCTGTTCGCTTATAACGATATCTCCGCGATCGGAGCCATCCGGGCGTTTCAGGAATTTGGGTGGCGGGTGCCTCAAGATGTCTCGGTGGTGGGCTTTGATGACATTCCCGCTGCTGCTTTTCACTATCCTAGCCTCACGACAATCAGGCAGCCGCTTCATAAAATGGGCGAAATTGCAGTCGATTTGCTCGTGGATCAGATTGAGCGCAAGAGCGAGTGGCAGCGCGAAATTGCTGTGCAGCCAGAAATTAAGATTCGGGAATCCACTGGGCCCGTAGCTGCTTAGGGCCACTCCAGCAAAATATCTACATTGTTTGCTGTATTGCGTCGGAGCCCCGGTCTGTATCAGGCTAACCAAGCTGCCCTGCGGTGCCTTTGTGCGTGTCCTCGAAATGGAATCTAAAACCGCCACTGTCCTTTGTATCGACGACGAGCAGACCGCGCTCCAATTAAGGCAGCACTTGCTGGAGTCCGCTGGCTATAAGGTGTTGGCCGCTAAATCAGGGGCATTGGGGATCAAATCATTCAAATCTGAGCCGGTGGATGCGGTGATTCTCGACTACTGGATGGCGGACATGAACGGCCTTCAGGTGGCCCGCGAGATTCGAAAGATCAATCCCGCCGTGCCGATCATCATTCTTTCCGCATATGGCGAGCTGCTCGACGAGAGCCTCGGCATCGCCGACCTTTGGATTCGCAAGGGCGAAGAAGACCCGCAATACCTGCTGAACCGGCTGGAACAGTTGCTGAACAGCCAGCCACCGCGGTAAACCACTTTGAATTACGTGGGGACGGCCGCCCTCGGCCGTCCGGGCGAGCACAGCTCGCCAATTTCAGTGGCGTCGTTTGAAAAGTAGAGCGGGGCTTCGCTCCGCCGGACAGCCGAGGGCGGCTGTCCCCACACAGTAAACCTTTTATCTCGCCCGAACTTTAATCCAGATAGGTGTGCCCTCGAAACCAAACGCCGCACGGATCTGGTTTTCCAGGAAACGTTGATAAGAAAAATGCAACTTTACCTGCCGGTCGGTGAACAAAATGAAGGTCGGCGGCGCCACGGCTGCCTGGGTCAGGTAGAGAATCTTCACTCGCTGGCGCATCGGCACTGACGCTCGGTCGAAGTCCACGTGCTTGAGGAAACGGTTCATCTCCCCAGTTGTGACACGCTTGCGGCGCTCGGCAGCGACTTTCTCGAGGGTGGTGAAGATTTTGTCGGTGCCCTTGCCTTTGGCCGCTGAAATAAACAACACGGGAGCATAGTTCAGAAATTTCAGCGCGTAACGCAGGCGCTGTTCGTAAGCGGCGCGGTCGTCGGGGCGCTTGCTATCCTGGATGCGGGCGGTACGCGACTGGCTCACGGCTTTTTTCTGGCCGCTGGTGATCAGGTCCCATTTGTTAACAATGATGATCATCGAGCGGCCGCTCTCGTGGGCGTACCCG
This sequence comes from Terriglobales bacterium, assembly GCA_036268595.1. Classification (GTDB taxonomy): domain Bacteria; phylum Acidobacteriota; class Terriglobia; order Terriglobales; family Acidobacteriaceae; genus Gp1-AA145. Next base: position 15,337 of record DATATW010000194.1, read on the forward strand.
GCGATTGCGGCATCGAGCGCACTCACGCCTTCAGTAGCGTCGATGACCAGCAGGGCGATGTCGGCAGCTTCGAGATGCTTGCGCGCCATTACGACTGAGAGCTTTTCCGCCATCAGATGGGTCTTGCCTTTGCGGCGAATTCCAGCGGTGTCGATGAAACGAAACTTCATGCCGTCACGTTCGACGACTTCATCGACCGCATCGCGCGTGGTACCGGGCACTGGGGACACGATTGACCGGTCGGCTCCCGTGAGCTGGTTCAGCAGCGTGGATTTTCCAACATTGGGATGGCCGATGATAGCCACTTTGACTTCGGAGGGTGCGCGGTCATCGGCTGCGGGTACTGCGTCGTCGGTCGTCGGCTCTCGGTCTTCGGTCGTCTGCAAGACTTCCGATTCCTGCCTTCGTGTTGATCTTTGCGATCGGGGCTTTACCACTTCAGAGGGTGGGGGTTTTGACTCAGCAGTTTCTTCCTCGGTGGATTTTCCCTCTGTGCTCTCTCTGTCCTCTGTGGTTAAAGCTTTTTTCGGAAGCGCTGCGAGGATTGCATCCAGCAGGTCGTCCACCCCACGTCCATGTTCGGCGGAGATGGGGATGATCTCGCGGACCCCGAGACGATGTAGGTCGTCAGCGAGCGATGATTGTTTGTCAGAATCGACTTTGTTCGCAGCAACAAATATCGGCTTGCCGGTTTTCCGCAGTAAGCGCGCCAGTTCAAGGTCAGAGGCCGCCAACTCCGATCTGGCATCGACGACCATCACGATCGCGGCAGACTCATCGAGCGCCACCCGTGCCTGGCGGTAAATCTCGGAAGGAATAAAATCCTTGTCCTCGGGAATGATGCCGCCGGTATCAACGATGCGGAAATCATAGCCGCGCCAGTGAGCTTCGCCATATAGGCGATCGCGGGTGATGCCCGGTTCGTCGCCGACTATGGCACGCCGCGACCCAACAAGACGATTGAACAGCGTGGACTTGCCGACGTTTGGCCGGCCGACGATGGCGATGAGAGGAATTTTGTTCATTAAGGTAATCGAAGCTCGTCAAGCATAGCTCGACCGGACGGGCGAGGGGCGCCCGTCCCCACGTGGCCTGTGCTGATGCGCCCAGCCGTCCCTACATGGTCTGGGCTGATTTGTAGCTCGCAGCTATTATAGAGACTCCGTGCCTGCCGGTTCTCAGCCCGCTGTGTCCATTCCCAAAGCCAGTCCTACGCTCAACCAGTTTTTTGGGCCGGGCGGCTTGCTGTCGCAGACGCATCCAGCGTACGAATTTCGGCGAGGGCAGTTGCAGATGGCGCAGGCAGTCGAGCAGGCGCTCGATGGACGGCGGCACCTGATCGTCGAAGCCGGCACCGGAACCGGCAAGACGCTGGCTTACCTGATGCCGGTAATTCGATCGGGCAAGCGGGTGATCATTTCGACCGGAACCAAGAACCTGCAGGAACAGCTTTTCCACAAAGACGTTCCGTTTCTTCAGCAGGCGCTGTATCCCGAAGGCAATCGCAAAATCAGCGTTTGCTATATGAAGGGCCGCAATAATTATTTGTGCCGGAAGAAACTCTACGACTTGACCGGGCAGCCAGTGTTGAACGGGCTCGATGAGATCGAGCAGTACCGCGCGATTGCGGCATGGGAAGAAAACACGGCAAGTGGTGACCGTTCGGAGCTGGCGTCGCTGCCCGAAGCCAGCGCGCTGTGGCACAAGCTCGATGCCCGCGCTGATACGTGTCTTGGACAGAAATGCAGCGCCTGGGACAAATGTTTTGTCACCGAAATGCACCGCCGGGCGATGGAGAGCGACATCATCATCGTCAACCACCATTTGTTTTTTGCCGACCTCGCCATCAAGCAGCAGGCCGACGGTGCGCCCGATGCCGGCATTCTTCCGGAAGCAGGCGCGGTGATCTTCGATGAAGCGCATGAACTGGAAGACGTGGCCGGAAATTATTTCGGCATTTCGGTAAGCGCGGCGCGACTAGAAGAGTTGTGCCGGGACGTAGAGGGCTCGCTACAGCGCAATCGCATGTATACCACCGGACTTTCGGGCGCCTTAAAGAGCTTGCGTGATCGCTCAGGATTTTTCTTTTCGCTGCTGCCCGAAGGCGAAGGGCGATTCGCGTTTGAAAATCGCCGCGAATTTCTGGAAGAGAATGGCGAGGAATTTCTCGGACTGCAGCGCGCGCTGACCCACATCGGCGCCGAGCTGGAAAATCTTCCGTCGAAGCCGGAGGAAGTTTATGCCTTCTCACGGCGGGCGCAGGAGCTGCAGGTTCAGCTTGGCTTCGCGATGGAATCGGAAGACCGCAACACGGTGTTCTGGATCGAGAGACGACGTACTGGCCGCGAGAAGTTGAATGTGTCGCTGCAAGCTACGCCGATTGATGTTGGCCCGGTGTTGCGCGAATGCCTGTGGTCGAAGCTTGATACCGTGGTGCTGACATCGGCCACGCTGGCTGTGGGTGGAGGATTCGAATACATACGGCAGCGGCTGGGGATTGAGCACGCGAAAGACCTGGTGCTGCCCTCCCACTTCGATTATCCCAACCAGGCGATTCTGTATGTGCCGCCGGATTTGCCCGATCCACGTACTCCGCAATTCTCCATCAAGGCCGCCGAGCGTATCCGCAAACTGCTGGAGATCACTCGCGGGCGGGCATTCGTTCTGTTCACCAGCTACGCGCAAATGCGCGACATTCACCAAAGATTGTTGGGCGAGGTTGAGTTCCCCATGCTGCTGCAGGGTGACGCCCCGAAGAGCGCGCTGCTCGAGGAGTTTCGCATCACGCCGAATTGTGTGTTGTTTGCGACGTCATCTTTTTGGCAAGGAGTTGACGTCCAGGGCGAACAGCTCAGTTGCGTGATTATTGATCGGTTGCCGTTTGCGGTGCCTTCCGATCCCGTGGTCGCGGCGCGGGTGAAGGCGGTGGATGCCGAGGGCGGGAATGCGTTTTTTCAATATCAGGTGCCGGCGGCGGTGATTACGCTTAAGCAGGGATTCGGGCGATTGATCCGGTCGTTGCATGATCGCGGGCTGTTGGCGCTCTTGGACAATCGCATTCTGAAAAAACAATACGGAAAAGTTTTCGTGGAGAGCCTGCCGAATTATCGCCGAACGACGGATATCGGACAGGTGGAGAAATTTTTCGGGATTACGGACTGAGGCTTCGGTTATGCTGCTCGCGATCAGAAGCTTTTAACCGCAGAGGTTGCAGAGAACGAGCAGAATTCGCAGAGAAAAGCCGATGCTGTTATGCGCGGCCTTTTTTCTTTGTCGCTAAACGGACTTTTTCCCACGGGCGCTTTGGGCGCTCGGTTGCGGGCTTGTCCCGGCCCACCACGCGATCGTATTGGTAGGCTTCGCTGACTGTCCCTAACGACTCGTTGTACAGGCTGGGCAGGCCGAGAGCTTCCTTCAATTCTTCGCTGAACTGCTGCAGAGCATTCAAGTGATCAGCGGTCGCCGCTATTTCGGTTTTCGAGGTCTTCAGCACCTGCTGATAGCCGCGGTTGATGAGCTTTGAAATCTCGCCGTTGATCAGGTAGCCGGGGTAGGCGAAAATCTTCACGCCGTCTTCGCCATCCTTTTCAATAGCAGCCGAGACGTTGTACTTCCTCGCGAACACGCGTCCCGGTCTGCCGGGGGCATCGATCAGATCGAATCCATGATCGCGAAGCCACTGTACGGCGTCTTCGTATGTGCGTTGCTCAACCGTAGTTGCCATTAATTCAGCTCCTAGCTCTTAGCAAAAGGTCGTGCGTCGTGCGTCGCTCGCCAAATCTTTCGAGTCACCCGCGGCTGCGTGCATCACTCGGCAACCAAAGGCTGACGACCGACGACTCAAATCCGTTAGATGCGCCCGTCACTTAATCGACGCATACCCAAACCACTGTATCCCAGAGTGCTCCTCTATAATCTAACGACAAGACGCCGATTTGTATTCTCGGCGACATTACGATAGTCACAAGCGCATGCGCTCTTCAACTGTCAAATTCGACCAACCCGACACGGCGATCGCCCATTCCAAGCTCGGTCAGAGCAGTCTGGAGCGAATCGGCAATACGCCTTTGCTGCGACTGGAGCGGATCGCACGCGACCTGCCCAACGTGCAGCTTCTCGGCAAAGCTGAATGGTACAACCCGGGTGGATCGGTAAAAGACCGCGCTGCCCTCAATATTGTGAAGGAAGGACGGCGCAGCGGAAAATTTTCTGCCGGCAAAACTCTACTCGACTCGACCAGCGGCAACACCGGCATTGCCTATGCGATGATCGGCGCCGCCGAAGGTTTTCCGGTCACGCTGTGCATGCCGGAAAATGTTTCGGTGGAACGCAAGCGCATTCTATTCGCTTATGGCGCAAACATCATCTACACCGATCCCGCCGATGGTTCTGATGGAGCGATCACCACGGCGCGCGAACTCTACGCCCGCGAGTCGGGAAAATATTTTTACGCCGACCAGTATTCGAACCCGGCCAACTGGCAGGCTCACTACCATGGCACAGCCGAAGAAATCTGGCAACAAACGGAAGGACGGGTCACGCACTTTGTGGCCATGCTGGGCACCAGTGGAACGTTCATGGGCACGTCGCGCCGCTTGAAAGAGCTAAACCCAAGTGTGCGCTGCATCTCGCTGCAGCCGGACTCGGCGTTCCACGGCATCGAGGGCGCGAAGCACATGGCCAGCGCGATTGTGCCGAAGATTTACGATCCCAAACTGGCCGACGAAGATATCGAAATTGCAACCGAAGACGCTTATGCCTATGCCATTCGCGCCTCGCGTGAAGAAGGCCTGCTGCTGGGCATCTCGGCGGGCGCGGCCGTTGCCGGATGCATTCAGGTCGCACGCAGATTGAAGAAAAATGAAGAAGCCGTGATGGTCACAATCTTTCCGGACTCCGGCGACAAATACTTGAGCGAGAGATTTTGGACGGAGAACAGCTTTTAGCCATTAGCTCTTAGCTTTTGACCAGACCCAGAGTGGTTGAGCTAAGAGCTAAAGGCTAAGAGCTAAAAGCTGATGTTGCGACTCGGCCAATCCCATTACGACGCGCTTCGCCGCCATGGCGAGGAGACGTACCCGCACGAGTGCTGCGGGGTGCTGCTCGGCCGCATGGACGCCGATGGCACCCGTGTCGTCACATCCATCGCGCGCGCAGGAAACACCCGCACCGACTCGCCGCAGAACCGCTACAACATCGATCCCAAGGAGTTGGTTCGCCTTCAACGCGAGGGCCGCGAACGCAGTGAAGACATTATCGGCTTTTATCATTCGCATCCCGACCACCCGGCGCAGTGGTCGCAGACCGATCTGGCGGAAGCTCACTGGTTCAGCTGCTCCTATGTCATCACTAGCGTGGAAAAGGGCAAAGCCGTGCTAACGAATTCCTTCGAGCTGACTGGCGCCGACGAGACTGACAAGAAGCTGGAAGATGAAAAGATCGAAGTAGTTTAAGAGTTTAGTGTGGCGCGGGCGCCCTCGCCCGCGATTAGACGCATCTACAGCATCTTAGCCTTATCGTGCACGGCTGAGTGCTCGGAAAACCAACTCAAAATTTTGCTGCCAAATTCCTGCGGGTTGACGTCATATGCACCGCAGTGTCCAGCGCCGGGTACTAGCCAAAGGGAGGCATGCAGCGGATTCGCGGCCTGAATATCTTTTGAGTTGTAAGACGGAATGTTGTTGTCGCTTGTCCCATGAATGAGCAAGACCGGCACTCTCGAGGCTCTAACTGCTTCCTTCGGTGAAGCCGAGTCAAGGTTCAATCCATATTTCATTCGCACGTATAGGAAACCGACTTCATCGGTTGGCCAGAAAAAAGTTCTGCCCAGCCACGGTCCCAAATGGAAGGGCTGGCCGAAACGCGCATACGAGACCTCGCGGAAAGTCTCGAAGGGGGACTCCGCGACGACGGCGCAGAACCCTGGCTCGCGAGAGAGAGCCTGTAATATTTGCGCCGCCCCCATGGACTCGCCGAATCCGAATATGCAGCTTGGCCTCTCAGTTTCCCTGATCCAATATGCCCAGCGATGAATGTCGTCGGACTCCAATAATCCGTAAGTGGCGATGCTTCCTCCGCTCAGCCCATGGGCGCGAGCGTCTGGGAGAAGCACGCTGTAATGATTTACGAGGAGCCAGCGACCGTAACCGAACATGCCAAGGCGGTTGTCACTTACCCCGTGAAGCAGGATTACTGTGGAACCATTTGCCTGGGCGGGGCGAAAAAGCCAGCCGCGGAGAACGGCTCCATCCTGTGCGGTGGTGCTGGCATCGCGAATATCAATTTTATTTTCGACGGCATACAGCCTGACCTGGTTTTCATCCGTAGGCGTAAGCGGGCGGCGCCCGGGATGAGTTGCCACTTCGCCCAGCCACATACCTCCGAAAAGTGTTCCAGCGGCGTATAGGATCGCGAGGACGATGACGGTGCGGCGGAGCCAGCTACCTCGGCGTGATGGAGGTCCGTCATTCATGACTGTGTTTTGGTACGAACCAGATTCGAGTGGGGTTCCGCTTTCACATTCCCATGAATGCCCAATCGCGGGCGAAGGCGCCCGCGCCACACATTCTGGGCTTGTCTGACCCGCATGGGTATTGCTGATCCCACCCGATGTGCCTTCATCGCAGCTGGCGCGACAAAATCCCGCATACGGTATTCAGAATGATGCACTTAGCTTTCACCTGTGTTCTAATAATTACAACCCATCGATGCCAAGTACCCGAATCACATTGCGCCGGAAAGTGAAGGCTGCCTCGCGAACTGTGCGCGGGGTGGGCAAGATTCTGGGCGCGCTGGTCTCGACCGACCATCCTTTGCTGGCGCACATCATTCCCATGCGGCGCTGCAATCTGGCGTGCAAATACTGCAATGAATTCGACAACGTTTCGAAGCCGGTGCCGCTCGAAACCATGTTTCGCCGCGTCGACAAGCTAGCGGAACTCAAGACATCCGTGATCACCATCAGCGGGGGCGAGCCGCTGCTGCATCCCGAGCTGGATGACATCATCGGGCGCATTCGCGGCAATGGAATGGTCGCGGGCATGATCACCAACGGCTACCTGATCGTTCCCGAGCGCATCAATCGGCTGAACGACGCCGGCCTGGAGTGGCTGCAAATCTCGATCGATAACGTCAATCCTGATGACGTTTCAAAGAAGAGCCTGAAAGTTCTCGATAAGAAACTGCAGATGCTGGCTGAGCACGCTGACTTTCACGTGAATATAAATTCCGTGGTCGGCGGCGGAGTGTGCAATCCGCAGGACGCGCTTACCATCGGCAAGCGCGCGCTGGAGCTTGGCTTCAGCTCGACCATTGGAATTATTCACGATGGGCAGGGGCAGCTGCAGCCGCTGGCCGATGAAGAACGCCGCGTTTATCACGAGATGAAGGCGCTCGAAAAGCGCAGCTTCACGCGCATTAATTCTTTTCAGGACAATATTGCGTTAGGACAGCCGAACCAGTGGCGTTGCCGCGCCGGCGCCCGTTATTTATACATCTGCGAGGACGGGCTGGTGCATTACTGCTCACAGCAGCGCGGCTATCCGGGAGTGCCACTTGAGCAATACTCCGTTGCCGATATCCGCCGCGAATACCTCACCGAAAAGAGTTGCGCCCCGCACTGCACGGTATCCTGCGTGCATCAGGTTTCGGTGGTCGATGGGTGGAGGGACCCGCAAAGGCCGGCGCCGGTGGCGAAGCCTGAATCACGAGCGAGCGAACTGGTGCAGATAGAGTAGTCGTGTGGGTCGGACACCCTTGTCCGACAAGCAGCTTCTCAACAGAATTCTATGGAGGGAACTGCCGCCTAACGCCGGATTTGCCGATATTTTCACCAGTGACCCCGATTGGATCAGAATTAAGATGAGCTTCCCCCAGCCAGTTGGCGGGCGAGGGTGCCCGCCCCACACTTAATCCTTTCTTCTAGCAAAGCACAGGCCCGACCAAGTCTCATCGATCGCGCAAACTTTGTAATCCACCCAGCCGGCATCGAGGCCGAATTCGCGCACGATGTTTCCGTCGAGATCAGTTTTTACTGCGGAAGCCTTCTTCGGCCACGCGATCCACAGCGCGGTTTCCGGGGGCAAAGCTTTTGCCAGCGGGCGAAAATCACGGGCCAGTTCGGCCAAAGACATCGCGAAAAGTATCGCAACATTCGTATTCTTTGGATCGTCGACAATTTTTGTGTACGCGGGCAGCGGGTCGAGCTTTCGCTCAAAGCGCTCCGGCGGGTTGATAAGCATGATCGAGCAGTTGTCACGGATGCCGAGTTTCTTCGGCAATGCTGAGGCGGAGTAGCTCGCCATTGTGCTGGGAACGGCTGGATTTCGCGGCGCATTCTTGATCGCTCGTTTGATCGCCGCTCTGATTTCGTCCCACACCGCGAATTCGGCGTCGGGGATAAGCTTGCGGGCAGTCTTTACGCGCTCAGCATCTCCCCCGACGAAGAGGATGGGCACGTTGCGCGTTGCCTTGGCCCGGCGAAAGTGTCCGGCTATTTCGCGGCCTTGAGACGGCAGCCGGCTGAGGTCGATCAGGAAAAGCTCAGGTGGATGCTCGCGGATTTCTGCCAGATTGGGCTTCTCGGAATCGAATAAAATTTTGGGTTTGTAACCGAGCGCCTTCAGCGCGCGCGCACGTTCTCTAGCTTCTGGTTCATTCCAGTGGACGAGGACGACATTCGACATTCAGGAGTTCTCGGCGGACGAGGGTATCCGCCCCACACGAGTGTGCCCCACACGCTTCAACTGATGGCTTTCTTGTCGAACTGGCGCAGGCCGAGAACCAGCAGCAGCAGATCGAAGAATGCCAGGCCGGCAAATACAGCCGCTATTGAGAGGTGCGGGAATCCTGGCACCAGCGATGCCCGCAGGCCTTCGCTGGCATAAACCAGCGGGTTGATGAGCACGACCTTCTGCAGAATCGGAAACGAGTTCAATGCGCTCCAGGGATAGTAAGTACAGCCGAAGAAGATCATCGGGGTCAGCACCATGCTGAACATCAATCCGATGTGCTGCTGGTTCACCGTGCAGCCTAAGGCCAAGCCACCGCACGCGGAAAATGCCGCCACCAAAATGGTGATGCCCGCGAACATAAACGCGGCATGAACGCTGATGTCGATAGGGCGAAGCAGAAGCCAGCCCAGGGGAAGCACGATCAAACCCGCGACCACCGCCTGAATCATTCCGAACAGAACCTTCTCGATCGCGAGCCAGATGGTCCCGATGGGCGCCAGTAGCCGGTCTTCGATTTCTTTGGTCCACTGAAATTCGGCGATCAGCGGCATAGCCACCGCCCAGATTCCGGTGAACACCATGCTGATGGCCATGATCCCCGGCAGCAGCAAGGCTTTGTACGACGCCGGCATGTAGCCGCTGCGCACCATCACTCGTCCGAAGATGAAGACGAACATCAGCGGCTGCAGGAAGGTCTGCAGGAACAGCTGGATCGCGTTGCGCTTGGCGACGTGGGCATCGCGGGCGAGCAGAGCGCCAAAAGTTTTCCAGTTCAATCGCGCAGGCTCCTTCCGGTGTGATGAAGAAATAAATTTTCCAGGCTTGGCTCGGAGATATGAACGTCCACCAGCTCCGCGCCGGTGGTAGCAGCCAGGCTGGCGATTTCTGGGATCAGCGAGCCACCACGGTCGGCGTAAACGTCCGCGCCGGTCGTATCCTGCGACCGCACCTCGCGCACTCCGGAAAGCGACTGCAGGCCAAGCAGCAGGCCGGGCGTGTGTTTCGCGAAGCGCAGGCGCAACAAATAGCCGCCGGGAATCGATCCCTTCAATCCCGCCGGCGTGTCGATGGCGATAACTTTCCCATGATCGATGATCGCCAGCCGATTGCAGAGCGCGTCGGCTTCTTCCATATAGTGCGTGGTCAGCAGAATGGTTTTACCGGCCTGGTTATATTCGCGGATTATCTCCCACAGCAGGATGCGCGTCTGCGGATCGAGCCCGGCGCTGGGCTCGTCGAGAAATAAAACTTGCGGGTCGTGCATCATGGCGCGGGCGATCGAGAGCCTCTGCATCATGCCGCCGGAAAATCCGCGGACCATCTGATTAGAGCGGTCGGTGAGCTTGAATTTTTCCAGCAACTCAGCGGCGCGCTGGTTGCGATCTTTTGTGCTGATCCCGAAATAAGCGCCGTGGAAGGTAAGAATTTCGGCTGCAGTCAAAGAAAAATCTAAATTGGGCCGCTGCGGCACAACTCCGATTAAGCGTTTGACCACAGCCTGATCTTTCCAGACATCGTGGTCGCCGATCCACGCCTGACCGGCGGTGGGACGCACGCGGGTGGTAAGCACGCCAACCGTAGTGGATTTCCCGGCGCCGTTAGGACCGAGCAAGCCGAAGATCTCGCCTGCCTGCACTTCAAGCGAAATGCCGTCGAGCGCCACGATCTCCGGCTTCGCGTGCTTCGCGGACTTTTCGCCCGGCGCACTGGAGCGCGGCACTCCAACTCCACCCGCCGCAAATGGCGGCGCGGAATTGTAAGTCTTGCGCAAGTCCTCAGTGCGGAGACCGATAGCCATGCAAAATCCGGAGCGAGTCGAACCCTAGCCGTCGCAGAAGTATAGCTTACCTCTAGGGCCCCGGCAGAGTGAAAGTGCAGGCTATGCTTGCGATTGATTGGCTTTGAGCCAGGCGATCAGGGAGGCGGGCGTGGACGCCCGCCCCTACATGAACGTTTTTATTTTTTCGCGGTTGGCGGCAGCAGCCCGTTTAGCCGTAGATACATCGCCGCCGCACCGTAGTGATCGGCCCAGCTGCTGGCGAGTCCTAGTGCCGCCCAGGCGCGCGGTTTAGGTTTGCCGTCAAACCACTTGATGTCGGCGCTCAGCTTGGCATCGTCAGCTTTTTCGAGCGCGGTGTGGCAGAACTCGAAGGAAGCTTTCATCGCGGCCACGAGTTTGTCTTTACCTTCCGTCCCTTTCATCTCATCGACCTTCGGTTCAGACACATCGCCCGTGTTAGCACAGAAATAATAATTTGCCTCGGCGATATGTGCCGCCAGATGGCCGAACGTCATCTGCTCAGCCGTGGGCTTGTATTCGTATTTGTCGGCCGGCATTTCTTCGAACGCGGCGACAGTGTTCTTCTCGCGACCGCCAAGCATCTGGCGCAGAGCGTCAGAGACCGGCGACTTGGATTGAGCAGCGGCTGCAGATGCCAGGGCCAAAATCAGAATTGCGAGCTTCATGTGTCCTCCTGTTGTTTGCGGCTTGAAGGATAAACCTGAAAGATGATTGGTGTCGAATGGGCGGACGCGGATTTCTTCTCCTACACGGTCACACTTCGATTTCTGGCGTGGCCGCGAGCAGAGTCTTTGTATATGGATGCTGGGGATTTTGGGTGATCTTATCCGTCGAGTTGATCTCGACGATTTTGCCACGATACATGACGGCGATTCGCGTCGAGAGATAGCGCACTACCGGCATTGAATGCGAGATGAATAAGTAAGTCAGGCCAAAATCGCGTTGCAGTTGCGAGAGAAGATTCACGATCTGAGCGCCCACGCTTACGTCGAGAGCGGAGACCGGCTCATCGCAAACGATGAATTTGGGCCGCAGTGCTAGCGCGCGCGCAATCACGATGCGCTGCCTCTGGCCTCCGCTGAATTCGTGCGGGAAGCGCGGCATGGCGGATGAGTCAAGCCCGACGGCTGTGAGGAGATCGGCCACTTGAGCCTTGATCGCAGGCAAAGTACGGGCGGGGACGCCCGTACCCCGACGAGACCTGGTTGTGGGAGCACGCGCATCCTTGCCCGCGCTATCTCCTTGAATTGTGGAGGCGCGGGCGCCCTCGCCCGTGCTCCTGTGAATCACCAGCGGCTCCGCAACTAAGTCTTCCACCCGCATTCGCGGATCGAGCGAGCTGAAGGGATCCTGAAAAATGATCTGCATGTGCCGGCGCAATCGCCGCAGTTTGCCGTGGCTGGCGCTGCCTAAATCATGACCATCAAAGCTCACGCTGCCAGATGTTGGCTCGATGAGCCTTAGCGCCAGACGTCCTAACGTGCTCTTGCCGGAACCGGATTCGCCGACCAAGCCGAGAGTCTCGCCAGCTTCGATGTCGAGAGTTACATCATCGACGGCGCGGACTTCGGCTTTCCGGGCAGTGAATGCGGATTCGCCCTGCGGGAAAATCTTGGTCAGATTGCGGATCTCCACGAGGGCCACGAGTGGATGGTAACAGTTTCGCGGCGGGCTGAAGCCCGCGAGTTAAGTGCAACGGTACGGGCTGAATGGCCGCTCTTACACCGTAGCGTATGCGGCTGGTACGAAGGAAAGCAGGTCCCTCGACTTCGCATGAATTACGCTTCGCTTCACTCATGCTTCGCTCGGGATGAGTGCTGGGGTGGGATATTTGGGGACCAACGACTCTCGCCGGCTGATTCTTTCGACTCACCCCAGAGTGACTACATAAGTTCATGTAGACTGTGGCCCTTCAGCTCACCCAGAAATGACTACACGAAACCATGTACGCCATTGTTTTGGGCTATTCCCGGCAGATGCGCAATCTATCCCGCCGCAATCATTGGAACGGCCACCAGTGCCGCGATCATGCCCACAGTCTTCCATCGGGTGAAGTGTTCGCCGAGGAAGATGCGGGCAAGGATTACAGTCAGCGCCGGATAAAGCGAACTTAGAATGACGGCTGTATCCAGCCTGCCCAACTGACTGGCGTGGACGAATAGAAATGTCCCCGTAACGTCGATGCATCCCGCCAACAGCGCAATGCCGAATCCGAGCCTGTAAGTGGGGGAGAATTTTCGGCAGATCAATGTGATCAGTCCAGTCGCCACCAGCGACGCGGCCCGCGAACCCGCTGAGATCCACAGCGCCGAGCCATTCCCCGCCTGCTTAATAAATATGTAGAAAAGGGCGAAGCCGAAACCCGAAATCAACGCCAGAGCCAACCCTTCGGGACGCTGGCCGCTCTCAGGGCGCGAGATCAGCCAAATTCCGACCAGCGCTACCACGAATCCTGCAATCGGCAACGCCTTGGGAAGCCCCTCGGTGAGCATGGCAAAGGCAACCGGTAGAGCGGCGCCAAGCACTGCCGACACCGGCGCCGCTAGTCCCATGTTGCCGTGCGACAAGGCGCGGTAAAACAACGCCAGCGCAACTCCGCCGCATACCCCCGCAGCAAAGGCCCAGCGCAGTTGCACTAAGGCAGGCATCGTTTCATGATTGGCCAGCGCCAGGCATACCATCAATGTTGTTCCGCTCAAATGTCCCAGCGCCGCGAGATAAAAGGAGTTGAATCGCCGCGCCGTGTATCCTCCGACAAAATCGCTGATGCCCCAACTCAGAAATGCGCCGAGGGCATAAAGCACAGAAGCGAGTTGTGTAGAAGCTGGCATTTTTGGTTATCAAATCGAGAGTAGCACGCGGGATCAGTTCCGTTGCCGAACCGGTCGAGCCTGCTTGCACCGATCCCCGTTGTAGAATGCGGTGCTGCCACTTCTGCACCGGAGCCTGACTTGAAAAACCTTCTGCGTATCGGTTTTCTGCTTGCATGCACTACGGCGATTGCCCAGGTCACAGTCATCAAGGCGGGAAGACTCGTCGATCCAGATAAGGGGGCCGTGCTCACCGATCAAGTCATTGTGATACGCGGCAACAAAATCGAAGAGGTCGGGCCAGGTCTTGCAATTCCGCAAAATGCCAATGTAATCGATCTCTCGAAGATGACGGTGCTGCCCGGATTGATTGATTGCCACACTCATTTGGCGGACGGGAAATATGGCGAAGGCGACCCCTTGTTTCAGCTCAGGAAGTCGGCTTCACAGAGCGTGCTGGAATCCGTGCCCAATGCCCGCGCCATGCTGGAGTCGGGATTCACTACAGTGCGCGACGTCGGCGTTTACCGCGCGCTGAACGACGTCGCATTGCGCGATGCAATCAATCGTGGCGACATCATAGGGCCGCGCATGTATGTTGCCGGAGCATACATCACGATTACCGGCGGCGCCGGCGCTATGACCGGCATGGCTCCCGACATCCAGCTGCCTTGGGACTTTCATTACGGCGAGGCCAACAGCCCATGGGAAGTCCGTCAGAAGGTACGCCTGCTGGTCAGCCAGGGAGCCGACCATATTAAGGTTCTCTCGACCGGCGCGGTGCTCACGCATGGCAGTAATCCCAAATCAGTGGAGTTCACGCCTGAAGAATTGCAGGCTGCGGTCGATGAAGCCAGCCACTTCGGACTACGCGTGGCTGCGCACGCGCACGCGGCGGAGGGAATCAAGAATGCGATTCGCGCGGGAGTGGCTTCCGTCGAGCATGCCACCTTGATCGATGAGGAGGGCATCGCGCTTGCAAAGCAGCACGGCACGTACCTCGTAATGGACATCTATGACGACGAGTGCATTCAGGCGGATGGAAAAAAAGGGACCATGCCGGCGGATTTCCTGGAACACGATCGCGAACTGGGCGAGATCCAGCGCGAGAATTTCGGGAAAGCGGTTAAAGCGGGGGTGAAGCTGGCATTCGGCACCGACGCGGGGGTCTGCGCTTACGGAACATCAGCCAAGCAGTTCGCATTCATGGTGAAGTACGGAATGACGCCGATGCAGGCGATTCAAGCGGCAACTTCAGCGGCCGCTGACCTAATCGGGCGCAGCAGCCAGTTCGGATCGATTAAGCCGGGAAAGTACGCCGACGTGGTTGCGGTTTCGGGCGATCCGTTGAAAGACGTGAGCATTCTGGAGAATGTGCAGTTTGTGATGAAAGACGGCATCGTTTATAAGCAAAGCGGCAAGAGCTCTTAACCGCAGAATTCGCAGAGAAAAGCCACAGAGGGCGAAGAGAAGACTTTTGCGGGCGCAATTGGAAGACTCCAGCGCGTGGCGAATGTCTCTTAATCGTGCAATCAATCGGGTGCCTGATTGGACTAGCGAGATATCGCCGCTCTTCCACAGTTGTCACAAACGCCGCTAAGAAACAAGCTCATTAGCTCGAGATAAAAACTAGCGCCTAAAAGCTCCTCTCGCTTCCATCCAGTTCTGCAGGATCAGCGTCGCGGCCATTCGATCGACCGCCTGGCCGCGTTTCTTGATCGACAGATCGGTTTCACGAAGCAGTCGATTAGCCTGGGTTGAAGTCAGGCGCTCGTCCCAAAGGTGGACCGGCAATCCAAATTTCTTGCGCAATTCTTCGGCGAAAATTTGCATTTTGCCTGATTGAATACCTTCGGCTCCGCTCAGTCGAAGCGGGTAGCCGACCACGATTTCAGAAACCTGATAGCCGGTGATTATCCTGGCAAGTTGCTCGAAATCCAGCCGTTTATTCTGCCGAAGTAGGGTCGGCAAACCCTGCGCCGTAACGCCCAGCGGATCAGAAATAGCAATTCCGATTCTCCTCGAACCGACATCTAAGCCCAAGACTCGCGGTTTTAGGGCCGGCATGGTGCTACCGTGATCCACGCAGTGATTATATGGCGCAGACAATTACCAATCTCGAGCACAAGCCGTCGATAAAAAAAGAGGGGCCGGCGCCACCACCTCAGGGCGCCAATATTGCACATCCTCGTCCCGGCAATAAGAGCTGGGCGCTGACTCTGCTCGGTGTGGGTGCGATCGTCACGTTCTGTTACTTCGCAGAGGAGCCGCTGGCGGTCATTCTGGTGTCGATGCTTTTTGCATTCGTTCTTGATCCCGTGGTCGATTTTTTCACTCGATTGCGAATGTCCCGTGCCATTGCCGCCGCAATTGCCGTGATACTGACTTGCGCCGCGCTGGGCGGACTGGCCTATTTCGGAGTCAATCAAGCTTCAGATCTGCTGGAAGAGGTGCCCAGGCATTCGGTAGAGATCAGGCAGGACTTCGCCAAGCTGACCCGTAAAGCTCAAAAGTTCGCCGACCTGAACCCGGACCAGCAGAAAGGAACGGTAAAAGTCCAGCAAACCACCAGCTGGGCTGACCTGCTTACTCGCGGCTTCGGATCGGTGTCGCAAGTAGTATTGGCGTCATCGTTTGTTCCATTCCTGGTATTTTTCATGCTTACCTGGCAAGAGCATGCCCGCAAAGCGACCCTGGGCCTGGTGTCGACGGAGAACCGACGCCCTGCTTATGTCACCATGGGACTCATCTCCGGCATGATCCGCAGCTTCATGGTCGGTAATCTGCTCATAGGTTTGATTATCGGGGCCTTGAGCACGGTGGTCTTCGGATTTCTACACATCCAGTATTTCTATTTTGCCGGATTCATGAGCGGATTTTTGAGCCTGGTTCCTTACCTGGGAGTTTTGCTTGCCCTGCTACCCCCGATATTTCTAGGCATTGGGCACCTTACCTTGATGAAGATCGTTTGGATCGTGCTGACGGTTTTTTCCCTACACATGGTTTCGCTTAACGTGCTTTATCCGAAAATCCTCGGCAGCCGCCTGCGACTCAACCCACTCACCGTGACACTGTCCTTACTGATCTGGGGATGGCTGTGGGGAGCGGTCGGACTGATTCTGGCAGTCCCAATAACTGCAGGAATGAAAATTGTATTCGACCACATTGAACCGCTGAAACCCTTCGGGGCATGGCTAAGCGAAGATCAGCCATCAAATGGACACTCGGAATAAGCTTTTATTACTAGGATTGCAGTTCGGCGGCGTCAGGAAATTTCAGATTAGTTTTGGAGAGTGCTTTGTCGAGGATTTCTTCGACATTTGACTCCTCAGTATTTCTTGACATGGCAAGTTCGCTCACCAGAAGGTAGCGGGCGCGCTCCAGCATTTTCTTTTCCCGAAAAGATAGGCCCTTGGTTTCTTTGAGGACCAGCAGGCTCTTCAGTACCGCCGCAACTTCCAGTAATGATCCTGTGCGCATGCGGTCAGAATTTTCCTTGAAGCGGTCCTTCCAATCGGTCGCGCTGTCGCCATTTCCATCCGAAAGATAATCCAGGATTTTCTGGATCTCGCCATTTCTCACCACGCGGCGCAAGCCGACAGCGCCCACGCTATGAAATGGGACAGTCACTTTGAGGTTGCTGGATTTGATATTGAGGAGGTAGTACTTTTCGACCTGCTGCCCGAGGGTACGGCTGCCGACCTGCTCGATAACCCCCACGCCGTGATTCGGATAAACTACTCTGTCACCGATGTGGAAATCGCCGTTGACATTCAGATTCATACGCGAACAGCCCACGAAGTACGTCTTTGATTGTATCTGAAGCCTATGAGTTTCACAATTGCTCGAACGCCATAACTACTATTATCAGCGACTTACGGTTCCCCAGCGCCTTCCCGGTTCCGGTTACAGCACTAAAGCTCAAAGAGGAATGGCGGCAATGGACATCGCTAAATCTCCCAGGTTGTCCACGAATCCAGCTACCGTCGCGCGGCGAACCTGTTAGCCACAAACGGTTTATAATTCGACCACGATGACCGAGCACATCAAAAGAAAGTTGCAGGATGAGATCAACGCGCTCGAGCACGAACTCGTCCATGAGCTTCCGAAAGAAATTAAGAAAGCCGCCGCCCTGGGTGATCTGAGCGAGAACGCCGAGTATCACATGGCGAAGCAGCGGCAGGAATTCGTTAAGGCGCGCGTCCGCCAGCTGGGCAAACGGCTCGCCGACCTTTCCATGGTCAATATGAACAATATTCCGAAGGATAAGGTGGGCCTCGGTTCGACGGTAAAGGTTTACGACAACACCAAGAATGAGGAGATCGAGTACAACATCGTGACCAGCGAAGAATCCGACGTCGCGACCGGGAAGATTTCTACTACTTCACCGATTGGACGGGCGCTGCTTAATAAGAAAGTTGGCGATAGCGCTATGGTTGTGACTCCCAATGGCAACCGCGAGTTGGAAATACTGAAGTTCACTACGATCCACGATGCGGCGGCTGCAGGATGACTGAATGATTCAATTCCTCCATGACCTGGACTAGCGCTTTCGGCCGCGCCTGCGGAGTTCTGCTGAAGAAAATTGTCCGCTGGCTCGCCCTCACCAAAATCAATCCGAACGTTCTGACCTTCATGGGTCTGGTGGTAAATGCCTGGGCGGCATTCCTGTTTGGTTACGCTACGGCCGAAAACCAGCAGCGCATGTTCTTCTACGCCGGGCTGATCATTATCGGCTCGGGTTTTTTTGATCTGGTCGATGGCGAAGTAGCGCGCGCTCAAAATCGCGTGACCCGCTTCGGAGCCTTCTTTGATTCAGTGATCGACCGCTACAGCGACGAATCGCAATTCTTCGGCCTGCTGGTTTTCTTCGCCCGTGGCGACCGATTCTTTTACGTCGTATTGACGGCTTTCGTCATGGTCAGCGCCATTATGGTCAGCTACAGCCGGGCCCGCGCGGAGTCCCTCATCGGCTCCTGCCGCGTGGGATTTATGGAGCGCCCGGAGCGGCTGGTCTTGGTCATCCTTGGCGCGCTCTTCAATCGTATGGCGCCGGTGCTTTGGATCATCGCCGTATTGTCTACCATCACGGTCATTCACCGGATTCACTACACCTGGGCCCGCACCAACGGTCCGGAAGCGATAAAAACCGGGCAAGCCGCCTGATCGGATTTATTTAGCTCGCAAGCGCATGAATGCCACGACTCCGATTGGATGAGATCCATAAGTTGTCTGCAAAGCTGCAGGAACTCCGAACCAGGTCAGCTGCGCTCCCAATGCCATGGAAAGATGTGGAAGGTGCCCGATGTCGCGATCATATCCGGCAGTATAGGATTGCACGCGGGTGAAGTAACGCTCCGTGAAAGTTGGGGGCAAGATAGTTTCGCCGGTGAGCAGTTCGTCGGTGCGATCTACATTTTCAATTCGCGTCCAGACATTGTTCTTGTCCAGAAACCGCAAAGTCGATTCCACCAAGTAGCCGTTCCCTACGTTTCCATCCTGCAGGCTCTGATTACGCCCCCATAGCGCCATCGAGGCCCAGTTGCCTTTAGCGAGTGGTCGGTTGTAGATAATTGACGCAGTCATGCGGCGAATATTTTCATTCGGAAACAAAGCTTCTGGGCTGGTTAGATCGCCGATCGAATACTGGGCGCTCCAGTTCTGCCCGGGATTCGCTGTTACTCGCGTGGACCAGGAATCGATTTTGCCGCCGTCGATGTCCCAACGAAACTCATCCGGCTCACGCCCATGGAAGCCGGACGCCTCAAGCCGCAAGATTCCGTGCGTGATGCCCACGGTGATCACGTCATCGGCTATGTGGGTTGAGTCTTGAAGATGATGGCCCAACGGAGCTATGGGATCTTCCGACGCGGAAGCCCGGTGCGGATACGCCGGCGGCCCAAGAGCAGGATCGCCAACTGGAGCGGCGTAGAACGATAGAAGGGTATTTTCGCCGACGTGATAGTCGTAGATGGCCGCTACCTCCATGAAGAAATTGTGGGGGTGCTGGCCATCGACGATGGGCTTGCCATAGACGGTTTCGCCCTGCTGAAATAATTCCGGATATCTCTCGTTAGTAACAGTCGCCGGCTCCAGGCTCAACATGGTGCGCAAAGTGAAAGTTCCGTGTCCGAGTTTTCGCCGCGCCATGGGCATAAACCAATTCGTGGAGAACAGCTTGTCAGCTCCGCGCGGCCCGGTCTGCTGAATTTCGCTGAGAAAGGCCTGCCCATGAAACATCAGGTTCCAACTATCTTTGGTTGTCATTAGCATTTCACTTGGCGTGGAGTTTGGTTCGGCGTCGGTACCGGAACTTGTGTGCTGCACGAATTCCTCGATGGCTGAACCAGGGCTCTTTCCCATCGAACTCTTAGACATGCCGGGCATGCCAGGCGTGCTCATACTCGAGCCTGTGCTGATCGAATCTTGAGCGCGCAAGAAACAAGTCAAGAGAAATACCAGGAACAGAGATAACCCTTCAGTACGCATAAGCACTCCTTGGGCAAATAAGCGGACATAGGAGAGCGCGCGAAACTGCGCACTCAAAACCGCGGGAAAGGAGTAAATGGACTAAACGCGCAGCTGAAACGGAGCGGGAGGCGTTCCGGGCGGAGTGGCATTACCGCGAGGTTGCGCGAACGCCTCCGGCGAAGCGGATTTTTGATCCGAAATCGGCAGAAACGAAACAAGTAGTTCGTGCGACGGATGCGCCGGTGTTTGCAGCACAGCCGTGTCGTGCCGGGATTGGCAGCAATGGTGATCGATGGGCGAGGGCCGCGGTGAGGACTGCTGGTGCATGGGGCATGTACCAGCCCCTGGGCGCACAGAAGAGTTAGTTAATAACGAAGTGGACGAAATGCTGCAGACTGCCAGGATCAATAGAATAATGCCCGCAGCGTCGACTTTGATTAACATTCTTAAACCCATACGAATACGATGCAATTGAAAGAAGGGGCGGACAAAAAGCCCGCCCCCAAAGCGCTCAGAAATTAAATCCAATCTGCCCGGTTATGGCTCTCGGCGTCACATAGTGCGTGCCACTGAAAGTTGAAAGGAAGTTGTACAGCGCATACTTGTTGGTCAGGTTAATGATCGTGAGCCGTGCGCTGATCTTATATTTATCGCCGTGGAGCAGGTTGTCGTGCCCGATTGCCAGGTCAAAGAGATTACGAGGGTCAATGCGCTGTGGATTCTTATCGTCGTTCTCCGTCCCCGGGGCGGGAATGCTTACGAGAGTTGAGCCATATTGTCCTGCCGGGCACGGCGACGGCAGAGCCACGAATGGCGTTGCGTGTGCGCTTCCGCAGTACAGGCCGGCCTCGAATTCCTGGTCGGCACTAAGCCCGGCCCCGGTCAGATCAACTGGACCACCGTCCGAGAACGGTACAGCGCCGGCGACCAAGCCGCTGTCATAACGCCAATTGAAGCCAATCCATGGTCCTCGCTTTGGCAGCTGGTATTGGAAGTGGGTGGTCTGATTGAATTTCTCGTCGTGGTCAATCCGGAATGGCGTGGAGCCTCCGCCTGCGGCCACTGATGGCACCGCTCCCGCTCCACCAATCTGGGGGGTGAAGAATCGGGCCGCCACGCTCGAAAACACCATGAGCGCTGAGAATCCGTGGTAGTTGGGAACGCTCACGCGTCCGGCAAATCCCGGAATCTTCGATCGGTCCCACTCGATAGGGAATGTGATTGGCGTATTGCCGAGTACGCTGAAGTCATAAGCGTTATGCGTGTACTTCCAGATGTACTCGCCAGAGAAAACCACATATCTTCCGAACGCCTGTTGCAGGCCGGCATGAAACTCGTTCCTCCAGCCTGGAGTAAACGGCGTAACCCCGGGTACGGTGCAGGCTAGCAGCGAAAACAAGACGGGATTGGCGCACCCATTGTTGGAGAGCACCAGGTTTTCATTAAAAGGACTCTCCATGGTTCGGGCATAAGAGACACGAAGCACAGTATTAGTTCGCTTGATGTTGTAAGCAATACCGAGCCGCGGTTCGCCCTCCTTGTGTGTGGTCAACCCGTTGTAGAAATCTCCGCGCACTCCCAGGTTTAGGTTCCAGTTTCCTTTGGTGATGGTGTCCTGAACGTACAAAGCTAGTTCTTTTACGTCGGTGTGACCGTTGAAGTTGAACAGCGCGCTGCCGTCGTGAGTTAAATCAAAGGGCACTAGATTGGGGTCAAGCGCCGGATTGGGGGCCGCGCCCACACCCGCGCACTGGCTTGTGCTGGTGATGCTGGGATTGATGATTGGCCCACCTGAGCCATTTACGCAAATTGGATTGAGCGTTGGATCGACAATACCGAGGCTGTCATTTTCATCCAGAAAAGTCTGCATGTACGTCGCGCCGATTTTCAGGTTGTGAATTCCCTTGACATAGGAATAGTCGGCGCGCAGGCCGGCATTGGTGAGAGTACGGTTCTGCCCGACACTTTCCCGCTGAAGATCGGTAGGCCCGAGATCCGCGAATGGATCGCCGCTAGGATAGTAATTGAACTGGTCGCGCCGCACGAAGGCGCCCAGCGTGAACACGGAAGTGTTGTTCAGCAAGTGCGTCCAGGACGGGGCAATATTGAAGGTCTTGATTTGCGAGCGCTGGTCTGTCACGCCGACCGGATTACCGTACGGGTCAAGTCCACCAGTGTTAACAACCACACCATTCCAGGGCAATGCCAGCTGGGAGTCAAACGAGTTAGGAGTTTGAAACCACGAGCGCGTGAAGCCGCCGTTGATGTGAACGGAGTCGGCGTTTGAGAATTGATAATCCACCCGATCGAAGAAATTTTCTTCATTGCCCTTGTCGTGATTGACCACAAATTCCGGCGGATCCAGGAAGCGCCCGCTATTCATTGCATTGGCTGAAATGAAGTTGCCCCACTTTTGTCCGCCATAGCCCAGGTTGAAATCAACGTTTGATGTACCGAAACTTCCGTACGAGGTCGTAACGCTGCCGTGAGGCGTGGTCATGCCCTGGCCGGAGCGCGTGGTGACGTTTATCACTACGCTGGTTTTATCTCCGTACTCCGCCGGGGGAGCGCCGGAGATCACTTCTGTCGACTGCACTGCATCCAGCGGTATTTGGTTGGAGAACACTTTGCTCTGCTGATCGGTGATAGGTTGCCCATCAAGCGAGAAAGAGTTTTCCGCGTGATCGCCCAGTCCATGGAAAAGACCGTTGGAGTCGGCTGCGATTCCTGGGGTTGACAACGTCACTAATGAACTCAGCGACGAGGACGCGCTTTCAAGCGGCAGTTTGTCGAACAAGTTCCGATCGACGTCGGTATGAAAGGTGGAATCGTTTTCCAGTAAGTCTTCTCCTCCACCCTCAACGGTTACGACCTCCGAGCTCTGCAGTTTCAAGTTGACGCTCAGGTTCACAGGAACCGTTGAGCGCACGTCTATATCCTGGACGTAAGGGGGAAATCCCTTGCCAGTAACAATCAAGTGATAAGGATTGAATGGTACGTTTGGGAAAGAAAAGCCACCGGTTGAGTTTGTGGTGGTAGTTCGATCGAACTGGCTGACCGGATTGCGAATTTCTACCGTAGCGTTGGGGACAACTGCACCCGAAGGATCAAGGACTGTTCCCTCAACCGCAGTCGAGTTAGCAGATTGGGCAAACAAACCGCCGGAGATGGCAAAAAGAAAAATGCTGAGAAATGCCGCACGCAGCGGCATTCCGTAGAAAACCTTCATGTGTTCCTCCAAATTTTATTTTTCGCGAGCTGAACCCAGACTGGCGGTTCTAGGCCTGCGGTGGAGGACGGATATAGTTGGAGGAAAGCGGACGGAAGGAACGCGAGACCACTGCGGGAGTCTCACGCAAAACAGATGGAACAAAAATCGGTGCTGGCGTGACGACGTTGTTTATTGCGATTCCGACATGCGCCAGAGCACAAAGCGAGCACGATCGGTCGGCATTTCCGCTTTCATTGGCGTGAAAGTGTGCGACGGCCACGAAGCTGGTGAGAAACACCAGCAAAATACAAACCAGCGTCCCGGCACGGTAAAGCATTCCGCTGCGGCCGAAGTTGATTTCGGAGAGCGGCGTGCTCGCTCTCTGGTCAGCATCGAAGCTCACTCGAGTAGACACTGGAAGGATTAGAGTCTTTAAATGTACTCCCTCAGGATACTTTCACCACCGGCAATTTTCAAGATTGCCTTCTCGTCCTCCGTCAAAGATCGCCCGCGATTACACGATCAGGA
>DATATW010000195.1:0-9833 GCA_036268595.1 Terriglobales bacterium
AGACCAGTTTGATATAGTACGAAAACGCTATGCGTATTTTTCGTCGAACCCTGATCTTGCTGGTCATCCTGCTTTTTGCTGCGCAGATTGTTCCTGTCGATCGCAAGAATCTTCCAGTGGATCCGGCGAAAGATTTTTACACCACCGAAAAAGTTCCGCCAAATCTGCGCGTGATTTTCGACCGCTCCTGCTCCGATTGTCATTCCGATCAAACGCGCTGGCCCTGGTACAGCCATGTGGCGCCGGTCTCGTGGCTGGTAGCCAACGATGTCCACGAAGCCCGTCATCATGTAAATTTTTCGCGTTGGGCAAACTACGACGCGAAGAAGCGTGATCATGAGATCGAGGAAATCTGCAACGAGATCCTCGAAGGTGACATGCCCGACAGCAAGTACACCTTGATCCATCGCGGCGCCCGCCTTTCGCAGGAAGAGCGCGAGGCCGTTTGCCGGTGGACCGGCAGCCCCCATCAGTAAGCCACTCAGTTGCCCAGAGTTATACTTGTTGCAACTTCCCATTGCCGCGCGTGTTCACATCTACAGCCTGGGAAGGAGCCAACAAAACATGAAACGCACGATACCTGGGATTCTGTTGCTGGCAGGCATGGGAGTAGCACCCGCGCTCGCCTCTGATCGCGGCCTGCATCGCGACATCCGTCACGATCAAGCCAGGATTGCGCACGATCGGCACGAACTGCGCCGCGACTTGCGCGACGGTAACTACCGCGCTGCCCACCATGAGCGTCGCGAGCTTCGTCGCGAATATCGCGACCTGCACCAGGACCGCCGCGAACTCTATCGCGACCGCTACTAGATCCAAAAATCCAGAGCCCTAAACAAAGACGCCATCCGAATCTCGGATGGCGTTAACAGAAAGTTCCCGGCCTACTCCGCGCCCGCGTTGATCCGCATCCCGTAGAACGATCGGTACACGAACGCGAAGGAAATCGCGAAGAAAATCGCCGCGAGGACAATCGTCAAAGTGGTTGCCTCACCGACCGGCTTCATGGTTTCCGCCAACTCCACCGCCAGCAATCCGAACAGCGTCGTGAACTTGATCACCGGATTCAACGCCACCGACGAAGTGTCCTTGAACGGATCACCAACTGTGTCGCCGATCACCGTCGCGTCGTGCAGCGGCGTGCCTTTCTGCTTCAATTCGACTTCGACGATCTTCTTCGCGTTGTCCCAGGCGCCGCCGGCATTCGCCATGAAGATCGCCTGATACAGTCCGAAGATTGCAATCGAAATCAGATATCCGATAAAGAAGAAGGGCTCCACAAATGCAAAAGCCAGCGTTCCGAAGAAAACGGCCAGGAAGATATTGAGCATACCTTTCTGCGCGTATTTCGTGCAGATCTCAACCACCTTCTTGCTATCGGCGACCGACGCCCTTACCACGCCCTCGAGCTTGATGTTCGCCTTAATGAACTCCACCGCTCGATACGCGCCGGTCGTCACCGCCTGCGTTGCCGCGCCGGTAAACCAGTAAATCATCGCGCCGCCGGTAATCAGTCCCAGGACGAACGGAGCATGCAGCAATGACAGGTTGTCGACATGCATTGTCAATCCGTTCGTCAGCGCCATGATGATGGAAAAAATCATCGTCGTCGCGCCGACCACGGCCGTACCAATCAGCACCGGCTTGGCTGTCGCCTTGAATGTATTGCCAGCGCCGTCGTTGGCTTCCAGCAGGTGCTTCGCTCGATCGAAGTTCACATCGAGGCCGAAATCTTTTTTGATTTCCGCCTCAACATTCGGCACCGATTCGATCAGCGACAATTCATACACGGACTGCGCATTGTCGGTCACAGGCCCGTATGAGTCCACTGCGATGGTGACCGGTCCCATGCCCAGGAAACCGAAGGCCACCAGTCCGAATGCAAACACGGCCGGAGCCAGCATTCCCGCGGCAACGGCCAACCCCATAGTGCTCATGTAATAGCCGATGGCCATCAGCACCATCATCGAAAGGCCAAGATAATAGGCGGAGAAATTGCCCGCCACAAATCCTGAAAGAATGCCCAGCGACGCCCCGCCTTCGCGAGCCGAAACTACTACTTCTCTCACATGCCGCGACTCGACCGAGGTAAACGCTTTCACCAGTTCTGGAATAACTGCTCCTGCCAGCGTCCCGCAGGAAATGATGGTCGATAGCTTCCACCATTGGGAGCCATCGCCGCCGATGTCAGGAATAACGAAGTAGGAAATCACGTAGGTCAGTACGATGGAGACAATTGAAGTGATCCAGACCAGCGAAGTAAGCGGCGACTCGAAATTCATTTCGTTCGCCGAGCCATATTTCCCCTTGGCGATAGCGGCATTCAAGAAATATGAAAGCGAGCTCGAGATCAACATGATGACGCGCATGACGAAGATCCAGACGAGCAGTTGGACCTGAATGGCCGGATTCTTCACACCCAAAAGAATGAAGGCAATCAGCGCCACGCCGGTGACGCCATAAGTTTCGAATCCGTCGGCTGACGGGCCAACCGAATCGCCGGCATTGTCGCCCGTGCAGTCGGCGATGACGCCCGGGTTGCGCGCATCGTCTTCTTTGATCTTGAAAACGATCTTCATCAAGTCCGAGCCGATATCCGCGATCTTAGTGAAAATCCCGCCTGCGATACGCAGCGCCGCCGCGCCCAGGGATTCGCCGATGGCAAATCCGATGAAACACGCGCCCGCGTAATCGCCTGGAACGAACAGCAGAATAATCAACATCACGAGCAGTTCCACCGAGATGAGCATCATGCCAATGCTCATGCCGGCCTCGAGGGGAATCCGGTAGACGGGATAGGGCTTGCCGGGCAGGGAAGCGAAGGCGGTGCGCGAGTTGGCAAAGGTGTTCACGCGAATGCCGAACCATGCCACGCCGTAGCTCCCGGCGATTCCCAGAAGGCTGAATGCCAGGATGATGGGAAGCGTCAGAGCCACCGGTTTGTCAGGAACTGGCGCAAGCCAGCCGAAGTACGCGGCAATGATGACGGCAATGAAGACCCACAGCAGCAGGATAAATTTGCCCTGCGTGATCATGTAGGTCTTGCAGGTCTCGTAGATGAGTTCCGAGATTTCGCGCATCGATCGGTGCACCGGAAGATTCTTCAGCCGCATGTAAATCGTCAAGCCAAACAAAAGTCCGAATATGCAGAACACGATTCCGATCAGCAATAGCTTATGGCCGTCGATGGCATTGTTGAAGAAGCTGACCTGCGAAAGATCCGGCAGCTTGAGCGAAGCTTCCCCGCCGGCGTTTTCCGGTTGGGCAAATGCCGCAGCCGCGCCCACGGTAAGAAGCGCGGCGACAGTGGAAATTTTCATGGCCATGCGGCGGCTACAGATCGCAGCTGTGGCGAGCCAGGTACGCATAAAGTCCTCCGAATTAGTACGGTTTTTACAGGAATTTCAAACGTGTTTTAGGTTCTATCGATTCCGGAAAATCAACGCTCCACATCTCGCTTGTTGCGCGAGATCCGAAGCTTTTTCCGAACACGCTTCCACCGCAAGACCTGAAGGAGGGTTGGAGCTTGGCCGCGTCGGATTTTGCGCTGGCGCTGATAAGGACTAGAGAAGGAAGACTCTAGTCGCGGCATCCAGCACAAATCGGGCCTTTATAACATGCCCACCGAAGAGAATTCAAACCCACTAAAGGGGAGTGCGCAAACCTTTTCGCGGACCGCATAGATAATCGTTTTTCTTCAGGGAAATAAAAGGATGAGGATGGATGCCCATCCCTCCCGCGCTTTTGTGAGAGGGCGGCGCGTTTGACTTTTCAACCACGAACCACGAATTCCTCAATGGCTCAACGACGCGTTATACATCGCATCCATCAGATCCTGCGAATGCCCATCGTAGTCCGCATCGAGTGACCACAAGAATGTCCCGCCGAAACCGCGCACCCAGTCCGCATACCAAACGCGGTAATAGGTTGAGGTCGCATCGTCATACGTGACGTATCCGTCGCTGCCGTCGTCCTTCAGCATATACGGCACCAGCGCAATCGGATCGCGCGTAGTGTGCCATCCGCGCTTGTTGATCATCGGTTTGTAGCCTGCATAGCCAGCGCTGGTAACGGCATTGTCACACGCACCATCCGGTGTCCACGCCGAATTCGGACAGATCCCGAACTCTTTATTGATATTTAGATACTGATAACCGTAAAACGGAGTACCCATGTTGAGCTTCGATCCCGGCATCAACGTCAGGAAAAGATTCGCGGTGTTGAATGCGCTGCCGCCGGGTTGGCACTCCCATGGCGCCGGATCATGCTGGTCCCAGAAGATCGGCGAATTGAGCTGTCCATACTGCGTCCACGGCCCGGCACAGTCGTACATCATGATGTTGACGTAATCGAGCGACGTATTGAACGCATGCAGGTCGTAGCCGTATCCGCCCCAGGGCGCAGCATCGATCGACAACACATAATCAGGATTCGACGCGCGCAACTGCGCCACCAGCTCCGCCAGGAAGAAGCGGTCGCCTGCGGTCTCCGGATATTCCCAGTCCAGGTCCA
The DNA here is from genome assembly GCA_036268595.1 of Terriglobales bacterium. Classification (GTDB taxonomy): domain Bacteria; phylum Acidobacteriota; class Terriglobia; order Terriglobales; family Acidobacteriaceae; genus Gp1-AA145. The sequence goes on from DATATW010000195.1 coordinate 4,513, forward strand.
CGCCGTCATATCCATATTGCTTTTCGAATGCCGCAATGTTGTCCACCAGCGTCTGTTTCATTCCGCTCGCCTCAAGCCCGGGAAAATCTCCGCCCAGCAGCAGCATGACCTTCACGCCGGCCGCGTGGGCCATATTGTTCAACTCGGGCTCGATGAATCCCTGCGGCACGGAAAGAGTTCCGCTCGCGTCAAATCCCAGACCCGCGTGATTGATGTGCGTCAGTTTGTGATACGGGATCTGCGCTGCTCCATAAGCCGGCGTCTGGTATTTGCTCCAGTATCCGTAGTCAGCGACCACGCGCTTGGTCAGGCCATTTGGCAGCGATTTCTGAGCGCCCGCCAACGAAACGAATGACACTGACACCGCGACCAATAAGACAGAAGTAAAACGAACGGCTTGCGAACAACGTGAAGCCATGGGAGCCTCCAGCACAGAGGTTAATAGGCAGGACAGGGCGGAGTACCGCCACGTCCGCCCAAAGCGCAAGGATTTTACCACGGAAGGAAGTAACACCAATGGAGACTTTCGACCCCTGAAAGCAAGATCAAGGTGGCCCACTCAAGCCCGACTCTGGCTTAATGGGAAATTCACATTCAGTTTGAACCGCCCCGGAGCAACTCGAATAAGGACCGGTTTTGTGGTGGCGCTGCGCTTTCACCGCTGCGATCGTGGGCCGACTCTCATTACCGGCTTTAGCCGTCGAGTTGCTTACGGCAGCGCCACATTCATCCCCAAATTGTGCGCCACGAACGACCACTCATCCGCCATCTCTTCGATCGTCTTCGAAATCGGCTTTCCCGCGCCATGCCCGGCCTTGGTCTCTACTCGAATCAGCACCGGAGCCGGTCCAGCCTGGTCGGCCTGCATGGTCGCCGCGAATTTGAAGCTGTGTCCGGGCACTACACGATCATCGTGGTCCGCGGTCGCAATCAGTGTTGGCGGATAACTTATCCCCGGCTTCAGGTTGTGGAGCGGAGAATAGGCGATCAGCGCCTTGAAGTCATCCGCATTGTCCGAAGATCCATAATCCGAAGTCCATGCCCATCCAATCGTGAACTTCTGGAAGCGAAGCATGTCCATCACGCCGACCAGGGGTAACGTCGCGCCAAATAAATCCGGACGCTGCGTCAAACACGCTCCCACCAGCAGCCCACCATTACTTCCGCCGCGGATTGCCAGCTTTGGAGTCGACGTGTATTTATTCGCGATCAGCCACTCTGCCGCCGCAATGAAATCGTCGAACACATTCTGCTTCTTGCCATGTGTTCCGGCGAGATGCCATTCTTCGCCATACTCGCCGCCGCCGCGAAGGTTCGGCTGAGCATAGATGCCTCCCATCTCAAGCCAAACGACATTGGGGACCGAGAACGAGGGCGTCAGAGAAATATCGAATCCACCGTAGCCATAGAGCAACGTCGGATTCTGCCCATCCAGCTTCAATCCTTTCTTGTAAGTGAGGAACATCGGCACGCGAGTGCCATCTTTGCTGTGGTAGAACACCTGCTTCGTTTCGTATTTGCTCGCGTCGAAATCAACCTTGGGCTGCCGGAAAACCGAACTCCTTCCTGTCGCCGGATCGTAGCGGTAAATCGTCGTCGGAGAAATAAAGCTGGTGAATGCGTAGAACGTTTCTTTGTCGCTGCGCTTTCCAGCGAATCCCGTGGCTGTTCCGATTCCCGGCAGGTCTACGTTTCGCACGAATTTCCCGTTGAGGTCGTGTACTCGCACTTCCGTGCGGGCATCCTTGAGGTAGCTCAACAAAAACATATTGCTGATGGCGGAAGAATTCTCGAGCGTATCAGCACCCTGCGGCACAAGCGTCTTCCAGTTCGCCTTCTCCGGATGCCGCGTATCAATCGCAATCACCCGTCCCCGCGGGGCATCGAGATCGGTCTGGAACCAGAACACGGGCCCATCGTTATCAATGAACTGATAACGCGCATCGAAATCGTCGAGAAGTTTTACAACCTGCGAATTCGGCAGTGTCAGGTCCTTATAGTAGAAGCGGTTCTTTGGCGACGTCCCCTTCCACACGCCGATAGCCAGATACTTCCCGTCATCGGTCACGCCTCCGCCGAACCCCAACTCTTTATCATCCGGACGGTCATAAATCAGCGTGTCTTCGCCCTGCGAGGTTCCCAGCTTGTGGTAGTACAGCTTCTGGAAATAAACCGTATCGCGCAGTGCTGTGGCTTCTTTCGGCTCCTCATATCTGCTGTAGAAAAATCCCTTTCCATCTTTCGTCCATGACGCCCCGGAAAACTTCACCCATTTGATCAGGTCTGACAAGTCCTTACCCGTGCTTACGTCGCGCACATGCCACTCCTGCCAATCCGACCCTGAAGCCGAAGTCCCATAGGCCAGCAGCTTGCCATCGTCGGTAAGCGCCGTGCCTGAGAGCGCAACTGTTCCATCGGCGGAGAGCGTATTGGGATCGAGCAGCACCCGCGGCTCCGCGGTCAGCGAATCCGCGACCAGCAACACGTTCTGGTTCTGCAATCCATTGTTGTGTTCGAAGAAATAATGCCCGCCTCGTTGCTCCGGCGCTGTGAAGCGCTCGAAGTTCCACAACTTCGTCAACCGCTCACGGATCGCGCTGCGATAGGGAATCTGCTCCAGATAGCCGAACGTCAGCTTGTTCTCTTCCTCAACCCATTGGTGGGTGTCGGCAGAATCCGTGTCTTCCAGCCAGCGGTATGGGTCAGCGACCTTCACCCCGTGATAGTCGTCAACCTGGTCGACCTTCTTCGCCTTCGGATAAACCAGCGACACGCTCTTCGGCCCGGCCGAAACCAACTCCACGCCAACAATGAGAAGCAGAAAACAGACGATGCCCAAGCCAGCCAATTTCATTACGGCTCCTTATAAGAAGGTCGATTGAAAGCCAAAACAGTTCTAATAGCCGAGACCGCGGCATTCAAGAGGAAAATCCGCCGCAGTCCCTAACAAATGTTTCGGAAGTTGCCCAAGTGAGTGCCCGTTTCAAGCCCTGCTTTAGCGTGAGTGGGAACTTTAATTTCCAAAAAGTAGTCCGAGGAAACGAAACAGAACTGGACGTCAAGCGATCACTTGCCCGCCATTTTCTCCCGCAGTCTCTTCTCCTGCTCATCCGTCCAATATCCGCAATCCAGCCGGATAAACACCGACGTATACGGAATCGTCATCTTCGTCTTCAGCACCAGCACATGAAACGAGTTGCCCGCCTCGCCCAGCTTCGCAATGATCTGCTCATGCGGCAGCGACTGCGCCGGCAAGTTTTCCAGAATGTGCCCCAGCGCCGCCCGGTACGCGTCCACTCCCGGAGCGTCGCTCTCCGGCACCGCCTTCAACTCCGTGTCTGTAAACACTATAGGACGCACATGTCCCGCCCTGCCAATCTGCTCCAACACTTCTTGCACGACATGCAATTGATCGTCAAAAGTCTCGACCGTTTCCACACCTGGGCTCGTCTGCAACGGATACGCCGAGTCCACCACCGCAATCCAGTTTCGGTGACCGAGCAACGGCAGTTCTTCTCGCAGACGTGTCAGCCACTGTTGTTGATGTGTTCGCGCCGCCGCCCGATGGCTTGTTTGAGCGAACGCCGGAACGACACAAAGAACCGTGATGCAGACGAGTTTCGCAACTGCAGAAGTGATTCCTGAGCGCATAGGCGAATGTAGTTCGCACAACGTGAGTCTGGGGGAGTATGGAGAAATCCACTTTTTCAGTCAAGGCCGGCAAATGGCTCTTCGCGAACAAAGAAATATAACTAGAACATCGGTGCTGCGTGTTGTTGTTCCGAAATTTTGCATTAAGTGAAATGCTTATCGAACACGCTACGCGGACGCGACCGTGGAAGAGCGGCCCTTTTAGGGCCGCGTAAAACACCCTTTAATGAAATTGGGCTTTAGCCCCGGGGACTTTGTATCCCTAATTTTGTCATTCCGAGCAAAGCGAGGAACCTGCTTTTTCTCGCCATCACGAAGCTCCCAGAACTTCCCAGGCCTCTCTCCACTTCTCCCACAACGGATCCCGGCTCTCAATGTCCGGATAAAGCCTCAAACTCCTCGCTCTCCCAACCTCTTCCATCGGGATCAGATACCACACATCCACCGGCTGCACATGCGCCGCGATCACATCCACCTCCCGCGTCGTATACCGCAGCTTCCCGCGCCCCCGCGTCGAATGCACCGGCTGCACTTCATATCCCCGCATGTAAAGCCGTCCGGTCGCCTTAACCTGCACACGAAAAATTCGTGAAGATTGTGTGGAGCGGGCAGCCCTTGTGCCGCGGACACTCCTGTCCCCGTTCTCTGGACTCCGAAACTCCTTGCCGTTACCCAATCCTGCACGCGAAGCCTCCGCCCAAACCACAAAGTCATACCGCTCGCTGTCTCCCCAGGGCAGCGCCACATTCAATCCCATCATCTTCGCCTTAAGCAGAAATGCCGCCTGCGAAACCTCTCCCAACCGCTTCGGACTCTTCCTCAACTTCTTCCACCACTCTCCCGGATCCGCCTCCGCCATCAGCCACGGAATCACCACGCCATGTTCGCCACCCGCCCGATCCACGTCCGCCAGATCTACGCGTGCATTGTCATCCCGAGCGGAGCCGCTTTTCAGGCGGAGAGAGGGATCTCCCGCTAAACTGCTCTCGCCCTCCGTCCCACTAGCTGTCTTTCCTTTTCCATCCACCACAGACACACGTCTCCCTCCGCGCCGCCAGGCAGCGCAATCATCATCCCGATCTCAAACTCAGGGGAATAACCAAGAATGAAACAATCAAAATCCAGACGCAAGAAAAATAAATGTCCGTCCCAAAATGGGAATTTCCAAAAGAGGAATGAAAGCCGACGGTGGCCCATTCAAGCCCGATTTTGGCTTGAGTGGGGCACAAGCAAGCACTAATCTGCCCAAATGCCGTCCGGCCTAAAGCGCTTCCAAAACACCAAGCAAACCCACTTCGTAACCTTCACCTGCTACCATCACCGCCCAAACTTATCGACCGTCGCCAGCCGAGATCTATTTGAATCTTCACTGGAGTGCGTCCGGATAATTTTCCAACTCAGAATCTTCGGATACGTGGTAATGCCCGACCACGTTCACCTACTAGTAAGCGAGCCAGACCGCCGCACCCTGGCCGACGCTCTGAAGTCTCTGAAACAAAGCGTCTCCCGCCGATTGATTAATCATGAAGATCACGGTGGCCCATTCAAGCCCGACTTTGGCTTGAGTGGGGTCAAAGCCGAACACTTCTGGCAAAAGCGCTACTACGACCTCAATATTCGCGACCACGATCAGTTCGTAGAAAAACTTCGCTACATCCACAGAAATCCCG